>CAZROM010000008.1:14152-42688 GCA_964601715.1 uncultured Candidatus Peribacteria bacterium | reverse complement strand
TTATGAAGTGCGAGGATCAATGATGAGTGCAGGGTCAATTTCGAGAAAGGTGACTAATTCTTTCTGTTTTTGTTTTTCATTTGCTGTACTTTGGTCGACTTTAGGGCCGGACCGGGGCTACTTTTGGCGTGGAATCGAAGCCGCTGTGCCGAAGCAGGGAACGGAGCGTGATCCACAAAGTGGAGTGGGAGAGGCTGTCTCTCATGGGTGATCGCGTCGGGACCACCAGCGTAAAGCAAACGCCTTAATAGGTAACGGAACTTTTGTTTTTGTTTCTTCTTTTGAAAGGGCGGGTGAATTGTGCCTTTTGGCGGCGACGATTCATATCAATTTACCAAGCCTTTATTTTTTGAGCAAGTTTCTAGGGTGGACGAGTGTCACGTATTATTGTGATATAACGAGGACAGACCTGTCAGATGCTTTCCTGCATGTAATCAACAACTATAGAAATGATCTCGCGCACCGTATCGTTGCACGATTTGAATTGGATTTTATCTAACACCTCACCCCCGTATTTTCTAAATAAGTCGCTTATCAATGCGTGAACGAAAGACTGCGTAGCTCCCTCTACATTCTCAAAATCTAAAATGAGCCCTTCACCTTCTTCTAAAGCTGGGATTAGTTCGCCCAACCGAAGCTCTCTGGCTTTGTCTTTATTCTCAGCGAATGACCCGACGTGATCAAATAATTTAATGTGTTTCATATGAATGTAGGTTTTCTATAACGTGTTGCCTTCCTTTCCTTAATCGCATCAGTCAATGTTTGACTTAATAACTTTAGTAGTAGAGAAAACTCTTGTGTAGTATTTAGTGACAGATCAATTCCTACAACCGTCCCTTCCCATCTGGGCAAGTTCTCTTTCTTTGAATGTCTGTCTTTTAAAGGATCAGCATGCAAAGTGATTCTTTTGCCTTTTCTTTTTAGAAGCTTGTACATGGCATTTCCACTATAAATCACGAAAAAATCGCTATTTACTGCGGCAATGGACTTAATGAAGAAAAGCCCTGCACCCGCATTTCTTTCTGTTCCACCTATTTTGCTCGTTGTCCCTGTGATTCCTGGATATAGTGCGAGGTTGATCGCCTCCATGTCGCTCTTTGGTTTATAAGACTGATTGATGGATTGCCACACCCCTATTCCAGTGTCTGCGATCCCTATTCGAATTGTGTTGCTTTTTTTGTAGTACTGCGCACACACAATCGCCCCCTCTTTTGACAGAGAATGCTCTAAGACGTTCCTTATGAGTTCGCTCATGATGTAACGAATAGGTTCAGCATGCTTGGGCTCTAAATGCAAGAGAGGTGTTACCTCCGTGATAAACTTTGAAAGCGTTTCTGAATCTTTGATCTGAGTCAGTGGCACAAATCGACCTGCAGGCTCATGTTCTTTCACCTTTATACCAGATGAAATACCAAGAAACTCAAAAAGCTTCATTCTTTCTAGATAATGCCTAGAAGTCGCCTCCAGTTTCTCACATTTAATTTGATTGGGATTATTTACCTTTAACCCCAATGCAGCAATCATGGACAGCACCATAGGATGTACAGAAATCCATTTTTCGTTTGCCGTTATTGTTAAACGGTCAGGCTCAGAAGCATCAAAGCTTTCCAAGAAAGGATCTATATTTCCCAACCATGCGCTGTTTGGAATGTCGATTTTCATATGCCTATATTACCGGGAATTTACGGTAATTGTCAATTCCCAGGATTCCTGGTAAAAATCATCCAACTAAAATCCCGGCAACAAAACTGTGCAATAAAAAACCGGCCTCCCACTCGAGCTCTCAGACGTAAGATTATAACGCTGGGCTCTTTATGAGTAGTAGACCGGTTAGTTTGAAAGGCGATGAACTCTTTCTGTTTTTGTTTTTCATTTGCTGTACTTTGGTCGACTTTAGGGCCGGACCGGGGCTACCTTGAGCGTGGAGTCGAAGTCGCTGTGCCGAAGCAGGGAACGAAGCGTGATCCACAAGGTGGAGGATGAGAGTCTGAGTCTCATGGGCGATCTAATCGAGATCACCAGCGTAAAGCAAACGCCTTAATAGGTAATGGAACTTTTTGTTTTTCTTTTGGTTTCGAGTTTTGAATGGGCGGGTGAATGTTGTGGTGTTGGCCTCAACGATTCATATCAATATACGTAGACCTTGATATTTGTGCAACTTTCTAGGATGGACACCTTTTAATTTGTATGTTGCCGTACCATCACCTAACCTGAAGCCTTTTGGCGATTCGCTTGCATTAAAATCCGTTTGAACGCATAATTCAAGCAAGATATGAGTCAATACACTCTGTTCGACATTGCGGGACCGATCATGGTTGGACCTTCTAGCTCTCATACAGCAGGGGCCGCTAAGCTAGGTCAGTTCGCAAGGGCGATTTTTGACGCGACTCCCACCAAGGTTCATTTCTTGCTCCATGGTTCTTTTGGAGAAGTCTATAAAGGGCACGCAACGGATCGCGCGCTGCTGGGTGGAGTGATGAAATTCCCTCCCAACGATGCGCGCATCAAAGATTCTTTCGAAATCGCAACTGAGAAAGGGCTGCACTTTTGTTTCGAACCTGGAAATATGGGGCCGCAATACCATCCCAACACCGTGAAAATCACGCTAGAAAATGAGGATAGAAAGATGGATGTGATCGGGTCTTCCGTGGGGGGAGGAGCTGTGGTGATCAACCAAATCAATGGCTTTGACGTGCACCTCACGGGGAACAGTGCCGAACAATACTTCACTTTGGTAATCCAAAATGAAAATCAACCTGGAATGCTTGCGAAGATCACCGGATTTTTAGGGAAGAAAAACATTCGAATCGTGAACATGCAAAGTTCGTACTTGGCTTTTGAAAACAAGGTTCTCAGTGTGCTCAGCATTGAAAAAGCCCTCACCCTTGAAGAACTTTTGGATCTTGAAAACGAAGAGGGAATCCTTTTCGTGCGCTCACTCAACAAAATAGCCTCCTAACTTTTTCCCATTCCTATGGCTGCTTCCTTTCTGTTCCACAACTCAAAAGAATTGCTCGAACGCTGCCATGAACACCACATGCCCATCTGGGAAGTGATGCTCAATTATGAAATGCAGATGTCCCCTCGTGGAAAGGATGAAATTTTTGCCATGCTCGAACAACGTTTGAAAGTGATTTTCGATGGAATCGATGCCGCGATTGAAAAGCCAGAAATGTCTCCCAGCGGAATGGCTGGGAAAAGCGCTCCTTTGCTGGCCGCTGCGGTGCGCGACTTTAAAGAATTGGACGCCGGTTTGCTGCTGAATGAGGCCGCGATCCGCGCGATGCTCGGTGCGGTTGCAACAGGAGAAAACAATGCGAGAATGGGCGTGATTTTGGCCTTCCCGACTGCGGGAGCGGCCGGCGTTTTGCCGGGTGTTATTTATGGCGCGAAATTCAAGTTGGGACTGACTCAAGAACAAATGGTTCAAATGATGCTCACGGCGAGTGCGATTGGGATCATCATTGCGAATTCGGCAACGCTTTCGGGCGCGGCCGGCGGCTGCCAAGCCGAGGTCGGTAGCGCCACCGCCATGGCGGCGGCCGCGCTGACGGAAGTCCGAGGAAAAACTCCGGAATGTTCCTTGCACGCCGCGTCTTTGGCTCTTAAAAATATGATTGGACTCGCTTGTGATCCTATTGGAGGACTCGTGGAAGTGCCTTGCATCAAACGCAATGGAATCGGCGCCGTGTTTGCGATGTCCGCTTCGGACATGGCTTATCTTGGCGTGGAAAGTTTCGTGCCTTTTGATGAAGTCGTGCGTGCCATGCGCGAAGTGGGCGACCTCATGTCTCCCAAAATTCGTGAAACCGCGCTCGGTGGTCTAGCAACGACTCCAACCGGTCAAGAAGTCGCTAAACGCATGGGACTCTTGCACATTGGGGACAATGCTTGCTCGAAATAAAAAGATTTCAGAGATTTGTCAGGACTTTTCATGTTAAGCTTTTGATGAATTGTAAATTTGTTTTTATAGTGTACACTTAAGGTACACTTAAAAATCAATTATGCTCACTAAATTCATCGGCATGAAGGAGTTCCGACAAAATATGGCTAGCTACACCAAGAACACCAAAAAAGGGGTGCGTTACGTCATCCTAAAAAAGAATGTCCCTGTTTTGGACGTGAGACCTATCGATGAGAAGCAATTTGCGATGGAAAAACTTTCTGCAGAGCTTGAGGAAGCTGAACAAAACATCCGAGACGGAAAAGTTTACAGCCACGAAGAAGTCTTAAAACACTTAGGATTGAACTAAAATGTATCAACTCGTTTATACCGAACTCGCACTTAAAGATTTATCCTGCTTAGATCGACCCATTGCAAAGCGGATAACAGATAAAATCCGTTTCTTTTCTTCACAGCCAAACCTGAAACCTTTTTGCAAGGCGCTCACAGGCTTCCACGACCGGTTCAGATTTAGAATTGGCACCTATCGAGCGATTTTTCGCATCGATTCCTCTGGAGAAATTCAGATCCTCATGATATTAAGGATTAAACATCGCAAAGACATCTATGAGCTTTAAACTTGGAATCCTCGCTTCTGGAAACGGCACGGACCTCGACGCCATCTATAAAGAGATGGATGAGGGCCGACTCAACGACATCGAAATCGTGGCGGTTTTGAGCGATAAACAAGATGCTCCCGTGCTTGAAAAGGCAAGAGCTCGTGGACTCAAGGCTGTGTGGGTGAATCCTCGTGGCGAAGACGGCGAAATGAAGCTTCGCGAAGAGTACGATCAAGAATTGGTGAACGCACTCGGTCCTGTGGATTTGGTGTGTTTGGTGGGCTACATGCGCATCCTTTCTTCGGTCTTCATTCGTGCTTACAGCCCTCGACACATCATCAACGTGCACCCTTCGCTTTTGCCCAAATACGGAGGCAATGGCTGGTACGGAATGAAAGTGCACGAAGCCGTGATTGCCGCGGGTGAAAGTGAATCGGGAATGACGATCCATTTTGTGGACTTTGGCGTGGACAGCGGACCCATGGTTTTGCAGATGAAAGTTCCCGTCGATAGCGAAGACACCCCTGAAACCCTAAGAAGCAAGGTTTTGGAGGTGGAAAAACAGGCTTATCCGGAAGCCATTCGCTTGATTCAAGCAGAACGCAGCATTAATCTGAACGCGTAAACACACTTTTAAACCTATGAAACCAATGAATAATTTTTCTCTGATCATCGTACTTTCTCTGTTTTTAGCTTCTTGTTCAAGCCTTGCAAGTGCAAAACAATGTTATTTTATTGAAGATGGGGCAACCACTTTGGTTTTCGAAGAGAAAGGTGAAACAGGAACCCCTCAGGTCACCCTTCAATCGCCTGGAGAGGAAGATCTCGTCGTTGTCGGAGAAATGCAAGATGGTGTTTTTGTTTATGCGGATGGCACTCATTTGAATTTTTCAGAAGACAAAGCTTGGTATTCAAACCAGCCTATGCTCGATGGAACCGAGGCGCTCAAAATCGATTGTAACTGATAAATCCATGTACAAAATCCGTCACGATAGACCCAACTGCATTGGCTGCAACGCCTGCGCTTCTCTTGCTCCGCAATTTTGGGAAATGAGTCCCATGGATGGACGCAGCGACATTGTGGGCAGCACCAAAACGGAAGATGGCTGGGAAGAACTCGAAATTGCTGAGTCCGATTTTGAGACCAACATGAACTGTGCGGAGGCTTGTCCAGTCAATGTGATCCACCTCATTCAGATTGGCACGGGAAATCAATTGATCTAGCCGTAATTCTCTCCTTTTCCCATCGAAAGGAATCGGGTAAAGTTGGGCCATGAACAGTGTTTATGAGCCATTGACGTGGGTGGTTGGGGGAGAAGCTGGTTATGGCATTTCCACCATGGGAGCGAGTTTTGCTCGCATCTGCACCCGTGCAGGGCTTTTTGTGCATGGCTATGGGGAATATCCTTCCCTCATTCGTGGAGGACACAACATTGCTTCCGTGCGTGTGGGTTACGAACCTGTTACTTCGCATGGAAACAAGATCGATATTTTGCTCGCGCTCAACAAAGAAACGGTGGATTTGCACCTTGCAGAAATGATGGAGCACGGAGCCGTGATTTATGATGGTGAAGTCATGCCTTGGGACACCAGTGCAGTGATGCCCACTTTGCGTTTGGTTTCGGTGCCCCTCGCCCGTCTCACCAAAGAGTTGGGTGCGGACCGCGTGATGCGCAACACTGTGGCGCTCGGGGCCAGTTTGGCCGTGTTTGGATTTGAATTTTCGCACATCGAAGAAATCATGACCCGCACTTTCGGTCGCAAAGGCCAAGAAGTGGTGGACTTCAATGTGAAAGTGGCTCGCGCTGGATTCGATTATGTGCACACCCAATTTGCAGACGGTTTCCCCACACCAAGCGGTGTGAAACTGCCTTTTGAAAAGAAAATGCATCCAGTGGAAGGCGCTCCTAAACGTATTTTGATGTCTGGAAACGAAGCCCTCGCCATGGGAGCCCTCAAAGCAGGAGTGAAATTCATGGCGGCTTACCCCATGACTCCGGTCACTTCTGTGATGATGGCCATGGCCGCTTGGGGAACCAAATACAACATTGTGATGAAGCAAACAGAGGATGAAATTGCAGCCATGAACATGGCGATTGGCGCTGCTCACATGGGCGTTCGCACTTTGACGGCAACGTCGGGTGGAGGATTCGCTTTGATGACGGAAGCCATCGGCATGGCAGCGATCACCGAAACGCCCTTGGTGGCGATTGAAGGAATGCGCCCTGGACCTTCCACGGGTCTTCCCACTTGGACCGATCAAGGCGATTTGCGATTTGTGATGCATTCCTCACAAGGGGAATTCCCACGCATGGTTTTGCTTCCTGGGGACATCACCGAAAGCTTTGAAATGATGCTCAAGGCCTACAACTGGGCGGATGAATATCAGATGGTGGTGCTGGTGGTGACGGACAAATACATGGGTGAATCCATTCACACAGCGGATCCTTTCAAGCATGAAGATTACAAAATCAAACGCGGAGCTTTCATGACGATGGATGAGGCTTTGAAACTTGCACCGGGTGCTTACAAACGATTTGAAAATACTGAAAATGGCGTTTCGAAACGTGCGGTTCCTGGACTTCCAAACACCATCTACACCGCATCCACGGATGAACATCGCGAGGATGGAAATTTGGATGAAAATTCAGAAAATCGTATCCTCATGGTGGACAAGCGCGCACGAAAACTCGAGGCTCTCAAACGTGACGCAATGATCGAAAAAGATGGAGCTGAACTTTATGGTCCTGAAAGTGCTGATTTGACTTTGGTGGGATGGGGTTCCATGAAGGGACCGATCATGGAAGCGATGAAGGTTTTTAATGCCGCGGCAGAAAAAGAAGGCCGTGCTCAGCGCGTGAACTTTTTGCAAATCAAGATGGCGTTGCCCTTCCCTTTTGAACCTGTTGCACGCATTTTGAACGCTGCGAAAAAAACCTTGCTCGTGGAGAACAATGCCACCGCACAAATGGGAAGTGTCATCCGCGAAAACACGAGCATTCATTTGCAAAACATCTATTTGCGCTACGACGGAAGACCCATGCACTCCGCTGAAATTCTCGACCAAATTTCTAAACACCTATGAGCGAAAAACCTTTTAAAATTCTAAATTCTCAGCAGGAACTGGACACAGGATCCAAATGCAACTGGTGCCCCGGTTGTGGCGATTTTGGAATTTTGATTGCGCTCAAACAAGCGATTTTCGAACTGAAACTCGACCCTGAAAATGTGATGCTCGTGTCTGGAATTGGATGTGGTTCACAGGCGCCTCATCTTGTTAAAGTGTATGGATTCCATTCCTTGCATGGTCGCGCCCTTCCCGTTGCGACCGCAATGAAAATGGCGAACCACAAAATGAAAATCATTGTGATGGGTGGAGACGGAGACGGTTATGGAATTGGGATGGCGCACTTCATTCACACGGCGCGCCGCAATTTCGACATCACTTACATCGTTCAAAACAACCAAGTTTACGGGCTCACCAAAGGACAAACTTCGCCAACCAGCGACAAGGGCTTCAAGACAAAATCCACTCCCGAAGGAGTGATTGAAATCGCGGTTCGCCCTCTTGGACTTTCGATCATGTCCGGAGCCACTTTTGCGGCGCGAGGCTTTGCCGGAGACGTGATGCACCTCAAAGAAATCATCAAACAAGGCATTGAGCACAAAGGCTTTTCGCACATCGATGCCCTTCAACCGTGCGTGACGTTCAACAAAGTGAACACCTATCAATGGTACCAAGAACGTGTCTACAAACTTGAGGCGGATCCAAGTTACGATCCCACGAATCGCGCCATGGCTCTCGCCAAAGCGGAGGAATGGGGTGAACGCATTGCCGTGGGTGTGTATTACAAAGAAGAGCGCCCCAGCTACAACGACGAACTGCCTCAACTTGCCACTGAAACTTTGCTGGAACAAACGCTCGCTTTGCCAGAAGGCGGAGTGGACATCAGCAAAGCCATGGAACATTACCTTTAAAATTTTTAAAACATGCCTACCCTCAAAAACGATTCAACTGGTGCAACTGCAGTATGCCCAGCAGGAAGTTCTTTCAAACAAGTGGCTCAAGATCAAAACTTGGACGTTCCCTTCGGTTGCGAAAGTGGAATTTGTTCCACCTGTCTCATCCAAATCAAAAGTGGAGCTGAAAACATCAGTCCAAAAACAGATCAAGAAGAATTCACGCTCGAAGCACGCGGTGTGGACGCCGGCGACATGAACACTCGCCTCGGCTGCCAATGCCAAATCAACGGCGATGTGGTCTTCCACCAAGGGATGTAATTAGAGGCAGCTCCTAAAGCTTTCCTTTCATCTCATCGCGAGCTTTCTCGTCTAGCACTGCTTTGTTGTCTTTGATGGTGAGTTCAATCTTTCCACCACTCACAAATTTTCCAGCCTCGATGTCCTCCGCGATCACGAGTCCTGATGTGATCATGGTGTTGCTGCCCACGCGAACTCCGGGCATTAGGCTGGTTTGCACGCCCACTCGTATGTTGTCGCCGAGGATGGGTCCGAGCTTGTTGCGGCCAGTGGTGTGCCCAGCAGAAATGATTTCTTTTTCGTCCAAACGCAAGTTGGCACAAATGGCTCCGGCACCAAAACTCACATTGTTTCCCATCACGGTGTCTCCCACATAATTGGTGTGGAACCAGCATTCGTCGCCAATGAAAGAGCGTGCGACTTCCGTGGAATATCCGATCACACAATTGTCGCCGATCATGGACTGACGCACCAAAGCATTGTTGGCAATGACGGTGTTTTTTCCGATGTAAGCGGGTCCGACAATTGTCGCGTGATCAAAAACTTTCACTCCTTCTTCGATCACCACTTCGCCTTTGATGACGGCTGTTTCGGCGATTTCTGCAGAAGGATGAATGCTTCGTTTTCTTCGATTCAAAGCGTGCTCCATCAGGTCTAAAATATGCCAAGGATGCTTGATGGGCTGCCAATGATCTGTGTATTCAACGGCTTCGAAAATTCGTTCCTTCATGAGTTGATCCATCGCTGCTTCGTAACGATCATCGCGATCGGAGTGAGTTTTTTTGAGCAGTTCGAACAAAGCTTTTGGATTTTTGTGAAGATGCAAAACCACATTCACCAAGTTGGAAGGTTCCTCACCAGGTTCTGGTTTTTCGATGATGCTGAGAATGCGATCTTCTTCCGTTTGCAAATAACCACCAGGGAAATATTCTTCCACTTTATAGGCGAGCAAATACGAACTGGCCTCGCCTTCGCTGGCTTTTTTCATGGCTTCGAAGGCGGTGACTTCCACCATGTCGTTGCTGCTCACGATGAAAAGATCGTCGTCACCGACGGCTTCTTCCACGGTCAGAATTGCGCCCGCCATTCCATCTTCAAGATTTTTCTGTTCAAGCACTTGAATTTTCGAGTCGGGATTTTGCGCCACTTGTTTTGCCGCGATTTCCTTCAAACGCTCAAGATTGTGCTCCCCGCCCACCAACAAAATGTCGGTGAAACCTGCGCATTGAAGTCGCATGAGTTGATGCTCAATCAAGGTGTAACCAAAGAATTTCAGAAAGTTCTTGTCCTCGATGGGTTTAACTCGTCGACTGCGGCCAGCGGCTAAAAGTAAGGTTTTCATTGCCCCTATTATACAGCCCTGCTGAACCTGAAGGCAACTCACTCAGAGACTGTCACAGCATTTCCTTTCTTCTTCTCGGCATCTGCGGTCACAAAATTCACAACTTTCCCTGGTACAAATATGGTTCTAGTAACCTCTTTACCTTCGAGATGTTTTCTGACGCCTTCCGCTAACTTTGCCTGCTGTGTCACCACCTCTTCGTCTCTGGACTGCATTGCGTCCAATTGCAAAGTATCTCTTAATTTTCCATTGATTTGGACGGCCACTCCCACAACGGTCAGTGCCGACATGGTTTCATCGTACTCAGGCCACTCTGATTTGTGGACACTGAATTCGTTGCCCAAACGGTTGCACCATATTTCCTCTGTCATCATCGGAGCAAATGGAGCAATCAATTTGCATAAAATTTCTGCAAGAGGTCTTGGGATTTTATCCATTTTCATCATTTTGTTCGTGAGCACCATCAACTTCGCAATAGCCGTGTTGAATTTAAATGCTGCAATGTCGTCCGTGACCCCTTTTATGAAAGGTTGGATCTCTGCCATTTCTTTCTCCTCCATCTGCTCTGCATCGTCTACTTTGTCGTAGAGGCTCCATACTCTTTCCAACCAACGTTTCACACCGTTGATTCCTTCCGTATTCCATGCCTTTGTCTTGTCGAAAGAGCCTAAGAACATTTCGTAGGCGCGGAAAACATCCGCCCCATGTTCAGCTAACACGTCAGCAACCGCTACCGTATTGCCTTTGGATTTTGACATCTTATCTCCATCCTCACCCAAAATCATGCCCTGGTTGATGAGCTGGTTAAAAGGTTCTGGAGTCGGCACCAAACCTGCGTCAAATAAAACCTTATGCCAGAAACGTGCGTACAATAAATGAAGCACTGCGTGCTCGGTTCCACCGATGTATTTATCCACCGGCAGCCATTCTTTTAATTTATCTGGATCGGCAAATGCCCCTTTGTTATGTGGATCAATGTATCGCAAATAATACCAGCAACTTCCAGCCCATTGAGGCATGGTGTTTGTTTCTCTCTTCCCTTCAGGGGTGTTCACCCAGTCTGTTGCCTTTTCGAGCATGGGTTCCGGACGACCTGTCGGCTTGTAGTCTTCCATTTCCGGCAATAAAACCGGGGCATCACTTGTATCTACTAAAGATATTTCTCCGTCCGGACGATGAATGATTGGGAAAGGCTCTCCCCAGTAACGCTGTCGACTGAAAATCCAATCTCTCAACTTATAATTTGTAACTTTCTTTCCATAATTTTTCTCTTCAGCGTCTTCCATGATTCTTGCACGTGCCTCTTCTGCGGTCATCCCATCTAAGAAACCTGAGTTGATCAACACACCTTTGTTGGCATCCTCTTTCAAGCCTCCCGGGAATATTGCTTTTGATTCCAACGCATAGGTTTGTGCAAAATTTGCATCACGTTCATCGGCGTCCGGTACACCCATGACTGCACCTTTTCCATAGTGAGCTAGAACATAATCTCCTATCCAAACTTGAACTTTTTCTCCTGTTACTGGGTTGGTGGCATAGGCTCCTGTGAATACGCCTGTTTTGTCTTTTCTCGAAGTTCTCTCGCGATCACTCATGTTTCTTGCGGCTGTTGTGTATGCTTCAACTTCTTCCTTTTTGTCATTCGTGATGATTTTTTTTGCCAAAGGATGTTCCGGAGCTATCACAACGTAGGTCACGCCAAATAGTGTCTCTGGTCTTGTTGTGAAAACTTCCAAGGCTTCCCCTTCGATATCGAAAGCAAGTTCTAATCCTTCAGATTTTCCGATCCAATTTTTCTGCATTTCTTTCACGCTCTCCGGCCAATCGACTAGGTCGAGGTCTTCAATCAAACGATCTGCATATTCCGTAATTTTTAATACCCACTGTTTCATGGGGCGTCTTTCTACGGGGAAGTTGCCTCGTTCAGAAAGACCATCGATGACTTCTTCATTCGCCAAAACCGTGCCTAGCTGTGGACACCAGTTCACAGCTTCTTCTGAAATATAAGCCAATCCACGTTCGTACAGTTTTCCAAAAATCCATTGAGTCCATTTGTAATAGTCGGGATCTGTGGTGTTCACTTCTCGATCCCAATCATAAGAAAGACCAAGGTCCTGCATGACTTTTCTGAAACTTGCCACTGCCGTCGCTACGGCAACACTGGGGTGTTCTCCCGTTTTAATGGCGTGCTGTTCTGCCGGTAAACCAAAAGCGTCATAACCCATTGGATGGAGCACGTTTTTTCCTTGCATTCTTCTCATCCTTGAATAAATGTCTGTCCCCACATAGCCCATGGGGTGACCCACGTGCAGTCCGCTTCCGGACGGATAAGGAAACATGTCCAGAACGTATTCATTGTCTTCTCTCTTCGTTCCCTCTGGAGTGGCGAAGGTTTTTTCATCCACCCATTTTTGCGCCCAATGAGCATCTTTCTCTTTAAAGTCGTAGCTGGTTTTCTCAAATTCAGGCATAAGCTAAACCGTTAATGGTTAATGTACTTTGCGTACGTGGGTTCTTTGATTTTTCCCACAGAAAAACGGATGTAAGCCCCGGAGTTTAATTTAGTCTCAACACCTAAGCAGCCTGTTTGCACCAACACTTCTCTTCCGCTCACGCCCGGCTTAAGCTTTAAAAGGACATATAGGCCCAAAGGTTCATCCAATTGTCCCGGCTCAATGTGATCTTGTTCCTCTTCAAAAAGATCTTCGAAATCCCCACTCTCAATCAAATAAGCATAAAGTCCCTTTCTTTCTCTTGCCCAGAATTCGTGCAACTGTTGGATTTTTTGATCCTGAGCTTCAGTTGGATTCGTGAGTGCCAATACGAGTGCGCTTTTTTGTCTGCCATTTCCAGCAGAAAGCATCATGTTGATGTTCTGGATACCCTCATATATTTCAGCGTTTGCAGAAAAATACGTGCCCAATCTTTCTCCCGAAAATCCGTGTGTTTTAGAAAAGCTCTCCAGGAAAACAACCCTGTCTAATACTTCTGGATCATGCAAGATTCCTGCCACTAAATGTTTTGCAACTTCGGGCTTTAAAGTTCTCACATATGTACAATCTAAAATGATTTTTGCCTTCGGATTGTGCCGTACTATTCTCTTACATGTTTCAGCTAATGCATCAGCGTCGATGTAGGTTCCTGAAGGATTTCCTACTGGTGTGATGCACCAAGAGTCGTTGTATCCTTCATTGGCTGGATGCTCAGCGTAAAATTCATCCACCTGTTCAGGTGACAAGTGTAAAAGATTTTTTTGATCGGTTGGGACCTTGTGAACTTCTGCAGTCTTCCCTTTGTTACTTCTCAAATCGGTTATGGCATGCCAGGTTCCGAAACTATTGTCGGGATGAATGAATCTGTGTGTTCTGGGCTTATCCGGAGTACTTTCGCTCTGGGCAATGTTGACCATGGCGGTTGCAATGTCGTCGAGGCCACGCATTCCACCCCCCACGATCGTTGAATTTAAACTGAGTTTTTCTTTAAGGCCTGGGACTGAGGAGAAATCATAGTGTCTATCGAAATAATCGATCATTGATACTCTGGCTCGTTCAGAACCCTTGGAAGTTAAATCGTAGCCGTAACCTTCTTCTTCGGCTAAAGCTCTGTGGTGTTCATGAGCCGACTCCATCATTTGGTTAGCCATTTCTCTAGCAAAATCCGGCAAGTCCACATCTCCAATGGACATTAATCCTATACGATCCGGTGATTCTCCAATCAACGTCAATACTTCTTGCGCTACTTCTCCACACATCGCCGTCCAACGGATCTCAGCACCTTGAAAGTTTTTACGGATCACTTCATCTGCAAAGATAGCTTTTATAACCTCTGAAACCTTCCCTTTGACATCGGTGGCAACCGCTTGTAGTTCTGGATGTACTCCAAGAATGCGATCCGCGTGATTGCTCACGACTCTATTTTTGAATCGAAGTAGAGGAGCTTCTGCTAGGGGCATATCAAGTGGGTTTATAGATTATTTAATAAGCATTTTTGACTTCAACAACTTGCTAATCCTTCTGAAAGTTGGAGTTCGACAAAATATCCCCTGTCTCTTCTGGGGCGCATGGCGATTCTGTAATCACCAAGGACTTCACTCTTGCTAGAAAGCAGATCACCTTCCATAAGAATTAATAAGACAGGTGGCGATCTTACCTCACTTCATCATCAAAAAGCAAATCGGAATTCGATTTTTTGCCTTAGGGCAGCCATTTTAGGCCTGCAGAAAGTCTCCAACAATGATTTCAGGATAAAGCTCTTTCAAAAGAGCTGGATCCATTCTCGTATAGGTGTTTAGATTGTTCCCACCTCCTGCAAAAATAACTTCCTGATTAAAAGTTCTTTCGTCTACAAGACGCTGTGCATCAAATCCGATGGGGGGGATGCCTCCTGGCACGAACCCGGTTTCTTCTGTGATGAACTCGGGCTGAGCGGATTTCACTTTTGCCGTGACATCTAACCCTTTGCCAACTTTCTCCATGTCTACTCTGCCAGCAGCTGGAACCACTACTGCCACGAGGTGTCTTACCCCTCTCTGATCTTTGTAATTCAGACAAACCGTTTTATGGAGCTGGTCTTTTTCGCAACCGATTATTCTAGCTATATCATCTAAGCTGGTGGCCACCCCTTCGGTTTGTACAAGATCAACATTCTTCCCCTCGGCTTTAAGGTCTTCGATATAAGAAGCAAATCTTTCAGCGGACGTTTCCTCAGTTAAACTTTCTGACATATGAATTTTCTTAAGTTGTAAAAAAAGATAAAAACTTACCTGAATTTAAATATTTCTTTTCATTTTTTTCGAATTCAAATATGGATTCGATCACACGTCTAGCTCCCTCTATCGCCGTCTTCTCATCGATGTTCAAAGAAGGATGGATCCTCAGTACGTTGTTGTTGGCTCCGTAGTAGCCTATGTACACGCCTTTTTTAAGACAAATTTTCCCGATGTAAGGTCCGATTGAGTCCTTACTTTTAAGTGCGATTCCGAGCATCAAGCCGAGACCTCTCACTTCTTCGAAGTATTTACTTTTTTCCAGTTTTTTAAATTCTTTCTGGAGAATTTTATTTATTTTTTTAACATTGTCCAGGATTTTTTCTTCATATATCGCCTCGATCAGTTTTAACCCCACTGCACAACTTCCAGGGTGTGCCGACAGGGTGAAAGCGTTTTGACAATTTTGAAGGCTGTCGATGATTTCAGCTCGTCCAATGCATGCACTGATGGCGGTGTAGCCTCCTCCTAGACCTTTTGCCGTACAGAAAAGATCCGGCTTGATCCCAAAATTTTCGTAGCCCCAAAATTTACCGGTCCTTCCCACTCCCGTTTGAATTTCATCAAAAATCAATACCGCTCCATACTTGTGCAGAAGGTCTTTAATTTCTTTATAAAATTTCGGATCAGGACTCAATATGCCGCCGTCCCCTAAAACTGTTTCCATGATCAATCCCGCAGTGTCCCCTCGCTTTAAAATTTTCTCAATAGATTGGAGTGTTTTTTCGGAGTTTTCCTTCCTTGGGTAAGGCAAATGAGTGAAATATTCCGGCAGGTAAAGATTCGTCTTCAGTGCCTTAAATCCATTGCTCGCTAAAGATAAAAATGTCCCACCGTGATACGCTTTTTCAAAAGCAATGAAGTTTTTCTTTTTCGTGTAGGCTTGGGCGCATTTTAGCGACGCGTCGATGACATCGGACCCGAAAGCTCCAAACATCAGTTTTGCACCTGGAATTTTGGATGTTTTTAAAAGTCGTTTTGCATATTCCTCAACGACGGGCACAAATGTATAAACCGTGCAGGTGTGCGGCACCTTTTTACACTGATCAACGTAGGCTTTAATTAAATCGTCCCTACCGTAACCCAACGTGAGTGATGAAGCAGAGGAAAGCAGATCGATGTATTCGTTTCCATCCGTATCAATTAAAATATTTTTCCTAGTATCCTTTATGGTTATTCCATAGAGGTCTAAGTTTTGAGCTCTTCCGATGTATTTGGTTCTACTTTGCATCAATTGAGTGTTGGATAAAATCAACTAAACTTTCTCTTCCTATTGTGGATGCGAGGAGAGCCATGCCTTGTACCAGCGATCTCGCACCAGACACAGTTCTCGGATCATTTTCAACCCCTTGATGTGTTTTTGTCAAAGCACTTTGAATTCTTTGTGCGAACAAATCTCTGACCTGATTTGGTTCTAAACCTTCTAGTTCGGGAAGAGCGATGTCATTCACTTCATTCACTAAGAAGTAAGGCGGAATCACTCCTGTGTCGGCGATCAAACTCGACCGTGTTCCAAGATTTGGTAGAGCGGCTTGGATCCTCATTTCAGGCTTGCCAGATTCCACTGCGAAACGGTTGAAGTCTTCCACGGAAAATTTGGCAGTTAAGACGTCTCGAACATGATCGAATTCTTTTTCTGAAGAACCACCAATTGAAACAATATGATTTTGCCCTCCCTGATTACCGTCGATGTAAGCATTGATCGTTGGCACATCTCGGAAACAAATCACATGAAACGCTGCGTACTTCAACGAATTGCCAGCACCTCGGTCTTCTCCATACTCCTGCCCTCTTCTTCTCAACTCTCTTACAATTTTTTCGAGGTAAGGATCGTCTCCTCTTTCAGCTGCTTCGATCAACACACTTTCAAGATAAGCAACCATCAATTGAGTTTGTGGGTGAGACCACTCTTTATCGTCCACCAAGGAGAACTGCCCTGCGACATCTGGGAAAAATGTATGAACAAAATCTTTTGTGATACGAAACGCCGTTTCTGTGTTTGCTCGAACCAAATCCAAGGGCATTCCGTTGCAGGCGATTCCCCCTTCTTGTCCCGTAAAAAAATCCACTCGTGGAGATTTGCCGTACTTTTCTTGAAACCTTCTAGCAATGGTCAGTGAAGGGATAGCGTAACTTAAAATTCGAAGAGGAACATCTTTGTCCGATGCACCTATTCCAGTGCGTAAACTGAGATCCTCAATGTCTAAGTCCCCACTCGCTATCCTCACAAGACAGGCGACTATTTCTTTGAAGTCCTTTTTGGATATTGAACTAATCACTGCTTTGGACATGGCTTCGCCCTTGAAATGCGACGTGAATGCGTCATGGGCCAAATGATTTCCATTGTACCTTGATTCAACTACCGCACCCGCTAAAGTTTGAGGTTTTGCTTCCATTAAATGTCCTGCCGTTGTTGCGTCTACATAATCTCTCAGATAGTCCAATATATGGAAATCCGTAATGCTCATTCTTTTGTTCTCGAGAGATTCCACAAAAGCCAATAAATCTTTTAATGCAGGTATCTTTGGGTCGTCTGCCTTTTCTTCTGCAGCATGTTTGTGAGATCGTTTTAAAGCTCCGGCAATAACTTTTTTGGACACTATGAGCATTTTCCCCTTCATCCCGTTCAACACTCCTCTCAAGGCATAAGTGACATCCTCTGGTGTCCCGTCTCCTACCGAAGCCAATTTTGCGAACAGGGCTTCCATTTCCATAGCCTCTTTTCCTTCAAAAAGAAAATCGTTTATGAACGTCCTCAAATCGAATTTGTCCTTTTGCGATTCAGCAATCAGTCTGTGTATTTCTTCGCTTATTCTGTCTTTTAAAACTTTGATTCTGTCACCTTTGACGTACCTCACTTCGTCTTCCCCTTCAAACAGTTCCGGGAAAACCTTGCGGATTAATGGCCTTATCATTTCGGTTAAACGTCTTTCATCATTGTGTTCGACTCCAAAGAATACAGTGAATATTTCTTCCGCTTTTGCATAAAACACGGGCTTTTCCTCTTCTTTCATGCCGACTGTGGTTTGATCCAAGTCCTCTACAATTCCTTTAACCAAGCCTTCATCTCCTTCACCCGTGACCATCTTCGTGACGATTGTACGAAGTAAAGTCTCCACGCTGTGGACGTCTAGAGAGACCTCTGCATTCGTAGAAGTGAGATCTTGGGTATTTACTTTTTTTGTTACCATATACTTGATTAAAAAAATAACCTGCTGGCTTAGCGGGTTAGTGTTATGTAGTATTTTTATACTCTAACGCTCCCCGCTAATTGCGGCTAAGGAGGTGGTTGAGAGTGAACAATACTTTTTTCATCTGTTTGATTAGCGCTGGCAATATATATATCATTTTTTTCGCTGTCAACTTTACGGTGATTTAGTCAAACTGGACAAACCACGTTTGCAAAACTAACTTGGCTGCTCAATCAACGTGTAAGCAAAGAATTTCAGAAAATTCTTGTCCTCGATGGGTTTGAGTCGTCGACTGCGGCCAGCGGCTGAAAAAGTAGAGCATTGCCTCCAATATACAGCTGAGATGCCAAAGAAGCGCAAAACTATAAGGACTTTGACATCCGCGATTTTCGCTGAAAGCTCCCATTGTCCTGTTTTTTTGGACGACCGATTGGTGGATGTCGACATTGGCGATTTTGATTTACATTCCTATGAGTCACGGTTTTCCATGCGAAACCTTGCTCGATTGGGTGAATGAAATCCCCCTGCGTGATTGGGAAACGAGTATAGAGAAAGGGAGGGTTTTCCCGCTCAATTTTTTAACGGAAACGTGCCCGGGCACAGATTTTGCTCTAAATAACAGCTTAGGCATGCCAAGTTGCTTTTTTGAACACGCTGATCTATACTGTTAACAGTACATGTAACAGTGATTATGAAACAACAAGCCGCACAAGTTTATTTTCCCGTCGGCCTCTATATGCAGATCAAAGTCTTGGCCGCACAAGAGGGCAAGCCCATGGCAACTTGGATGCGAGATTTAGCTGAGAAAGAAGTCGCTAAACAGTTTAAGAAACGAAAATCCTTGGCGGACATGCCTGTTTATTCCTTCCCCGGCTTAGAAACAGACATTTCTCAGCGGGTTGATGAAATTGTTTATGGTAATCCTTGATACTTCTTTCTTATTTGCATTGTTCGTCGAACAGGATGCTGCTCACTTGAAGGCCGTTCACTTTGCAAAAAGTTTAAATCAAGAAAATGCGTTCTGTTCTTTTCTGGTTTTCCAAGAACTGATGACTCTGATGATGAGCAAACTGGGTTCGGATGCTGCGTCTAAAATTGGAGCTGATATATTAGCGCAAGACTCTGGAATCCAAATTCTAAAAATCGACCAAGAGTACTTTGAAGAAACAGTGAAATTATTCGAGAAACTTTCTCCTCACAAGTTTTCTTTTGTGGACATGTCTTTGATGGTTTTGGCAAAGAACCTAGAGGCAAAAGTGTTCACATTTGATCAAGGCTTGGAGCGAGCTTTGCTTTAAGTCACAATCTCACCCAAGCGTCCTGCAGCGAGGGCTTCTTTGATGTCCATGGAGAGGCGTTCGCCGAAGCTCATGGGGCGACCCCAGAGATAGCTCGTGTAGGGGGTGAAACGGGTGCCAGGAGAGCCGGGGATGCGCATGGAGACGTCGAAGATCACAAACTCTTCTCGTCCGTTTTCAGCAGCCACAGCGCCTTGCAAGGCGAAAGGACCGATGATTCCGGGGGCGGCGTGCTCTTTTGTAGCTTTGATGAATTTTTCGCCGATGTCGAAGGCTTTTTCGAGCAGGGATTCTTTCATGGTGACAGAAACGTGACCCGTTTCCACCATGCTGGGTTGATAACCGCCAGCAAGCAGTTCATGCTGAACGTCCGCATTGAGGCGCAAGAAGCCGTCGAGGCTGGTTTGGCGACGCATGTCGGTTCCCATGAGTTCAAGCTCTCCAGTGACGGGAGAATAGAAGAAATTGAGGTTCACTTGAGCTCCGATGATGAATTCTTCGATCACGGCTTTGTCGAGTCCTTCTTTGGTGATTTTGCCAGAGGTGAGCATCTCATCCGATTTGGTTTTGTAATCGGCAGGGCTAGTGGCCACGAAGAAAGCACGTTCGTAGGAACGAGTGGCTTCGTTCACTTTCACAATGACGGGGCCTGTGATTTCAGCGGGGCTGGCAATCATTTTTGGCAAACGTATTCCTGCTTTTTCGAGCAAGAAATATTGGTTGTTTTCGACGTCGCGTTCTTCGAGGCGCACCAAGTGACGGGATCCGTAGATGGGAACGTTGAAGTCATTGGCGATGGCGTTCCAGTCGCAGTAAACCCAAAAATAACGGTTGTGGACGAAAATCGTGTTGAGGCCGCGGAGTTCTTCTTGGACTTCGGGCTTCACGATATCGGCAAATTTATCGAGCGTGATGAGATGATCGACGCAACCTTTGCCTCCGTCGCGAGTTCTATAATATTTCTCGTAGGTTTTTTCACGTCCCTTTTGAGCCACCACTACCGTTTGAAAGCCGAGTTTTTTGGCTCCTTCGCACACCTCTAAGGCACTGTGTCCACCCAGAACTCCGATGGAGATTTGGCTGGGATTGTATTTGGCTAGAACTTCAGGAATGTTGATCATTTGTGAGGTTGGGAAAGCGGGGCTTAGAATACACGGCTTTTGAGTAAGAAAAAAGGGCTCCCGTAGGAGCCCTTTTAGTTCATGGTTTAGTTTTGGTACCAAGCGCTGTAAGCGTTGTCGATCATCACGGCAGCTTCAGCACGTGAGAGCTTACGTTCAGGTTGGAAAGTTTTGTCAGGGTAACCTTCTACGACATCGTAGTCAGTAGCCAAACGAACGGTTGCAGCGTACCAAGAGGAAGCTTTAACGTCCGTGAAGCGAGTGGAAGTTTCATCGCCTTCGAGACCAGACATACGAACCAAGATGGTGAGAGCTTCTACACGAGAGATGTCTCCTTCTGGATTGTATTCATTGTCTTCGTCGATGGCATCGAGAGCGTAAGCAGCAGCAACGTATTCGTAGTACCATTCGTCTTGATCCACATCGTCGAAAGGAATGTTGCGATCTTCGTATTTAGAGGTGTTCACATCCGCATTCATCATCGCCATCTTGAGGAATTCCACACGAGTAACGGTGTCGTTCACTCCGAAGCGAGAGCTGTCTTGACCTTCGATGATTCCACGGCAGTAAAGCATCTTGATTGCTGTTTGAGCCCAGTGAAAGTCGATGTCAGTGAAAGGAGCGAGACATCCTGTTTGAGGAGTGAGTTGGATCTTATAAGAGTCACCGCTCACGTCGAGATCGTTGATTTGAATTCCGTATTCCATGTAGTTTTCAACATCCACTACAAGGAGGAAAGAAGTGTCTTCTTCAGAGTTGATAGCGAAACTGTATTCTCCTTTACCTTCGTTGTTGAAGTCGTAAAGTTTAGTGTCGTTGGTTTCGTACAAGTTGAAGTTGTCGTCTTCCAAAGTAGTCAAAGCATTTCCATTTTCATCAGTCACAGTCACATTGAGGTTGAAAGCCAAGACAGAAACTTGGTCGATGAGAGCACCGTCTTCGAGTTCACCGTTCATGGTTCCACGAATCCAGTAAGCGTTTTCATCTTCGTATTCAGTGTCATCCCAAGCGGATGGAGCATCGAAACGAATGGTGTAAGTGTCTTCATCTTCAAAGTTGTCAGCGAGGTCTTCGTTGAGACGAAGAGTTTTCCAATCGTTGTTGGTGCTGTATTCCCAAGTGATTTCTGGGTCTTCGCTAGCAGAAACATCGATGCTGCGTTCAACAAGGAAGAACACTTGTTCGAATTGTTCCTCAGAACCTAAGTAGAGGTATTGAGTGTCTTCGTCAGTGGAAGAGAAAGCTTCGAAAGCATCGTTGTCGTTGCTTTCTGCTTCGTCGGTCACATCGGTGGAATTGGTTCCATCGTCAGTGAAGACATAGTCCATGGCAACGTTGGCGTTGTCCAAGGTGCTAGACGTGGAGGAGCTTGCTCCAGGAAGCGTTGTAGCGATGAGGGAAGTTCCCACAACCGCAAGGATAAAGAGTTTGAACTTTTGCATAGAAAATTTATAAAGGAGGTTAATGTACATCTTAGTTGTTAAGTTGTCAACTATATTTTGATATAACTACAAAAAGCCCGATTAACAGGTTTGAATGTACAAATGGACTTTGTGGCGTTAGCTGAGCAATTCTTCCAAACGTCCGCTTTCGATGGCCTCTTTGAGCTCACGAGCAAGGCGGCGTCCGGTGGACATCGGTTCTTTGTAACGGAGTGCGGTGTAAGGGGACCCTTCTATATAAGGATTGGTTCCAGCCACAATACGAGCAGAGATTTCAAAAACACGGAAATTCAGGTTAGGATCGATGATTCCTTCCAAACAGAAAGGACCAAAAAGACCTTTGGGTGCTCCTTCTAAGTTCTTGGAGTGTTTGATCACGCTTTCACCGATGTTGAAGAACATGGGGAGCATCGATTCACGAACCACGATGGGAATGTTCCCTGTGATGGTGTAACTGGTGCGAATGTTGGCTTCGATTTGATCTTTTGCAGCAATGCGTCCGATGGAATCGGCGTTGGATTCGTAACGTTTGTCGAAACTCATCACTTCGAGCTCGCCGTTGAGTTCAGAGTAGAAATAGTGCACGTACATGGGAACTCCCACGATGTATTCTTGAATGGCGTATTCGTGTTCTCCAGGAAATTCTTTGATGCGTTCACGGAATTCTTCAGGCGATTTCGCGATGAAGTAACCGAACCCACCTTTTGCTCCGTGGAATTTCACAATCACAGGGCAGTCGATCTCATCGGGAGTTTTGAACACGCGAGGCAGATTGAGTCCTGCGGCTTTGAGCCATTCACGTTCCATGCTGCGATCGGATTCCCATTTTAAAATGCCACGTGATCCGTAGTACATGGCCTTCATTCTGCTGGCGATTTCTTCCACTCCCACGTAACTCACAAAAGAGCCGTGAGGAATGATGATCGCGTTCTTGGCAATGAGCTGATCTTCGATGCTAAAATAATCTGAAAAACTAGGAATTTCGATGAATTCATCCACCACTTTAAAGCTTTCGTAAACGCGGCGAACTTCGGGCGTAACAATGGCGATGGTTTTGAAACCTTCGTCTTTAGCGCCTTTTAAAATTTGCAGCGCCGTGTGGCTGGCAATGGTGGCAATGGCGTAATCTTTGATCGAGGTGGACATTTATTTGGTGGGTTTTCACGGATTTTATCAAAGGACGAGTAAAATCACAATCCCTAACACAATTCGATAGGCACCGAAGACCTTGAGTGAGTGGTTTTGCAGGAACTTCATGAGCCACGTCACGGCCAGCAAACTAGAAAGGAAAGCCGCAAGAAAGCCAACCGCCAGTACAGAGGGCGACAGGTGCAAGACACTTGCATCGAAGAGCACATCTTTTCCTTTGAGTAAGCCCGCTCCAGCAATGGCGATGGACCCAAGTAAGAATGAGAAACGAGCGGCTTCTTCACGCTTGAGACCCAACTGAGTTCCCATCCAAATGGTGGATCCGCTGCGTGAGACTCCTGGAATAATGGCCAAAGCCTGAGTGAAACCAATGGCGATCCCCTTCCCCCACGTCATTGATTTTGTGGACGTTTTTGGCGTGATGAAAAACAGTAGTCCGACCAAAATCATTGCGATCGCAACCGAATTTGAATTTCTAAAAAAAGTGTCGATGGGAGCCTCTAAAAAAATTCCGACAAGCGCTGCTGGAACGGATGCGGCGACGAGCAGAGGCCAACGTTTCGTGTCAAAAACCTCACGACGGAAGTAAATCAAAATGGCGAAAAGAGTTCCCATGTGCAACATCACATCGAAGTCCTTGAGGCCATCCACATGAAGACCTAGAAAGGTCTCAGCCACGACCAAATGACCGGATGAAGAAATCGGTAGAAACTCGGTTATTCCTTGAAGTATGCCTAAGAGTGCCGATTGCAGTAGTGACATGGAATGGATGTGAAGATGCGTTCAAGCTAGCACATCTTTTTAATGCTTGAAACTGCGGATTCCGCTGATGACCATGGTCATGCCCAGCTCATTGGCTTTGGCAAAGACTTCGGCGTCACGAATGGAACCTCCCGGTTGAATGATGGCCATTGCTCCAGCGGCCTGAGCTTCTTCGACAGCATCAGGGAAAGGGAAGAAAGCATCGGAGGCCATGACGGAACCTGGAATGCGGTCTCCGCCTTTGCGCTTTGCAATCATCACACTGTCGACGCGGGACATTTGTCCGGCACCGATTCCCGTGGCACTGCAGCCACCCACTTTGTTCTTTTTTGCAAAGACGACGGCGTTGGATTTGACGTGTTTCACGAGCACACGAGCGAAGAGCATTTCTTCAACTTCATCAGCCGTTGGCTGACGATCGGTGACCGTCTTGAGATCTTTTTCTGTAACGACGTATTCATCTGCGGTTTGAATGAGCAAACCTCCAGACACGGAACGAACGTGACGTTGATTGGGATTCTTTCGGAGTTCGCCCGTTTCGATCAAACGAAGATTTGTTTTGGCTGCAAAAATTTCTTTGGCTCCTTCATCAAAGGAAGGTGCGATCACGATTTCTACGAAGAGTTTGTTGTCTCGGATGTATTCAGCAACGGCTTTTGTACAAGGACGATTGAGCGCGATCACACATCCAAATGCTGCCATGGGATCCACGTTGTAGGCTTCTTCAAAAGCCGCCTCAATTGTGTCAGCGGTAGCAGCACCACATGGGTTTGTATGTTTAATTACTGCGGCTGCAGGCTTGTCAAAATCTTTGACAAGTTCCAAGGCGCCGTCGGCATCCACGATGTTGTTGTACGACAATTCCTTGCCTTGCAAAACCTTTGCATTGGTCACATTCGCAAAGTTGTCGGTTGGGTCACGGAAGAAGGCCGCCTTTTGATGGGGATTTTCTCCATAACGAAGCTTCATCACTTTTTCGTAGTGCAAATCGAGGAGTTCCACTGGCTCGCCTTTGAAGCGCAAATATTCCGCAATCGTGAAGTCGTAACGGCTGGTTTTTTCGAACACCGCAATCGCAAGACGACGTCGGGTATCAAAAGAAATCCCACCTTCTTTTTGCAACTCTTCGATGAGCAAAGGGTAGTCCTTTACGTCTGTGACTGGAGTCACCCATTTGAAGTTTTTTGCGGCGCTGCGCAGCATGGAAGGCCCGCCAATGTCGATCTGTTCGATGGCTTCAGGTTCGGTCACTCCTTCTTTTTCGATGGTTTCTTCAAAAGGATAGAGATTGATGACAACCATGTCGATTTCTAAAATTCCATTTTCGGCTGCCACGGCATCGTCTTCACCACGGCGCATCAAAAGTCCACCGTGCACTTTGGGGTGCAAGGTTTTCACGCGTCCTCCCATCATTTCGGGAAAGCCTGTGTAGTCAGAAACGTCTTTTACAGGGATGCCTGCTTCTTTCAAAGCCTTGGCTGTTCCACCGGTGGAAAGCAGTTCTGTGCCGTGCTCATGAAGGGCACGAGCCAGCTCCACAAGATTGGTTTTGTCGGACACGCTAAGAATGGCGCGCTTAATGGGGCGAACGTTGGAAGAGTCTGAGTTCATAATATTTTAAGGTCTTAAGCGCACTCGCAATGCTTCGTGCGTGGGGCAAACCTAGGAGAGCTTAACGACAATTTTAAGGTAAATCAAGGCCCCCCTTGCTCCACGGATTGCAGCGAAGGATACGCCAGAAACCTTTGAGCGAGCCGAGAATCAGTCCGTGCTTGCGGATTGCAAGACGGGTATACATGGAGCAGCTGGGCGTGTAACGGCAAAAACCTCCAGGGAAAAGATGACTGAGCCAGGAATGATCAGGCGAAAGTGTCTTTTGGTAAATTTGGATGAGCGCATCCCCGATCAATGCTGGCCAATTCATGGGATTCAGTGGGTTCACCATACGCCCATGAAACTTGGACTGATCTTCACTCCGTTGTAGCTGACTTCAAAGTGGAGGTGGATTCCGGTGGCTCCGTAGACACGTCCCGTGTTTCCCATTTGTCCGATGACCTGACCTTGAGTCACGGTGTCACCGACCTGAACGTAGAATTCCGTCATGTGAGCGTAATGCGTCTTGTAGCCATTGCCATGATCGATCCAGACGTTGTTTCCGTAACCTCCGTCCCAGCCAGTACCTGTGTCCACCACGGTTCCTGCCATCACGGCCAAAATGTCGGGCTTGCTGCGGTCGGCAATGTCGTAAGCGGGGTGACCTGAGTGGAACCCTTGAGTGATGGCTCCCTTGGTGGGACGAATCCATCCTAAATCATTGGCAGGAACATCGTAGGAATCGACGTCAGGACCGTAAGCGGAATAACCCCCAGCAGTGTTGTAGCTGGACTTGCTATTGGTTTGTGCAATGTAGACCACTTCTGGTTTCCCACCCACAATGAAGAGTTGTTCACCCGAAGTCAGGTCGCTGTCGTCTTCAATGCCGTTGAAGGCTTTGGTGTCATCCAAATTCCCCTTGTATTTGTCCATGAGCGAAACCAAAGTTGCGCCATTGGGGACCGTCACATAGACTCCATCTTTTGGAGGGATTTTGAGTTTTTGGCTGATCTTCAAGTAATCACTGCTGCCCAAGTTTGTGTTGGCGTAGCGAATGGAATTCACGCTGATTCCATAACGGTAAGCGATCATTGAAAGAGTTTCTCCTTCTTGTACTTCGTGTTCCACGATTTCAGTTCGATTTTGATCAAAAGTGGCTTGGCCTTCCAAAGGCATGGCTTTGATGATGTAGCCCTCATCATCGGTGATGTTCACGGCGGTTGCGTCCAAACTCAGATATTCCTTTCCCACTCCTTCTCCCCCTTCAAAAGTCGCGTTGGAAACGTTGATGGAAGTCACCACCAAAATTCCCAAACTCCAGGATGCGAGCTTCGTGTAAAGACGCTTGGGAGCGGGCCATTGATCGAGCGGATGCATGAACTCCGACCAACGTTTTCCCGAAGGCCTCAAAGCATGCCACACGACCTTTGCAGATCGTTTTGAGTGGAACCAAACTCGTCCGAGCCAAGAATGATATTGACCCTCGAAGAGCTTTCTATGTCGCTCCTTTCGGATCTCTGCATTTACTTTACTCATCTTGGCGATGGTAGCCCAGCGACACTGCGCGGGTCAAGGCTCTCAGCCCCCAATTTGACAAGCTAACCCCCAAGGGATCAGGTTGGAAGAAGGTAGATTGACATTACAAATATATCATTTTTAATCTTAATTTTGCCGTCCTTCTTTTCATGTTAGACTCTGCTCATGAGTCTTATTCGTTTACTCAGTCCAGAACTCATCAGCCAGATTGCGGCCGGTGAAGTGATAGAGCGCCCCGCTTCGGCGGTGAAGGAATTGGTGGAGAACAGTTTGGACAGCGGCGCTACTTCCATCTCGATAGAGCTGCAAGCGGGTGGTTTGGACAAAATTCGCGTCGTGGACAAAGGCTCGGGCATGAGTCATGAGGACGCGGCCTTGGCTTTTACGGCACATGCGACGAGCAAGATTGCGAGTGTGGACGATTTGTTTTCTTTGTCCACACTGGGTTTTAGAGGAGAAGCCTTGGCGAGCATTGCGAGCATTGCTCATGTGGTTTTAAAAACACGACGGACTGAAGATCGTGTGGGAACGGTGATGGAACTCGATGCAGGCAAGCAATTGCGTTTTGAAGAAGAGGCTTGCGCCGAAGGAACGGACATCACGGTGACGGGACTTTTCCATCCCACACCGGCGCGTCGAAAATACATGAAATCGGAGGCGACGGAATACGGTCACTGCTTCGACATTGTGAGTGAACTCGCGATGGCTCATCCTGCCGTGGGTTTTCGACTTTTGAAGGATGGCGACTTGGTTTTTGATTTGCCGGTTGGCCAGAATTTGAAAGAACGCATTCGCATTTTGTATGGAGGCCAAACCGCCGATGCTTTGGTGCCTGTGAGCTATCAACAAAGCAATGTGCTTTTGTCAGGATTTGTCGGCAAACCAGAACTTTCTCGCAGCAGCCGAAAGTATCAATTTTTATTTGTGAATGGACATCCCATTGAAAATCGTTTGGTGGGACACGCGGTGCAAGAGGCTTATCATTCCCTTCTGATGAATGACAAATTTCCGTGGTATGTTTTGGATCTGCACATGGATCCAGCTTTTGTGGACGTGAATGTGCATCCACGAAAAATGGAGGTGAAATTTGTGAACACCCAAGAAATGTATCGCATTGTGTTTGGCGCAGTACAACACGCTTTGCAAAGTGCGACCTTGAGTCCTATTTTTGGCGGCACTGTGACCGCGCCCAGTGCCGGAATGGGTTGCTCCATGCCTCCACTTTCGGTGCCGCTCACCACGAGTTCCCAAGACTTCGGGCGCTTTGATTTGAACTTTGGAGAAGCCCCCCAAGAACCGCAGCCAATCGCAACGGGTGCTTTATTCGAAGTGAAGGGTTTGCAACTGCGTCCGCTGGCTCAAGTTTCGAATCGTTACATTGTGGCGGAGAGCGAAGAAGGTTTGGTGCTCATTGATCAACATGCGGCGCACGAGCGCGTTCGGTACGAACGCCTGCTGAAAGCAGCGAGCGAAGCGACGGCTCGTGCGCTTTCCCAGCCACTCCTCACGCCTCTGCAATTGGATTTGGGCGTGGACAGTGCTCGGCTACTGCGCGAACACGCCGCAGAATTTGC
>CAZROM010000008.1:5535-14052 GCA_964601715.1 uncultured Candidatus Peribacteria bacterium | reverse complement strand
TGGATTTGGGCGTGGACAGTGCTCGGCTACTGCGCGAACACGCCGCAGAATTTGCGGCCTTGGGCTATGAGCTCGAGGAGTTTGGCGGCAACACTTTCTTGGTGCGTGCGGTTCCTGCCGGACTTGAAAAGCGCGATCCTGAAGCAGTGCTGCGTGAGGTGCTGGCGGACGTGACGAACGAGTGGAAACAGAACCACGTTAAAAATGTGCGAGAAGTTTTGGCAACGGTCACGGCCTGCCGTGGCGCCATTAAATTTGGCGATCCACTCACCATGCTCGAGATGGAAGCACTTTTAAAAGACATGGCAGTCACGCCAAATTGCACGCACTGTCCGCATGGTCGCCCTGCGCTGTTCACATGGACTCACGAGAAACTAGAAGAGCTGTTCAAACGAAGAAATTTCTAGCGGTACAACAAGGTCAGATCCAAATCGCCTGACATGCTGTCTTCGTGGTAGGTGTAATCGGCTCCGTCTTGAGTTTCGGTGGCTTCGGGAGTTGCTGACAAAAGAATGTCGCTGGGGGCCGTGACGGTTTTTGTGATGCTCAGATTTTTAAGTCCTGGTTGTTTGATCCAATCGAAATTGTATTCTTGGAAATCGCCTTGGAATTTTGAAGGGAGAGCCCATTGCAAACTCACCGTTTGCGCTTCACCGGGTTCTAAACTTTGATCGAAATAAAAATAACTGTGGTCTTCCGAGGGATCGTAATAATACTGAACTTCATCCTTATAAAGGCCTTCTGTGGCTAAAAGTGCTGCGCCTTCTGGCACGTACATACGAATTCCGGTTTTGTTTTCGGCTTTTCCGATTGTGTAGAGCAGCGCATCACTCCATGCTGAGAATCCATAGCTACGAAGGGTGTCTTTGAGCGCCGTTTCGGTGTCATTCGTGAAGGTGTGAACTCGCGTCATTTCCACGGTCACAACCATGCTTCCATCTTCTAAAATTTGCGTATTGTGATTCAAGGCGGTTTTCACATAACGTCCCGTTTTATTTCCGCCGATGTCTGAGAACAAAGCCATGAAATAATCTTTGCCGCTCAATTCGGGCGTTTCGCCAGACATTCCCATGGACTCCACTAAAGACTGAACGCTGGGGTCTTTATGATAGAAACTGATGGATTTTTTTTGAGTTTCCAACCATGCGCTGGAAAAGACTTGTGTCGCCATCGCAGGATCTTTCATCTTTTCGGTGAAGGCAGAAATCAATTCGCCGAGCACTGCTTTTGGATTTGTAGCTCCATACGTTTTGGCTTCCACCAAGGTTGATAAAACCGATGGCAAATCTTCCGCAGAAATGGCTTTTTGTAGAGAAGCCAATTTCAGAGGACCCGTCACACCCAAAAAACTTTGGGCAGAAGACAGATTCACACCGATCACACCATCCACACCAGGACCCCCTTCTTCTTCCAAAAACCATGCTGCTTGTTTGGCTGAGCTAGCAAAATCGGGAGAGGTGTTGCTGTCGCGCATACGCCACACATTCGTCAGCCCTTTGAGTTCATGTACGGGCACTTCCAAAGGATTTTGGTACTGACCGTCGTATTCATAAACGTCGTGAAAATCCATTTGAGTCAGACGTCCATCGTTCAAAGTCACGAGCACAAAGCTTCCGATGAAACCTCCGCCGAGTCGCATTTCGTCGTTGTTTTCGAGCAACACCAAATAGGTTTGAGGATGCGCGTCACCCAAAGCGGTGAGCAAAGGCTCCTTGGCCTGCGTCCACAAGTTGAGCATATCGCCCAAAGCAGTCAGCTTGCCTTGGTAGCCCGCAAATTTTTCTTCGTATCCTGTTCCCGTCAAATCCACCTTTGAAAGCAAAGCATTGATTTGGTCAATTTCATCGGCGGCGGGTTCCAAATTTTTCTCCGAAATGCTGCGCAAATATTCAGTGAGTGAACCTTCTGCGGGCAAGTTGCTCAGCGCCGTTTTTGCTTCGCTCATGTTGACTCCCAAATCCGACATCAAAGAACCGGCATCCAAAATACTGCGAAGGCTGGTCACTTGGCTGGGTTCGTCTAGCCAAGGTGTGGGTGCGTTGAGCAAGAACGCTCCTTCCTGTTTTGCTTGATCAAAGAGCTGCTCTGCCTGAGTGAAGAGCAGAATGTCTCCTCCGTCATTTGAGGTCAAGGATTGTCCTGCGCCCTGCAAAGTCATGAAGCCTTCACTGGCGAGCGCGAGCGCCTCTTCACCCTGTTTTTTGCCGAGGAAGACGAGTTGGCCCACGTTCAAAATCAAAATCATGGCGAGCGCGGCCACGAGCATGGGAATTCTTCCCAGTCCGCGACGTCTGCTGTAATTTCTTCCCACGATTTGAATTTTGTCGGGCGTCAAAGTCTTGATTCGAATTTCTTCCTTGATGTTCAAAGTGACCTTGCTGTGGGCTGCCGCTTTTTTGGTTCCGTCCAGAGTCTTCAAATCCACGACGTGTTTCGACTTTGCAGCCGAAGGTCGTGAGGAGTTTTGCTCAGGGCCGATGTTTAAGTTAATCATGAAAGGAGTCGCAAGGCGACGACTTTTTTCTAAGGCTGTGCTTTCAGCACAGTGCGAGTGAAAACTCCGTCGTCGAAAAGTTTTCGTGTCGAGAGGATGCTTTCGAAGTCCCCTCCCAGCGTCTTTAGTATATTCCCATCAGGCAAGAGTGGACAATGCAGAATCAGCATTTCGTCGGAGCCTGGCAAAAGGCCCTCCAACTCCTGTAAATTTCGCTTTTCGGCGTGTCCAAGTGACTTGTCCAAAGTGGACAGCGCGAGCTCTGAAGAATTTGAAAGAATGAAAGCGTCGTTCAAAATCACCAAAGTCAGCTTCACTTCATCTTGAACTTTGAATTCATAGGTCAGCGTTTCATTGCGACTGACTTGTTCCACGGTGGGCTTCACGATTTCAGCCGTGGTTTCGCCCTTTGAGTCGGTGTGAGAAATTGCAAATTCCAAATTGCTGGCCAAGCGATCCTTGAGGGCATCCACTTGTTTTGCCTCGCCCGCTTCCAACTCTGCAATGAAGAGGAAGTTTCCTTCGGGCGTGAATCCAAAATACTGTTCCTTGTCGAGCAAAGGAGCCAACTCCGTCTTCACGTCAAAACCTTCGCCGAACCATTTCTTCAAGGCTGTTGTCGTTTGAGATTCCCAGACCAAGCCTGAAGAGGGACTGACCTTCTGTAGAATCTCTCCCATTCTTTGCCACTGAGCAAAGAGATTTTGTCCGCCCCATTCCCATGCCAAGCCCTCTGAGGTCCAGGGCAAAAGTTTTTGCTCATAGGCTTCACTGGGATGATAGAACGCGTTTCCATCGAGCAAAGCTTTGTCCACTCCCACAAAACTTTCGGATAAAACTTCCGCGCCTTGTTCGAGATTTTCTGTTTTCAAAACGCCTCCCATGGATGGGAACAACTGAATGAGTGAGCTGACCGCCCCAAACTCTTCAACAAAGCGTGAGCTGGCGGCTTGTAAGTCGAGATAATAAAAGCCAGAATTCCAATGCGCGAGTCGTCCACGAACATTTTGATATTTGGATTCAGATTCTAAACTGGGATTTTGATTCGTTGCGGTTTTTTGAACACTCGCGAGCAAGTCCTCCTCCCCTGCAACAAAGAGCAAATCGCCAACCCACGTGTAACAGTAAGGTTGAGTCTGGGTGTAGCAGTAGACTTTGGACCAAACTGAGGAGCTGGTTTCCACTTCACTCAGGGTTTCTTCAGGAGCTTTCAAGCTGTCCAAAAAATCCTGAGCCTGCGTGCTGGAGTTCACTTCCACAAAGGCGAGATCTTGCTCGTCCACCCACGCGCCACCAAAGCGGTCCACCCAGTTCAAATCGCTCACGGGATTTCCCATGAAGGTGCTTTGCTTGGCAGGCAAAGTCACTCCCGTGGCTGCCACGGAAGCTTTGTCTAGAATCCAAAAAGCTTGAGTTCGCTCGGCTGGCAAAACTTCTGCCAGATTGGGCAAGGCATTCCATCTGACCACGAAGGCAAATAAAATCAGCCATCCGAGGAGCAAAGTGCTTGCCACGTAGAGTCCTTTAGGAATTTGCGACAGATGATGACTTGAAGTGGACATGTGGACAATAGTCTAGCAGTTCAGCTTCATTTTGTGAACTTTAAGATTGATGGAATGCGCAAGTGTGTGGTGAGACTTGCAGAGTGGCGCGAGGTAATGCGGATCGTGCAGGTGGCTGAGCGAGAAGGTTTGAGTGTGGTGGAGCTGCTCAGCGGGTCTTTGACAACTTCGAATCGAGCATTTTTTGCCGTGTTCTTTTTGGACCAGTCGTTTGATATGCATGGGCACGTGGCGCGAAGTCGTTCCGGGTAATTCTTTCGCGATGAAGCTTTTTTCTTCTGCAATTTCTGCCTCACGGTGGTCTAAGAATTCAGTGAGCAGTTGGTTCACATCGATGCCTTTTTCTTGGAGTTCATGGAGACGCTCTGTGACTTCAGCGCTCAAGTCGAGGCTGTGCCCGTGCACAGATTTTGCCTCGATTTTTGGTTCAAACAAGCCATTTTGTTTTTCGTCTTTCACGAAAACTTCCAGCGCATGTTTGGGTAAAAGTTTGACCGCTGCCGCTAAGTTCTCTTCATTTTCTACAGTTGCGATGGACGCGACTCGAGCGAGTTTATTCACGCTTGCCTCACCTGAGATGAGCAGATGTTTGAGAGTTGGCAGCTCTGAAAATCGCCTTTCCAAGCAAAGCACGCGACGCACCTGCTCCTCACTGAGTCCAGCCCACTTGTAAGAGAATTCGAAAATGGAATTGAAGCCTTTGTGTTCGTAGAGTTTTCGGCGCTGAATTTCTGGCAGTAAACCCATGAATTTCCGCCGCCACTTGAGCGCGTTTTCGCCATAGAATTTTGCCTTTTGAAGCAGTTCTTTGTCGGTGAGGAGAAGTTTCATTTTCAAAGATTTAACGTGCTCTCATTTTAGCTCGAAAAACCTGCGTTAAACAGGTTAAAAAGCCCATTTCATGATGACAAAATGATGGGTGAGTGCATACTCACCTTTTGACCCCTTAACGAGCTCTTCGGGCTTGTTCTGCTCTGCCATGGAACATGCGTAAATTCTGCATGAAATGATCCACGGGGAGTTGCATGGGAACAGTATATTGGTCAACTATACCATCAGCTTTTTCCTTAACAGCTGAATAAGATTTGCTTGGCTCATACCCAGAAAAACAAACTTCTACATAGCCAGGGTCGAAGCCCTGCACAATCGGAAGTATCCGTTCAAGAGTTTTTCCGGACACAGCGTCGTCTTCACAAATCAATATTGATCCTCCCGGTGCAATGGGCTTTGGACTAGAAATGGACTGGAGCTGAGTGACTCTGTTCGTTTTTCGACTGGGTCGTAGATAAAGAGTGTTTTGACCTAGAATCTCCATGCAAAAAGGGATATTTATCCCACCCTGAGCCACGCCTATCACAAGGTCGAAATCGTTCTCCATTAACTCTACAGCCGCATTCACATCCAATAAGTGAAAACATGGGGATCGTCTTAGTTGGGTCCCGGAAAGACACGCTTCTAAATTATTCCTCAGAGAATCTCTTAATTCTAGCATTGGCGAAAATGTACGAAGATCCTGGTTCAATTCAGAGGCCCAGCTGTGTTGCCCCCACAACCGTCCTGAGCCAAGTTCTGATGCCCAAATTTGTGTATTTTTTACAACTCTATTGATCTGCTCATCTGTGCCACAACAAAATGCATGAGCAGCGAGGGAAGTCCCATCCAGATGCATCGATTCAAGCTGTGGCTGTCTGGCAAGATATTCTTGTATTTCCTTAACTTTCCCCAATTTTCTGCAGAAGTTTAAATACGTGGATTCATCAACGCCTCCCTTGCCAGCAAGCACAGACATGTGTTCAAAAATCTCACTGAGAAGATGCGCAACCGATTCTGGTAGGCTCAACAGCTCTTCTTTAGACAGGGGGCCTACTTCCAGAAGACGCTCGGTAGGGTCATAGCCACAGCGCTTGAGGATGTGTTCCAACCGATGAACAACAAAGGAAAAAGAACTAGGATGAGATCCGAAAAAATTTTCTTTCAAACCATGAAGGAGATTCTTTAACTCTGGAACCACTTCTTCCCAGCGTGCTGTTTCTATTGGATTTTCTTCGTCTAACATGAAGGTTTTGTTGCGATGAAAGTTCATTATCACACTTTTTAATCTTTAGTCAATATTCTTGTTTTCAGGACCATCTCGCTTCTGTGTTAGAATCTGGCCTACAAAAAACCTTCACTATGCTCGCAAACGACCTTCGACAACGCTTTCTCAATTTCTTCGCAGAAAAGCACGGCCACAAGATCATTCTTGGGTCCAGTTTGATCCCTGAAAACGATCCTACGGTGCTCTTCACCACGGCGGGAATGCATCCGCTTGTTCCTTTTTTGATGGGTGAAAAACACCCCGAAGGAACTCGTCTGACGGACGTTCAAAAATGTGTGCGAACAGGTGATATCGACGAGGTTGGAGATCCCACGCACCTCACTTTTTTTGAGATGCTCGGGAACTGGTCACTCGGTGATTATTTCAAAGAAGGCGCCATTAAAATGTCTTTCGAATTCATGACCAGTCCGGTTGCTGAAGGTGGACTCGGCATTGAGCTGAAAAATCTGGCAGTGACTTGTTTTGAAGGAGACGCCAATGCGCCTCGCGACGAAGAAGCGGCTGGAATCTGGCTCTCCCTTGGCGTTTCAAAAGATCGAATTGCGTTCTTGCCCAAAGAAGACAACTGGTGGGGACCTGCGGGTCTCACGGGGCCTTGCGGACCAGACACCGAAATGTTCCATTGGACAGGAGAAGGCGAAGCGCCTGCGATCTATGATCCTAAAGACAAACGTTGGGTGGAAATTTGGAACGACGTGTTCATGCAATACAATAAAAATGAGGATGGAAGTTTCACTCCACTTGCTCAACAAAATGTGGACACAGGAATGGGTCTCGAACGCGTGACCTGTATTTTGCAGGGTAAAAAGAGCCCTTACGACACTGAACTTTTTTCTGAAGTCATGGAAAAAATCCGCAGCCTGACCACGGCGGAATCCAATGCAACCAGCGAACGCATCATTGCAGATCACCTTCGCACTTCCACCTTTATTTTGGGGGACGAGCGTGGTGTGACTCCCTCCAATGTGGACCAAGGTTACGTGCTTCGACGACTCATTCGTCGTGCCATTCGTCATGGACGAAAATTGGGATTCCAAGGTTCATTCACAGCGGATTTGGCTCGCATTTTTGTGAAGAATTATGGCTCGGTTTACAAGGAACTCGCCAAGTACGAAGACCGCATTGTGAGCGCGCTTGAAAAAGAAGAAGAACAATTCCAAAAGGCTCTCGACAATGGAGAACAAGAACTTTCGAAGGATGTGGAACGCGTGACCGAAGCTTTGAAAGCTTTGAGCAGCGACACCGTGGTGGCTCGTCTTGAAATGGGACTCAATGTGCTCAGCCAAGTGGTGGGCAACAAAGAAGCACTCGCCGCTCTCAATCAAAGTTTGCGTCCAGTGCTCGGAAAACTTCGTGCCGAATTCAAGGGTGAAGCGGCCGAAAAAACCGTGGACGAAAGCGTGCTTCAAAAGGTTCGCGAAAGTGCTCAAAGTTTGCTCGAAAGTGGATGGATGCTTAGAGGAGATCGTGCCTTTTTCTACTTTGAAAGTTTTGGTTTCCCACTCGAAATGACTGTGGAGATCATGAAGGAACACGGCGTGACGGTGGACGAAGAAGGCTTCCAAAAAGCGTTCGCTCAGCACCAAGAAAAATCTCGCGCTGGATCTGAACAAAAGTTTGCCGGAGGACTGGCTGATCACAGTTTTGAAACCACAAAATTGCACACTGCAACTCACTTGATGCTCGAGGCACTTCGCCGCGTGCTTGGAAAAACCGTGGAACAAAAGGGTTCCAACATCACGCAAGAACGACTTCGTTTTGACTTCAACTATCCTGACAAATTGACTCCCGAACAAATCGCACAAGTCGAGAAAATTGTGAACGATGCGATCCAAGCCGACTATCCTGTTCATTTTGAGGAAATGACGGTGGAAGACGCGCGTAAACTCGATGCCACCGGAGTGTTTGTGGACAAGTACGAAGGCGAATTGGCTGGACGCGTTAAAGTCTACTTCATGGGTGACTACTCCAAAGAAATTTGTGGAGGCCCTCACGTGGAACACACTGGACTTTTGGGTGCAAAATTCACCATCGTCAAAGAAGAAGCGTCTTCGGCTGGAATCCGCCGCATTCGTGCGATTTTGAAATAAAGTCCATTTTTCGTCCGTATACATAGTCGAAAGGTTTATTAAAACCCTCGTCTATGAATATTTTAAATCTCTGTGTCCGTTTGCTCTTCATTGCCTTGGGGACCCTCAGCTTGCTTTCCGTTGGCCAACCTTTGGTTCAGGCTTTGGGAGTGAATTAAAGCAATTCTCCTTTCAAATAAAAGACGCTCGCGTCGGTGACTTGAACGGGTACTTCTTGGCCGACGAGTTTTCGGCCTGAGCTGAATTGGATTTCTTTGAATTCACGAGTGCGGC
>CAZROM010000008.1:2849-5435 GCA_964601715.1 uncultured Candidatus Peribacteria bacterium | reverse complement strand
CCGACGAGTTTTCGGCCTGAGCTGAATTGGATTTCTTTGAATTCACGAGTGCGGCCGCGGCAGGTTTGCCCGATTTGTTCCGTGACCAAGACTTCGACTTTTTTGCCGATCATTGCCGCGTGTTTTTTTGCGGAGGTGGCTTTGAGCAGTTCGTTCATTTTGTGCCAGCGTGCTTCTTTGGTTTTGTGTGAAATGTCGTCTTTGAGACTCTTTTGAGAATAGGTGCCTTTGCGCGGTGAATAACGGGATAAAAAGCACATGTCCCATTCCATTTCTTCGTACATTTTGTAGGTGTTTTCGTACTCTTCTTCGGTTTCGCCACAAAAGCCAACGATGATGTCGGTGCTGATGGCACAACCCGGAATCGCTTTTTGAAGTTTGCGCATGATTTCTTTGTATTCGGGAGTGCGATAATTGCGATTCATGCGGCGCAAAACGGCATCGTCGCCGGATTGAACGGGCATGTGGATGTAAGGACAAATGGTTTTGAGGCTCCCCAGCGTTTGGATGAGTTCATCCGAAAAATCTCGAGGATGTGGCGACGTGAAACGGAGGCGGCTGAGACCTTTTTCGGAGAGTTTATCGATTTCACGGAGCAGGGTAGCAAAGGGACTGGCGCCGAGCGCAGCGAAGGCGCCTGACTTTCTGTCGTTGAAACTCAGACCGTAAGAATTCACGGTTTGTCCCACCAGCGTGATTTCGAGCGCACCCGCTTCCACATGTTTTTTGCATTCCGCAACGATGTCTTCAAAATTGCGGCTTTTTTCACGGCCTCGTGTGAAGGGAACGATGCAATAGGTGCAGAACTTGTCACAGCCCGTCATGATGGGCACAAAAACGCTGTAGCCCGTGGCAAGTGTTGGAACGATTTGGAAGTAGTTTTCAAGCTCTCCTTCGTCGAGTTCATCGTCAAAATTCAGAGTGGGATCCAGTTCTTTGAGCAAGTCCGGAATTTTTGCCACTTCTTCAATGCGAAAGGCCAGATCCACTTCGGGCATCACATCCAAAATGTCGTCCCGACTTTCCTCTGCTTTTTGAGTGGAGGTTTTTCGAATCATGCATCCGGTGATGGCGATTTTCATGCTTGGCTTGCCTTCGTGAAGCTTTGCAAAGACTTTGCGCAGTCCATAAACACGGTCTTCTGCCTTTTGTTTGACGCTGCACGTGTTTAAAACCAAAAGATCGGCCTCTTTCTCATCTTTGGTGGCGGTGTAGCCCAAACGCTCCAAAATGCTGGCCACACGCTCTGAATCAGAGAGGTTCATGGCGCAGCCGAAGGTTTGGATCGCGTATTTCATAAAGGGGTCACTTCGCGGACACCGAAAATAGCAGAAGCCAGCGAATAGGGAAACTGTTTTCGCTTTTCATTGAAAGCCAAAGCAAGATTCCTGAGTTTTATTTTTTGATTTTCCGCCAAAGCACTGACCTCAACGATGTCTTTTTTTGCCTCAAGAAAAGTCACGTTCTTGCAAGGCGTTTGATCTAAAAAAGTTTGGAGATGCTGAGCGAATTCGAATTCCTCATTCAAGGATTTCATTTGCACAAAAGTGGAGCGCTCACGAGCGAGCATTTGCCACGCATCCGTGATGGGCGCGGATTCACGTACCCCTTCGAGCAAAAAAGGCACTAAGTTTCGGCGTTTTTCTAAATCCGTGCGCAGGATCAATTCGTTTTGATGCAAGGCACCGAGCTCACTCACTAAATTTTGCCTCAGCCAAAGCATTGCGATGAAGTAAAGGGTGAAGAGTCCGGCGAGAAAAATGATTAAATTCGGAAGCATGAAGTGGGCGTGAAGGAATCAATGACGAGTGCATTGGTCTCGAACGTCTAAAAGTGCTCGAGTGCATTCGTAAGGTCTTGTGATGTTTTTGATGGAGAAAAATTGTTGATTGGAGGAAGTGGTGATCTCCAGAGTTCCGAAATGGAAAAGATTACCCAAAAGTCCATTTTCTATTCCTTTCACATCTTGAATTTCTTGAATCATGGCTTCGGATATTTGACGGTGGAATAGATCAATTTGGTTGTGAGAAACGATACGTTCGTTGGACACAATCACAATGTCCAATTCTTCATTGAGCCAACGAATATAAATGAACAAACCGATGAACAGCATGTAGACCAAAAAAGCCAAAATGTAAGTCCAAAAAGCATCTCCGTGAGTGGTCTCCCATAGCACGCCTCCGAGCAGAGTCGCTAAAATCAATGGCATGACCCCTATGATGAGAAAAACAGAGAAAATCTTAATGTCGATGATCCAATGTTTGCGAATGAGAAGCTGTATCTGCTCGTTTTTTTTCTGACCTGGGAAATGAAGTTTTTTTACGTCTCTCATTGAAGGGCTTTTAAGAGGAGTTCTGCTGAGTGCTTCCACGAATAGCTTTGTGCTGCTTTCTTTTGTTTCGCGATCACTGCGTTTCTTTTGGCTGGGGTCTTGATCGACTCCAGTATAGCTTCTAAAGCGTTCTTTTTCGAGGGATTCCAGAAGAGTGCTGTTCCTTTCGAAACTTCTCTATTCACAGCAAGGTCAGAGACCACGGCTGGAGTTCCTGCGAGCATGGCTTCGAGCAAAGGCAGATTGAAACCTTC
>CAZROM010000008.1:0-2749 GCA_964601715.1 uncultured Candidatus Peribacteria bacterium | reverse complement strand
CTTTGAGCTTAGGAAAAGTCACGGCATTGGGCAACAGTGTGGCTGCAGGAATGCCCAATTCGTCGTGAGTTGTTTTGGAGACCGTGAAGAGATGATCGACATGAATGAGGGCGCGCAGCGCGTCTTTGTAATAACGTTTTTTGAGCCGATTGCCTTGATAACGCTGGTCGTTCCACAAAATCATGTCGTGCACGGTCATTGCGCGCAGGTGCCCGCTTGCAGCGGGCAAAGGGCAAGGATAAGGATAATATTCCCACTCCAAATTGTTTCGAGCAAAGAAAGCGGGCACCTGCACCGCTTCCCACATCCATTTTTTAAGCGCAGGGTGCGCCGCCCACATTTTGGGTTTCAGCACGAAAACTTGTTTTTTACTGAGTCCCATTTCTTTCATCGCTTTGGCGGGCAAGGCGCTAGGAACCACGACAAGAAGTTCCGCTTTTTTGGAAGCGGTGAGGGCTGTGAGCAGCCCCGCGCAATGCTTCCCAATTCCTGTGTTGGGTTGCGTCAGAAACCAGCCTTGAAAACCGAGTTTTAAAGGAGTTTTTTTCATGCGTAAGAAAGAAGAAGCCATGCGAGTTTTTCGGTTGTGGTGCTGACCACGGGCTTCTTGGGGCGAGCCGGCAAACTGAGCAGTTGCGGATAGGCTTCCTGCGCTTCATCCGCGAGCAAAAACAAATCCGATTCCACACACATGACGTGTGCGTTCGCCATTTGATCGCCACGGCTCGCATGTCTGCCCAGCGGATACAAAAGTGCTGGAATTTGCAAAGCATGAAGTTCCGCGAGGGTGTTGGCGCCGGCACGGGTTAGCGCGAGCGAAGCGAGCGCGTAAAGGTCGTTCATTCCTTTGTCCACATAGGCCAGTTGTAAATAATGTTTTTCTTTTTTAAGTAACGCCTCCGCTGTCGCTCCGGCGTGTCCACTGATGTGGATCACATCAAAAGTTTGCAGCAGTTTTTCTTTTTCCTTTTTCACCAAAATGTTGAGTTGTTGAGAACCACTCGATCCGCCCATAACGAGAAGCACAGGCCTATCGCCTTTGAAGCCCGTCATCTTTTTTGCCTTTTGTTCGTCTCCGTCGTAAATCGAAAGGCGAACAGGGTTCCCCACCACCTCAATTTTTTCTTCATAACGATGCAATTCCAAATGCGCGGTTTCGTAAGCGAGCAGAATTTTTTCAGCAAAAGGAGCGGAGAGTTTGGTGGCCAAGCCGGGAATCGCATCCGAGTCATGAATGAGCACAGGAATGCGTCTGAGCCACGCCGCCAAAACCACGGGAAAAGCCACGAATCCACCCTTGCTAAAAACCACATGAGGTCGCATGAGACCGAGCACCCACCACGCCTGAATCACGCCAAAAGGAATGCGGAATAAATCCAAAAAATTTTGCCAATCAAAATAGCGACGGAGCTTCCCCGTACTGATGGCGTAGTAGGGAATTTCCGCTTGTTGCACCAAAGTTTTTTCGATGCCTTTTTTTGAACCGATGTAGAAGAGTTTGGCTTTGGGCTCAAAGGCGCGAATAGCGTCCGCTATAGCGAGATTGGGTATAACGTGCCCTGCCGTACCGCCTCCTGTCAGGAGAATATTCATTGTTCGTTTGGCTTTGAGAAATGTTGAGCAGCACTCCCATCGCGAAGAGAGTCATCACCATGGACGAGCCACCGTAACTCATGAAAGGGAGCGTGACTCCCGTGATGGGAAACAGTGCCGTGTTCACCATGATATTAACGAAAGCTTGAACAGTTATCCAGGTGCTAATCCCGGTGGCGAGCAACATGCTGAATTTGTTGGGTGCGTGGCTGGCGATTTTAAATCCACGATAGGCAATCGTTGCGTACAAAAGCACGATCAAAGTCATGCGCACAAAACCGAGTTCTTCGGAAGTGGCTGCAAAAATAAAGTCATCCACCGCTTGTGGCAAATAAAATTGTTTTTGAATTCCTTGAGTCAGTCCCCTGCCCCAAAATCCTCCGCTACCGATGGCAATGTCCGCTTGATAGGTTTGCCAACAGTAATCACTTCCATCGCACTCACTACTCGAATCGAAATAGGAAGCCACACGTTCTCGGATGTGATCTTGTGTTCCAATAGCGATCAAAGCAAACATGACGCCAATGCCGATCACCGCAAAAATGTGTTTCAAGTTCGCGCCTCCGATGTAATAAATCACGCCGGCAATGGCCGCCAAAATGATGGCGGACCCCACGTCTGGTTGCAGCACAATCAGCCCAATGATGATGCCGGCGATGAGGGCAAATTTCAAGAATCCTTCCTTGAAATCTTGCAATTTCTCGTGAGAAATTTTTTCGGATAAAAAGTAACTCAAATAAAAAATCAGTCCCAACTTCGCAATTTCAGAAGGTTGCAAAGAATCGATGGAAGGAAGCCCTGGAATGTTGATCCAACTTCGTGCGAAAGTTCCATTCTCGTCTCCTGCAAAGAGCACATAAACCAGCAGCGCCACTCCCGCCATGTAAAAAATAGGAGCCAAGGTTTTCCATGCTTTGTAAGGCATTTTCCACGCGACCAGCATGGCGATCAGTCCTAAAAATGCTCGGATCAAATGTTTTTTCAAAATCAAATAACAATCCACCGCTTCGTCCGCACAATCGCCGTAGGTCAAATCGGGCGCCGAAAGTCGGATGGACTTGGGCACTCCAATCGAGGTGATCATCACAATTCCAATCAAAACCAGCGCCAGCACTGCCAGCAAAAGCACACGATCGTATTTTTGGTTCTTGAATAG
>CAZROM010000007.1:39037-44461 GCA_964601715.1 uncultured Candidatus Peribacteria bacterium | reverse complement strand
AACATGGTCACGTTGTAATACTTGGGCTTCGCAGGGGAGTCCAAGTTGGCTTTGTACAGCCCTTGCTGCTTCCAGCGGGCCTGCCATTTCGCTTCGATTTCGGGCAAAAAAAGATCCGACATAGTGGTCGGATCATACCGTGACGGTGAGGGGGGAATCAAGCGATTCGCACCTGTTTAATGGTGCACCGCGTCGGTTGGATGGCTATAGAGCATATCCGCTTGAACGCTGCCTTTGGCCTTGTCGAACAAAGAACTTTCGCTGGTCAAAGTGTCGCTTCCGAACACGAGCACTCCCACCGACAGAGTCAGAAGGAAGAGCGTGCTGGCGACGATCATCATCTTAGTGCGTTGAGTGAGTCCTTTGAAGGCATCCATGCTGTGTTTTTGTTAGTTTTCATATAATTATGCCACCATTTTGCGCAATTGTCAACTATGGGGTGCTGGACAAAGAATAGATTGGTGTTATAGTTAACGCTTATCTAACAATTAGGTTATGCCAGAATTTAAGAAGAGACCATCTGAAATAGCAGATCAAAATTTAGATTATGGGATGGATAAAAGGGCTGCAGGCAAGGCTGCAGCTAAAACCACACAAGCCGTAGCCGATGCGAGGGGGCAGGCTCTCCAACGCCTTGGAGGAACCCTTCCTTCAGATGTATTGACGCAAATCGCAGGTGCAAAATCACCTTTCGATGTATTTGATGTCGTTAATGATGCCCTGGGTGTGAGAGAAGGCACCTCTCTAAGAGTCATAAGGACTGAAAAGGATGTTCTGGATTTGATAGGGCAAATGAAGGCTAAGCTCTCTGCCGTCAACTAAGAACCCACAAAACCCAAAAACTGCTTATTGTTACATTGTACCAATAAGCGTTTTTTAGAAAAAGACAGCACCCAGAGCAGGGCTTTCTTGCGCCAAAAGGCAAAATCAGGTATACTAGAAAGATTAATTTGCCCGCCATGAACCTTATTCTAAACATCTTAAGGACGATTCCTCTCTTCCAAGCACTCACGGAAGAGGAGCATCTCTCAATCATCAACCACATCACGCTGCAGTATTTTCCAGCGCACTATAAGTTGTTTGAGAAAGGGGTTTTGGGCAGCGCGATGTACATTCTCAAATCGGGAATGGTTCGTATTTACAACGAACAAGGCGACCTCGCAAACCTTGGAGAAGGCGACTTTTTCGGAGAAATGGCGTTGATCGAAGATCAGCCTCGCATGGCTTCGTGTGAAACCTTGTCGGACTGTGAAGTGTTCGTGCTCAATAAAGAAGACTTTGCTTCTCTCATGCAAAAAAGTCCTGACATTGCTAAAAAAGTGCAGGACGCTTATCTCGATCGCAAACAAAAAGACGCTTAAGCATTCCACTCATGCCTTCTGTACTTTTCGAAATCCTGCTCGCTCACTTTCTGGGAGATTTCATATTCCAGTCGAACGACCTGATTCAACGCAAATACAAAAGTTGGCTTGGCACCTTTGAGCACGTTTGCATCATCGCTTTTTTCACCATCCTCTTCCTCTTTCCTTATTGGAATCATGGGGAAACATGGATCGTGGCGGCGACTATTTTCATCACGCATTTTTTGCAAGATCTGCTCAAAATCAAATACGACGTGGTCTTCAACTCTAAAACGAAAAGCACTTTGCCTTTTTTCGCGGATCAGGCCTTCCACATTGGACTGATCGCTTACCTCGCGACCTTGTTCCGCAATTTAGAAACCATTCCGCTCCCCGACTGGGTTCAGCACATGTACTTTTCGCAATTGCTCACCATGTACCTGTTGGGACTCGTCCTGTTTTCCTACGTTTTCGATCTCACGCTCTTTCAGTTCGCACGTAAAAAAAGCAAAAAAGTTCTTGCGTACGAGCCCAATTTCAAAGGAATGCGCAGTCGCGTCATGTGGTTCAGCATCGCCTACGTTTTATTCCTCGTGGTGAACGGCAGCCTCGTGTAGATCCACACCCTCTTGGTCTTCTTTTGTCAGATCCAAGAAAGTGAAGGTCCAAACGCCCGTTACAAACACATGGAAGGTCGCCAAAAAGTAAGAGGCAAAATACAGCGCCACCAAGGCCACCAATCCACCCACCACCGCGAAAATCGTGGAGGTCGTTAAGCTTGTGAAGAGGAAGAAGGGTCCAAGGATCAAAAGTGGGACCAACAAAGCCACGAGCACATTGAGGATCATACGCACCACAATGATGCTCATCAGAAGCAGCATGAACAAAGTGTGGTGCCATTGCCTCACCACCAGTCCGCTACTTTTCAGCATGCTCGAAACGACTCCTTCTCGATCGATGGCAACGTAATATTCCGCGTAAGTGAAGAGAAGAGTCACTAAAAATCCAATGATGATGGCGAGTAGAAAAAACCAACCCACAAAAGCAAAAATTCCAGGACCAGCGTTGCGATAAACGAAGGCAGCTTCCCCTGCGAGTCCAATCACGCTGAAGGTGCGAATGGCGAGATGGTATTCAAAAAGTTGTAAAAATCGTGTGAAGCCAAAAGTGATGCCTTGAGCGATGCTGAGGTCTTTGCCGGCACGTTTGTGGGCCAGAATTTGGATCAGCGCACCTTGTGCAAAGACGGGAATCATCAGATAGCAAATCCCAAAAAGTACCAAAACGACCAAGGCTAAAACGGTGAAACTCGTCTGATTCTCCAGCCCGTTTTTAAAAAGATTAAAAATGAAAACCAAGGCATGTTTTTCTTCCGGAATGTCAGGATGGATATAAGGCGAAGTCCAAAAAGCCGCGAACTGATAAGAAAAATAACCAATGTTGAACAAAGCGCCCAATACAGCGGGTACAAAGCCATAAATCCAAATGAGTTTCTTGTTTTCTTGAGTGATGGCCCAAGCTTCTGTGATGATGGCGCGGTACTTCATGCGGGCACTTTACCAGTGAGATTGCTTGCAATCAAACTCGGCGTATAATACCAGCATGCCAGAAGTGATCACTCGACAAATTGAGCACGGTCAGTTGACTTGGATAGACGTCCAAAATCCTGACTTGGAAACTTTGCAAAAGCTTCAAGAGAAGCATGGTTTTCACGAATTGGATGTGGAGGACTGTCTGTCCGACAATCAGCGCTCAAAAGTGGATGAATACGACGACTATTTGTTCTTGGTTTTGCATTTGCCTTACCTAGACAAACGCAAAGATTCCGTGCGCGTTGGTGAAGTGGACATCTTCATCAAAAACAAAGTTTTCATCACCATTCATTGGGGCGAACTCAAGCCAGTCGAAGATTTGTTTGAAGATTGCGAGCGCAAAGAAGCGATGCGAAAGAAATACATGGATCAATCCACCGGTTATCTTTTGTATGAACTTTTGGATCAATTGTTCAGCAGTGCCTTCCCCATGCTCGATTCGATCGAAAATAACATCGCTCGACTCGAAAAAGATGCGTTTTCTGAATCCGTTGAACGCGACATGCTCCGAGACATTCTCTTTGTGAAGAAAAACATCATTACCTCTAGGCGTGTGATACTGCCGCTCAGAACCGTGATTGCTCAAGTTGAGCATAAGAACAAAAAATTCCTTCCTGATTCCTTGGATGTCTACTTTGACGACATTTTGGACAAGGTAGAAAAGATTTGGAGCAGTCTCGAAAACTTCCAAGAATTGATCGGATCTTTGCAAGACACCAATGAGTCCATCATTGCTCATGCTTCAAATCGTGTGGTTAAAACCCTCACGGTTTTTTCAGTGGTCATGCTTCCGCTCAACCTATTGGCAGGGATGTACGGCATGAATGTTCGCTTGCCCTACGCCAGTCACGAGCACATGTTTTTGTTCCTCGGAATTGGAATGTTCTTTGTTTTGGCGGCCTTGCTCGCAATATTTAAGATGAAGCGTTGGATTTAGACTTGCCATTTAAAGAGTGTTGCCGTAAGATGCCTCCGCTTAACTCACGTTTAAACCCATGAAACACGACGAGAAGAAAAAAGTATTCAAGAAGTTCGGAAAGCACGATAAGGATACAGGTTCCGCACAAGTCCAAGTGGCTCTGCTGACCGGCCGAATCAACATGCTCACTGAGCACTTGAAGACACACAAGAACGACACGCACTCCCGACAAGGTTTGCTCAAGATGGTAGGTAAACGCCGCCGTCACCTGACTTACCTCGCTGGCAAGAGCAAAGAAGACTACGAGAAGATCATCGGAGAACTAGAACTTCGTAAGTAATTGAGCAAGGGCCTTCTGGCCCTTGTCTTTTTTTCCGCCGCGAAAGCGGCAAGCCCAAAGTCCTTCGGGACGAGATCACAAGACATCTCCACCTAACGGTCGAAGCAAGGAGACATCTTGAAACCTCTTCCCGAGTGACCCAAGGGCTCACGCTCTAAAAAAGCGTTTTCCACCCTTTAATCACTTTATTCAAATGAATAAGAAAACCGTAAAAGCGGACATTGCTGGCCGCACTTTAAGTTTAGACACCGGCAAATTTGCGCTCCAATCTGATGGAGCCGTCACCATTCAATATGGTGAAAGCATCGTGATCTGTAGCGCGATGATGTCAGAAAAAGGAAAGGAAGGAGCAGACTTCTTCCCAATGACCATCGATTACCAAGAACGTTTCTTCGCAGCAGGTAAAATCAAAGGATCTCGCTTCATGAAACGCGATGGACGCGCCACCGACGAAGCTGTTTTGAAGGCTCGTCAAATCGACCGTCCCATCCGACCTATGTTCCCAAAAGGAATCACCAATGAGGTTCAAGGAATCGCCATGGTGCTTTCTGCCGATCTTGAAAACGAATGTGGAGTTTTGGCTCTCACCGGTATGTCCGCTGCCATGATGGTGGCTGGTCTGCCTTTTGCAGGTCCTCTCGCAGGAGTTCGTATCGGGATGAAAGATGGTCAATTCATCGTTTTCCCAACCATCGAACAAACCAACACCGGAGATCTTGATCTCGTCGTCGCTGGAACCATGGACGCCATCACGATGGTGGAAGCCGGAGCCAACGAAGTCACTGAAGACAAAATGCTCGAAGCTTTGGAACTCGCTCACACCGTGATCAAACAAATTTGCCAACTTCAACTCGATTTGATCGCTCAAGTGAACCCTGTGGCTCGCACTTACGACTACGCTAAACCAACCGACGAAATCCTCGCCCTCGTGGCCGGAGTGGTTTCTGAGGCTGACCTCGACACCGTTCGTGGAGTAGGAAAAGCTGCCATCAAGCACGCCGTTCATGCGCTTCAAGACAAGGTACTCACTCACTTTGCTGCTGAAATCGAAGCGGAAACTCAAAGCAAAGGTGCTCTCACCGAAGCTTTGCAAAAGCTCATCGACGAAAACCTTCGCAAGAACATTTTGCAAAAAGACATTCGTATCGACGGACGCACCCTCGACGAAGTTCGTCCTATTTCCTGTGAAGTGGGAATCATCCCAAGAACTCACGGATCCGGACTCTTCATGCG
>CAZROM010000007.1:31880-38937 GCA_964601715.1 uncultured Candidatus Peribacteria bacterium | reverse complement strand
GTGTGTGGATCAACCTTGTCCCTCATGGACGCCGGAGTTCCTCTCAAAAAGCCAGTGTCCGCTGTTGCTATGGGACTCGTGTGCAGCAAGGAATTCAAAGAAACCGGAACGGGAACGTACAAGATTTTGACCGACATCCAATCCTTCGAAGACTTCGCAGGAGACATGGACTTCAAAGTGGCTGGAACCAACGACGGTATCACCGCACTCCAAATGGACATCAAAGTGAAGGGGATCACCACCGCCATGATGAAAGAAGCGATGGCCAAAGGAAAAGTCGCTCGCGACTCCATCATGAAAGACATGCTTTCTGTATTGCCTGAACCTCGTAAAGAGCTCAGCAAGTACGCTCCGATCATCACCAAGATTCAAATCAATCCTGATTACATCCGTGATGTCATCGGTAAGGGAGGAGAAACCATCCAAAAGATCACCGCAGAATGTGGAGTTGAAATGGACATTGAACAAACCGGACTCGTCATCATCACCGCTCCAAACAAAGAAGCGTCTGACAAGGCAGAGAAATGGGTTCGTTCCATTGTTTACGAACCAACGGTTGGAGAAGAATTCGACGGAACTGTCGTGTCCATCATGGACTTCGGAGCCTTCGTGGAATTCGTTCCTGGAAAAGACGGTCTCGTGCACATCAGCATGCTCCGTCCTTGGAGAGTGAACAAAGTGAACGACGTCGTTCAACTTGGAGACAAAGTGCATGTGAAGCTCGTGAAGATCGACGAACAAGGCCGCTTCAACCTTTCGATGAAGGAATTCTACAAAGATGAAGCACCTCGTCCAGCGGCTCCAGCACCAATGGCTGCACCTGCGCCTATGCCTCAGGCACCCATGCAACAGGCTCCTGTAGCTCCTGCTCCAGCACCTCGTCCCATTGAACCCATGGGAGACGAAAACATGTTCTAAGCCCCGCGCTTAATCGTGGATTTAAAATTATTTCTCACCATCGCACTCAGCCTAGGATTAACACTCTTGATCCTAGGCTTTGCTGCATGGCTTTTGCACCTTTCTAAAAAGGAAGAAAAGCACTTCAAAGGCATCCCAGAAAAAGCTCGAAAATGGATGAAAGCTGAAAAAGTTTTTGGCTGGGCCAGTCTCGCCGCCTTCCTTGGCTTGATGGTAGCGCCTGCTCGTGCCCTTGTGACGGTCTTCATGCTGCTGCTCGGGCTGTATTTCATCTGTTACGGCGTTGCCGTCTATTTGGCTGAGCATTTGGAAGATCTCGGCTTTGGTCCCACTTATTATGGGAAGGCGGCTCGTCTTTTAGGTCTCTTCATCATCTGTTTTGGCGGCTTCATTTTTGCAATCGGGATCGGTGGACTTTTCTTGTGATGCAAGAACATCTTGTCCGTTTCTCGTTTTTTGCTAAAGTGAGTCCGCTCCCAAAAAACGCAGGTATCGTATAGCGGCTATTATGCCACCTTGCCAAGGTGGAGATGCGGGTTCGACTCCCGCTACTTGCTCCAAGAATTGAAAACGCCCCATCGGGGCTGTTTTTAATTCTCTGGAAGAGTAACCGTGGAGGAGAAGCCCGTGGTTCGAAGCTCAAGCGAAGTGAGTGAAAACTGTGCCCGGGCACAGTTTTCCGAACGAGCGCAGAGTGCATTGGAGCGAAGCGAGGATACTCCCGCTACTTGCTCCAACTACTTTACGAAACACATTGCCCCCGTAATACCGTTAGAGATGACTTTCACTAAAATGTCTTTATTGAGTGCCTGATGACTGCATCTACGCTCATAACGTGCTGAAGGAGAGGCGGGTCCATAGGCTCCTAGGCCACCTAAAGTGACACTCGCTTTTTGCACCCACCTAAAGCTGCCGTGCCCCAAGAGGGCATTTGGGTGATAAGGAAGATACGCGGTCATATTACGAGGCATGATCTCTAGGGGAAGACTATGGCCGGAATCAAAACCGTTATGAGCATACGCAACGGCTCTTTCACCTGCTCGAAGAGCAACGAATTTGCAAGCAGTTTTAGGATTCCCATCATAGCCAACCGTTAAGTCGGCTCTATGCATCGGCTCTGTTCCTTCGGGACCTGTTAGACCAAACACATCAAATTGTCGTGTCACAATAGCCTCTCCACCAAAACTACATTCATTTACGTCAAAATCTCCAGGTGGTTCGAAAGGTTTAAAAAGACGAGCTTGTAAAAACCAAAGAGTATTTCTATTCCGTACCCATTCCATCTGGAAAGAATGAGTTGAAGGTACAAGGCCACTTTCTTGGACTCTACGATATAATTGAGTGACCGAGAGGTCAGGGGGGCGAGCATCTGACTGAGCAGTGTACTCGTCCTCACCTTCGCAAATACGATACATTCCTTTCTTATGTGGATGTTCTACAATGGATCCACGTTGAGTACCGAATTCTAGGTGATCCATAAAGTCTTGAACAAAGATACCTACACCATTGTCAAAAGGAGCCCCACTTTCGTATTCCACGTAAGAAGCCACCGCATCTCGACGGCTATCCACAAGAACTCTTTGTATAGCTCCTCTAATCTGGTTAGGAGTCGTCAACGCATGACTGTCCGTATATATGACATCCACCATCCCGGTGAAATCAAGAGGGTGACATGCCCTTACGATTTTCTTTGTATTGGGATCTAAACGGGCAAGCATCTCTTCAGGGTCCCCTCCAGGTGGTAAATAGTGGGTTCCAGTGGGTAAATTTTGATCGAATCGCCCATCTTGAGTCTCCGCCAAAAAAGCATAAGCTCCCGCTTTACTACCTCCACGATCAAGGTAGTCTTTAGCGAGCGGATGTTCCCAGTGGAGCGTCTTCTCAGGCATAAATGTTTCTTATAAGAGGTTACATTAGCTTTAGAAGAAAATTCCGTCAAATACGCATCAATTGACGATTACATTCCGCACATCTTCCCAAATGGAGCTCCAGAAATAAAAAAGGCCCCATCGGGGCTGTTTTTAATTCTCTGGAAGAGTAACCGAGTCAGCGGTATTGATTAAATGCAAAAATAATGTTTTAATACCAACTTTTATGTCACATTACTATGAAGTCGTTAGACGAGCGAGGAAAAATTGAGGATATTTTTGACGGGCAAATAAGGGTAGTACATTTTGGTACAGGTTATAAAGAAATGAATTTCAAAGGGCCAAGTTTTGCTCAACATATAGGCCCTTTCCTCAATGAGTTTGGTATCCAAAACATGGTGCAGGCTCGCACGGATGAATTTAATAATCGAGTTATTAAACTTAATCTCAGTGAAAATCCTGAAAGAGGATTAGACCTAGGTAGAGCAAGAGTGAATGGAGAATATGAAGTGATACCTAGTTTTTATCGGGCAAAAGTTTTTGCAGATGGTGTTGTCTTTGATCTGGAAAGAATGAAAGAAGATCGTTGGGGACTTGGTGTGATGAGCGGAGATTGCGGCTTTGTAAAGGTGCTTGGTCCTAACGGAGAAGCTGCTTTTTTGCATGCGGGTTTACGTTGTCTTGTGCAAGAGGGGCCAAGTCTTATTGAAAATGGGGTGACTTACTTTATTCAAAAAGGGATTTCAGCATCTGAGCTGCGAGTTCACATAGGTGAAGGAATACGAGGGTGTTGTTATGGGGTGGGCCCTCAGAATGATACAAGTACAGGTTGGCTCGCAAATCTTAGGGATCGATGGGGAAGTGAAGTCACAACCACAGCGAAGCATTCTCCTAGAAAAGGAGAAGCATCGGTCGATATTCCTTTTTTAGCGGCTGCACAAGCATCATCATTGGGAGTGAGAGATATTCAAATTGCAGATCTGTGTACCAGTTGTCACGGGGTATCTCCCGACAGATATTCGGAAAAAGATCATTTTGGGACATGGTGGTCAAACACAAGAGAAGACCCAACAACAAAGTCAAACAGAGGCTTTGGTTTGAGGAATGCAGGGATGATCCTTGCAATCTAAAGGACCTACTTCCTCACTCCAAACAAGTGCCGTGCAACATCCATGGGTTCTTGAACTGGGATGATACGTGATTCAGAAGATCCAGCAGGTTGAATGGCATGTCCTTTCATGTGGTTCTTGACGCTGGTGTCTGGGGCAAATCGGAGCAGTCTTTCTACGAGTTTCATATCGAGTTTTGACCACTTTGCAAGGAATCCACGCATCCCATACACACGAGCAAGTCCTCCGTCCTTGCCATCACTGTCGCCCAGATAAGCCGCCCCACTCTCAATTTGAGCTCGGTCCATAGTCAAAATGGGTTCGAGCTTTGTGTTGGGTTTTTCTTGGTCCACGACAAAGTCAGGATTGAGACCGGCATCACGTCGATATTGCTCTGGGAAACTAGGTACCACTGCACTGCGAGTGCCAAACACATGAGGGATGTCGTCCAAAATACCCGCAAGCTGCATTCTTAATCTAACTTGAATCAAAGGGCCATCACTCAAAGCGAACAGGGGAACTCGCTTCAGAATTTCGTACAGCATTTCGGGAACACCATCATAAACGGCAATGTTCTCACGGCGAGCCTTGCTGAACGCAGTCTTAGCGACGTGGATCGCTGATAGCATGTCGAAATTCCGTACCCCTTTAAAAAAACCAACCGCATAAAGTCCCTGAACAAGACCCTCATTCTCAAGACTCCCCACTGCAGTATAAAAAGCCTTCATGGCTCTCTCCGTTTCCAAGTAAGTTTTACCTGAGTATTCTGCCAATGCCTCACACATGGCTTCATAGGCAGGCACATAGGCTTCCATCCATTTGATCAGCGTTCCATCAATGTCTGTTCCGACGATTTCAACTGGGTGCTCTCTCATAACAAAAGTACAAGTTTACATTTTGGCAAACACTATACCTGTATTTCTTTACTCTGCAAAGGCTTCGTAAGCCTCCGATTGTGTGGCCCATTTCACTTCGCCTTTGTCGACATAGCTTTGAATCGCAGACAAAAATGAGCGGAGTAGGGTTTCATTTTTTGGATCGAGCAAAACCAGTGGAATGTGCAAGTTGAGTCGAGCGACTTTGCTGGGATCACGAAGTTCCAAGGCTTGATCAATGGCATCGGTGAACGCCGTGATGTCGTCTTGTGTGAATTCACAGTCAGGGTTGCAAGTTTTGCGATCTTCAGCGAGGCTCGCCAGTTCGCCCACATCTCCGTTCATGTCCACGATGATGCCATCTTCATCCGGAACCAAATCCGTCGCGTCTTTGAGCCACATGGGGTAAATCCTTTCCTCAAAATCAACCGGAATGGAATCGTGATACGCAACAGTGCGAATGTATTGATCGGTCCAACCTTCGGGGCGCTCGCTTTCGTCCATGGACAGATAGCCAAAGCCTGTCACCGCATCGATGTAGTCAAAACCCGCTGCGGAAGCCGCTAAGACCCAATCCGTGGGACCCGTTCCACCCGACACACCTCGATTGTTTTCTGCGCCCACCAAATCGTCCACCAAGGCTTTATTGGCCTTGAAGTTGTCAGTGAGTTCTTCCAAACTCAGCGTCACTTTTTTATCGGCGCCGAAGTCGGCGTGCGTGCCAACGCCATGCCCTCGATCCACCACTTCTTTCAAAATGTTCACACCCCAAATGCTGTTTGCTTTCGCAAAAGGCTGCTCACTTTCAAAGGTGAGCTTGGCTCCGTATTCATCGAACAAATCCATCGCGTAGCGCATCTGGCTGACGTGTTTTTCAAACAGTGGCTGGATGCTGTCGTCGTCCCAATTGCCTTCCATGTGAGTCATGCTGGTGATGTAAAATGGAGCGGCTTCGTCAGCACTGATGGGGCTTTTTGCAGGTTCAGTCGCCGGCAAATGTTCCACCAACCAATCGCTCATGATCTCAGCGATTTCGGGCATGCCAGGTTGGGGTGGAACGCCTTTTTGAGCGGGCTTGAATGTGTGACCGGCTCCTTCGACCGGAATCAAAGTGGCGTCAACGCCAGCAGCGATCAAGGCATCGTAAAAAGTTTGGCTTTGTTCAAAGGGAACCAAGTCATCTTCCGTGCCGTGCATGATCAAAAAATCAGGATCGTCCGCACTCACATAGGTGAGGGGACTTTGCTCAGAGGCTTGATTGTAAGAGCTGTCGCCAAAGGCTTTGAGCAAAAGATCGGGTTCATTACCCGCAAATTCTTGGGTCAAATTGGTGGGGCCATACAAATCCACCACAGCACTGAGGCGACTTGAAACACCTTGGTAGTCCTGGACTTGATCCCAGCCTTGGGTTTCGTCCGAAGTTCCGAGCAAAGAGATCAAATGTCCACCCGCGCTTCCTCCGTAGCCACCCATTCGATCGGGGTCGATGTGATAGGCATCAGCATTGCTGCGCAAATAACGGACCGCGCATTTGAGGTCTTCAATGTTGTCAGGGAAAACGCCTTCGGGCGCCAAACGGTAATTGGCCGCCGCAACCGCAATTCCTTTCGAAGTCAGCGCGTCTCGATACAAAGCCAAGTCGCTTTTGTCGCCGCTCGTCCATCCACCTCCATGCACATACAAAACGATTGGGAAGGGATCTTCGTTCGTCAGCGAATCCGCCGTGGGATAGTAAAAATCCAAAACTTCGGAATCGTTGTCGGAGCAGTAAGCAATGTTCTCCTCCACGGTCCCCAGTTTTTCAGTGGGGAAAGGGGAGCTGGTTTCGACGACTGCAGCAGAGCAGCTGGTTAAAAAAAGAGCTGCAAGTAAAACAGGGGAAAGAGTTTTTTTCATAAAATCAGTTGGGGGCACGGGTCACGTAGACCATGAAGTAAGTTCCGTCAGGGAGTTGAACGACCGCTGGGTCTTTGATGTAGTAGCCTTCGAGAGGATGTTTTCCTTCTTCGTATTCCAGATAAACATTTCCTTCATCTTCCCAAGTCAAACCATCGGTGGTCACAAAAGAGCGGAACTCACTGGGAAACAATTGAAAAGCCCACATGCGAATCGATCCATCAGGTAAAGTGAAAGGATTGGATAAAAAGTAAGGCACACCGTTGTATTCAACATTCTCTTTTTTAACGATCTCAAAAGTCAGTCCCTCGTCGTTAGAAACCGTTTGGATGACATCGGTCTTATAATCCGTGAAGGTGTTCATTCGCCATTGTCCATTCAAAAGGTAAGC
>CAZROM010000007.1:28447-31780 GCA_964601715.1 uncultured Candidatus Peribacteria bacterium | reverse complement strand
CGGTCTTATAATCCGTGAAGGTGTTCATTCGCCATTGTCCATTCAAAAGGTAAGCCGAGGAGTCAATGGTCATGGTTTCGGGATCCTTCAAAGCTTGGCCAACGTAGGTGAAGTTGAGGCCATCGGTGCTTTCGGCGAGTTGAATTCCAGGGCCGTCAGAGCCTTTGATTTGAGCCGTGAAGTAAAGGCGGAAAGTTCCATCTTCAAGCACCGTGATGTCGGGGTCACCAGGGATGCTTCCGATCGCTTCACCTCCGTCGATCGTCACCTTTTTAAAAGTCCAAGTGGCGCCATTGTCTTGAGAAAGGGCTGCGGCCAGGCTTTGGTCTTTGCCCATAATGTTTCCACCCACATAGTACAAATAGATCGTGCCATCTTCGGTGATCGCCATATCGGGCACATTCGCTTGTTCACTGAGGATGGTGTTCGTTCGTGTCCAATTCACGCCATCTTCAGAGGTCGCAGACAACAGACGCATCTCGTAAGGGCCCGCATCACCCATCCCACGTTCCACTTCAGTTGGAGGTGTGAAGTCATTCACACTCAAATCAGATGAACCTGATGTGGTATCAAGCTCCGGCATGGGTTTTGGTTCGGCAGGCTGTGCGCAGCCAGAAACGAGCAGTAAAGAGAGTAGGACGAGGCTGATCTTCTTCATAGGCGTGGGTTAGTGAACCAACCCTATCACAAATAGCGCTTTCCTTTAAGTTTTTCGGGCATCAGGTCTTCTTTGGTGTATTTTTCATAGCCTGCGCCATAGCCTTCTTCTTTCATGAACTTGGTGGGCGCGTTGCGCAGCATCATGGGGATGGGCAGGTTGCCAAAGGCTTTCACATCAGAATTTGCGCGACCGAGTGCATCGCAAACGCTACGATCTTTTTTAGCTTGAGAAAGATAAGCCACGCCGTGAGCAAGGTTCAAGGCACACTCTGGCATACCGATGGTTTCAACGGCGCGAAAGACTTCGTTGGCAACCACGAGCGCGGTGGGCAAGGCAAGACCGATGTCTTCACTCGCAAAAATCACCATGCGGCGGGCAATGAATTTGGGATCTTCACCAGCGTCCAGCATGCGCGCCAAATAATACAGCGCTGCATCCGGCTGGCTGGCGCGCATGCTTTTGATGAAGGCACTGATGATGTTGTAGTGCTCCTCGCCTTTTTTGTCGTAACGCAAAAATTTGTTCTGCACGGTTTCTTTCAAAGATTCCAGCGTCACGCTTCCATACAAACGCAAGGTGTTGTCCAAAACCGTGATGGCTTGGCGCGCGTCCCCGTCAGCCATCGCAATCATCCATTCGCGCGCCTCCTCATTCATCTCAATTTTCGTGCGATCCAAAATCAGTCCCATTTCTTCGGGGCTCAGCGAGTGCAGCGTGAACACGCGACAGCGAGACAAAAGCGCCGGAATCACTTCAAAGCTAGGATTCTCGGTCGTGGCTCCGATCAAATACAATTCGCCCCGCTCCACATAAGGGAGAAGAAAGTCCTGCTGAGCCTTGTTGAAGCGGTGGATTTCATCGAGGAAGAGAATCTTCGTGCGTCCCCAGTTGGGTTCTTCGAGAATGGCTTTGATGTCCGCCTTCCCAGCCGAAACGGCCGAAAGTTCATAGAGTTGCGCTTCCAGACTTTGCGCGTAAAGCCGCGCCAAACTCGTTTTCCCAACTCCCGGAGGACCCCACAAAACAAAAGAGAAAAGGTGCTTCTCTTGAATGGCGTTGTACAAAGGTTTGCCTTCGCCGACCAAATGACTTTGGCCCACGTATTCCTCCAAATTGAGAGGTCTGAGACGGGATGCGAGAGGTTCCATAAACGCAGTAGGGAAGCCGAGTATAGCATCATTCGAGCGCCGCCGCCAAAGCGCCTTTGCCCGTGTGGAGGAGCAGGGAACCGCGGCTGACTTTGGAAATGCTCACCTTGAGTTTTTTTGAGACGTCACGTTGGGTGTCGCCCATCAAAAGATGCTCCACGATGGCGATGCGCTCGGCGAGGTCTTTGGTCTCCGCGGGCGTGAGCAAGTCGCCGAGGATGTCGTGCAGTTCACTTTCATCACTTGCCAGATAAAGAGTACTGGCGATCTTTTTGAGATAAGGGTCGGTGTGAGACATGGTCTTGACTTAAGGATTCCGATGTACTAATGTACCGATACAACATAGCACAGCAATTTAGAAAACACCATGCAAAAGCTCACTCAAAAATTCGCACTCAAAAACGGCCAAAGCTGGAGCAGCACTTTGAATCAAATTCAGAGGGCTTGGCGCACGCGCCACATTTGATTCAAACTTAAAACTTTATAAACCTTAGCCCTCTGAAAAGAGGGTTTTTAAAAACCAATTTTTATGACAAATATCATTCAATTCCCTGGCACTCAGCCAGAAACCACTCAAGAAAAAGACAACTTCTGTGGAGCCGCCGGCTTCATGTTTGAGTCAAAACCGAGCCCATTAATGACCAAAGTGTATGAACTTGAAGCGGGAGCCATGAGCCACATGGCACTTGTCCTTCGCGATTCTGAAACCGCGGGAGTCGAATACCATGGTCCAGACGCTCTAACGGAAGAATTCAAGATTTTACTTTTGGAAGTGCTACAGCGCAGACAAAAAGAAAATGTTCGCAATGGACGTATCCTGACCGTTTCTCATCCATTAATGGAACGAGACGAGCAAATTCCTTTCTTAGCAGAAAGAAGTGAAATTCCCGCCATTACGGTGAGGGCAAGCACGCGAGAGGACCTAGAGATGATGAATTCCTTACGAGACCTCTTCCCAATCCTAACAGACATCAGAAATGCCATCGGCTCAAGCAAAACTCGTGGTAAACTGCCGGGCTTATTTGTATAGTGTAGAGGATTTCCAATCCACTATGCAGCAATACCTCTCTCTCGTTCGTGAAGTCCTCGAAAAGGGCGAAAAAAAAGAAGACAGAACCGGAACCGGGACCCTTTCCATCTTCGGAATGCAACGCAAATACGATCTTCGGGAAGGGTTCCCGCTTCTGACCACCAAAAAAGTGAAATTTGACGCCGTTTTGTATGAATTGCTTTGGTTCCTCCGCGGCTCCACGAACATCAACGACGATCTCACCCAACACACACCCATCTGGAATGCGTGGGCCGATGAAAATGGAGAGCTTGGACCTGTTTATGGAAAACAATGGCGCGACTGGGAGGCCAAAGACGGACGACACATCGATCAAATTTCTCAAGTCATTGAGCAGATCAAAACCAACCCCAATTCACGTCGACTCATTGTGAACGCTTGGAATGTGGGAGAAATCGACAAGATGGCGCTGCCTCCTTGCCACATGTTCTTTCAGTTTTATGTCGTGAATGGAC
>CAZROM010000007.1:0-28347 GCA_964601715.1 uncultured Candidatus Peribacteria bacterium | reverse complement strand
AAGATGGCGCTGCCTCCTTGCCACATGTTCTTTCAGTTTTATGTCGTGAATGGACGGCTGGATTGCCAACTCTACCAACGCAGCGCCGACATCGCTCTCGGCGTGCCTTTCAACATCGCTTCTTATGCCGCGCTCATGATGATGATCGCCCAAGAATGCAATCTTGAACCTGGAGTCTTCACCCACACCATGGGGGATGCTCACATTTACCTCAACCACGTCGAAGGATTAGAGCTTCAACTCACTCGAACTCCCAAAAAACTTCCCACCCTGAAAATCGCCAAGAAACCCTTCTGGGATTTGAAGTTTGAAGACTTCACCCTCGAAAACTACGAGCACGACGAATTCATTAAATTCCCAGTGGCCGTATGATGAACTTCACCATCATTTCTGCTCTCGACCTCAACCGTGGCATCGGTTACGAAAACCGTCTGCCTTGGCATCTTTCTGCGGACCTCAAGCATTTCGCAAGCACGACCAAAGGCAATACCGTTATCATGGGTCGCAAGACCTGGGATTCTATCCCTGAGCAGTATCGTCCTTTCAAGGAACGCCTCAACATTGTGATCAGCCGCGGGGAAGTGACTTTGCCCGAAGGAGTATTGCTCGCGCATTCCCTCGATGAAGCCCTTGAACTCGCCGAAAAAAACGGTCCCGAGCGCAAAGCTTTTGTGATCGGCGGAGCCAGCCTTTACGCCGAAGCCATCCAGCATCCGAACTGCAAGGAACTGATCCTGACGCACATTGAAGGCGAGTATTTGGTGGACACCTACTTCCCCGAATTTGAAGATCGCTTTGAAGAAGTCGACGCCAAAAAACCTGTCGAACTTTTGATGGAGGAGAAAGACGGCGAAACGGTTTACTACCGATTTGCGGTGTATAGACGCATTTGCGGTGTATAGACGCAAAAATTAAAGTCCAAACAACGGATACACGAGCGGAATATAAACCAAAGCCACCAAAGTGCTTAAGAACACCAGACGGGCTGCTTTTTCAGGATGCAATTTGAACTCAGTGGCGTAGGCCACGGTGTTTGCCGCCACAGGGCATAAGGACAAAATCCACAGGATCTGTCGGCCTTCTGGAGTGAGGAAGGGGCCAAAGTGTGAATCCACTGCGAGCAAGCCCACCATCAGAGCAGGGAAGAGCATCAATTTTCCAATCAGACTCAAGCTGATCAATTTAAAATCGAAAGCACCTTTCTCAACTGTTGCGATTCCAGAGCCAATGATCATCATCCCCAAAATCACATACGCCCCTTTAAACAGTGCAATGGTGTCTGTGTAGATCGCATCTTGAGTGGTGAGTCCAAGCACATTCAAGAGTAAACCAAATGAAAACGCATAAAGCGCAGGGAGCTTGAACAGTTTGAAAAAACTTTGACGAGCGGAAAACTGTCCACGGGCGAGCAAGAAAACGCCCAAGGTGTTTTCAAATAAAAGGCTGCCCAAGCTGACCAGTACCGCTAGGGTGAAGGCTTCTTGTCCCAGCAGGGCCAGCACCACAGGAAGTCCAAAGTAACCTGTATTGGAGTTTCCCACCGCACACGAAAGCAAGTTTCGTCGAGAATCTTTAAAGAAGAACGGTGAAATGAGAAAGTAAAAAATGGCCGAAGTCGTGTAGCCCACCAAGCAAAACAGAAGCGGAAGTATCAAAACCGACCCTTGAATGGTTGCATTGAATCCACTGTGAAAAATAACCACTGGTGAAACAAGGTAGATCGTGGTGCGTGCCAGACTCCGCGCATCAATTTCTAGAAAACGTCGCGACACAAAACCCAATCCAATGAGAAAGTAGAGAGGAATGATCTTAATGAAAAGAGAAAGAAAAATTGTCATTAAAAATTATTGGATTTCCAGCCCAATCGGGCAATGATCGCTGCCTGGAACATCGGTTAAAATCCACGCACGTTTAACGTAGGGAAGGAATTCTTTGTTCACAAAAAAGTAATCGATCCTCCATCCCACATTGCGCACTTTGGCGGCGCTGCGATAACTCCACCATGTGTAGGCATCAAAGACATCCGGATTGAAGTGTCTAAAGGTGTCCACATAACCCGCAGCGGTGAACTTATCGAGCCACGCTCGTTCCACCGGCAAAAAGCCCGTCACGCCCTCATTTTCTTTGGGGCGAGCCAGATCCATTTCGGTGTGAGCCGTATTGAAGTCGCCGCACACGATCAAGTTTTTGCCCGCTTTGCGCAGACGTTCCAAAAAATCCAAAAGTTCATCGTAATAATCCAGTTTGTAGGCAATGCGATGATCGCCCTGCCCTCCATTGGGAATGTACAAATTCACCACGGTCACCGTTCCACCGGGTACACCAGGGCAATCCAGTTCGGTCAGCAGGAGTCGTCCTTCGCCATCGTGTTTGCCATTGCGCAGTTCTTTTTCAACCAAAACAGGTTTCGTTTTGCTGAAAGTCGCGACTCCACTGTACCCAGGACGATCGGCAGAAACCCACTGACTGTAGTAGTCGAGAGGATTCATCATTTCTTGAGTCAGTTGTTGGGGCTGGATCTTGGTTTCTTGAATGCACATCACATCGGGATTTTCACGTTCCATGAACTCAAAAAAGCCTTTTCCGGCGATTGCACGGATGCCATTCACGTTGTAACAAAGGAGTTTCATGCTCTGCAAACTAGCTATAAAAATGAGTCGAGAGTATTCTAAGGGCAAATTCACCCTCGCGCTATGAAAAAGAACAAGTACAACTGGCTGCCAGACTTCGTCTATGGCGGAATCGACGGATCGGTGACAACTTTTGCTGTGGTTGCGGGTGTGGTGGGTGCCAATTTGTCGACACCCGTCATCTTGATCATGGGTTTCGCAAATCTGTTTGCGGATGGATTTTCGATGGCGGTAGGGAAGTATTTGAGCGACAAAGCCGAGCTCGACCGCATCAATCAAATCAAAGAATCCGAAGAACTCTCAATTTTAGAAAAACCTCATGAGGAAAAAAGCGAAATTCGCGACATTTTGCGTAGTTTCGGATTCAAAGGTCAGGATTTAGACCGGGCCGAAAAAGTCATCACGAGCAAACCCAAGATTTGGGTCAAACTCATGCTCACGCACGAATTCAATGTGATTGAAGAAAACATCAATCCTGTTAAAGGGGCAGCGGCCACGTTCGGAGCGTTCCTAACGATCGGTCTCATCCCACTCATCGCCTATGTGCTTCAGCCCATTTTTGGATGGACGGATGCTCGACAGGTCTTCTGGGCCACGAGCATTGCGACCTTGGGTGCACTCTTTTTGGTGGGAACGGTGAAAAGTCGATTTTCAAACCGTCACTGGATCATTACAGGTTCAGAAACCGCCATCATTGGGGGTTTTGCCGCTTCCATTGCTTACTTTGTGGGCGAAATGCTCTCCAAATTTCTAGCAGCCTAATTCGAAGTTCATCAGGAACGAAAAAAGGATGGAGCAAGTCCATCCTTTTTAAAGTTGAGTTCAGAGTCCTAAGGACTATTTCATGGAAGCCAAAGCCTTGGTTCCTCCCTTCTTCACAGGTTTGGCAATGTGAGAAGCCACGTGACGAAGCACTGGGCAGTACTTGTTGCGTTTCATGTCCTTAAGTTTATCGCGTTGAGCCCATCCAGAACCACCGATATGGTTACCGTGATCGGTAGCCTCAGCGGATCCTTGACAGATCCAAACGTACGAAACAGATTTTCCTTTAGCCATATTTAAATCAAAAGCGGGTGGAGTATAGAACGCTTCATCTGTTCTTGCAAGAGCATTTTCGTGAATATTTCTCTTGCCTTCCAAGAAAAACCCACTAAACTGACACACGTGCCGCGGTAGCTCAGTGGTAGAGCAGAGGATTGAAAATCCTCGTGTCGGTGGTTCAATTCCGCCTCGCGGCACCACCTCGGTTTTTACCGAATCTTATGAACGATCTCTTTCAACTCCTCGCCGACCTGCAAATCACTTACGAACGCCACGAACATCCGGCGGTCTTTACGATTGAGGATTGTGAGATCATCAAACATCTGAATCTGCCTGGAATCGAGGCGAAGAGCCTGTTTTTACGCAATGAAAAAGGCACGGAACACTATTTGGTGGTGGTTGCGGGTCACAAGCGACTGAATTTAAAGGAGTTGGGCGTGACTTTGGGAGCAAAACTTTCCTTTGCTTCCCCAGATCGCCTGATGAAATACCTTGGGGTCACTCCGGGGTCTGTGAGTCCTTTTGCTCTGATGAACGACACCGAAAAAACCGTCAAAGTCTACCTCGATTCCGACGTCTTTGCCTACGAACAGGTTCAATTCCATCCTCTCATCAACACAGCGACTCTGGTTTTGTCCGCAAAAGACATGCTGAAGTTCATCGAAACCACGGGACACAGCTGGCAAATGGTGAAGCTCTAAAGCGCTGTAAACTGTTCCCAGTGCAAATCCTCTTTGGTCACGCCTTTTTCTTGCATCATGTCTTTGACGCCTTTGACCATGTCGCCGTTTCCACAGATGTAAACCTGGGTGTTCGCGTAGTCGAGTTCGTTCAAATGGTCCGTCACGCGGCCTTTGAGGCCTGTCCAGTTGTCAGGAGCCTGAGACAAAGTGACATGAGCTTTAAAGTTGGGATGAGCGGCTTCGTAGGCACGGAGTTCCTCCACATAAAAGAGGTCTTCTTCGTGACGAACGCCAAAATAAAGATCGATTTTGCCTTCAAAACCATTCTCAAACAGGGTGGGGAGCATGCTCATAAAAGGAGCGAGTCCTGTGCCCGTTGCCACCATCGCCACGTCTTTTTTGGATTCCGTCATGAAAAAGTGTCCGAAGGGAGCCATGAATTTTGCGCTGTCGCCAGCTTTGAGGCTCGTCAAAAGTTGAGAAGCGCGTCCATCAGGCAGGATTTTGACGCAAAGGCTGAAAAATGCTTTGTTGGAGGGAGTGCTCGACACCGAGTAGGCGCGAGTTACGCGACCTTGAGCGTCGTTCACTTCGAGCATGAAAAACTGGCCCGCCTTGAAGTCAACCGTTTGTCCTTCCAAAGAAAAATCAAATTGAAAAACGTCGTGAGTCAGTTGAACGGATCGAATCAGCGGAGCGGAAAATGAAATCATGATGGAATGTTTGTGGTGAGCCGAACTTTACACTAGGATGAAATCAATGGAAACCAAACGCACGATTCATCTTGAGCCAGAGAGTTTTTTACTCCTAGTGAAACAACTTCGTCATTTTGAAAAGGATGCCGAAATTTTTGAAATCAATTTGGACAAAATGCGTGTGAAGGGGGACCTCAAAGTGATCAAAAACAGCTTCAAAAATAAAGAATTCATCGGCGTTTCAATATCTCTTGATTTGCTCAAAGCCGCCGCCACCGCCGACTGGGAATTTTTACGCGTTCCTGCCGAGTTAGCCACCGACGCCGAATTCACAAGTTTGATCAAAAATAAGGGGACGAAGCTGCTAAGCTCCCCAAATGAAAGACCCAATGAGGAGTAGAATCCATAGAGCAGTCACTCCAAGACCAGCGATTCCAAAGGGGGATTTTTTTTCTTGAACAAGAGAAATGAGGCCAAAAATGAATGCCAAAAGAACAGAGACAATGCCTACTCCTATTCCGATCAACATTGGTGCAAGCATCTCTCTCACCTGTTCCGTTGTGGGTAGCACATTAGAATCCCTGTATTGATCGGCTATAGACAGGGTGAAAAAAGTCAGCAGAGTGAAAACAGGAATAGGGACAAGTGAAAAAATCAAAGAAGCGATTCCGAGTTGAGAGTTAGGTTGTAGGGGCTTTTCCCTATTAGAAGCGCGAGATGTGGAGGAGCGTGGCATAGAAAATGGGATGCCCACACGTTAGACATTTAGGGTCTAGGGGTCAAGGTAGCTTAACGACTCTGGCAGTGATCGCTGAGAAGCCAAGGAACGTGGTTGACACAAGTAAGGTTGTATTTTATAGTTTCACGCCAAATCTTTAAACTAAAGACAGTGAGACTGAGTACTGAAAAACTGGCCGAGCTCGGCAAGCCGTTAAAACACCTTGCTGGGGAACATCATAAGGACAGTCCCGTGGGCGCCGCTTTGCGGGCTTATACTCTGGCAATCGAGCATGCAGACAGAGCACATGAAGATGCTTTAAGAGCCTTGAGCGCGCGCGCCTTACTTCAAGGTGATATACAACCAATGTTGTACTTAGACGCAACGGGGCAGGCTCCACTTCTATCCATTGGAAGTCATAAAGAGTGTCTTTATGGAGTTGATGATCCAGCTTTACTCCCCCAAGCGTGGGTACTCACTTCTGGAGTCGAGGTGGTAGGAGAGGAGTACGATGCTCAAGGAGTAGTTTATCAGGGCAGTTGGACTTATCGAGATAACACTACAAATCGTCCGAGTCGAGGGAGAGGAGTCGAAATTGTTGATGGACGGAAAGGCGATCACCCCCTGACTTTTATTAGGGTGGGAGAGTTTCGTCTGTTAAACGATAGAGCTAGTCTAAAGACTGGCTGTCTCTTCGTAGTCCCAGGAGCGGGCATCATGCCAGGTCGAGAAGTTTTACTAGCTCCAGAGCATGTTCATCTACCAAATGAAACTGCTGTGCGTTTTGTCCATAATGGTAACAGGGTATGATCACAGGTCTATCGCGAGATTTGATCTTTTCGGGTGAAGTCTTTAAAGTGACCTCGTTTTTACCGAACCATGAATCTACAAATTGCCATCGTCGGACTCCCCAATGTGGGCAAGTCCACCCTCTTCAACGCTCTGACCAAGAGTCAAGCGGCTCAAGCCGCCAATTATCCCTTCTGCACCATCGACCCCAACGTGGGCGTGGTGGAAGTGCCAGATGACCGTCTTCAAGCGCTCGCCAAAATCACCAATCCCAAAAAAATCATTCCCGCCATTGTGGAATTTGTGGATGTGGCCGGACTTGTGAAAGGCGCTAGCCAAGGGGAAGGACTCGGAAATCAGTTCCTTTCTCACATCCGTGAATGTCATGCCGTGGCGCAAGTGGTTCGTCATTTCAAAGAAAAAGACATCACCCATGTGCACGACAGCGTGGATCCCAAACGCGACCGCGAAATCATTGAATCCGAACTCATTTTGGCCGATCTTCAAACACTAGAAAAACGCATGATCAGGTCCGCCGGAGATGCCCGCAGCGGTGCCAAAGAAAAGGTGGCCTACCACGCACTTTTGGAACGCATCAAACCAGAGTTGGAATCGGGAAAGTGGCTCAGTACTTTGGAATGGACTGAAGAAGAACGTGAAATGCTCCGCGACTTGCACCTCATCACCATGAAGCCGCTCATGTACATCGTGAATGTGAGCGAAAACGAAATTGCATCCGTGAACGAAAATGAGCTTCGAACACAATTGGATTTGCCAGCCGGCGCAACCGTGATTCCTATTTCTGCAAAAGTGGAAGCGGATCTCATCGCGTTCAGCGAAGAAGAAGCTCAGGATTATTTGAAAGAACTCGGCCTCAAAGAAACAGGACTTCGTCATGTGATTCGTGAAGCCTACAATTTGCTCGGACTTCAAACCTATTTCACAGCGGGTGAAATCGAAGTGCGCGCGTGGACCGTGCGCAAAGGAGCAAAAGCGCCCGAAGCGGCGGGAGTGATTCATACCGATTTCGAAAAAGGATTCATCAAAGCCGAAGTGATTTCGTGCAAAGATTTTGTGGAATGCGAAGGCGAAGCAAAGGCGCGTGAAAAAGGTCTGCTCCGCATCGAAGGGAAGGAGTACATTGTGAAAGACGGAGATGTGATGCATTTCCGTTTCGCAAATTAGCTCGCTCTTAAGTTCACGCCATGCGCATCATCCCGAATTTATTTTTGCAAAAAGGTCACGCGGTTTCTTTGTACAAAGGCACCGACAACGACGAAAAAAAAGTCTACCCGCGTGCACCAAAAAATTATTTGCAGTGGTTCCAAAACCAAGGAGCAAAGACCGTTTTCATCGTGGATTTAGACGGAGATCAATTGGACAAAGCAATCGAGTTGCGCGCTTCGTTTGAAGGTGAACTCTGGTGGGCAGGACATGTGCGAGAGCTTGCTACCGTCGAAGCTCTATTCAATGCAGGAATCGATCGAGTTGTGCTGGGCGAAAAAGCAGAACCCATTTTCGCGGAAGCCTTAGCAAAGTTCGGTCCCACAAAACTCATCGCTGGAATTCAAGCCTTTCACAATGAAGGGATTCCTGAGCTCTGCGAAGCGCGCAAAACCCTCGGTTTTACAGACATAATCGTAAAGGATATGAATTCGGAAGGAGCTTTGTTCCATCCCAATTTTGACCTCATGGAAAAAGCCAAATATTTTTCAGGCGCCAATATTTTTGCTTCGGGCGGAGTTTCCGAAACCAACGACATTCATTTGCTCGCTCAAGCCCAAGTGGCGGGCGTCATCATTGGCCGCGCGCTTTACGAGAACGCTTTGAATCTCGAGTCTTTGATCCAGAATTTTGAAGGCGAACAATTTTAAGCACGCCACTGACTTTTCGGAACTCTCGAAGCAAATGCTCAAATTGAGCCAAGGTGCTGATTTCTAGTAGGAATTGAATGGAGACATTCTTTGCGTCCTTGCTGCCCTCGGCTGAAATTTTTTGGATGTTGATGTTGAGCTTCAAGAGCACATTGCTGAGTTCGCTCAAAATTCCCACTCGGTTTTGAGTCACGACTTCTAAGTGGACCAAGTGCAAGTTATCGTCCGATTCGCCGATCAATTCATCTTCGGTGAAGAGCACATGCATGAGGTCGCGCAAATCCAAAACTCCTTGCCCCAAATCGTTGAGCAATTCTTCCCAAGTGGGTTTTCCAAAGCGTTCAATCGTCATCACTTTTTGGAAGTCCGACAAAGAATCGAGTCCGCTCGTGCCGAGAATTCGAAGTTCATAATCCAAAGCTTCTTCTCCTGCTTGAATGCTATCGGTTCTATCCTTTTCTTTCAAAAATTCGCGAATTCTACTCTTTGCGAGCGAGGTGTGTGCGAGGTCGAGCCACTCCACTTCAGGACCTTCGGATTCTTCTGAAGTTTCAACAAAAACCGTGTCCCCATTGTTCAAACGAGTGCTCAGTGTGGCCGCGCGTCCATTCACTTTCGCTCCCACCGCAAGCATGCCCAAGTCGCTGTGAATATGATAAGCAAAATCGATGACCGTGGAATTGATGGGTAAATCGACAACGTCTCCCTTGGGAGTGAACACGAAAATTCGATCTTCAAAAATATCCAACTTCAAATCCTCCATGAACTTTTGATTGTTCGGAGTGCTGCGTTGAAGGTCCAAAATTTGTTGCACCCATGCGTATTTCTTTTCCATTTTTGCGCTCAACTTTTTCTTGTCGCTGTAAAAATAATGCGCCGCCACGCCGTACTCATTTTCGAGGTGCATATCGTAGGTGCGAATTTGGAATTCCGTCAAAATTCCATCCAAGCCAAACACAGTGGTGTGAATGCTTTGATAGCCATTGTTTTTAGGGATTGCGATGTAGTCTTTGAGACGTCCAATTTTGGGGCGAAAAGCTTGGTGGATGACACCCAGCGCTTGATAACAAAGTCCCACATCTTTCACAATGATACGTATTCCGATCAGATCATAAATGTCTCTAAAACTCTTACCAGATCGCAGCATTTTGCGATAAATGCTGTAAATGTTTTTTTCACGTCCTTCAACTTCTGCGTCTGCGAGTCCTTTTTCTTTGAGTATTTTTTTTGTGAATGTGATGGTTTTCTTCAAAATATTCTGACGCTTGTAGGTGGAGGCATCCACCATGGCTTTGATTTCGGCGTATTCCGTGGGGTACAAAGCTCTAAAGCACCAGTCTTCCAGTTGATTTTTCAGTTCCCATACGCCGAACAAGTTCGCAATCGGGACATAAATTTCGATGGTTTCTTTGGCAATGCGAGCACGCTTTTCGGGCTTATCAATGGCGTCCAAAGTCGTCATGTTGTGCAGACGATCCGCCAACTTGATCAAAATGATGCGAGGATCTTGCGCGCTATGGATGAAGAGCTTTTTCAAGGACTCGATTTGGCGCGACTCCATGTCGTTTCGGTAGTGCACTTTAGACAACTTCGTGATTCCATCCACAAGAAACTGAACCTTGGGTCCGAAACGTTCTCCAACCTGTTCAATCGTGTATTCGGTGTCTTCAGGCACGTCATGAAGTAGACAGGCAATCAAGGTGTCTTCATCCACGTGCAATTTCGTCAAAATCATGGCTGCACTCCACGGATGAGTGATGTACGGAGTTCCGTCGCGGCGCTCTTGAGTGCCGTGCGCCATCTTTGCAAATTCAAAAGCATCCCGTAGTCGCTTTTCTTTTAAATCGGGAAGATAGCTGCGCGCCGCACTGATGAGTCGTTCAAGCATGTGAATTGACTAATCTTATCCCTAATCTTATAGTCGAAAGGCGTTTTGACGCAATCTCAAAAAAATTATGAAAAGCAAAGGCAAAGTTTTGGTGGGCATGTCGGGTGGAGTCGATTCTTCAGTCGTCGCCGCTTTGCTCAAGGATCAAGGCTACGATTGTGTGGGCGTTTACATGAATTTGTGGGCAGACCCCACGGTTTTTGATCTGGAAGACAAAAAAAAATTTCCTCAGAACAAATGTTGCTCGATTGGCTCTTTGATGGCGGCTCGTTCCATCTGCCAAAGGCTCGGAATGCCCTTTTATTCCATCAACTTCGAAGACGTTTTCAAAAACAACGTGGTGGAGTTCTTCCTTCAAGGATTTAGGGAAGGGGAAACACCAAACCCCTGTGTGCGTTGCAACAAAACCGTGAAATTCGGTGTTTTATTCAAAAAAATGGAGGAATTGGGCTGCGATTTTTTGGCAACGGGTCATTACGCCAAGTTATTGACCAACAAAAACGGCACGGTGGAGCTGCACCGTGGCATCGATCAAACCAAGGATCAAACCTATTTTTTGTACAATCTTTCGCAAGATCGCCTCAAAAAAATCCTCTTCCCACTTGGTGAATACGACAAACCCGCGGTGAAGAAATTGGCAGTGAAATTTGGGCTCAAAGAATTGGAAACCAAGCGTGAAAGCCAAGGCGTGTGTTTTTATCCTGAAAAAACCTATTTGGAGTTCCTAAAGCGCTATCTGAAAAAAGATGAAGACTTTAAATCCGGAGTCATCGAAAACGCCCAAGGGAAAAAACTTGGGACTCATGAAGGTTTGCCTTTTTACACGGTGGGGCAACGCAAAGGGATAGGAGTGGGCGGCGGTCCTGCACTTTATGTGCACAAAACCGATTCGATCCGCAATGTTTTGATCGTGGGGAATGAAGACGAGCTGCAGACCAAAACCGTTCGCATCCGTGATGTGAATTTTTTGGCGGGCAAAGCTCCCGACGAAAACGAAGTTTTGTTGGGCAAAATTCGCAGTCAGGGCGCGCTCAATCCTTGCACGGTCAAAAAAGTCTCAGAGGAAGATTATGAGGTTGAATTCAAGGAGCCCGTGCGCGCCATCATGGCAGGACAATCCTTGGTTTTGTACCGAGACACCGAGCTGGTCGGTGGTGGGATCATGTGTTGGTAGAGGTTGGGACATTTCTTAGAAATTTCCTCTCTGCGCTCCGGGCCACTAGGGCATTGGTTTTTTCAGGGTTTTTCTGGTATAATGGATGGATTTAAACGTGTCATGAAATCCTTCCAAACTTTAACTCGTCAATTGGCCCTTCAGGCCGATCGAAAAATCCTCGATTCAGAAGAGGCGGGGTACCTGCGTTTGGACCTTTCGGCGCACGAAAAAACCAATTGGGCCACCTTCGCCCTCAAAAAAGTCTCACCTTTTGCCACGGCAAAGCGTTTTGCCTTCACGGCGCTCGCCTTTTATTTGGTGCTGTTCAGCCTGACCAACGCTCAGGCATACGCAAAAATAGCTCTTTCGAGCGTGCAAACTTCTGTACAAAACTACGAAGATTCAAAACCTGCCGTTCTTGCCGACAAATTAGAAATGGATCCATGGACGGGCGAGCGCCACTCCGAAAACCTCTTAAAACCCGAGACCGATGATGCCGTTGAAGCTGCATCCAGCACGCAAACCGAACCTGAAGATTACCTGCCTGTGCTCAGTGTTCCGGGGTCTTACGAAAACCGCATCCAAATCGCCAGCCTGAACATCAATGCACCCATTGTGGAGCCAGTTTTGGGCCTTGAAGCCATCCAAAACAAGGATTGGACCAGTCTAGAAGATCAAATTCACAGTGCCCTTGGCACAGGTGTTGTTCACTTTCCAGGAACCGCAGAACCCGGTCAAAAAGGAAATGCCTTTTTAACAGGTCACAGCTCCAATGTTTTATGGGAACAAAGCGCCTACAACACGGTCTTTGCGCTCCTGCCAAAAATCAATATCGGGGATGAAATCCTCGTCACTTACAATCAATCCACCTATCACTACACAGTGACCGACAAAAAAGAGGTCAAACCAAACGATGTGAGCGCTCTAAAACAGGGCGAAGGCAAAACCCTGACCTTGGTGACCTGCACCCCAGTGGGAACGGCTCTGCGACGTCTTGTGGTTACAGCGACGCTGGTGGAGTAGGTGCCGCAGGTGCTGAGGGCGCATCCAATTGCTTGAGCAGTTCTTCTTGTGCCTTGGCTTCGGCAGCTTCTTCTTGAGCTTCTGCCTTTTCCAATCCTTCACGGTCTTGTTTGCGTTGGAATTGATTCCACTCATCCAAATGTTTTTGATTCAATTTGGTGAGCTCGGATTGGTATTGATCATCCAACTTTGCAAGTTGAGAAGCCTCTTCCGACAAAATATTCTTAAGTCGAGTGACTTGCTCGTCCGTCATGATGGGCAAAATCTGGAACCAGTATTCGCGCTCCTCGTCCGTCATGGACTCGGTTTTTTTGATCATCTCAACGAGTTCTGGATATTTGTCCAAAACAGCTTGAGGAATATTGAATTGTTTCCCGCTGCCCGCTGCAGGATTAGTTGCAGAACCAGTGGCAGGAGGGGTTGGAGGAGTAGGAGGCGTGGTGGAATCCATATGGGCTTACTATACTAGCTTAAGATTAAATGTGAAATATCTTTTTAGGAATTTGCTGTAGCTGTGGGCTCAGGAGTGAGCTGCTTCGCAAATTCTTCATAGGTTTTTGCAGGGAATATATGATCGGGTTCACCCGCTTTGTGCACCACAAGCGTGAGACCTTCATTTTCTTTCTTTAGATCAGCCGTCTGACCGTCTTGAAGTTCCAAGAGGGGTTCTCCCATGGGTCCGATGATTCCTTTCGATAAAATGGTAAGTTCCCATTGGTCTGCAACCGCTGCAGCGTCGTCCGTCAATTTTAAGAGTTTTGGTTCTGAAGATTCTTTTTTGTCTTCAGCCTCTGTTGGACTCACCGTTTTCTCAGCTATCGGTTCCTCTTTTTTAAGTTCATCGCCATTTTCCTCCAGCCATTTGAGCACAGGGGTGTCGGCTTCTGCCCCATCGGCTTTCATCTTGGCTTCCACATCTGTGACAAATTTCACCATGGCCTTATCCTCATCAGACTGAGGATTGTCAGGCAAACCTTTTTTTAAATCGGCGATGGTGTCTGTGGTGTTCAAATTCTTGAATTTCAAATACCAATTGTCTCCAAAGTTTTCTTTCATCACACTTTCAACCTTTGGGGAAACTCCATAATCTTCGCTGGGTTTGCCAAATTTTATGATGGAGGTTCCTTCCGTTTTTCCAGATTCAAATGTGATGCCTGCATCCGAAAGCATGGTCACTTGATTTTCGGTCAAATCTTTATTCCATGTGATCTCTTTGGGACTCATGGCATAAGTGATTTGTGCCCAAACTTTATCTATAGTGAACTTCATGTTGCCTGAAACGTCGGTGGGATCGCGCGTCGTATTGGCGTATTTTAGAATGATATTTTTTGTGGTCTCTGCCATTCCACCAAAGAGCCCTTTTTTCTCTGGCTCTTTCGTCTCTACTGTCCCACTCGCTGGGTCTAAACTTTTCAAACTTTCATCTGCGGCGCGAGCCTCTTCTCTATGTTCGACATCTTCTCTTTGGACCATTTTTTCACGTGCGGCTCTCAGCTCTTTTGCGTGGTCCAACATCTCGCTAGTCTTGTCTTGAGCCTCCAACTTTTCAATTTGTTTTTGAACCGTTTCAAGTTTGGCGAGCATGGCCGTTTTTGCTTCTGGAGTAGCATCAGGGGGCGCATTTTTGTAACTCTCGAGCAATTGAGTTTCTTCTATTTTTAGGCTTGCCAATTCTTCGGCGCGAGCAGCAGCCTCCGGGTCTTTTGCTAAACTTTCTGTGGCCTTTTTTTCTAGATTTACAGCTTTGGTCTCAATGCGTTTGAGCTGTCTCGCCTCTTTTGTATCAGCGGTTTTCACTGCCTTTTCTTTTTTTCCCTCAAAGGTTTGAATGCGTTTATCCAATTGAGCAATGACTTTATCGAGTTGGAGGGCTCGAGCCGTTCCTTTTGAGCCATTTTTGGGATCCAAGGCGGACGCTTTTTCACTCTCCAATTTCGCTTTTTGAGCGAGCAACTCTTTTTGTTTGGATTCCAGACTGTCCAGACGATCGTCTTCGTGAGCGTCGATGCGCTTCAAAGCAGCCTCAGCTGAGTCAATGACTGGATCTTGTTTGTCCGATTTTTCTCCTTGTTCGGCGCCCATTTTTTAAATGATGAATAAATCTCCGTGTTCTTCCATACGGTTTTTGATGAGTCGCAAGGATGCCACCATGTTCACCAGTTGGTAGCTGGGTTCTTTGCTGATTTGAGTCAGATCGTTGAGTTCACGAATTCGAGTGAGCAGAACCATCGCGTTTTGATCCGCCTTGCCCTTTTCCATCTCGGGAAGCGCGTCGTAAACGGCGATGTTCAGCAAGGAGCTGGGGGAGTAAAGGTTGATGCTTTTGTCGGCAATTTTACCCAAAATTAGGTTCATGAAGTCCAGATCTTCTTGGCTCATGCTTGCCCCAGTCAGAGGCTTGTTGAGCATGCTTTGAACCTCGGGAGCAATCACAGTGTTGTCGGTTTTTGGATCGTAGAGGGGATTGAGATCAGCCATAAGATTGAATTTAATCTACAAATTATAGCAGAAATAGCTTAAATTGGGAAGGATGAATCTTGAAGAAGCCCAACACCGCGTCGAGCAACTCCGCAAAGAAATTTTGCAGAGAAACTACGAATACTTTGTTTTGGACGAATCCCATGTGTCTGAAGCGGTACGCGATGCCTTGAAAAAAGAGCTGGTGGCGCTCGAAACCGAGTTCCCGCAGCTCATCACAGCCGATTCACCCACGCAACGTGTGGGAGCCGCTTTGTCGGGACGTTTCCCCAAGGTCAAACACCGCAGTCGCAAATGGAGTCTTGCCGATGTCTTTTCGATGGAAGAATTGCAAGACTGGGAAGAGCGTGTCGAAAAAGGCGTGGGCAAAACTCAGTTCATCACAGAGCTGAAATTGGACGGACTCAACATCACGCTGTGGTACGAAAAAGGACTTTTGGTCAAAGCCCTCACTCGAGGCAATGGTGAAGAAGGGGAAGACGTGACACACACGATTCGCACCATCAAAAATTTGCCCCTCAAATTGTTTGAAGAAGTGGACATGGAAGTGTCTGGCGAAGTCATCATTCCAAAAGAAAGTTTCGAAGTTTTACGGGCAGAAGGTTTTGCCAACGCACGCAATGCGGCGGCAGGAACCGTGCGTCAGTTGGATCCACAAATGGCAGCGGGAAGAGACTTGCAAATGTTTTGTTACGAACTCGGTGAAACCAGTGCCGAAGCGCCCAGCGAGCAGTCCGAAATTTTGAAATGGTTTCAACGCCTTGGCTTGCCCGTGAATCGTGAATTCAAAGTTCACGACTCAGCAGAAGCCAGCGTGGCATACTTGCAAGAATGGCAAGAAAAAAGAGACGATTTGCCTTACGAAATCGATGGCGTGGTCTTCAAAGTGAACGACAAAAAGAAGCAAGAATTCTTAGGCTGGACGGCCAAGACTCCGCGCTTCGCCGTGGCTTACAAATTTCCAGCCACGCAAACCACAACTGTGGTGGAAGGCATCACCATTCAAATCGGTAGAACGGGCGCTGCCACACCTGTTGCAGAGCTGCGTCCTGTCTTTGTCGCTGGCTCCACGGTTTCTCGTGCAACCTTGCACAACGAAGACGAAATTCTGCGCAAAGACGTGCGCATTGGCGACACCGTGATCATTCAAAAAGCCGGAGACGTGATTCCCGAAGTGGTGGAAGTTTTGCAAAACCTTCGTCCCGATCATTCTGTGGCTTACGAATTTCCCAAAAATTGTCCGCTCTGCGATGCGGAATTGCAAAGGCCCGAAGGCGAAGCCGTGCGACGTTGCCCCAACTTGGATTGTTCTGGTCGCAAACGCGAATCCTTCATTCATTTTGTTTCCAAACACGCTTTGGATGTGGATACGCTGGGAGAAAAAGTGGTGGACGCTTTGCTGGAGTTTGGTTTCATTCACGACCTCGCGGATTTCTTCACTCTCACCGAAGCGCATCTTTTAGAATTGCCTTTTTTCAAAGACAAAAAAGCCCAAAACATTTTGAATGCTTTGGAGGAAAAAAAGTGCGTGGAATTGCCTCGTTTCATTTATGGCTTGGGCATTCGTTTTGTGGGGGAACAAGTGGCAAAAGACTTCAGCGCTTGGCTCAAAAATAAGGTGAGTGAAGGCAGTGAAACGTCGAACACAATTTTTACTCCATCCGAGTTCAAAAACTGGCTACTCTCATACACTCAAGAAGATTTTGAAAACATCCAAGGCTTTGGGGAACGCATCGCGGAGAGTCTTGCGCAGTGGATTTCAGAACCTCGCCATCAAAGCTTGCTCGACAAATTTTCTAGCGTCGGACTTTCGCTCACGTGGCCCGAGCAGGGCTCGCACGTCGAAGGCGTGGCCGGCAAAAGTTTCGTGCTCACCGGAACCTTGTCCCGCCCTCGTGAAGACGTCAAGCTCCAAATCGAAAAAGCCGGCGGCCACGTGTCCAGCGCCGTCAGCGCAAAAACCGATTTCCTTCTCGCGGGTGAGGAAGCGGGCAGCAAACTCGACAAAGCAAAATCCCTCGGCATCCGCATCCTCACGCAAGACGAATTCAACGCAATGATGAGCTAGAACCTTTCCTAAGGATATTCTCTGAGCGCTCCGGGCCGCTAGGCCAAGTCTTACTTCAGTGAATATCCTTAGGAAAGGTTCTACGATAAAGCCGACTTTCAAGAGCGAATACTAACTCACACAGTTAGGCTAAGCGAAAATGTTGGGCAAAGTCGCAAGTGCAGCTCGACGCGTGCCTTCTGTCACTTCAAACACGCTGTTGTTTTCATCGCGTGGCAAAACATCCCAAGCATTTGCAAGCCCCATGAAGACTTTTCTTGTGGCTTCTCTCAAATAAGCTGCGTATCCGTCGCGCCCCTCATTCAATTGAGTGAGCTCTGCTACAAAAGTTTCACGAAGTTCCACTAGAGCTAGTTTTTGATCTTCCACGCTTAAGTTTTCAGGATTCGAAATGACCTTGTCCAAATTGATTCCAAAATTGGTGAACAGAGCTCCAACTCCAAAACGATTAGCACCACGAGCACGTTTGTACGCTTCTTCTTGAAGGGCAGGAAGTGAGTTTCTAAGACCAGTGAGTGAAGCCCTCATCACACGATTCGATTCAACGAGCGCGATCTGACTTTCTGACAAAGGTTTCACATGTTGTGGCTCTGGAACATTAAAAGGATCAGCAGGCAATTCGACTGCACGAACACTCTCTCCAGTGTCTTCATTGGAATCCTGCATCCAGAGCTGAGCCATTTCAGAATTTTCAGGAGCAAATTGGGAAGCATCGTAAAGTCCCATTCGGCTATCACTACTTTCCAAAGACCAAGCTTCAGGGCGGTCAGGTTTATCAACTTTTAACTCAGCTAGGAATTGAGGATCAAGTTTTTCCACTTCTGCAACTTTTGCCCTCACGTCAGAAGGATTTTCTACAACTCTCGAGTCCACAATCAATGAACTGTCTCGAGCAGCTTTGACAGCCAGAGCATGCGCGTTTGGAAAAACCTCATTGTGTGCCAAATAAGCAATATATTCCGAAGGTTGATCGATGATGGCTTCGCCAACAGTTGAGCGACGAGCATTTTCCGCATCAACACCTTCCCATACGCCTTCCCATCCACCCCACGCTAAATTCTTTTCACGAATAATCGTCAAAGCTTCTGGTGTATCTTTTATATTTTTCATCAAAACCGACAAATCATCTTCGGGCGCAGCTTGCTTAACTCTCTTGGAGTTTACAGCAGCCACATACAGTTTCTTTTCGATGTCTGGAATCTCATTGTCATCAGCAACCAACTTCACAACCTTTTCAAAAGACCCTTTTGGTGTAAACGCAGGCGCAGGAATTGCTGAGCCATCAGGATTTGTAACAACAAATCCTACCGCTCCTTCGGGCAGAGTACCCTGTTCACCATCTCCATCTATAGTCACCACTTGAGGCACTGGATCCTTTGTTGTTAATGCTTTGCTTGCATCAGCAGGGACTCCATCCGGTGCTGTAACCACAACTTTAGGGCCAACAACCTTCTCAACTGTCGCTAAAGCTTGTCCATCATCGGAACTGCTAGGAGCAGAAGTTGCAACGAAAGTCTGATCAGGTGTGCCTGATGCTGTATAATTTTGATATAAATCATAAGCACCCAAAAGAGTTCCACCACCAATTCCAACAACGGCCATAACTTGTAGAGCAAGGGTTCGTACCTCCTCTGTTATGAATGGTTGAGGTTTTGTTAAAAGCCTAAGGTCAGGTGCAGGAGAGCGAGCAGGGACTGTTTTTGGTACGGGACTAGGTGCAGCTTTAGGAGCACGGAGCTTCGGTCTAAGAGCAGGATTTTCTCTAATGTCAGTTTTTCCCTCATCACCAAATGGATTTGTAGCCTCAGGTGATTTACTTGGAGTCGGTACATTTTTCATGGTGGAAACTTCTTTTAGTGTGCGTCTAATGAACTCGCTCATGATATTTTTTAAAGCTCGTGTTTTGCTCTCATCCAAAACAGCAGTTGCAATAATATCCCTAGTAATATGACCACCAACACCTTGGAGGTCTCTTTTGGAGGCAGATTGAGGTGACTCACCTTTTTGCTTCACAACAGTAGGGTTCGGATCACTCAGGTTCAACAAGTCGGTGAGATTCCTAACTTTCTTACCATCAGCACTAACTTCCCAGTAAGTGTTTCCGTCAATGATCACACTATGGCCGTTTCTATTGATGTGGTTGATGAGCCCCTGCAATTCATTGCGTACCGCCAGAAGGTCTCTAATACCATCAAATGATGCTAGTTGAGGCGCCTTGAAAACGCCATCCAAAAGTTGGTCACAATCGGACAAGAGATCAGCAAATTTCTTTTGAGTTGCACGAAAATGCGGGTCAAGGACTGCCGCTCTCCCTTCTATTCCTTCTAAATCTGGATCTTTTCTTTCAGGCATTTCTTTAACTCATTGAGCACTCACTATACAACCTAATCTCCAAAAGTCAACAGATTGAGGAAGACTTTCACAAGTTTGAAACTTCCAATCAAAACCCAGAACTGAGGTTGAGGCTCTTTTAACAGAGAAGAAAGCACGTCATTGGCGTTGACGCTGAGCAAGGTTTCGGGCTGGGTTCCAGCTCGGACATCGTTCAGTGGAATCCACACCGTTCGGTCTTGAGGGAACAGCGTGCTGAGTTCCGGATTTTTATCGCTCAAGAAATGAATTCCAAAAAGAGGCTGAGGCAATTCATTCTTCTGCATAAATTCAGGCAAGCGACCCAGCACATACTGAACACTGTCGTAGGTGTGAGCTCCATCCAAGAGCAGAGTATGCTGCCCCAGCTGCAAAACTTCAAAACGTCCCGGAATGATGAGCTGAGCGAGTTTTTCTTCGATCACGCTGTCGAGGGGATAACCCAAAAAATCCGCAGCCGCCACAGCAAGTCCCACACTTTCTGGATGGTGATATCCAAGTTCAAAGGCAGGAGCGAGTTCAGCCGTGTGACCCGAGTCGCGGATGGTCTCAAAAACTTCAGGATATTGAGTGGGCACCGTCATGAGCGGAACACCGGGGCGGCAAATGCCCAACTTTTGCTCCGTGATTTCACGCAAACTGTTTCCTAAAAATTCTTGATGTTCGAGCTCGATGTGCGTGAGCAAAGTCAGCGCTTTTTCGGTGGCCACATTCGTCGCGTCCGTTCGTCCACCGAGTCCACACTCCACAACCACGATGTCGCAATTTTGTTCTTTGAAATATTCGTAGGCAGCCAGAGTTTGCACTTCAAATTCACTCAAATTTGAGTCCAGCGAACGCACTTTTTCTTGCAAGCGAGCATAATCCTCGCGCGCAATCATCACGCCATTCACCGTCACCATTTCAATTTCTTCTTCGATGAAAGGCGAGGTGAAAAGTCCAACCGTGTCGCCGTGCAATTGAATGATTTTTGCAAGCAAAGTGGCGGTGGTGCCTTTCCCTTTGGAGCCAGCAATGTGCACCATCGGAATGTTCATGCCACCCAATGTTTCAAAAGCAGCGCGGACAGGAGCGAGATCGAAAGCCATCAGGAATTGGACAAAGGTTCTTCCACCGTTTCCCATCCTAAAGGATCTTCAGAAATCTTTTCAAGTTCTAAGAACAATTTCACTTCTTCGCCCAAGATTTTTTTGAAAGCCGTTTCGATGGCGACCAAGGCTTCGGGATCACGCGTTTTGTTGAGATGGAATTCGGACGAAAAGCAGAACGTCAATTTTTTATCTTCCACGGACTTGAGGTGACCCGTTTGAAAAGACACGCGCACCGCAGGGTTCGTCAGCGCGGCATAAACTTTTGGCATTTGTTGGAGGATGGCTTCACGGTGCATCAAAATGGTTCCGGCGGGCACAGGTTCCGCGGGAACTTCGGGTGCAGCAGCAGGTTCACTCATCACCATGCGAGGTGAAGGCGCATGCACAGGGCCCACCGAACTTGGAGCAGGCGAAGGTGCTGGCGTGTTCAAATTGGGCAGCGGTTTTTTGGCAGGAGCTTCGACGTCGGCAAAACTATTGGTGGCACGAATGATGGCGATTTCTAAAGGCAAAGTGGCGATGCTGGCGCGCTTGAGCTTGATCCAAGCGTCGTCAAAAAGATTCGTCCATTCCAAAAGTTTAGGCAAAACTTGAGTTTTTTTCTGATCCACCGCTTCGTGCAATTTTTGTCGCAGAAGTCCCAAAAAAGCCACGGTGAATTGTTGCAAATCGGCACCTTCTTTGTGCAGTCGTTCAATGAGCAAAAGTCCCTTTTGAGTGTCGGAACTGCCAAGCGCGCCATACAGGTCATTGCAGTGTTGGTCACTGGCCAGTCCCAAACGTTCTTGCACAAGAGCTGCGGTCACAGGCTCATTCGACAATTGTTCGAAAATCGAAAGCGCGTCGCGCATTCCTCCATCTGCCGTTTTTGCAATGAGTTCGAGCGCGTCTTTATCCGCTTCACGGCCTTCTTTGAGCGCCACCGCTTCGAGGTGCGCCACAATGTCACGTTCCGAAATGCGTTTGAAATCGTAACGCTGACAGCGAGACAAAATCGTTTCAGGGATCTTATGAATTTCGGTGGTCGCCAAAATGAAGAACACATGAGCGGGGGGTTCTTCCAAACTCTTGAGCAGCGCATTGAACGCTTCTTTGGTCAGCATGTGCACTTCATCAATGATGTAGACTTTGGATTTGGCTCGTGTGGGCGCAAAGCGGATCTTTTCACGCAGATCACGGATTTCATCAATTCCACGATTGGACGCAGCATCCACTTCCACCAAATCCACCAATTCATTGCGAGCATTCAGTTGGCAAATTTCGCAGGCATTGCAAGGTTCACCGCTGGGCAGTCTCGCTTCACATTGAATGGCTTTGGCCACCAAACGCGCCGTGGACGTTTTCCCTGTTCCTCGAGGACCCGAAAACAAATACGCATGCGAAATGCGATCTTGCTTCAGCGCCTCCAACAGAGTGACTCGGATGGGAGTTTGCCCCACGAGCTCTTCAAAGTTCTGCGGTCGATATTTGCGGTAAAAGGCAGCCATAAATCCAGTTTCAGGAAGCCAATAATACCTGAACAAAACAGAAGGGCAAGCGCTTGAAATTGCGTCTGTCTGGGTGGTGGACCTCAGGGGAGTTGAAAAAATCTAAAATGGGTACTAAAATGATTGAGACAGTCCGGAGTAAGTTCGTTCAAAAAAGCCCTTCCGTACGGAAAGGGCTTTTTTGCTGTCTCTCGTTCAGTGGTGGACCCACCGGGAATCGAACCCGGTTACTCAGGTGACAGTCCGGAGCAAGTCGACCACGACTGAGCCCAACTGAACAAAACAAATTTTAGTTCATTGTTTAAGCTAAAATCCTGAAATTTTTCTGACAATTTCAAGAACGCCTTGCGCGTTTTACACAACCGTTGAGTTATCACGGAATTTTTATAAATGCTACTCCTCAATCACTTCCTTCATCGCCTTCTTAAAGGCTTTTTCGGAGAACTGCTGAGCGTGTTTGGCAATGGTGTCGGCATCGTAACTCTTTTCGTGGATGAGAAGCTGCGTGAGACCCGCTTCCATGCTTTCTACGGTTTGCTCGTTGAAGAATTCACCCGTCACGCCTTCAATCATGGTTTCGGTGAGTCCACCCTTGCGATAGGCAAGAACGGGTTTCCCGCAAGCCATGGCTTCCACTGGTGCGATGCCAAAATCTTCTTCGCCAGGGAAGAGGAAAGCACGGCAATTTTCAAAATACTCCTTCACCACTTCGTCGGATTTGTACCCTAAAAAGTCGATGTTGTTGGCGGCCATGCGTTTGAGACGAGTCATGTCTGCGCCTTGACCAATGATCACGAGACGCTTGCCGATGCGGTTGAAAAGTTCCACGGCCAAATCGATGCGTTTGTATTTGCTGAGCTGAGACACGATCAAAAAGTAGCCTTCATTTTTCTTGTGAGGAGTGAATCGTTCCGTGTCCACAGGAGGATGAACCACTGTGGATTCTTCACGATAATATTTGCGAATGCGATCTTGCACGGTTTTGGAGTTGGCGAGTTTCACGTCCACACGTTTTGCAGCCAAGTAATCCCACATGCGCACGTCGTGCAGCATGCCTGTGACGAGGCTTTCACCAATCAGACCGAGTTGTTGGTCTTTGAGGTATTGATGCGTGTAATCCCACGCGTAACGCATGGGTGAGTGGTAGTAGGCAATGTGCTTGGTTTCAAGATTGGTCACCACGCCATGGGCGTAGGCGCTGGAGCTGGAAACCACCACATCAAATCCCGTGAAATCAAAGCGCTCCATGGCGCCCGGCATCAAAGGGAACAGTAACTTGTGCATTCCGGGCAAAAAGCGAGGAAATTTTTGCAAATACGAGGTGCGAACACGTTCTTTTGGGAAGTCCTTTCCCATGCGCTTTTCATCGTAGAGCAAGGTGTAAACGGGCGCTTCAGGATACTCATCCATCAGCACTTTCAAAACACGCTCTGCTCCGCCTGGACGGAGTAAAAAGTCATGAACAAAGGCGATTTTGGGAGAGGGCATAGTTGCAACTTTGGGAGCATTTTACTCGATCCTCTGTACCTTGGCTATGCGATAACGGTTCTTCCGGGCTAGTGAGTTTGACAGTAAGGTGGAAAGCCTCGAGAATCATAACGAAAACCTTTCTCTATTTATGAAAATACACACATCCCGCATTCTCACTCTGTCGGTCGTCATTCTTTCAGGAATATTTGTTGGAAAGACTTTCATTTCCCATCCAATGACTTCGAATCAAAGCATGAGCGGTGCAATGGATAGTTCATCATCAACTCCAGTTATTGATTCTATGGATTCGATCATTGTTGCTCCCGACATCAAGGTGTATTCCGAAACTGCCGAGGCGATTATTGTTGGTACAGTTGAAAAAAATGAAAACAATAATGCGAATATTTCCATTTCGGAGGTTTTGAAAGGGGACTCAGGCATGAAGTCTATGAATCTCTTTGTCCCAAATTCACAAGTTGAAGACGCACCTATTTTTGTAAAAGGTGAATATGCCTTGTTTTTTATCTGTAAAAACTCAGCAGGAGAATATCTTGTATGTGCTGGTGACGCGGGCAAAGTTTTGATCGACAAAGACGGCAATACAAAGGGTGCTGCTGCTTTTACAATGACTTTCGCAGAGCTGAAATCTAAAATCAGTGATGCGTTGAAAGCCTCAATTGCCAAATAGCTCTGCAAGCGTCATCGCTGCTTTTTGCCACGAAAAATGATCCAGTCGTTTCTTGCCTTTTAGGCTGAGCACAGCGCGGGATTCGGGTTCCTCGATCAACTTGAGCATCTGTTTCGAAAAGCCTTTCGCATCGAGAGCTTCGGCGTAAAGCACCGCGTCGCCACCCACTTCGTGAAGCACGGGCAAGTCGGAGCAAATCACGGGGCAGCCCCCTTGAAAAGCCTGCAGAAGAGGGAAGCCAAAGCCTTCTTCAAGAGAGGGGAAAACAAAAGCGGTGGAATTTTGATACAGCTCGGCCACAGCGGTTTCGGGCAAAAATCCAACCACTTCCACGCCTTCGGTGCTCGCGGCTTTTTTTCGAAGCAAATCCCAGCCGAATCCCTCACGACCCGCCAAAACCAGTCGAGCAGATGAACACTTTTTTTGTACAAGCTTGAACGCATCCAAAAGAACTCCTAGATTTTTTTTCGCCTCCAGTCTACCCAGATAGAAAAACAAGGGATCTTGAATTTCGAGGGTGACTTTTTTTGGTATTTGCAAAGGCAAAGGTCCGTGAGGAACCACAAGGACGTGCGCGTCTTCAACATTGTAAAAGTGTTTCAAATCTTCCTTCACCGCTTCGCTAGGAACGATCACGCACTTGGCTTTTTTCACCGCGCGCTTCGTGCTCCATCGCAAATAGTTTCTTTGCTTGGGCTCATAAGCTTCAGGAATTTTTTCGTAGGCGATGTCATGAATCGTCACAAAGCTGCGTTTGGGCGCAAAAAATGGCAGCACATGCGCTGGAACAAAAAGAACCGTAGGTTTGTGCAGTAGCATCTCTAAGCTGAGTCGCAAAAGACTCCACAAACGAGGTGCCCACAAACGGCGCTGAATTTTCTTTGGAAACTCTGGAATCAAGGCCGGTGTGTAGAGTCGAATTTCTGCATTTCCGCATTCTTTTAAAAGCGCCCGAATGATTTCGGTGCTGTAACGTTCCACGCCCGTGGGTTTGGGGTGGACACTGCGTGAGGCGTCAATTCCGAGGATGAGTTTGGAGGGCACGATCCGCTAGGGTTAGCGCCGCAATCGATGTCGCGCCGCCTGCCTTAAGTGCATCGCGGCACGCCTGCAGCGTGGAGCCAGTCGTGACTATATCATCCACCAGAAGGATTTGGCTACTTTTATCCAACTGATTTTCAAACGATTCTTTCATGCGGAAAACGCTCTTCATGTTTTCGTGGCGCTCATTTTTTTCAAGCTGGGCTTGATGACCGGTGTCCTTCACACGTTCAAGACAGTCGAGCACAGGGCAGCCAAAGTAGCGCCCCATGGTTTTAGCGAGCAGTTCCGCTTGATTGTAGCCTCGCTCAAGGAGGCGACTTTTGTGCAAAGGGACGGGCACCAAAACGACTTCGCTGGGCTCACAAAACAGTTCCAGACTGCGCCTCAAGGTTGGCGCAAAGTAACGATACACATCGGCTTGGTGCTTGTATTTGAGCCCGTGCACCAACTGAGCCAAAATCGAGTCAGGCTCGTAAAAGCAACCCGTTGCGACCTTCATCCCATCCTCTAAAACACGAACATGAGGCTCAAAGGGCAAAACCGAACGACACTGCAGGCACAGCGGCTCGTCCAGATAGCCACACACAAGGCACAAACTGGGGAAGAAAAGTTTGAGAAGACCATGAATCATTCCTCAAGGCTAGCACAAAAAACCTGACAAAACTCTGAAATGTTTGATCCTTCTGATGAATTAGCTACAATTGTAACTTAATTTATTGCTATGAACGAAAATCCAAGTGCAGAACTTTTAGCCTCTATTCAAGAGAGTGTCCATATGGGGTCTCGGGCTCTAGGTGGGATTTTGATACCTGAAGAGGAAACTTGGTTAGCAAGAACTATTCATCAGGTTTTAGGTGGTCAAGATTCTGAGCTAAATAGATTGCTCCCGCGCGAGAAAATAACTGACCAGCTAGAATCAGCCATGAATATTCCTGAAAAAAGACCTAGGGCAACTGCTTTATCCAATGTTGGAAAAGTCAGCTTGCTCAGATCTGCAGGAGTTGGAGCAAATATTGGCTCAGATGTCGGTTCTGAAAAAAAACGAATAAGAAAAAAATCTGATCCTTTATCCAGAGGAAATGCGCAAACGAGATTTTACATGGACACTTCTGCAGTAGCGTTCAGGTCTGCAGCGACCATCATTCCAAGTTTGGATTCTCAGCAAATTGTTCTACCGCATGGTGAAAATGATGGTTTGATTACGGATCCAGATGAAGTCAGACATTTGGCAAAAATTGCCCAGAAAAAAAGAGAACTAGCAGCTTACCCTTGGTTGCTGCGTATCTCGGGCAGAGTCCCTGAGCTTTCTAGCGTCACCAGATGGTGTTTGCCTGATTTGTTCGCTCAATCTTACACCCTCGTGAAACTGCCCAGCCTTCTTGCATTTGATTCGACATGGAATTAATTCTCCTCGCTTGAAATGGCTTCTCCGTGCTACACTGCGCTCAACTAAGATAAGAACATGGAGAATCATAAAAACTCTCAGCGACCCGAGCGTCGCAGCCGACGCAGCGTTCACGAAAAGTCCTGCGGCATCATCGTATTTCGTCGTGAAGCCGAAGGGCTCAAATTCCTGCTGCTTCACTATCCGGGTGGACACTGGGATTTTCCCAAAGGCCACGTTGAAAGGATAGACGCCAGCGAAGAAGCCACGGCTCGCCGCGAACTTCAGGAAGAAACAGGAATCACGGAGGTGAGTTTTGTTTCGGGCTATCACGAATCCATGTACTACGAATTCAATCGTGGATACAAAGAACGAGTGAAAAAAGTGGTGGTTTATTTCCTTGCCGAAACCAAGGAAGAAGCCGTTGCGATTTCTTTTGAACACCAGAACTTCACTTGGCTGCCTTATGAAGAAGCCTTGGAGCGACTCACCTATGAAAACGCCAAAGAGTTGATCCGCAAGGCTCAACCTTATTTAACGCACCTGAGTGCTGAATAAAAATGACTTTTGAGGAAGCTTATTCCAGCTTGAACCCCGAGCAGAAGGCCGCGGTGGATTCCATCGAAGGTCCAATGATGGTGCTCGCCGGTCCAGGAACTGGAAAAACGCAAATCCTCAGTTTGCGCATCGCGAAGATTTTGAAAGAAACACAGATGAGCCCTCAGAACATTTTGTGTTTGACATTCACCGAGTCCGGAGTGGCAGCCATGCGAAAACGCCTTTTCGAATTCATCGGTACGCCGGCCTATTATGTGCGAATTCACACCTTTCATTCGTTCTGCAACGAAGTCATCAAAAGCAATCCAGAAAAGTTCCTTTTTGCTCGTGAGTTGGAAGCGCTTTCGGATGTGGAAGCGGTGCAAATTTTTGAAGCCATTTTGGATGAAGCCGTGATCGGAGGGCCTCTCAAACCTTTTTCGGATCCGTATTTTTTTCAAAGAGACATTTCTCAGCTCATCAAAAGTTTCAAACGAGAGGATTTGAGCCCACAGCAAATTTCTGACGTTTTGGATGAAACGGAAGCCTGTTTGAAACGCTTCGGGGAAGAGCTCGAAACCTTCATCGCGACTCGCGTCACGAATTTCACGGAAGCGGACTTTCTCAATCTGCAATTGAAGCTCAAAGAAACCTTTTTAGCGGGCGTGTTCAATCGTTTTGATCTAGCGGAAAAGACTCAGCGAACGGAAGCAAAAAAAGAACTCAAATCGGAGTACGAAGACGCGCAAAAAAATCTTCCCAAGCAGCGTGCCTTGGTGGAACTGTACTCGGCCTATCAAAATGAACTCAAAAAACGAGGACGCTACGATTACGAAGACATGATCCTCATGGTGGTGCGCAAAATCAAAGAAGACGCGGAATTGCTCGCAAATCTTCAGGAGCAGTTTCAGTACATTCTCGTGGACGAATACCAAGACACCAACGGAGCACAAAACGAAGTTGTCGATTTGCTCGCCAGCTTTTACGAAGTTCCCAATGTGTTCGTGGTGGGGGACGACAAACAATCTATTTATCGTTTTCAGGGTGCCTCACTCGAAAACATGCTCGCGTTTTATCAGCGCTACAAGCAGCACATCGAGCTCATTCCTTTGCAGAGCAATTACCGCAGCCAACAGAATGTTTTGGACGCGGCGTCGCGCCTCATCCGTCACAATGAACAAGGTCTAGAAACCCTCATTCCTGAGCTTGCACAAAGTCTCAAGTCTGAGGCGC
>CAZROM010000006.1:42549-46880 GCA_964601715.1 uncultured Candidatus Peribacteria bacterium | reverse complement strand
AAAGGTCTTCACTTGCTCATTCTCTTGAATGATTTTTTTGATTTTCACGACCTGCGGCAATGTGTTCACAATGAGCATAATTTTTTTATTTAGCACTAAAGTGCGTGGGATGAGCTTTACCGATTAAATCAGACAATTTTTCAACGCCGTTCGCATCGCACCATTCGTTCATCTCGTTCACAATTTTTCCAAACACATCTTGTCCGCGTGCCCACACCGCCGTTCCAACTCCAACCAAAGTTGCGCCCGCCATCATCATTTCAATCGCATCTCGTCCTGTGGTCACGCCTCCCGTTCCAATGATGGGACACTGTCGCGCACGATAAATGTCGTACACGTATTTCACCGCCAAAGGCTTGATGGCTGGACCCGAAAGTCCACCCACGCGATTGGCCAAAATGGGCTGAGCCGTTTCAATGTTGATCGCCATTCCAGGCCCCACGGTGTTGATCGCCGTGATTCCATCCGCTCCCGCGTCCAAAACGCTGGCAGCAATGCTCACAATGTCTTCCACGTTGGGCGAAAGTTTCACCACAACCGGAACTTCTTCCGCTCCCGCTTCTGCCAAAGCCGCCTTCACAAGACGAGTCACTTCCGAAGATTTGGTGATGGAACACGCCATGGGTTTTCCAAGTTCATCTTCCACATTTGGACACGAAATGTTGATCTCCACAATGTCTGGTTTCATGAGCGCCACTTCTTTTGCAATCGCCACGTAGTCTTCCATTTTTCCGCCCACGATGTTCGCAATGAAAGGCGCATCACAAACTTCTCGAAAATGTTCAATTTCTTCTCGTGCTTTTTCAGGTCCAGCATCCGGAATACCCACCGCGTTGAGCATCCAATGTTCACTCGTGATGATCGTGGGATTGGGATGTCCCTTGTGCTCGAAAGGCCACAAAGATTTGCTGGTGACTCCACCGGCTCCGTTGCGAACAACCTGAGCCATGCTATCAGCAGTCACTCCCAAAACTCCCGACGCAAGCACAATAGGATTCTTGAAGCGCACGCCACAGAATTCTACGGAAAGGTCAGCCATAAGGGATTGGGTTCGTTCTCAGAAAACCATTTAGTGCTCAAAAAAACAAGCTTTTCTAAGCCAAAGGACTATTCTATGGTGAGTCCGTAAAGCCAATTCCCCATGAAAAAATTTCTTTCGTCCGTCCTGCTCAGTCTTAGCCTACTTTCCGCCTGCTCGAGTTCAGTCCCCTATTCGCCAACACTCACCAAGGCCAATTTGGAAGAATCTCTGACTTTGGGCTCTCAATTTTTGGTCAACAATCAAACCAGCCTTGGCAACTTCAACTACAGCTACAACTTTGTCAGCAAAGAACTGAGCGCCGACGACAACCAAGTCAGACAAGCCGGCGCCGTGTGGGGCCTCGCCCTTTTGTACGCTCATTCTCCCAGCCAAGAAGTGGAAGGCGCTCTCTTTAAAGCCTTGGATTTTTACGGAAGTGACCCCATCCCTTCGTATTTGGACGATGACAAAGGCAGCACCGGCAGTTTAGCCTTGCTCTGCTTGAGCCTTTTAGACGCCCTGAGCGTGGACTCCACGCCCCGTCGCGAGGAACTGGAGGCGCAACTCAAGGTATGGCTAGAAACTTTGAAGAAAATTCAGAATGAAGACTTGGAATTTTACGGCAAATACGACTACACCACGGGTGAAGGCAAAGCCAGCAGCTCGCCTTATTCCGATGGAGAAGCCTTGCTGGCACTGAGTAAAGCCGCCAACTATTTTGCGAGCGATACCTATTTTGAATTGGCCGACCAAGCCTTGGACGCCATGTGGCAAGATCACGTGGTGGACGCACAAAAAGAAACTCTAGACAGTGACGAAACAAAAGGCTTTTACCAATGGGTGACCATGAGTCTTTACGAACTAGACAAATACCAAAGTTCCAAGGGAGAAGTGGACACAAAATACGTGGAAAAAGCGGTGGAACTGGCCAACTGGATGGTAGACACTCATAAAATTCTAGATCGCACCCGCAACACTGCCTACGCGTTTGAAGGTTTGATTGCCACCTACAAACTGGCTGAGCTTCACAACCAAGACGGGGATTACGACTCTGAACTAGACAAGCTTTTTCAAGTCATCGACACCGGACTTTTCAAATTGACCACATGGCAAGTTGGACACCCCCTTCAAAATGACTACCTAAAAAACAACGCTCAAAACGATGCCCTCGCCTTGGGCGGAATCGTGAATGCAGCCGATGAAGCAGACCTTCGCATTGATGTGACTCAGCATCAAATGCACGCTGTGATCATGACTCTGGAATGGATCTACAAGTGAAACAAAAAGAGAGCCGCAAGCGGCTCTCTTTTTTAGAATCGTCTCAGTTTATTGGAAGAATCCAAGAACCAAATCCACAAACACTCCACGAGTCATCGTGTCGGTTGCTTCATAGCCTTCCACTGTCACCTCTCGTCCGCTAGCATTGGTGAGCAAGGATTGGGCTTCAGAGTAGGTCATGTCTTCATGAGGACGGAATTCACCCACAAGCTCTTCTTCAGTAAAGAAGCCTTCATCGGTAGCCGTTTCAATGTAGTAAGCCAAAGCTTCATCCGTAGAAACATCTGAGTAAGAAGTTTCAGTCACTTGAGGAAGATCTTCATGAGCGGTGGTCACAAATCCAAACAAGCGAGTCACAATTTTCGTTGCTTCGTCACGTTTCACTTCATCGTTAGGAGCGAAGTGCTCAGCATCACGTCCATGGAGCACACCTTCACACCACAGTTGATAGATTGCGTCGTACCCTTCGGTGTCCACCGTCACATCCGTAAAGGTCATTTCTCCACAAGCAGCCACTTCTTCTTCAGTGAGCACCACTTCTTCAGAAGTTGTTTCCACAGGAGTGGTGTCTGTCGTGCTAGAAGAACTGGATCCGCCTGAACTATGGTGACTAGACCCACCTCCACGCACGGTTCCACCAGAAGAACCACCACCGGAGCTTTCTTCACCAAAAGTCGCACGGTAATAGTTGGATTCAAACACATCGTCCGTAAGCTCAACGACATCGTTGGCAGGATCAACCACAGCAAGAATAGTCACAGGCAAACCGGGAACCGCATACATAGAATCGAATTCAACCGTTCCACCAACAGTGGCGTAATCAGATCCATAATCGTTCAAATAGAAGGAGTCGTCAGGAGTTCCGTCTCCGTTGGTTTGATCATAAAAATACAAAGGAACAAGAAGTTCTGTATCAACAGTCCCTGTACCTTGGTTGCTGACCACGAAATGCAAAGTGTTGTCCGCGTTCAAGGTCACACTTTCAATGACCAAATCGGGATAGGTGACTTCCTCTTCCCCACCATCGGTAGCCACAAAGAAAGGATTGTCGAAACTGATACAGTTGTTGCTTTCGTCGGATTCGAGAAGATAGTCGCTTTCATCCACACAGTACTCAAACGTAGTCACGCCAGAAACATCCACCTCACCCGTATAGATTTCCTCAGCATTGTCAGTAGAAGTTCCACCCGAAGTCAAAACATCTGAATCTCCTAAGAAAGCAAAATCATGCTCAACCAAATAGGGGGGCAATGTCGCGGTTGAACAATCCACATTACAAAGATCCAACTTTAAATCAGTCAGACTTGCAACAGTGGCATCTGTACCTTGGTTGCTGACATCAAAATACAAAACATAATCAGCTGGGTCAGACTCAGCAGGAATGTCTTCGACTTGAACAAAACTTTCTGTGGAGAATTGCCAAGCATAAACATCGCTCACAAAGAAATCAGGAAGGGTTGCACCTGACTCCTCAACATCTGCACAAATATTGAATGTAACGCCATAAATATTATTCGTCTCATCACTTTCTAAAACCACTTCCCCTGAATCAACAAGGGTGCCAAAATCCCAAGTAGAGTCTTCGTCCGTAACAGATTCACAATACTCAGGGAAAGTCATCGACTCATTAGCCCAAGGCATCGAAACCACCATGGTCTCCCCTGCCAAACGAAAATCGGCATCCTCCGTGACATAACTTTCGAGATCAAAATCTGTTGAAGAAGGAGTCACTTCATCAGGAAGAGTTATCGTAAGATTCATAACAGGATCAGCATCTTCACCCACATCCCCTGACCCCATATTACGTACAGCAATATCCAAACTGTAATCCACAGGATCTATAGAAATAGAATCCACGGTAAGATCTGGAAGCAAGGCCTCAGAAGTTGGGTCTACGAAAGTTTCAGAAACACAGTTGTTCGTTTCATCGGACTCAGACACCCAGTCGTCAGTATCAATACAAAGTTCAACAACATCTCCATCCGCAAGAGTCAAATAACGCCCAAATTGGTCAAAAGTAGTTGACCCTCCA
>CAZROM010000006.1:40680-42449 GCA_964601715.1 uncultured Candidatus Peribacteria bacterium | reverse complement strand
AAAGTGTCACCCAATGTGAGTGTTTGGTCCGCTCCTGCTTCCACGGTGAATGTTGCAGAGGCAGCAAATACAATCGGACTTAAAGATCCAGTCAGCATCAAAGCCACCATCATTTTGCTGGCGACCGAGCGAGTAAAGTCGGACAGGAACATAGAGAAGGGGGTAAAGGGTAGAGTTTAAAAAAGGGTCAGATGGGTTCTGACCTTGGTTGAGAAACCTCTGGTCAGAGAGAACGGAATTCCGTTTCTAGGCGTTTGAGTGTGAAACTCTGGGAGCCTAAGTGCCCAACCGATCTGATTCTCAACAAGAAGTTGAGTCCACATTAAAACAGAGGTTCGACATTGTGTCAAACTTTGTCAAGTGAACATGGAGGGCTTACAGATGCAGAAGTTGCCCTTTCAGTTTTTCAACAAGCTTGCCTCCCTTCACCACCACTTCCCCATTCACGATGGTCGTCACTGGCCATCCTTGAAGAATGAAAAATTCATAAGGAGTCCATCCGCATTTGGAGTGCACATTCTTTGCACTCACACTTTTTTTCAAATTCATGTCCACTAAAACCATGTCTGCGTCCATACCAACCGTGAGTGCTCCCTTGGTTTTGAATCCAAACGCTTGAGCGGGTCCTTCACACATGAGGGCCACGACTCGCTCCAAACTCAGTCGCCCCTCGTCCACGGCATTGAGCATGAGCGGAAGTGAAAATTCCACACCTGGAACTCCTGCTGGGGCCTCCCACACGTCTTGTTCTTTTTCTTCGCGAGTGTGAGGCGCATGATCCGTTGCAATGCAGGTCACCGTTCCATCCAAAAGCGCTCGCCACAACGCTTCCACGTCCATGATGGTTCTCAGCGGAGGATTCATTTTCAAAAAAGCATCTTCCATGTCTTCCATCGTGAAGAAGAGATGATGAGGCGCCACTTCACAGGTGAGTTTTGGATTTTTATAAGCCCTCACTAACTCCAATTCAGACTTTGTGCTGAGGTGAGCAATGTGCAAACGGTTGCCAATTTTCTTGCGAAGTTCCAGCGCCAATTCCACCGCTTCACGCGCACATTCCGAGCTTCGCACACGACAATAATCCGAAGGCTCTTCCCCTTTTCGTCCCATGTTTTTTTGGATACATCCTTCGTGCTCCGCATGCACCACCACGGGCAAATCGCGCGCCTTTGCAATCTTGAAAACCTCTTCCCAATATTCGGGTTCTTCGAGCAAGAGCCCGCCCGTGGAACTGGCCATATACATTTTAATTCCAGCGATTCCTTTCATTTTTTTGAGCGCATCCAAGTCTTTCGTCGCTCCTGCAAAAAATCCATAATTCACGTAACTGCGTCCTTCGATGAGTTTCTTTTTTGCGTCCAAAGCCGCCTGAGAAATCGTAGGAGGATTGGTGTTCGGCATGTCCAAAACCGTGGTCACTCCACCAAAAGCCGCAGCCAAACTTCCGCTCTCAAAATCTTCCTTTTCAGGGTTTCCTGGGTCGCGAAAGTGCACGTGCGGATCAATGACTCCAGGAAGCAAAAACTTCCCTCGCCCATCAATGATTTCATCGGCTGCATTTTCAGGAAAAGCCTCCACAATTTTTCCATCTTCCACAAAAACATCTCGCACCTTTGTGTTTCGAGACGAGACCACCGAGGCCGATTGAAGGATGAGTTTCATAGGACGAAATTAAAGTCCAAGCACCGTAGCCAAAATCGCCATGCGCATCGCCACTCCATACGTGGGCTGCACAAAGTATTTGGCGCGAGGATCGCTGTCCACTTCAG
>CAZROM010000006.1:22801-40580 GCA_964601715.1 uncultured Candidatus Peribacteria bacterium | reverse complement strand
AGCCCGCGTCAAAAGAGCCAAGATCTGTTCGCGGCTGAGATCCTGAGATGAAAGTAAGTGTTGCATAAGCGGGTGCCAAGTTCTTGTGCGATTGTACATGCTCGCAAAACCCTCAGCAATACAACAAAATCAAACTTGTTCGCGCTTTTATTTTTCGCTAAACTCCCACCGATATGAACAAACTCACCCTCACCCTCAAAGACGGAACTCAGATCACAGGAGACGCGTTTGGCGCTTTTAAAGAAAGCGAAGGCGAAGTGGTCTTCACCACTGGAATGGTGGGTTACCCCGAAAGTCTCACGGATCCTTCTTTTAAGGATCAAATTTTGGTGCTCACGTTCCCACTTGTAGGGAATTACGGAGTGCCCAACGAAGCCTTGGACGAAGAAAAGATCAGCGAATTTTTTGAAAGCGCAAAAATCCACCTCAAAGGACTCATTGTCACCGATTACAGCGAAGAATATTTCCACTGGAACGCAGGCAAATCCCTTTCAGAATGGATGCGTGAATACGACGTGCCCGGAATCACAGGCGTGGACACTCGTTCCCTGACTCAACACTTGCGAGACAAGGGTTCTCAACCTGGAAAAATCCACCCTTCCGATCAAAAACCTTCTGGCGATTTCTACGATCCAAACACCGTGAACTTGGTTGCTAAAGTCAGCATCGCAGAACCTCAAACCCATGGTGAAGGAAAAAAACACATCGCCCTCATCGACTGTGGAATGAAGCTCAATATTCTTCGCAGCTTCTTACAACGCGGCGTCAAAGTGACTCGCTTCCCTTGGAACGCCAACCCTTTTGAATACGAAAAAGAACACGGCGTGAAATTCGACGGAGTCTTCTTCTCCAACGGACCTGGCGACCCAGCTCGACTTCCTGAACCTGTTGCCGTGATGAAAGAATGCTTCGAACGCAAAATTCCAACCTTTGGAATTTGTTTGGGCAGTCAAATCATGGGAATCGCATCAGGCGCTAAAACCTACAAACTCAAATTTGGTCACCGCAGCCAAAACCAACCTTGCATCGACACTCGAACAGAACGTTGTTACATCACTTCTCAAAATCATGGCTTCGCCGTGGACGAAGAGACCATCCCTTCCGATTGGGAAATGAGTTTCATGAACGCCAACGACGGAAGCGTGGAAGGAGTTCGTCACAAAAAATTGCCTTTCTTCTCGGTTCAATTCCATCCGGAGTCCACTCCTGGGCCCACCGACACCGCCTTTCTTTTTGATGAATTCTTAGCGATGCTCTAAGATAAGACCACGTCTTATCAATCCCGCCATGCAACGCTATTTTTTCAACATTCTTCTTCTTGTGATCAGCCTCAGTTTGCCGATCGGTCTTTCGATGCAAACGGACCCTGCTGTGGATTTGGCTTCCACTCCTCACGAAACCACAACGACCGAGTCAACCGAAAGCTCCGAAACAACTCTTGAAGAACGCGATCCACTCACCGACATTGCAGGCCACTGGGCTGAAGAAGAGATCGACAATCTCTATCAAACCTACGTCGTGAATGGTTATGGCGATGGCACTTTTGGACCCGACGATCCTGTGACTCGAACTCAGTTTTTGACCATTGCACTTCGTGCTTTCAATTACGACACCGCTGAAACCGAAGTTGCGGACTTTGCTTATTCCGTGGGAATCATCAGCGATTTAGACCTGTGGAAGAACCACGGCGGCGACTCCGTGACACGTGCTGAAGCTCTAAAAATTCTACTCAATGCTGCCAATTTGGATGCGGGCGAAACGCTCACTCCCAACTTTGTGGATGTGGACATCGTGAACGATTGGTTCGCGGTTTACAGCGCCTATGGCAAGGCTCAAGGCATCGTAACAGGAAATGTAGACGGCGACTTCAATGGATTGGACACTGTCACTCGCGCCGAAACCTGCGCCCTGACTTTGAGAATCATGCAAAGACTGCCTTCCGACCTTGGCGAATAAAGGGTAGAATCCCGGCATGTACATAGGACTCGACCTAGAAACCACAGGGCTCAATCCAAAGAACGACCACATCATTGAAGTGGCCATCATTCTTTTTGACGACGAGAAAATCATTGAAGAATGGACCACTCTCGTGCGCCCCCCGATTCCAATTCCTGCCTTCACCACTCACCTGACCGGAATCACGAACGACATGGTGAAGGATGCGCCTCTTTTGAAGGATGTGCTTCCCACGATTCAAGAAAAAATCGGCGCCTTACCCATCATGGGGCACTTCATTTTCTTCGATGTGAATTTCTTGAACGAATACCGTGCCGGACTACCCAACGTTCAACTCGACAGCTGCCAATTGGCTCAAGCCTTGATGCACAAAGAAGCCAGCTACAGTCTGGAAGTTCTCGCTCAAAAACTTCAAATCCCGCAACCCAATGCTCACCGTGCAATCAACGATGTTCGCGCCAACATTGAGCTGATGTGGAGGCTTTGCGCCCACGTTCGCGCACTCAGCAATGACGAAAAAGAAATCTTAAAACCCATCCTTCAAAAAAGTCAGTGGCCGTGGGCGCCCGTTCTTCTTTCTGTTTTGGATCAAACGGTTCGTCCCACCGACGCACTTTTGCCAAACGAAGAAACCGTTCAAAGCACAAGCAGCGAATCGCACACGAATTTAGCGGAGCTCGTCAAAGACGCCCAAACACCGTTCTTGTGTGAGGAAGGAAGCCACACGACTCAAGACGTTTTGGACTATGCCGTGGCTCAAAAAGAAAACAGTCTTTTGGTTCTTCCCTTCGTTCAAAATTTGCCTTCGCACCCCGACCTCGGCGTGCTCAAACATCCCAATCAATACCTCGACGAAGATCGCCTCAAGCACTTCATCGAACGAGAAGTTTTAGACACCGGTTCCACCATGCTCGCCGTCAAAGCCAGCCTGTGGAAACGCCAAACTCAGTCCGGTGAAAAAGCAGAAATCCGTCTCGTCAAAGACGAAGGAAGTTTGTGGTATGACATCTGCTGCCAAGAAGAAGATTCAGGAAAATCCTTCTACAAAAAAGCTCAAGAAAACGCCTTCCAAAAAAAGGTCATTGCCGTGAGCCATTTGCACTTTTTAAAAGATCGAAGTCGCAAAGATCCCTCATTGCCGGTGCCCCACAACGTGATCGTGACTCAAATGGAAGAGTTGGTTCGCACCGTGGAAAGTGCGTGGCACATTCGTTTGAGTGAAGGCCGTTTTTTGAGCGACTTGGAACGTCTTCAAAAAGAAAATCCTGACCACCACGAAGTCATCGAAAGCTTAACATCACGCGTGTCGATTTTGTTTGGATTCTGCGGAATGTTTTTACAAAAATACGGCATGTCCGAAGACGTTCGTCACCCACTCGTGGTGGAGCCTTGGCACACAAATTCTGCGGAATGGAACAAAGTGAAAATGTCCGCCGAAGCCATCGAAGAAGCCACCGCCGCACTCGGCGATCACATGCAAGCCAGCCCAACATTGGATGAGTTCAGCCGCTACCTTTCCTACCTCACCAAAATCCTTCGCACGGCCAGCCCCATTTTATGGATGACATGGAGTTCAGACAACCAACCCATTGTCCACTCCTTCCCTGAAAAACCCGCTGATTTGTTCAAAGAACGTGTGTGGAAAGGCCTCGAACATTTGCACTGTTTCTGCCACCACGGCGACCTCAAAGATCAGTTTGAATTCCTTAAAAAAGAATTGGGCCTGCCCGAAAACATTCAAACCCTGCAAGCGGAAGAAAGTATTGCGCTGCCCATCGAATATCCCAAAATGGAAATGCGCAGTCCAAACGACGCGGCTTACATCAGTGACGTGGCCCATGAACTGTCCACTCAACTGGACAAGGTGGAAGGCAATTCCATGGTCTTGGTCAACGCCCAAACCGCGTCCGAACAACTCTTCTACAAATTGTCGGACTTCGCCAAAGCGAACAACAAAAAACTCTTCGTCCAGTTCATGGGTGGAGGCCTCGGTAAAATCGTCAAAATGTCTGAGAACAGCAATGGACGAAACATCTACGTCGGCAACGAAGACCTCTTCGACATTCTGATCAGCGAAGGAATTCCACTGCGCTTCCTTGCCATGCACCGCCTGCCCTTCAGCAACCCCAAAGACCCCATTCAAATGGGCCGTGCAAAAGCCTACGACGACGCCTATAAAGGTTACACCCTTCCCACGGCCGCCCTTCGCTTCCGCAGCATTCTAAACGATTTCCTCGGCAACGAATGGAAATCCAAAAAAATCCTCATCCTCGATCCACGCATCAAAGACTACGAAGAGTGGTTTTATTAGGCGACTTCAGCCCTTACGCCAACAGCAGGTGTCTCAACTGAAGACTCTCCGTCTCCTACACGAGTAGGGATATCATAACCATCAAGAGCTCCATTGATCACTGCAGTAGCCCCACCCGTAGTAGTAGCCACAATGGACACTACATCCGATTCAAAATCGTCATTGGCTGCCTCTTGTATGAGTTTATAAACAACAGGAGCTTCAAGGATGTCTCGAGACACGAGGGCTTGTCCGTCAGGTGAAAAGAGGTCTCTCATATAAGTGTTTTGACTGTCCAAAAAGACAATGCCAGAATAGTGACATTGAGTCAAATTAGTGTGAAATACTTATATTGACAGGTTCGCCAACAATTGTATTGCTCGACGCCTCAAAATCTTTTATAACATTCATTATCGCGCTACTGAACACCTTTGTTCCTGCAGCAAGACGCGCTGCATCTTCAATATTCAGCTCACGCAAATCTTTTGGGAAATGTGTGATTGCCATTCTCACATTCGCCTTATCAATAAACTCTTTCAATGCCTTTTTTAAATCAGACATACTAGAGATCGCTAAATATTCATCACCACCATCAACACTGATAGCCACCTTTCCACCTGAAAGGGATTTTAACAGCAAGCGATCACCAGCTCTTTTCTTGCGGGAAACTGTATCCCCTACCTTTTTCAAAAGATGTTTTATGGCTGGAAGCAGCTGAGGGAGCTTTTCATCCACCTCACTGGCTGTATTGCTTCTAACAAGTTCTGCAACAATGGTACCCTCGGCCCGGTCAACAGTGTTCAGTGCATCATAAAACTCATAAACATCACCAGAAATTTCAAAGATCTGTTCCGCACCTAATGCTCTAACGTCACCATCGATGTAGGCTGCATCTTCAGGTTCAACCGCTGATTCCTTTTTTTCACACAAAATCTCATAAATACGCTGAGAAACGGCAAATTGAGTTTGTCCAATTGGATCTTCGTCTTCTTTTTCAGGATCTTTATATGAACGTTTTAGCTCATCGACCAGCCTATTCATATAACCCCGCGCATCCTGTGGCTCTTCCTTCAAGAGAGTTGCTGTCTCTTTCAAACGCTTGTAGAAGAGCTCTGCATCCTCTTCTAAGAAAGGTTTCAAAATATCAACCGTATTCACTACTTCTATATAGTTGGCAATGATTTGGAGTTCATCAGGTGAGACTTTTGGGAAACGTGCTCCAACTTTACCCTTTCTAAGGGCATCCAAGAATTCGAGTGTAACGAAAGGTCTATATTCACCCTCATCATTAACAATTTCTACAAAAATTCCTTGCCACTCTTTGTTATCTTTTTGTGCAAAGTAGAGTTTTTGAAAATGCGGTTGTATTTTCCTCAGCTCCATCTCAAGGAACCCTGAAAAACGTCTAGCGCTTGAAAAGGTCGTATTCTTACGACGTGGTGCGTGAAATGCTCCTGAAGCATATTGCCTGTCTCGCGAAACAGTTACGTTAGGATTGACACCAACTTCTCTTCTTGAACGGGGATCTCTTCGGTCGTTTAAAAAACGCAACTTTGCCAAGTTTGCCACTCCCTCTGAGAGGTTGAAATGCTCAACAAGACTTTCTACACTTCCCCGTTTGTCCTCCTCTACTAAGTCCCACGCTTGAATCACCCCAAATAACATTCTTGGCTTTAGATCTACAGGACAGTCCTTTCCATTCTCACTATAAAAATCCTGTACAAGGACATCTAAGTCTTCTTGAAATCGTTCAACTCGTTCTGAAAAGTCCCCCATCGCATCGAGCTTAGACTTACCTTCAAAAAAACTGGACTTCAAGTTCAACAATGCCTTCCCCCCTTTGGGGTCCAAACTGGGCAAAAGTGAAAGACCTGGCAAGCCATTACCTTCAGAAGAAAATTTATCTTGGACGAGTTTTTTCACTCTCTTCATGAGTTCATTTGCACTTGATTCACCAAACACCTTATTCAGTTCTTTTAATTTAGGTGCGTTGAGTTTAAAACTAAGTGGGAGTTGGAATTCAGGATCATTGAATACAACCCTCCCAGTCAAAATAGACAAAATTGGGCTTCTCAACAAAAGTCTTTCCTTAAGCTCAGTGATAACTTCTTGCGTTTCAATTTCAGTTGACGAGCCTGAGTTCACACGATTGATTTTCTCTATTAGCTTGAAATCCTTTAAATATTCATCTTTTGCAACAGGAAACTGTGGGTTCTTTTCCAGATAAGCCAAAGGCGCCCTATGCTGCTCGTGATCTTTACCACAAGGCTCTGAGAGAAACACAACACCCGACAATGAATCCTCTAGTTCTAGTGCCATACGCACAATTTTATAACATTATTTCAAAAACATGTCAAGTGTCTCCCCAAAACTAAAAAACACCAACACCGGAGCTGGCTAAGAAAGATTCTCGAAAGTAAGACTTGGCCTAGCGGCCCGGAGCGCTAAGAGCTTAGCAGACGGCCCCAACACCGGAGCTGGCTAAGAAAGATTCTCGAAAGTGAGACTTGGCCTAGCGGCCCGGAGCGCTAAGAGAATCTTTCTTAGCCAGCTCCCCCCTTACTTCGTTTTCACCTGTTTCTCCACCGCTAGACGCTCTCCTTGCAGATATTTGACCTCGTAGTCGCTGAGGTCACCCTTCGCAAGCTCAGCACGCAAGAATTCGAGGTACTCTTGAGCGGTCTTGTAAGACGTTTCGCTGGTTTCTTCACAGCTGAGACACAGCATCAATGCTTCGTTCTTCACATGGTCAAAAGTGAACATGCCACTGCGAGCGCTGTACTCAACCATGCCGTCCTCCCTTTGAAGCTTCAAAGGAGAATAAAGCAGGGTTGTGGTGTAATGCGCATGGTGAGGAAGAATTTGGACGCGTCCATCCTCCGCATTGAAGCTGAAGGAGTTGACCTCTCCCGAAAAAACTTCTTTTTCTGGGGTGCGAATGGTGAGTTTGAAAGTAGACATTATTTAAGGGATGTATTTTTGAACGAGGGAAGTAAAAACTAATCCTGACTCTTCGCCATTTGTCTGGAGATGGAATGGTGCAAAAGCCAACTCAGGATGCTGAAAATAGTAAGCCTCAAACTCAAGGAAACTCATTGCAACCGCTGATGAAGCATTGCCCCAACTGAGAAGATAAAAAGTCGCATTGGGAGGAACGCCATATTCTAATTCTTGTTCAACGTCATTCTGGAGCAGAAAACCATTGGGATTGCACACGGGTAAATCCTTTGCAAGATAGGGCTCAGAAGTACAAGTCCCCTCTCCATCCGACAACCAAGAGACTGGATCTAAAAGAACATAGGCACCTGTTGTCACAGCATCACCATACACATCTTTAACGTATACAAGATCAGATGTTTGTTGATCGGCTTTCACAAGAATCTCGTAATCCACTGGTTCTCCCAGAACAGCCTGAGTCATTTCCAAGACTTCGTCATTGCTCAAAACAAAACTGAAAATATAATCGTCTGAATCAGAAGACAGCATAATTTCCATCGCTCGTTCTCGTGGAAGTTCTACCAACTGATCCCCTTCCATCACTTGAATAACCACATCTTTTGAAAGTGCATATCTATTTCCATAATCAAACGATTCTAAATCGGTAGAGAAGCTGACGGAATTTTCATCAATGAACTTCACTCTCCCTAAAACTTCCCCATGATCCACTTCAATGCCATCGGGGCTAGGCTGAACCACGACGGGTTCAGATGTTTGTCCACACGCCGTGAGCAGAAAAAGTGCCGTAAAAAGAAGAGAGAGTTTTTTCATCAATTATTTCTTAGAAGCTTCGTGCTTTGCCACAACGTCTTCCAAGGACACAGCCATGTAGAAGAGTTGTTCGTCGATGTGGTCGTATTTACCTTCCAAGATTTCTTTGAATGCACGAACGGTGTCGGCAACCTTGTAGTACTGACCAGGCATGTTGGTGAACTGTTCAGCCACGTGAAGGTTTTGAGAAAGGAATTTTTGAATCTTACGAGCACGTTGTACGGTGCGTTTGTCGTCTTCAGAAAGTTCATCCATTCCCAAGATCGCGATAACGTCTTGAAGATCCTTGTAACGTTGAAGGATGAGACGAACTTGAGTCGCAACCGCGTAGTGTTCTTCTCCCACGATGTCTGCCTTGAGAGCAGTTGAAGTGGAATCGAGAGGATCCACCGCTGGGAAGAGTCCCATAGAAGCTTGTTTACGAGAAAGCACGATGGTCGCATCCAAGTGCGCGAAGGTGGTAGCAGGAGCGGGATCGGTGAGATCGTCCGCAGGCACATACACCGCTTGCACGGAAGTAATGGAACCTTTCTTGGTAGAAGTGATACGTTCTTGAAGAGCAGCCATGTCGGTTGCAAGAGTAGGTTGGTAACCCACTGCAGAAGGCATACGTCCGAGGAGCGCAGACACTTCAGAACCCGCTTGGGTGAAACGGAAGATGTTGTCGATGAACATCAGAATGTCGAGTCCATCATCACGGAACTTCTCAGCGATCGTAAGACCGGTGAGAGCCACACGCATACGAGCCCCTGGAGGTTCGTTCATTTGTCCGAACACCATCGCGAGCTTGTCGATAACTCCAGAATCGCGCATTTCTCCAATCAAATCGTTCCCTTCACGACTTCGTTCTCCCACTCCGGCGAATACGGAATATCCTCCGTGCGCCATAGCAATGTTGTGAATCAATTCTTGCATGATCACGGTCTTTCCCACTCCGGCTCCTCCGAACAGCGCCACCTTTCCTCCCTTAATGAAAGGACAGAGCAAGTCCACCACTTTAATTCCCGTTTCAAAGAGTTCCACTTTTGGATTTTGTTCCGTGAACGCAGGAGGTTCCGCGTGAATTCCACGAGTTTCTGTATTTTCAGGAAGAGCAGCTCCTCCATCGATCACATCCCCCGTAACGTTGAACACACGTCCAAGCGCTGCCTTACCGACAGGAACTTGAATTGGCTTTTCGGTGTCCAAAACTTCAAGACCCACGCTGAGTCCATCGGTGGTTCTCATCGCAACGGTACGAACGACTCCGTTTCCGAGGTGAGCTTGAACTTCGAGCACGATTCGTCCATTTGGACCTTCGGTGTGAAGAGCACTGTATTGAGTTGGCACATGGTCAGGAAAGTACACGTCCACCACCACTCCAATGATGCGGACGATTTTCCCGGTAGGCATTTGTTTCTTGTCTGACATAAGGGGGAATTAAGGGATTGATAAGATTAGGAGACAGCATCACTCGCTCCAACCAGTTCGGCGATTTCTGCCGTGATCGCTTGTTGACGAGCTTTGTTGTATTGAAGAGAAAGAGCGTTCGTGACTTTGTCTGCGGCATCGGTAGCATTTTGCATGGCGAGCATACGACTGGAATATTCGCTGGCTTTGAGTTCCAAGAAAGCTTCAAGGAACATCGTGATCACCGTTTGTTCTTGCAATCGTTCCACAACCTTCTGCATCGAAGGTTCGTAAATCATGAGAGGATCAGGTTTTTTGTGACGGCGACGAGCACGTTCTTCGGTTCCAATGTTGGTCTCAATCATTTCTTTGCTGAAAGGCAAGAACGTCTTGAGCACAGGATAGAACGTGATGGAATTTTTGTAGTGAGGCGCAACGAAAACAATTTTCTTTGCCTTACCTGTCCTCCAAAAATCTAGAAGTGCATCCACCAATTTGATCGCTTGAATCGTCGTCATTTTTTCAGGAACTCCTGTGAAATGTTTTGTGATTTCAAAACCGCGGCTCTTTGCAAAATCGTGTCCTTTTTTACCGATCGTAACGAGAGTTCGCTGTTCATCAGAAAGTGCATTCCATTCGTCAGAACGGAACAAAGCATTGATGAGTTTATTGTTGAGAGGTCCACAAAGTCCTTTGTCAGAAGTGTACAAAACGAAAAGCACTTTGCCCTCGCTTCGTTCTTCGGAGTACATGGATCCCACATGGATGTTCTCTTCCATCAAACTCATGAGTTCCCACACGTAAGAACGAGTGGAGACCGCACGCTTTTGAAATTGGCGCATCTTGCTGGCAGCCACGAGTTGCATGGCCTTGGTGATCTTACGAGTGTTTTTGACGCTCGTGATCCTTTTTCGAATTTCGAGTAGAGCTCCAGACATGTCCGCTCAGCGGTTAAAAATTAAATTAAGCCTTGAAGAATTTTTCAACGATTTCTTTGACCTCAGCATCGATTTCAGCAGTGAGCTCTTTCTTGTCCATGATGGATTTGACGAGAGCCGCATGGCTGGATTCAACGAGAGCGAAAAGCGCTTGTACTTTTGCAGAAACATCATCCGGTTCAATGCCGTCTAAGTAGCCTTTTGTCGCACTGTAAAGCACGAGCACTTCTTGCCAGAGAGCAAGAGGACGGTTTTGTCCTTGCTTGAGAGCTTCCACCACACGTCGTCCACGAGTGAGTTGTTGTTTGGTAGCGGCATCAAGTTCAGAAGCAAATTGAGAGAAGGCTTCGAGTTCGTAGTACTGAGCGAGATCGAGTTTCACAGATCCAGACACTTTCTTCATGATCTTTGTTTGAGCGGATCCTCCCACACGAGATACCGAGATACCCACGTTAATAGCAGGACGAATACCTTTGTTGAAGAGTTGAGGTTCCAAGAAGATTTGTCCATCGGTGATGGAAATCACGTTGGTTGGAATGTACGCAGAAACGTCAGCCGCTTGCGTTTCAATCACAGGCAAAGCAGTGATCGATCCTCCTCCGTTTTCATCGTTGAGCTTCGCAGCACGTTCGAGAAGACGAGAGTGGAGATAGAACACGTCTCCTGGATACGCTTCACGTCCTGGAGGACGGCGGAGCAAGAGAGACATTTCGCGGTAAGCCACAGCGTGTTTAGAAAGATCATCGTAAACCACGAGCACGTGTTTTCCTTTTGCCATGAAGTATTCAGCAATTGCACATCCAGCGTAAGGAGCCAAATAGTGCATAACCGCAGAACTTGCAGCAGGAGCAGAAACCACAATGGTGTAGTCGAGAGCTCCGTGAGCACGAAGGGTTTCCACCACTTGTGCAGTCTTGGATTCACGTTGAGCAACCGCCACATACACACAGATCATGTTTTGATCTTTTTGGTTGATGATGGTGTCGATCGCGATCGTTGTTTTACCAGTTTGACGGTCTCCGATGATGAGTTCACGTTGTCCACGTCCGATTGGAATCAATGAGTCGATGGCAACGATACCCGTTTGCACAGGCTCATGAACCGACTTACGAACCATGACGGATGGAGCTTGAGTTTCGTGAAGCATCCATTTGTCAGCCTTGATGGCTCCCTTTCCATCGAGAGGTTGACCGAGCGAGTCGACCACACGACCCATCATGTCTTCACTCACAGGGAGGGACATGAATTTATCGGTGGCTTTAACAAAAAGTCCTTCGCGAATACCTTTATCCGCCTGAAGAACAAGAGCGTAAGCGGAATCCTTTTCAAGATTCATGACGAGGGCTTGCGCGTCCACGCTTTCAATCTTCACAACCTCGTTCATTTTGAGATTGGAAAGACCTTTAATATGAATCACCCCATCCTTGTAGGATTGGATGACTCCGAGCCCGCTTTCGGTTGCATCGCCACCTTCTGAGGAATCGGCGAAGGCCGCTTCCACGGTGGACAAAAAGTTATGAAGGGTATCTTTTGACATAAGGGAGAATTAAGAAACCGTTTTTAAAGAAGTAAGTTTAACGATACGAGAGAACCAAGAGTGATCCACGGCAGTTCCATTCACGAAGATACGGAATCCACCGATGAGTCCACGATTCACCTGAAACACAGGGAATGCGTGGGGATACTTTTCGAGCAAAGCTTTGCGAATTTCTTTTTTGAGTTCGCTGTCGGTGTCACGAGGTGTTTGAACGATAACCGTTTCAGCACCATGCACCGCTTGAGCAAAATCATTGAGAAGTTCTGCCACCTCCTGATAAGAGTTGGTGACCAAAAGTTCACGAAGCGCATCTGCAATACGATTGTCGCTTTCGATGATCTTCTTTATTTCAACCACGCGGTCTTCATAAGGAAGAAGATAAAAACGACCTGGAAGCTCATCCACCTTTGAAGCAAAGTTCACTGTGAAGAATTCCGTAAGAGCTTTGAAGAATGCATTTCCTTTCAAAGGAAGTTGAGCGAGTGGCGCTCCATTGAGAAGCGTCATGACCAACTTGAGGTCCTTCATAAAGTGCTCCTCAGAAATCTTCACGAGGTAGCTCTTAAAGGCGCTGGGCACTTTAAGATTTTGGAGCTTTTCCTCTCGCACTTCATGAGCCAGTTCAAAGAAATCTTTGTGCTTGGTCAAGAAATGCGTGAGTTCGTAGAGCAGTGCTGTTAAAAGAGAGTTGATCATTTTATTTATGCTGTTTCCAAGCATCTTTAATACTGTCTTGAATAACTTGTTCGGGCACTTTGTGCTGAACAATTTCCAAAATGATTTTCTTCATCAAGTTGAGAAGATCGGCTTCCACCTCTTTGACCATCGTTGCCTTGTGAGCATCGATGTCGGCTTCAGCCTTTTGCATCATTTCGTTTCGAGTGGCGTTCATGTCTGCTTCAAGCTGAGCACGCTTTTCTTCCGCAAATTTGCGGAGAGCTTCGCGTTCTCTTTTGAGTTCTGTCTCAAAATGCGCTTGAGCATTGTTCGCTTCCTCGGACTTTTTATCCAATTCCTCTTTGAGCAAACGAGCTTCGTCCACACTGTCCGAAATTTGCTTTCGGCGATCATCAATGAACTTGAGGAGAGGCTTGTAGAGCACAAAGACGAGAACAACCAGCAAAACACCAGTGTTCAAGACGTAAATGAGGATGCTCAGGGGATCAATCCCGAGTTTAAGAAGTCCTTCCATAAGAGAAGGCTGGGTTTAAAAAGTAAACTAGATAACGAAAAGAAGAATGAGAGCAACGAGGAAGCAGTACACACCAAGGGATTCTACGAATGCCATAGCGATAAGCATGTTGCTGAACATTTTTCCGCTCATTTCTGGGTTGCGGCTAACACCTTCCATCGTCTTAGCTGCGATGTGAGCTTCTCCGAGAGCCGGAGCAATAAGACCTACAGCTACCGAGAGAGCGGCAGCGAGAATTTTCATCGTATCTGCATCCATAATTTTAGGGGGTTAGGATTAAATTGATGAATAAAGTAAGGTTTTTTGTTTTTTATTTTAATGACTGTGCGTCGCGTGCACCAGATTGTTCGAAATGAAAATCGTGGACAAAAGGGTGAACACAAAGGCCTGAATAAGCCCTGCGAACGATGCCAGCAAAATGAAAGGAATGGGAACCACAAATTGAGTCGCGAACATGAGTCCAGAAATAACGATGATCACCACTTCCCCAGCGATGATGTTCCCGAACAAACGAGTTCCGAGGGAAATCACTTTCACAATGTCTCCGAGAATTTCGAGGATTCCAAGGAACATGTCGATGAACACTTCAAGAATGTCTCCAAACGGCTTCTTGCCGCGAGCGATATCGATGAGTCCACCCACACGGAAGTAGTTCAAAATGTGTCCGATGGGCGAAGCCGTGAAAGCAATGAAGTGAGCTGCAAACATCGTGATGAGTGCGAGCGCAATCGTCATACTGTAATCCGTAGTGGGCGTTCGCATGAGGTGTCCGTGTTCCGTCACAAAACTTCCTACAAAAGGAAGAAGGATGAATTGATTGGCCACAAGCACAAACACAAAGAGAGTCACAATGAGAGGAACGATTTTGCGAGCACGCTTATCTCCAACCGCTTCTTCAAGACGATCGTAAAATTCATTGAACACAAGTTCGAAAACCACTTGCAAACGAGAAGGAACGATTCCAGCCTTCAAACGAACCAAGATTGCAAAAATCAAAATGAGCACCGTCGTCACCACCGTCGCCGTCATCGTGTTGGTCACAGTGAAGTTTCCAATCGTGAACGCAGGCTCAGCAGCCAATTGAATGTGTTCACCACCCTCTTCTTCATGAGCGGCACCTTCAACTTCGGTGACTGGCTCTTCGAGGGTTTCCGTAACGGGAGACGTTTCGGTTGTCATTACTGAATAGGATTATTTTTAAGGTAGCTTTGCATGGACTTGATTACCATGAACTGCGAGAGCGGCAAAGAAAAAATCATTGCGACACCAGTAATAATGGGCCACGTGCCAAATTGCAAATCCAAAAGATAGGCTGGACCACAAAGCAAAGCGATGCTGCCAAGGATACACGCCAAAACACGACCTGTGATTTGGGAGTAGTGACCCCAAGCCCCAAGCATGAGTGCGGACTGAGTTTTTTCCTTTTTTGGCATACGCCTATTGGCTGAGTGATGCGATTTCAAACGCCGATAGTGTACTCAGCCTTGCGCAGAAATCAAGGCTCTTTGTGCAAACTCTGACAAAGGTAAAAATAACCTCAAACCATCTCCAAGAAAGACTTTGGTCTTAAGAAAAAGTCTTTTAATTCAGGGTACTCATCTAATTTAAACCCCGTATCTCTTTGGAAATTGACTGCCATTTGGTTAGGAGGAGACACAACCGCAAGAGACAAACTGCGTAAAGTCTGGACATCAAAAAAGAACGTGTAGTCTGGAGACCTAGGCCGTTCAAAAACATCCTCAAGTATCCTTTCCCTCACTTGAGCTGCCTCTCCAAGATTTCCAAGAAAAGACTGCAACCGATCGTATAAAAATTGCCTACGAAGAGCGATCACCTCTTCCACAGTTTCTCCTGGTCTCAGCTTTGAAACGGTTTCAATTTTACCATCCTTACCAACAGGAGCATGAAAGCCCAAACCAGCTCTAGGTCCAATGCATCGGTAGGAAGCCGAAGCAAAAGTAAAAGCAGCACCACTCCCAGCAAAATAAGGGACATACGCACGTGTGACTCGACCTTCTTTTCTAAAGTGCTGCAAAAGAACATCCAAGGCAACATAGAAATACCAGTCTCCACCTTGGCTATGGATGAGTATATTGGCCTCCATGTCATCAGACTGAATTCTATCAGCCAAGTCTTTTACAGAAATTTGTTTGGGAGCCAACCCTAAAGTCTCTTTAAATCTCTCAAATCGTTCCTTAATTCCTTGTGGAGCGTCACGTTGAGGATCAAAAAGAACAGGTTCAGTTTGGTTGCTTAAATAAACCCTCAAAGGGTCCTTAGACTTCATGCGTTTATCCAGAAGGATAACCGCCTGTTCTTTTCCATTCAATCCAGCCATACACGCTCAATAAACAAAGCTGAAATTATAAATGAATAAGCTTTTAAAGCAAGTGGCTAAATGCCCGCCTTTCCTCTGAGTTCTTCAATCTCGTCACGAAGCACTGCGGCCTTCTCGAATTCCATGTTTTGGGCGGCCATGTCCATCTCCACTTCCAAACTTTGGATGAGGCGGAACATTTCTTCCTTAGGAACTTTTTTAGTGTTGTAACGACGAACTTCCTTCTTCTCCAATTCTTTGCGATGCATCTCAATGTCTTTGATCGCTTTCTTAATCGTGGTGGGCGTGATGCCATGCTCTTCGTTGTACGCCATTTGAATCGTGCGACGACGATTGGTTTCATCCAAAGCACCCTGCATTCCTGCCGTGATTTTGTCGGCATACATGATCACGCGTCCTTCGGAATTACGAGCGGCACGTCCAATGGTTTGGATGAGCGCAGGCGTGCTTCGCAAGAAGCCTTCTTTATCGGCATCCAAAATGGCGACCAAAGAAACTTCAGGCAAATCTAATCCTTCGCGCAGCAAATTGATTCCGACCAAAACATCGAAAATTCCAAGACGTAAATCGCGCAAAATCGAGATGCGATCCAGCGTGTCCACATCGGAATGCAAGTACTGAACTTTCACTCCCGCATCGGTCAAATACTCGGTTAAATCTTCGGCGCTGCGCTTGGTGAGCGTCGTCACCAGCACACGTTCTTTGCGTTCCACACGCACACGAATTTCTTCCATCAAATCGTCGATTTGGCCTTCTTTTTTGCGCACCGAAATTTCTGGATCAATGAGTCCGGTGGGACGAATGATTTGTTCCACGAGCGCATTTTTGTTCGCCATTTCATACTTGCCCGGAGTCGCAGAAACGTAGATCACATTGTTCATATAATCGGCAAATTCTTCGAACTTGAGCGGACGATTGTCGAACGCAGAAGGAAGACGGAATCCGTGTTCCACCAAGGATTGTTTTCGAGAAAGATTTCCGTTGTGCATGGCTCCAATTTGAGGAACCGTCATGTGCGACTCATCGATCACCATGAGGAAATCTTTGGGGAAATAATCCATGAGCGTCGCGGGACGTCCTTCTGGCATTCCGTCGTTGTTGAGGTAACGAACGTAGTTTTCAATTCCACTCACGTAACCCGTTTCTTGCAAAATTTCCAAGTCGTATTCGGTGCGAGTTTTGAGTCGCTCCGCTTCCAAGCCCTTCCCCATTTGTCGCATTTCTTCGACACGAATTTCAAGATCTTTGCGAATGTCCACCACCGCTTTTTTGATTTTTTCTTCGGTCGTCACCGCGTGCTTCGCAGGGAAGATTGTTGCTTCATCCATCTCGCCCATGATCTCACCAGTGAAGGGCTCCACTTCCGAAATTTTTTCAATTTCATCGTCCCAAAATTCAAAACGAATGGCTGTGTCTCCTCCGGGAGGAAATACTTCTAAAACGTCTCCGAGCACATGGAACATGCCCTGCTTAAAGTCCATGGCCGCGCGTGTGTACTGCAAGTCCGTGAGTTTGCGCAGCAAAGCATCGCGTTGAATGCGTCCGCCTTGTTTGAGTTCGATGCGCATGTCCAAATATTCTTTTGGAGAACCCAGTCCATAAATACAAGACACCGACGCCACCACAATGGTGTCTGAACGTGTCAGCAAATTCTCAGTCGCCTTGTGCCTGTACTTGTCGATTTCTTCATTGATCTGCGCATCCTTTTCTATATAGGTGTCCGACACGGCGATGTACGCCTCAGGCTGATAGTAGTCGTAGTACGAAACGAAATAACTCACCGCATTGTCTGGGAACATGTCTCGAAGCTCGCTACAAATCTGCGCCGCCAAGGTTTTATTGTGCACCACCACCAAGGTGGGCTTTTGAGTTTGCACAATCACATTCGCAATCGTGAAGGTCTTTCCTGTTCCCGTTGCTCCGAGCAAAACCTGTTTGTTTTTCCCACTATTAATATTCTCCACCAAAGCTTCAATGGCCTTGGGCTGATCCCCCTTTGGGGTCATCGCGCTAGAAATGGTGAATGGTTTTTGGATCATTTAAAACAAGTGCCCAAGCATTCTACCTAAAACCATAATTTTGTACAGCAAGCCCAAGCTCAATCCCGCAATTTTAGGACTCTATGTCTACGTTCAGAAGAAAGCAGAACCGCACAAAGGGCAGGCTGCTGTGGCAAACCGAGCTTTTCAGACATGAGGAGCATGTACAAAGCCTGTAGAAAGATCATATGAATACACTTTAACATTAAAAACTAGATTGTCAAGTTTTTGGGCTTAGGGCAGCCCTTTTTTCAAGGTATGATGAAAGCCAATCACCTCCACACTATGACCACGCACCTCCTTCAAATTGCCAAAAAGCTCGCGCACGACGC
>CAZROM010000006.1:11372-22701 GCA_964601715.1 uncultured Candidatus Peribacteria bacterium | reverse complement strand
AGTTTGGGCCTTCGTCGCAGTGGTTCCGCAGCCATGGATCTCTGCTTTTTAGCCTGTGGACGTTACGACGCTTTCTTCGAATACGATCTCAAATCATGGGACATCGCCGCTGGAAAAATCATCGTTGAAGAAGCGGGTGGAATGGTCACCAACATGGACGGGACTCAACTCACTCCAAAAACAGGGTCCCTACTCGCCACCAACGGCTCCCTGCACAACGAAATGCTACAAAGACTCAAAGCCCTCGGTGCAGATAAGATTTAAAGCCCAAATTTTGTCTCTTGCCTTAATCGGCCTTTTATCTTAAGATGCGCGCACGTGATCGTGTAGCTCAGTTGGATAGAGCATCAGCTTGCGGAGCTGAGGGTCGCAGGTTCGACTCCTGCCACGGTCACCATTTTAGTGGTGGCTCGCCCACCGGTAAAATGGTGTGCTTCGCCAGAAGCGGTCGAACCGTAAAAGGTTCGTGAGGGAGCGGAGCGACCGTTTAGCGAACAACGTGAGCGTCCTCCTGCCACAACCAAAATGACCGAGCGACGACGGGCGTGCATGCCAAGCAAAGCGCAGGCATACTCCTGCCCTCCTTGCCTTTCTTAAGGGACGACCTTAGAATTGACCCATGAACTACCGAATTGACCGTTCTCCAAGTCAAAGCCAAGAAGTCTCACCTAGAGGCGCTCAAAACCCCTTGGACCCCAATGGCGTCACTCTTGTTGAACGAGTGAACAGCGGGGACCAAGGGAGAAAAGTAAGGCCGGGAGAAGATGTGCGAATAGAGGTGGATGGAGAGTTGGATGTGATGGAAGCCGTCGCCTACATTCGACAAAGAATTCTGTGTAAAGTGTACGTCAAAGACTCCGCCATCATTGTACGAGTGGGAAATTTAAGCGACGTAAACAAACTACAAAGGATTTTAAGAGAGTGGGCTGACAACAGTGAAGTAGGTCGTATCGACATTCAACGCGCCGCATGAATCCAGAAATCACTTGGTCCGACTTCGAAAAAGTGGAGCTGCGCGTCGGCACCATTCTTAGCGCAGACGAATTTCCTGAAGCCCGAAAACCCGCCTACAAACTGGCCATCGATCTCGGTCCCGAAGTTGGAATCAAAAAATCCAGCGCCCAAATCACTGTGCACTACCGCAAAGAAGAACTCGTGGGCAAACAAGTGATTTGCGTCTGCAACTTCCCTCCCCGACAAATCGGCCCCTTCATTTCAGAAGTGTTGACCACCGGTTTTTACGATGAAAACGGAGCCGTGATTTTGGCCTGCCCAGAAAAGCCCATCCACAACGGAGCGAAATTAGCCTAGCTTCGCAACCCCTTGTTCTTCGAGCGATTCAAGCACCGAGACCAATCTTTTTTGCGACCAATCGAGCCGTTCACAGAGTTCCAAAAGATCCATTTTCAAATCCATTGAATCAGGAATGGATTCCCACAAACGATGCAGTTCTTTGTAAAGTTCCGCTTCTTCGCCCTGAAGCTTGGCCTCGCGCCCCTTCACGACGTCCACAAAAACCTTTGAATAAACCTGAGCTTCGGGTTTGAAAACTTGCAAAATGTCGTGCAAAACATCCTCCCCTTCGCGCTGCGTTTTGAATAAAGACAAAATCTTCACCGCCTTCGAATCCTTGAGCGCCAACTCCAAAACAAAACGCGTGCCCACGGTGCTGGCCTTCACTCCACCGCCCAATCCCACGCCAAATAAAACAAAAATCGGCCTTTCAACCAAATAAAGTCCACGCACTTCTTTGCCCGAATAGCGTCTTCGCAGAAACCCAGAAAAATCATGCACAATCATGGTTTCGTCCTTTTCAAAATAAGTCGTCCGCTTGGCAAAAAACAAAGCGAAGCCCACAAAAGTGACGCCCAAGGAGACAAGCAAAAATCCGAACCAAAGAAAATAATCGAATACCCCAACAAAAAATGGGTCCGTTTGCCCCAAATTCGCAAGCCGGTGTTGCACCTCGCCCACAAAACTGTAGATGAGAAAAAGCCCTCCCAAAAACAAAAGTGTGCCGTGGGTTTTCCCCAAAAAACTCAGGGGAGAATAATCCAGACGGATGGAATCGTTGTGCATAATTAGCCTTAATCCTTCAAACTTTGGATGGCTTTGAGTCTGTCTTCCGCGCCGAAAATATAGGAACCCGCCACCAAAGTGCTAGCGCCAGCGTCTACGCATTGCCTGCCCGTTTCTGCATTGATTCCTCCATCCACCGAAATATCTAGTTCAGGAAATTGAGCGCGAATCGCTCGGATTTTTTCCAGTGCCACCGGCATGAAGGCTTGGCCTCCGAATCCAGGATTCACACTCATCACCAGCACACTGTCCACCAAAGGCAAAAGGTCTTGAATGGTCTCAAGCTCCGTCGCAGGATTGAGCGAAACGCCCGCCTTCATTCCTGCGGAGTGAATCGCCTCAATGAGTTCCTTGGCCTTGGCCGTGGTTTCGATATGAAAAATAAAACTGTGAGCACCCGCTTTGGCAAAAGCCTCCACATACATTTCTGGATTCTCAACCATCAAATGACATTCCAAGGGCAACTTGGTTTTGATGCAACGCACAACGGGCGCTCCAAAAGTTAAGTTGGGCACAAAATGTCCGTCCATCACGTCCACATGCAAGGTGTCCACAAAGGCTTCCACCGACGCAATATCCTCGTTCAAACGTCCAAAATCGGCGGACAAAATCGAAGGCGAAATCAAAGTCTTATTGTTCATTTTCAATGGCGGTGATTTTTTCAATTCGTGGCACGTGTCGTCCTCCTTCAAAAGCCGTAGTCAAGAACGTATCCACAATTTCTTTGGCGGTTTCTTCACCCGTGGTTCGCGCACCCACCGTCACAATGTTGGCGTCGTTGTGTTGGCGACTGAGCAAAGCTTCAGTCACATCGTGCACATTGGCCGCACGAATTCCTTTCACTTTGTTGGCGGCGATCGCGACTCCAATTCCTGTGCCACAAATGAGCACCCCAGCACTGCCTTTATTCGACTTCACTTTTTCTGCCACTTCACGAGCAATGTCTGGATAATCCACTTTCACCGCTCCATCAAAAGTGCCCAAATCAATCACCTCTTGGCCCTGCATTTTCATGTGCTCACGTAGCACATTTTTGAGATCGAATCCTGCATGATCGCTGCCAATGTAGATGGACATAAAATGGAATTAGAGAGCTTGAGTCACCGACTTGTTTTCGTGCACACTGCGGATCACACGAGCGAGCATGGGTGCCACCGAAATCGTGGTGAGACCTTTGAATTGCTTTTCTTTTGGAAGAGGCACCGTGTCGGTCACAATCACTTCTTTGAATTGAACTTGTTTGAGTCGTTCCACCGCAGGTCCTGAGAAAAGAGGATGCGTGGCCACCAAATAAATATCGGGGTTCGCACCTTGATCCAAAAGCGCTTGATGCGCGGCACACACACTTCCGGCCGTGTCGATCATGTCATCCACCAAAATACAGGTCTTGCCTTCCACATCTCCGACCACCGCAGTGACTTCCGCCACATTGAATTTGGGTCGTTTTTTGGTGAGCACAGCGAGAGGATAATCCAGCATTTGAGCGAGACGTCCCGCTTCTTTCGCAGCACCCGCATCCGGAGCCACAATGACTGCATTCTTGAGTTTCTTCTTCTTGAGCACATCCGCGAACAAATTGCGAGTGTGCAAATTGTCCATGGGGAAAGGGAAAAATCCTTGAGTTTGGTCGCTGTGGAAATGAATGGAAATCACATGATCCGCACCTGCTGCTGCCACCAAATTCGCCATCACTTTTGCGCTGATGGGTTCACGAGGAGAAGCAACACGATCCTGCCGTGCATATCCATAATGAGGAATGATCACATGCACTTCTCGAGCAAAAGAACGCTTGAGCGCATCGATCATGATGAAGAGTTCCATGTAGTCTTCGTTCACTTGATCCGTGCAGGTTTGCACCAAAAACACATCCGCTCCACGCACCGATTCATCGGGTTTTGCATAAATCTCTCCACACGCAAAACGGGAGACAGACATTTTAGAAAGTGGAACGCGAAGTTCCCGTGCAATCGCTGCCGCCAAGGTGGGGTGCGAAGTGCCAGAGTAGACCTTGATGTTTTTGAGTGACATGCGAGGGAGGTGAAGCTTGCACCTAAATTACTGCAGCGCCTCGTTTAAATCAAACTGGAATCAAGACAAGCGCTGGACCAAAAGCACGAAGTCGTTCTTCTAAATTTTCCCATGAGCCTTCTGGGCTGGGTTTCAGCACTTTCACATTCAAAGTCGGATCCAGTCGTGCCAAGTCGCCGCCTTCATAGCCCACCAAAACCACAATCTTTCCAAAGCTCGCGAGACCTCCCGCCATCTCCAGTGCCATCCCTTGTCTGCACAGCAAAGAAACAAAACGGGGTTCGTACACTTTCGCGAATTCAGGACAATTCAAACGAGGAAAGCCCAAATCCAAAACCACCATGTTTTTGAGTTTCAGTCCGACTTGAGTGAGTTTGGTGTCGATCATTTACAAAAGAATGTTACGAATTTCTTCATATTCCGCATCCGAAAAAACAGTGTCGTCGTATTCGGGTTTTCGTTCCGCAAAAGGCACCCCAGCCGACTTCACCGTTGGCGCCCAAATACAGGTTGGTTTACGCAAAGTCAGTCGCGCTTTCATGTACCCATAAACGATTTCGTCGTGATCGTGAGCGTCTCGAAGTTTGATCACTTTCCATCCAAACGCTTCGAAGCGTTCTTGAATGGGCATGTCTCGAACGTCGTTTTCGTCCACCACAATGCAAAGCCTTTCCAACTTTTGTTCGGCGGCAAACTGAATGGCTTCCCATGTTTTGCCGTGATCGAGTTCATAATCCCCCACCAAACAGAATACATGTTGATTCCTTCGGTCCATTTGAATGGCCTTAGCCATGCCCACAGCGGTACACAAGCCAAAACCGTGCTCTTTGGAACTCACCTCTATTCCAGGAATTTTTCGTTCAGGAAAAGGAGGAAGAATGTCTGGCAAAGGATACCCGTCCTTCTTCAAGACCGCATACAAAGCGGGCAAAGCCTCCAACTTAGACAAGACAAAGAAGTCACGATCCTCAGCCTGCGGAATTTTGGGATTGTGCTTGAAGATGAGGCGCTCGTTTTCTTTCCCAAAATAAAGCCCCTCCAACAGATCAATAGAAGACAGCATACGTCCACTGTGTCCACTTCCTTTTTTGCGGATGAGGTCCAGTGCGGCCAACCGAAGTTCGCGTTGTCTAGAATTCATGAATGAGCAGGGTCAAAATCAGGATAAAGTTCTCGCACTGCATCCACCACAAAAGCGCGATCGAAGGCAGCTTGACTCAAAACACGTTCTCCGTAAATCAAAAGTTGTATGCCTATCGAACCTGTCTCTTGCGGCGCTTGAGCATCGGGAGTGCTTTTAGGGCCAAACCCCAAGTGGACATTGCCTAGATTTTTTTGCTCCATCGGTTTGCCCATTTCTGCCTCCACCTCTTGGCAAACCAAGGCGAGTTGCTCGCTACCATGCTCAGTTTGGCATTCCACCACTTGAAAGAGTCCCGACTCTGTTTTTTTGACATCGGACTGCCCCAAAACCAAAACATCGTGCTTCATGAGCAAATCACGCGCAAGCACAAGATTGGCTTCTGGATCAGCTAAATTCGAGGTCAGTCCTAAAAAAACATGCATGACCCAATCTTAAGCAACTTCAACCTAAGGGACAAGCCAAATCTATTTTTGTCACCGTCTTTTTTAGGTTTCACATAGACCCAAAAAAACAAGAAGCCTAGTATTCAACTGTAAAGTACCCTTATGAATGATCTGCTGATTCCCAACCGGATCCTTCACGCCATCAATTCAAAACCGAAATCTCTCTCTTTGGCTACGAATTTTCTGATGGATTATTTTGTCGACAACATTCCTCTTTTCCTCGAATTTCTCGATCAATTTTTCAAAGCCCTCACGGAAGACGTTTCCGAAGATTCCATAGCGGCCGCGGCCAAAGGTCTCGCCCTGCTCTCTCCCATATGTGAAAAATTTGGTCTTTATCAAGAAAAAGTAAAACTGGAGGCGCTTTGCTTTGAGCGCACCAACCCTGTTGCCCACAAGGCTCTGAGTGATGATTTTGAGGAATTCAAAGAGCATGCCGACAAATGGATCAAGCAAAGCGCCGCCCGCCTCAACGAAGTGCTCAGCAGGCATGGTTTTCACTGCAATATTTCGGGCCGATACAAAGAGCTCTACAGCATCCATCTCAAGTTGAGGAAAAAAGGCCTCAGCCGCCTCAGTCAACTCAACGATCTCTTTGGACTGCGCGTCGTGACTCAGGGCAACAACGAAAACGAATGTTATGAGATTTTAAATCTGCTCCACGACGAATTTTACCCCGTTCCAAAGCGTTTCAAGGACTACGTGATTGTGCCAAAAATCAACGGCTACCAGAGCATTCACACGGGGCTAAGAGGCATCTTGCCCGAATACGAAAATTCCATCGAAGTACAAATCCGCACACCACTCATGCATCAATTTGCCGAAAACGGTCTCGCTGCCCATTGGATCTACACTCGAAGTAAACATTCAAATCTTTTAACTGAAAAAGGCCGCGCTTTGAAAGAAAACCTCAGCATCAAAGTGTCAGAAAACAGCGAAAAAATTCATGTCCTCACTTACAAAGGGGATCTCATTCCCATCAAGAAAGAGACGACTTGTTTGGACCTCGCCTATTTCATCCACACGGACCTAGGTCATCACGCTCAAAGTGCCGAAGTGAACGGCATCGAAAGCCCGCTGTCCACTGTTTTAAAAAATGGAGATCTTGTTAAGATTGTCGAAGGCAAAACAGGTCTTCCCACCGAAGAACAGTTCAAAATTTTCACAACTCAGCATGCCAAGACCAAGCTCAAAGCTCTGACAAAAAAACACCCTCAACATGTCTAAAAAAAATCCTTCTTCAAAAATCATGTTCAAGAACCTCGTGGAACACATGAACGAGGCGGTTTGGGTGGGTGACGAGAACGAACGCACCGTTTATGCCAATCCAAAATTTTGCCAAATGGTGGGCTATTCTTTGGAAGAAATCATGGGCTGGGAATCCTATGTTTTTTGGGATCCAGAAAGTGCAAAAAAAGTGAAAACTGTGAACGAAAAAGACAGAAGAAAAGGGAAGTCTTCTTCCTACGAAGGGTACTTGGTTTCAAAACAAGGCTCACGCGTTCCAGTGCTCTTGAGCGGATCCCCCTTACCCAATGGCGGAACCATCGGAATCATGACGGACCTGAGCGATTTGAAGAAAAAAAACGAGGAATATCAAATCCTCTACAATGCCATTGAGCACTCGTCTGAAGCTCTCATCATTTTAGACAAACAAGGCAACGTCGTACTGTGGAATCAAGGCGCTCGCTTGATTTTTGGCTACAGAAAAGACGAACGCTTGGGTAAGAATTTAGCGGGCCTATTCAGCGAAACCGACCAAGAAATCATTCACACTTCAAACAAGGAATATTTTCAATTCAACGCCAAAGCTTCGCACAAAACGGGAGGCGAATTGCAATTGGATGTGACCGTCAGCAAACAAAAAGATTATTTGCTTTTGATCATTCGTGACCTCAGTGGACACCATCGATTCGAGCAAGAAATGAGCACCAAATATCAAAAATTAAAGGAGGCCTACAATCAATTTGGCATCCTACAAAGGGAGATGGAATACGTCTTCGATTTATTCAAAGAGTACGAAAAACACGAGAACAAAAAGTTCTTCCTCAATTATGTGGTCAACTCCGTGCTCATGCTCAGCAAAGCAGACGCCTGCGTGCTGCGCCTCTACAACGAAGACCGAAAAACTTTGGATCTCACCGCCTCTTCAGGCACTCCCGAAACTTGGTACGGCAAGGCCAGCATTCCCTATGAAAAAAGTTTGGCGCAAAAAGCCTTCGAGCAAAAAACACCGCTCCGCATCATGGATCTGACTCAAGAAACTCGCTACCGCTCCGCGCACCTGGCCAAAGGAGCAGGGCTGTGCTCACTCTTGCTCATTCCCTTAATCAGTCGTAGCAAAAAAGTGGGCAGCCTTTCACTGTACGTACAATCCAACAAAAAAATGGAGATCCTCGAAAACGAATACCTCGAAGACTACGCAGGTCTCATTTCCCACTTGCTTGGTTTCTGGGACGCTTGAGCCGCCACCATCAACATGTTCGCCAATAAACGTGTACCAGGGTTTTCCTTCAGAAGTGGCCAATTGGATGCTAAATCACCGGCCACCACCCCATGACTTTCGACCAAGGCGAGTGGATTAGCATCGATGAACTCCATGACACGATGCACGTCCGAACCCACAGCTTGAGTGTGTTGACGAATGCTAAGATGTCCAGCAGCAGCTAAGACCCCATTATTGGGTCCCGCCCATAGAACGTCTTCACCTGAATATTCAAGGTTTGCCAAAGGAGTCCATAAACGAGGATCTGCCTTACCCACGATGTGACCACTGCGAGTCATCGCGACTGCCAATCTTTGAGGCAAGCCTTCAAAAATAGGATGCGTACCCTGTAAGGTCGTAGTAAAAGGACCAAACTCCAAAGACCCTTTCTTTGTGGTGAGATTTCCACCAGAATAACTCCCAATACAATTGGCTAGTGCTTGTGCCGAAAAACACTCCGCCACCAAACCAATTTGGGACACACCGGCAAGGATTTGGCTGAGCAAGGGCGCCATGAATTGCCTTTCATAAACGCGACCTTCTTGTGAAGCAACATCCTTCCAACTGCCCCCAGCAAACACCAAACCACCATCTCTATTCAATATCTCCGTCAACCGGCTAGTCACTGCAATAGGATTCACCTTAAAGGGGACCTGGACCACACACTCATCATATTTGTCACACAAAGCTGCTCGTAAAAATCCATCAAAAAGCTGATTCGTTTCACATCCAAAAATGTCACCTTTCCCATCCGGATCTACGAGGTAGAGCCGTCGATCTCCCATCTTTTCTAAGAATTCTTTCGCCCAAAGTTGCTTCTCTCTTGCTGAAAAATGAGTGGCATCCGTTTCATGCTTTGGGATTTGATCAGCTGGAATAAAAGTAGAGCGATTGTAGCCTGACTTTCTCTGTCCAATTCGATCAAAAACCTGAACTCCATCCCCATCAACAACGGGCGAATCAGTCTGAGGAAGAAGTCCTCCCAAAATGGGCAGAAGTCGCACTCGAATCTCAGCAATTTGCTCCGGCAGCAAATCAAGCACATCCTCAAGAGCATCCCTAAGAGATCCTTGCTCGTTCATATATTCAAGAACAACACTCTTCACAGCCTCTCGAATTTTTTCGTGAAGTGATCTAAAAACACTCATGTCTTCCTTTGCCCAACGATAAACAAGTCCCAATGTGGAATCCAAAAGCTGCTGATCGACCCTATTCATCGCCTTTTCAAGAGTTAAGTACTTCACATCTTCCCTAAAAGGCTTATCCTCATCATCCAAGTCCCAAAAAAAATCTTTGTTTGGGTGTTTTCTCTGAATCGCGACTCCCAAAATTTCGCCGCTCTCTCCCTTAAGATTATTCCCACAAATGACCCGCGCTTCGAATTCCGAATTGCCTTTCAAAGCATCTTGAATCTCTTTAAGACGAGAGAATCGAGTGTATGACTGTCGATTTCCATCCGTGAGCAAAACTCCTCCCGGTTTAAGACACGCCAGATTCTTACGAATATCTCTTCCAAAAGACTGCGCATTCTCATGCGAATCGGAGCGGATTGCACTCATCAGTAAGCAAGACGAGGCAGGAACTTGCTTAGGAATTTCTTTGAAATATCCTGGCATGAAGCCTTGCTCATGAAAGACTGCGTCTTCATTTAGGTCATGCTCTTGATTAAAAATAGGCTCATCAAAAAAACGTCTAAAAAATTCAACAACGGTTCCCGCTGCGATCGCACTTCTAAATTCATCAAAAAGCACCTTTGCCTCATTTGGCAAGGGCGCATAACCATCCTTCTCAAATTCGACTGAAACCAGATATTCCATCCTCCCCGCCAACTCCTTGACTTCAAGTTTTGAATACAAATTGTCTGGCTGCGTAAACATCAAACGCAAATCATTGAGATTCACCTCTTCCCCCTCTTTCATTGTAAGATCCCCAACCACATGTGAGTCGGAATTTTCGAACCATTTGTCTTTTAAGGTTCTTCTCAAACCAAGCCCCAAAACAGAAAGAAATTTATCGAAACCTGGGGTTTTTTGTGCATCAGGCTTAGCGAATTTTAAAAGCGTGTCCTCCACTGTAAAATAGAGACGATCGCCCATTCCAATTTGCTTCCAATTTGCATCTTTCTTGCGAAGATCATCCATCAAGGCTCCATTGCCAGGGCCTTTATGGAAGTGAATTTCCTGCTCATCATCAGTCGAGTAGTGACGCTTCAAAAAATTTTGGAGCTCTTCCCAACTCTTCAGGCCTATCAAATCGGCGGACTGACGCATACGGTTCACAGACCAATCCCCCGCCACAATGGGAACCGCAACTCCTTTTTTGATCAGCAATTTGGACTGCCCACCTCGAGGAAGTTTCAGAAATTCTGCAGACTCAACTCCCAACGTTAAGGGCAAAGCTTCTTTTTCAGCAAACTCAATAAAAGTCTCGATATCTTCTGTCAAATCCGAGCTTTCGTTTTCTGGATTCATTGCAGCACGTCTAATTAGACGTCACTGTAGCACGAACTTGGGCAAAAGAAACCGATTAAGCGCGTTCTTCTTCGTTGTAGACGTGTTCGTATTCGCTCTTGAAGTACTCATGGAGTTCATCAGGATTGAAGAAACGAGCCACTTCCTTAACGGCATTTTCAACCGAGTCAGAAGTGTGAATCACGTTGCAAGAAACGCTCATCGCAAAGTCTCCACGAATGGTTCCAGCGTCGGCAGTGCGTCCTTTGGTCACACCCGTGATGAGACGAACAGCTTCCACACATTCAAGCCCTTCCCAAGCCATTGCGAGAACGGGAGAACTCTTCATGAAGTTGGCCACTCCAGGGAAGAAAGGTTTGTCTGCAATGTGAGCGTAGTGTTCACGAAGCACCGCTTCATCGAGGCGCATCATCTTGCATGCCACCATTTTAAGTCCTTTTTTTTCAAAACGAGAAACAATCTCCCCAACAAGTCCGCGTTGAACTCCGTCTGGTTTGATGAGTACGAGGGTGCGTTCCATAGACATAAAATAAATGAGTTAAATCGTGGGTAAAGTGCACGAAAGAAGTGCAATTGTCAAAAGAACTTAAGCCAGCAACGCTTCAAATCGCGCCTTGTCTTCGTAAGGTCCGATCACCGCAAGGTGGACGGCATCTTTTTTGAGCAAGTCACTGGCCAC
>CAZROM010000006.1:5820-11272 GCA_964601715.1 uncultured Candidatus Peribacteria bacterium | reverse complement strand
TAGCCTTTCACACCCACCACAATGTGGGTTTGCTCTGTTTTTTTCGTTCCCAATTTCACGCGTTCACACGTGGGCAAGTTTTCTACAAAAGCAGGAAAGTCGCGAGTGGGCTCCTTCTTCTCCATGGGGAAATATTTCTTAACCATTTCCACCACTTGTTCGTGATCCACTGCTCCTGCCAAACACACGAGCATGTTGCCCGTGGTGTAGAGGGATTCCTTGTAAGCCACAAAATCGTCACGTTGCAAAACCTTGATCACATCCTTAGGTCCCCCTTCATCCCATCCCAAAGGTTGGTCTCCAAACAAAGCGCGTTCGAAGTCCCAAGAAACTTGGTACATGGGTGTGTCTTGATACATGTTGATTTCTTCCAAAATCACTCCGCGTTCTTTTTCAATTTCTTCGGCATCGAACTTGGCATTGAGGAGCATGTCCGAAATCACATCCAGCGCCAATTCCTTGTGATGAGCCGCAAGCTTCACGTAGTAACCCGCGTATTCTTTTGAAGTGAAGGCGTTGAATTCCCCACCCACAGAATCGATGGCTTCCGAAACTTCCTTAGCCGTCTTATATTTGTTCGCTCCTTTGAAGAACATGTGTTCCAAAAAGTGAGAGACTCCATTGATGCGTTTGTCTTCGTAACGAGACCCTGCTTTTGTGAGAACCAAAGCGGTCACGGATTGAGTTCCCGGAAGGGCTTCCGTCACAACGCGCAGACCGTTGGGTAAAGTTGTTTTTTGTACCATAGTGTTTTAGGATGATGCCTCGGGATGGTAACAAAAAGCCTCCTCCAGCGTCCACTCCATTATGCCCCTCCTTTCTCGAATCAATCGGTTCACTATTATTTTTCTAGGAATTTACGCTTTGGCGGGCGTGGTGATTTTGCGACTTTTTTATCTGCAAGTCATTGCTCACGACTACTACAAGCACATCGCCGAAGTGGAACAATACGGCTACACCACCTATCCCGCTCGACGTGGAGAAATTTTAGTGCAGGACTACCATTCCGGCGAAAGTTTCACGCTGGCCACCAACACCACGCTCAGCATGATTTTTGCAGACCCCAGCATCATCGCAAAAACCTCAACACCCGAGTTCGTTGCCGAAAAACTCGCGCCCCTGCTCTTTGATTTAGATCAAGAGAAAGAATTGGATCAACTCCGCTACGACGACGAATTGGAAGCCATCAATGCGATTGAAAATCCTGATTTAAAGAATGAAGCGCTTTCAAAAATCAAATACAAAACGGACGAAGAACTCTTCACCGACTACCAAGACAAGCTCGAAGGAATTTTAGCAAAGAGCACACGCGACACCATTTTGTATGCCGAAGACATTGACCTAGAAACCGTGGCAAAAGTGAAAGCTGCAAACATTCAAGGCAGCGAATTGACCGAAAAATCAAACCTCTATTTGTACCCCCAAAAAATCTCCGACACCAAAAAAGTTGCACAGCAACTCGCTGAAATTTTCGGCGGCGATGTCGACAGCATCGAAAGCAAACTCTCCGGCAAAAACCAGTACGTGGAGCTCAAGCATAAACTCGACCCCACCATCTCGGAACAAATTGAAAAATTGATCGAAGACGACGCCACGCTCGCAGACAAAGAAGGTCGTGATCCTTACTTTTTAGGCATCCGTTTGAAGGACGAGTACTTTCGTTTCTACCCCGAGCAAGAGATGTCCGCTCAAGTACTCGGTTACGTGAATTCCACGGGTGACGGAGTCTATGGCGTGGAAGGCACCTTCGACGAAATTCTCAAAGGAACCGATGGCGTTTTCACCTCACAAGTGGACGCTTACGGGAATCAAATCACCGTGGGTGAATCGGTCATTGAAGAAGCGATAAATGGAGCGAACATCACGCTCACTATTGATAGGGCCATTCAAAGCGAAGTGGAAGCCTTGCTCAAAGCCGGAGTGGAAGCCAACAATCCAGACAGTGGACAGGCCATCGTTGTGAATCCAAAAACAGGTGCCATTTTGGCATGGGCCCAATACCCAACCTTCAATCCAAACACCTACGGCGACGTATTCAATCGTGTGGACTTCACCGTTCCCGAAGATCGTAAAGACAAAGTCGTGGTGAAAGGAACCGAAGAAGATCCCATTTACTGGTACTACATCCAAGAAAATCCAGACGTACGCATCCAAATCTTCCCTGCTGAAGAAGAGGGCAGATGGTATTCCTACGAAAATTTGTGGGGGCCCGAAGTCTACAAAAATAAAATGCTGCAAGAATTCTACGAACCAGGTTCCGTATTCAAGCCTTTGGTCATGGCTGCCGCCATCAATTCTGGCGAAGTCACCCCAAACAGCACCTTCAACGACAGTGGCCCACTGGGAGTGGATTTCAACGTGATCACCCAAGAATACGACTACTTCATTGAAACTTTCAACAAACAGTACCACGGCATCGAAACCATGACTCAAGTGCTCGAACATTCCTGCAACACAGGAATGACCTACATCTCAAAAAAACTCGGCCCTGCCCTTTTCTATTCTTATCTCAAAGCTTATGGATTCTTAGAAAGAACAGGGATCGGACTCAACGATGAAGTGCTCGGCGACGTTGAATACTACGAAAACTGGACCGAATCCGAAATGGCAACCAAAGCCTTTGGACAAGGAATCACCATCACGCCTCTGCAGTTGGTCCAAGCCTACACAGCCATTGCAAACAAAGGCACCATGATGAAGCCTTACATTGTTGAAAAAATTGACTACCCCGATGGCAGCACCGTTGAAACCGAACCCACCGTCGTGCGACAAGTCATCACCGAAGACACCGCTTCAAAAGTGGTCGCAATGATGACGGATGTCGTGGAGTCTTACGCCAGCATTTCGATTCCCGGTCACTATTTTGGCGGCAAATCAGGAACGGCGCAAACCTATAAAAATGGGGAGGCTTTGTCTGGTGCCGGAACCACCATCGCTAGTTTTATAGGGATCGGCCCCATCGAAGACCCTGAATATTTAGTCATCGTGAAAATGGATAGGCCTCGCGCTTCTCAATGGGCGGAAGCCACTTCGGGACAGGTTCTCAGACAAATCATGTCCTTCCTTTTCGACTACTATTCCGTGCCCCCCGACAAAAACTAGGTGCTTGTTTTCGGAGCTTAAAACCTCTATGCTGAAACCGTATCATTTTTAACCATACGCCATGATCAAAAAGTATCTCTTGGCACTAAGCCTCAGCTTAATGCTTGCTCCATCTGCTTTTGCCGATGAACTCCTAACCACAGACGCTGCTGCCACTGTTGAAGAAGCCATCGTCTCCGAAGACGTTGCTATCGATCCTATCCTTTGCGGTGGGGGATGCGGTTACTGGGGAGGTGTGAACGTCAACGTGAGCACCGTTGTTTCTGCACAAGCTGGAAAAGTGAACCTTTACGGAAGTTTCTACCTCGACAATGCTTCTTCAAAAGCAGATGCAGTGGATGAACTTTCCAAGGCTTTCAAAGACATCCAAGCAAAACTTTCCAAATACGGAACAGTTCGTCGCACCGGAATGTCCACTTATGCTGACTGGCAATACACCGACATGTTTGACGGAAGTTTGTCCATCAAAGTGACTTTGAACGACAACGCTCAAGTCGACGGAGTGGAAGACTTGCTCTACAAAAACAGCTTCGACAGCTGGAGAGAAGTAACTGTCCTTGATTCTTCTGCCGCTGAAAAAGCAGCCGTTTCAACCCTCAAAACTTTGATCGAGGCAAAGAAAGGCGTTTACGAAGAACTCCTTGGATCTGACCTCGGAAGTGTTTCTGGAGTGAGCGTCTACAGTTGGGCCGACTCCACCACTTTCAACCCTGTTACCAATACAGTGGATGTGATGGTGTATGCAGACATGACTTACAACACCGCTGAGTAATTCATTTTAGAATTTGAAAAAGAGGTGCCTTCGGGCGCCTCTTTTTTGTAGAATGAACGCACTAACCAAACTTTATGACCGACTTTGATGCTCTCGCAGACCTTGCCTACAACCGAAGCACCCTAAAACCATCCGAACGAGAAGACCTGATGAATTTATGGTCAGCTTTTTTTAAGCTTGAGCACTGGCTCTTCATTGTGGATGCCAGCAAGTCCAGCCTAGAGCCCTCTCCCTTTATTGGATACATCGAAGACCGACCTTGGTTCTTTGTTTTCACCGACTCGGAGCGAGCACTTGAATTCGCCAAAAAATTCGACCTAACCGACAAAAATGGCGAGTGTCTTTATTTGAGTCTCAAACCCGAATCCATCTTAGAAACTCTGGCTACCGTGCAAAACGTCGACGGCATTCGTGTGAATGAAGGCCCACACGGTTGGTTTTCACCTCTAGCCAATGCCTCTCAAATCCACGATCTTCTCGTGGAAGAAGGTCATCTTTAATTCATCGACTCACATGAAAAAAACTTCAACCCTTTTCTTAGTTTCTACCCTACTCCTCACCACCTGCGGCACACCCGTGGTAGAGACTCCCGTCTCAGTGTCACCCACCACTGACACGTGGACTCCAAACACCGACGGTCCTTGGGACGGAGCCATCTACATGGCCACTTCCGATGACGGACTTCATTTTGAGGGGCGTGATTTGATCCTTGAACGCGCCGGCGTGCCCAATTTATTGAAACTCGAGGATGGAACTTTGGTGCTGCTCTACCAATATTTCTCCAACACTTCTAAAGATCTTTTCGACACCATTGCTTATTCCACTTCAAACGACAATGGCAAAACATGGAGTGAGACAAGCGCCGTCGACTTTCAAGACACGCCCACTCCTGCTGAGAGCATTCGAAAACCCATGGACCCCACGCTTGTTCAATTGAGTGACGGACGCCTTCGTCTCTACTTCACCTATCACGCCAAAGGCAACAAAACGGCGGCCCTCTACTCTGCCACCAGCACCGACTCAAACATCGACTCTACGTTCACAGTCAGCCCCACTCCCGCGCTAATCACCGAAGAAAATCTCTTGGACCCCGCCATCGTCTTCTTCGATGGTCTGTGGCATCACTACAGTTGGAAAATGGAAAATGACGACAATTACCACTCCACTTCCAAAGACGGCCTGAGCTTCACTCTCCAAGACGACATCAACTTGCCCATGGACTTTTTGGGACAAGTGATTCCATTTGAAAATGGACTTCGCTTTTACGGAACAGGAGAAGGAGTCACCACCGCCTTTTCCAGCGATGGATCCACATGGGAAATCGACGGAAAAAATCTCGTGCAAGGCGCAGATCCCGCTGTACAAGAACTGGACGACGGAACCTACTTAATGGTTTACACGTCAATGAATTTCAATGAGAAGAAATGATGGAAAGAGCTGACAACAGAAGAAAGTCTAGGTAAAGTTCTCACACATCATCACTTTTTAAACTCCACGCCATGCAGTTTTCGAAAAGTCGCTCCCGTGCTTTCGCACGAGTCCTCACTTTTGTTTTAGCCTTCTCAGTCTTCGGATCGG
>CAZROM010000006.1:0-5720 GCA_964601715.1 uncultured Candidatus Peribacteria bacterium | reverse complement strand
GACTTGCGAATGCTCATTTCTGACAGCAGTTTTCAAGGGGAAGTGACCGGAAACAATGAATACATTGGAGGACTCATTGGACGTTTTGAAAGCGTGCCCTCGGTCGCAGCAGTATCAGGCATGGTTCTTGCACAAAATTCCGTCCATGCAACATTAAACAATGCGGGCGGTCAAAACTATTATGGTGGCCTCGTAGGCGGAATGAGCATCACCTCATCGGACGACAGTGATGTGGATGTGAGTTTCAGTGAAAATTCTGTTTTTGTGACTCTTTTAGATGGAGGTGTCTACCTCGGTGGTTTGGCAGGAAATTTTGAAATCAACTCTAGCAGTTCTGTTGCGCCCACCGTTTCAATCGCAAACAATGCGATCAAAGAAGGTTCTTCCATTTCTGGCTCTCTGCGTGTGGGTGGCCTCATCGGACACATGGGCATTGGCGCTCTTGCCGCCACTGTTCTTGTTGATAAAAACATGAGTGCCGCGGATGTTTCAGGAAATATAGACTTTGTGGGCGGAATTGTGGGTTATGCTCAAACCGACAACATATTCCTTTCTAACAATGTTGGCGCTGGTGTCATTACCGGAACAGGAGATTACGTGAGCGGCATCGTAGGAGTTGCCGCAACCATAGTCAACTTCGACAACAACTGGTTCGACAAAGACCTAAATCCAACGGTTGGATGTACAGGCATTGGAGTCACGCCAGCTGCCGATTATGAAGGACAATGTGACGCTGTTCTAGAAAGCACCGATCTCCGCGGCAGCTCAACCAACATCCCTTATAACTCTTGGGATTTCGAAGGCACTTGGGAAGCAAACGCTGGACGCCTTCCCATCTTGCAAGCAAGCGACGACGGATCAAGTTTGGTGGTTGCTGAATTTTGGAACTTGGGTGCACCAACCGTTGAGCCCACCTTTCCAGGAGATGCCCCAGATTTCACAACAACGTATGACGTGCTCGATGTAAACTATCTCGCAGCGAGTCCGGATGCGAGCATCAATGACGATGGCTTTACCGGCCGATTCACGCAAACCACCTATTTTACTGCAGGCGATTATTTGTTTATTTCAGACACCGATGATGGCGCAAAAGTCTATTTCGATGGCACACTCATCATTAACAATTGGATTGATCAAGACGGAGGTGAAACCATGAACAGCGGCTCCATTGCTGTCACCTCAGGTCTGCATACACTTGTCCTCGATTATTATGAAAATAGTGGCGACGCGTCTGCTCACGTTTGGTATGGAGCTTACCCCTATTCAGGCACAGGAACACCAGAAGACCCCATCGTGATTTCTAGCTGTCTAGGCTTGCAAGCTTTAGATGACATCAACACCAACCACGCCGGCTCGATTTACTCGCTCGAAGACGACATCGATTGCAGCGAATCTACTAGCTGGTACAACAATGGATTGGGTGGCTACTATGGGTTCAATCCCATCACCTCTTTCAACGCAACTTTTTTAGGAAATGGGCACAGCATCACCGACCTATACGTCAACCACCCCTCAGCCTACCAGCCTCAAGCCTTGATTGGTTATGCAACCAATGCAGGGATTGTAGATCTTCATTTGGTGGGTGGATCGATTGAAGGCAGCTACGACACGGCCTCCTTCGTGGGTTACTCCAACAATTCAACACTAACAGGCGTTTCTTCAAACTTAAGCCTCACAGGCAATAGCGATAACGTGGGTGGATTGGTGGGCTACGCAGTAAATGGAACCACTGTGACTCAAAGCTCTTTCACTGGATCCATCGACGGTACAATTTATCTCGGGGGGCTTATCGGATGGGTGGACACCGCAAGCTCTACGGACCCAATAAGTATCGACAATAGTTTCGCAAACGCAGACATTACGGGGGACCAATATCTAGGAGGCATGGTGGGTCATGTTGAAGGTGTGACCGGGGGGCTATCCATCGATCACAGCTACGCAGCTGGCACTTTAACAGGATCAAGCGCAGCAGGCTTCATCGGTGAATTCATAGACCTAACTGGCACTGCCACCATTGACAATAGTTTCTCAGCAAACAGTCTCGATACAGATGTAGGAGGTGGAGTCGTTGCAATGTATTTCAACTCCAATGCTCTGGTCGTAACCAATACCTATTTTGACACCAACACCATGCTCACCTCCGACTGCGTTGGAGCCTTTATGGGTGAAGGGGACAGTGCCAACACCACAGGTTGTCTCACCTACGACAGTGGAGCAACTCCAAGTTACTTAAAGGGCTTTGTGGGCGATGACGATGACGCCGATGAACCCCTTGTCACCGGTGAATGGGATTTCACAAACATTTGGGAGTACACCATTGCCTACCCTACTTTAAGAACCATAACAGGCTTGGGATTACCAACAGCACCAACAAACTTAGACGGAACCTACGCCTCAGGCCCCACCCTTCGCTTGTCTTGGGCGGCACCCACCGATGACGGAGGATTCGACATCGACACCTACCAAGTGGAAGTGAAGCTCAATGCTCAAGATTGGGAAGATGCCTTCTACGTTGAGGATGTCACCCCCAGTCAAATTTCCAGGCTCGACATCACCGAAGGAATCTCCACTGGAGTCCTCTACAACTTCCGCATCCGCGCCCACAACGATCTTGGCCTAGGCTTGGCAGCCACGGGGTCAGAAACGGTTTATTCTGTTTCAAACGGTGGAGTGGGAGGCTCAGGACGCAACACCACCATCTCAGAAGAAACCAGCTCTTCCACCACAGTCGCTCCCTTCCCTTTCACCGATGTACCCGACGATTACTTTGGCAAACCCTACATCCAAACTTTATACGATTTGGGAGTGGTTGAAGGACGCAGTGAAACCACCTTCGAACCCAATGGATTCACCACGCGCGCCGAAGTCACTAAGGTCGCCTTGCTTACCTTCAATTTGCCCGTTGGAACCAACTTGGACTCACTCGAAAATTATTCCGATGTGGATGCTTCAGGTTGGTTCGCACGCTACATTGCAACGGCAACAAGACTCGGCCTCATCGAAGGCTACGGCGATCAAACCTTCCGCCCCGATGACTTTGTGACTCGAGCGGAAGCCCTTAAAATCTTCCTCTCCGCCGCAAACGCTTCCGTCACGAGTGCCTCAGGAACCAACCCTTTCGCGGATGTTCCTAGCGATTCTTGGTTCGCAAATTACGTGCTCTTCGCCAAACTCAACGACATCGTGAACGGTCGCAGCTCAACCGAGTTCGAACCCAACTCACTCATCACTCGTGGAGAAATGGCCAAGATCGCGGTGCTTTGCTCGGAGCTTTAACGTCGATCCAGCAGTTCTCTAGCAACGGAGGCATAATCCAAAGCAAAAGAAGTCGAAAGATCCGTCACCATAAAGCGCCAACGGTTTCCTTCAATTCTTTGCGGGATCACATTCGCAGGATGAATTCTATGTAGAATGGGGAAAGCTTTTGGTCTTTCACCAGCGATGGCTCGTGCCCCCAATCGTCTCACCACATTTTGATTAAAGGGGACCAAAACACTGTTCAAAAAGGGCGCATAACTAAAAACACTGGGCAACTGAAGCTGAGCATCTGAATCAACCGTGTAGCGTCTATGCGCTTCAGGGATGCCAAGCAATTGTTCCAAATTCCGGCCTTCCACAAAAGCTTGCCCATCCACAAGAACACTCGCATCAGCACCTTCAATCATTCGCTCTCCTTGCGGTAGCACCTCAAAGTCAATGCTGCTCACACCATCCTCATGAACTTGCTGAGTGAAAGGCGTCCTATCCTTACCAATATCCTCAATCACATCCAAAGTATCTTGCTTGTAGCGCGACAAAAGTTCGGGCAACACCATTTCAAACTCTTCCAAAGTCAGATCTCTCAAAAAACTTTTTAACGTGGGGTCCACATTTAAAATCAACAACTGATGAGCCTGCCTCCTCACTTGCTCCTTCATTCGCTCTAAAATTCTGGCCGGCTGATAGCTTTTCTGAACAGTGCGCTTCCCAAGTGCAGGCTCACCCAAGAGATGCACATCCGAATCTCCATAACCCACATCCAGCGAAGCCCAAGTAGGAGGCTCAATAACCATATACAAAGAATGAAGATGCGATTTTAAAATAAAAACAAACAAAGTCAACAAAAGGCTCTTGCGCCAAATGGGTTTTATGGCAGACCCAGAAGGAATAAGCCTGAAAACTAAGAAAGGACTCTCCGAGTCTGAATATTGACTTCAATAGGCTTAACTAAGAATTCCACTACCCCTCGAACATCCCAAGGAAGATCTTTGGCTTTTAAGCGAAGCTCAGAGATGGTCTTCAATCCGTACTCGTCTTCTTCTACCATCCATCTTTGGATCACAGAGTTTTTGCACGCCTTCTCAGGGTCAGTCACTAGGGCCTCCCTGCTCAAACCTGCTTCCTCCACAACCTCAAGAGGGATAAAGACAATCCCTTTGGTGAGTTCCGGAATCAAATCTCTAACGGCATACAGACGGCCTTGAAGTTGAAAGAGATCAGCAATAGCTTCACCCGTACAATTTGACCTCAATGCTGCGAATGCGAGCATATGCGGTGGCCCAAAGGAACCTCTATAAAGCGCCCCGAGCTGCTCGCGAGTAGAAATCGCTCCATCTACTCGTTTATCGTGTTCCACCTGCATGGCGTCAAGAAATGCCTCTGTCTCTTGTCGATGGTTGATGGCCTCCGAAGGATTCTGATCCAGCTTGCCTAACATTCTTTTTAACAAAAAAACCGCTTCTTCCTCCTCCAAAGTCACATCAGTTGATCCATAGATTGAGCACTTGAGATTTTCAAGAAACTGAGCGAATGAGGAATAACCTGGCGGCAATGCCGCATCCTCATCTGCAATGTCGTCCACTAAACGACAAAAATGGTAAGCCACTTCCATGGCAGGTGCCAAAGGCAACAAGTTGGAGAGAAGATAATAAGTCCACGTGATTTTTTCATACTTCCCCGGCGCGCGCCTATAAAGGCGATCATTCTGCTCACGAATAATGGCAACTTCTCGACTTGCAGGAGTTTTTGAGCCAGAACGCCCACTACGATCCTTTAAGATTTCTTGTGCCATAGATGAAGAAAGAGTGCAGTTTAACACTCCCTTCAAGGAAGACCAACAAATTGGCAGGCCAGCGTAGCACTAGTCCGAACTTGCACAAAATAGACCGCACATGTAAAATATGTGCAGTTAAACAAACCCTATGCCCAACCTCACGATCAAAATGCCTGAAAAACTGAAGAAGCAGGCCCAAGGAAAAGCGAAAGCCGAAGGCGTAACACTTACTTTTGTGATTCATCAAGCTGTGAAGGCTTACAACGAAGGGAAGCTAGCGTTTGGACTGATGCATTCAGACGATGAAATCACCGCTTCTTTTGACGTCTCAACCGAAGAAGGTAAAAAAGCCTGTCTCACTAGCTTTAAAGCTTTGGCACGATGAAGAAAGTAGTACAACGCACAAAAGGATTTGAAAAAGCGTTTCTAAAATTACAAGCAAAGTGGCGCACCAAATTCATCAAACAATTGGAACTTTTTTTAGACGACGAATTCCACCCTTTACTGAAAACACACGAACTCAGAGGTGACCGAAAGAAGGAGTGGTCCTTTTCAGTAGCCAACGATATTCGTGCAATTTACAGAAAAGAAATCGTCAACGAGAAAACTGTGATCGTTTTCACTTTTATAGATATCGGCACACACAGCAAAGTGTATTAATGGCAGGCCCTAGTGGATGCACTTGGAA
>CAZROM010000005.1:46553-51783 GCA_964601715.1 uncultured Candidatus Peribacteria bacterium | reverse complement strand
CCTTTTTATAACCCGTTGAACGATGGGCGGCGTCTTAGCTTTGAAGCAAAAGCCAAAGCAAAGGCTGCAATGCCAAAAGTCCAAACAGCAAACCGATGTATATATTTTTGTTTAAGCGTTCAGATTTGAGTTCGTGTTCCATCACATTCAAAGTCTCTTCTTGGCGCTTCACTTTTCCTTGGATGATTTCATCTTGTTGCTTCAAAACTTCTTCCTTAGCGTGGTAGTCGAGCAAAGGCACAGAGTGCTTGAGTTGCATTTCCATTTGTCCAAGGCGATAGTTCGCAGCTTCCAATTTGTTGTGGTATTCACGAACCTCGCGGCGAGAAAGATCGTAGAGTTCTTCGAACACTTGTTCGCGCGCACCCTTGCTGGCAACGGCCTTAGCGGCAGGAGCAACGGTAGCAACAGGATTTTCTTCGATGGTTCCCGTTTCTGCATCAAAAATCGTGGAGTTTTGGCGAGCGGCAACACTGTCGATGTGACGGTGCGCGCGTCCTTCCACCTCAGGGGAAGCCCCGTGCATGTTTTGGAATTGACTGACTTTGAGATTGTTCACTTCTTCTTCAGAAAGCAAAATCGCTCCACCCTTTTTGCGAGCAGAAAGTTTCTTAGAGCGAATGTAACGATCCAAAGTACGAGTGGACACCGCAAGCAGGTCCGCAGCATCTTGGCGGGACAGAGTAAACTTAGGAGAAATTAATGTCATAGGCGTGGCGTAAATTTGTCTAAAGGCAATCTAACATTCGCTGTCTACTTTGACTACATTAAAGTGATAAAAATCACTTAAATAACACTTGCAAGATTAAAAAATTGATGACGTAACGCCCCTCACCTATACTGTGCTTATGTTTAAGGCCACACAAAAAACCCTCCGATCCCTGATCTTGTTTTTCGTGCTGTTTTTCACCGCGTTTTTTATGACGGTGGTTTGGTTTTGGTTCGGGATCCACTTCGAAAACAAACAAACCTCGGGGCTCGCATTTTGGTTGCCTCACGATTTCAGCACGGGCGCCAAACTTCCGTCCGAGCTGCTCCAAAAATTCGAAGGCCTCCCCGTCACCGATCTTTATTTTCATGTCGGCCCCATCGCCGAGGACGGAAGTTTGGCCAAAGACCTCCGCATCGACGCCAATGCCTTCAAGTCCTTGCCCTCCACCGATTACGCATGGATAGGCCAAATTCGCGCCAAGATCGACCTAGACAATCCCAGCGTTCGAGCCGCCATTGTGGACAGCGCCAAATGGCTCATTGCTCAGGGCTTTGAAGGCATTCATGTGGACATCGAACCCATCCGCGAAGACGACACGGCTTTCATCAGTCTTTTGCAAGAACTCAAAACCGCCTTGCCCGCCGTGCCTCTCTCCGTCGCCATGGACGAATGGCAGCCCGATCAAATCACAGAGTGGGTGGCTGGATTTTTTGACGTCGCCATCGAAAGTTATTGGTCCACGCAGCAAGTGCGCAGTGTTTTGCCCTACATCGACCAACTCGTGGTGATGACCTACGACACCGGTTTCAAAGATCCCGATTTCTACAGTTGGTGGGTGGAGCAGCAAACCGTTGCCCTTTCCAATCGAGTCGGCCCCGATGTGCAACTCCTCATCGGAATCCCGTGTTATAGTGAAGGAGCCCATTTCGATCCCAAGGCCGAAAACCTAAGCAGCGCTTTGCTCGGCTACGAGCGAGGCCTCCAAAATCTGCGAACAAATTCCGAGGCCGTCACAGGTCTGGCCGTCTACCCTTTCTGGGAAATGGATGAGGGTGAATGGACAACGCTTAAAACTTTCTTCCAAAACTAAAGTCATGAAACTCATTTTTCTCAACAGAACGGACAAAAAAGTCGCCAAAAGCCTCTTCACCACTTTGCTCAAAAAACTTCCTGAAGTGGAGCCGAATGTGAAGCAAAGCGAGATGGAACTTTTGCTGACAGACAATGCCGAAATCCACGAACTCAATCGCATTTATCGTGGCAAAGATCGTCCCACCGACGTGCTTTCTTTTGGACTGGAAGACGACACCAACCTTGGCCAACTCGTCATCTCCGTGGAGCGCACCGAAGAACAAGCCAAAGAAGTCGGCAACACGTTTGAAGAAGAACTCCGCTTTCTCTTTGCCCACGGCACCATGCACTTGTTGGGCTACGACCACGAAGTGCCCGAAGACGAAGCCGTGATGCTCAAAAAGGTTTACCAACTGTTGGGACGCACCCAATCCTAAACGCATGCCAAAATTCTTTCGCAAAATCCTTTGGTTTTTCATTCTTGGAACTTTGGCCTACGTCTATTTCATTCCCGCTATTCTCGAGCAGAAACAAAAAGAATGGCAAGAGAATGGAATGGGCTCAGTCTTTGAGTCTCTTGATCCCAACCAAGATCAGCAGGAATAAAGCCACGCCGCTCACGATGAAGCGCAAGTAGTCGTCCATCAGAGTCCAGTAACGCATGGTTCCGATCAAAATGGAGATCACTCCTCCGTAAAGGAAGCCGTTGGCCACCGCCATAGGAAGTGTGGCTGGCAAAAGCCCCGCAAGCAAAGTCAGAACACCGAGTACGGTGAGCGTGATGAACGCATTGCGATTGTAAGGTTCCATCGCGGTGTTGTAAGCCTCACTGCAGTGCGACCAAAGATCGCAATATCCCACAGCATCTTTGGTTGTGCCTTGATTCCAAACTCCATCGGCGGCTTCACACGTTGCAGCCGTGTCGTAAATCTTATTCATTTCTTCACTCTTGCAGTAGTTGTTGTAGTCCGGAGCTGGGTAGAACGTGTCGAGACCAACGTTAAAGAACACATTGATCACCAAAACAATCGCGAGCGAAAGCGCGAGTTTCTTCCATTTATCGAGAGCGCTGGACATAGGCATGGGGTTAGAACGGATAAAGTGTAGCACAAACTTAAAATTGACCCACTATCAAATAGCGCAATGTGGTGCTGTAGTCACCAGCCTCCGTGCCAGTAGAAATGTTGGCAAGGTATCTCAAGGAATACGTGGTCTCCACAAAATCGCCATTGTTGTCTTGTGCAAATAGATCGGGCAAGGAAGCCGTGTCAAAAGCAAAACCAGCGGCAGCATAAGGAGAAACCACGCCGCCATCTCCTCCTGTGGAAGTCCCTCTCATTCCAAACTGTTCAGTGCCGACAGAAGAGCTGGTGTTGCTGGCGCCAATCGCATCCACGGTGGCTCCGCCATTGGTGAGTGTCGTCCCATCCAAGTAAATGCTGTAGCCATCGGCAGAGTTGGTGTTGGCTGCAAGGGTGTGCGCTTCGGTTTCTGAGCCACTTCCCACTTGATCTCCCGTCGCATAACGAGCTCCACCCGAAGTCAAGGGGCCAAAGCCAATCGTGTTGTCTGAAATCGAAAAACTGATTTGTGAGTTGGGCAGCGAAACCGATGGATATTCCGTGTAGGTGTCCAAAACAGTCCCCGAGGATTGCACAATCCTAAAGCAATAAGTGGCGTCCACGCTCGCACCATTGGGGTACAGCGCAAAGTCCCAGTTCCCATGCTCTCCAATGCCAATCGTAGCCACGCTGTTCGTAAAATCATTGCCCTCTTCGTAAGTCTGATCCACCACCGTGTCCGCACCAGAAGTTGGGTCGTTGACGTTGCTTGTCATGGTTGCGCCATCCGTCGGAGTGGCATTGTTGTAGTAAGAGATCAAAGTGCTCGTCGTCACGTCGGTGTAACTCGCTGGTGTCCCACCCGACGGACTGGCGCACGTTCCAGAACCTTGATCCACATACTGAAGCTTGAGAGAAGCTTCATTTGTGATGAGTTCGCGGTCGGTGACGCCCACAAGCATCCTGAGTCTAAATGGATCCGTTTCACTGGTGAGGGTGGCCGTTGTGTTCAAGCCGGCAAGGGGCGAGCCCACATCGGTAGAATCACTATTCGCATAAAATCGATAACCAGATTGTTCGTAGACTGCGGCGGTGTAAGCACTGCCCGCAATGTCGATCAAGGTGAGTCCCAAGTTTCTGCGCACAGGCCCAGACCACACTTGAGAAATGGCATTCCACGTTTGAGTGCCTCCGGTCATATTCATGGTTCTAATGTCGTCTGTCGCGGAGGTGTCGTCTTCGTAAACACCCGCAAAAAATGCACCCGTATTCGGTTGAGCGGCCAAGGTTACAAAGGCCGTATCGTCTCCAGTGGTGGTGGCAGCCCCCCACGTTGACGTGGTTCCATCCCAGAGTTTGCGAGAAACAGTGGCGCTGTCCCCCCACACCAACCATGCGTCATTGGCATTGCTGCTGTGCGTTTCGAATTCAATGTCAAAGTTCATGTCCACGATGTCTTCCGTCGTGGCACTGTGCTCCGTGTGCACGGCGCTCCAAGCAGTCCCACTCCAAATAAAAGTATTGAGATCCGCGCCCGCGTCCAAAAGACCATACATGATTTGGTCAGAGCCACTCGTGGGGTTGGCGGCAAGATCCACCCAATGTCCAATACCTCCCATTTGGGCATTGTCCAATAGCGTCACTGCACCCAGCGCCCCTCCCGAGTAACTACGGTAATACTGATCGGTGGAGGTGGCATCTGCCCACATCCACATCACATCCCCTGAGTTGGTCTCAATCGCCACATCGATGGATTTTTTGGTGGCAATGGCTCCTGTGGCATCCCAAGCGGCGCCCGCTCCCATTGGGTCCCATATGGTTCCATTCCAGCGCAAACCAAACACATCCACGTTCGCATCGAGAATGATGAGGCCCAAAGTATCGGTGGTCAGAGTGGAAGCGAGTTCAATCCAGTTCACAATTCCCGTCGTTGGAATGTTGATGTCCGTGGGGCCCGAAAGCGTGGTTCCATCCCAAGTGTAATAATTCGGGTCAGCCGTGCCGTCTCCGACCACCATGTAGGCGACACCCAAAGCGGAGTAGGCCACGTCAAAAGCTCGATAGTACGACTCCAAGTCCGCGGAGCCATTGGCGTCTACATTTGTGGCAAGCACCGTGACGCTGCCCCAAGCACTGCCATCCCAAACCTGCATTTGAATTTGGCCCGTGCTCGTTCCCACCATCAAAATTGCTTCATCGCGCGTGGGGCAATATTCCACGACCAAGTGACGAATTTCGCCGGTCACGGCACTGGCACTCGCTTCACTTCCCCACGCGCTTCCGTTCCACAATTGGTACTTCGGAAGCGTGCTGGTGCCTTGATTGTCGTAGACCATCATCGCTTCCGTCGAAGAGTTGTATTTTTGTCCAACCAAGTCGATTTGCC
>CAZROM010000005.1:42121-46453 GCA_964601715.1 uncultured Candidatus Peribacteria bacterium | reverse complement strand
CTGTGCGTTTCGAATTCAATGTCAAAGTTCATGTCCACAATGTCTTCCGTCGTAGCGCTGTGTTCGGTGTGCACGGCACTCCAAGCAGTCCCGCTCCACATGAAGGTGTTCAAATCCGCCCCCGCATCGAGGAGCCCATACATGATCTGATCAGATCCGCTCGTGGGGTCGCTGGCGAGTTTCACCCAATGTCCAATACCTCCCGCTTGGGCGTTGGCTAAAGCCGTAGCCGCCCCCAGTGCCCCTCCCGAATACGCTCGATAATATTGAGTCGTCGAAACTGAATCCGCCCACATCCACATAATGTCGCCTGAGTTGGTTTCAAAAGCCACGTCGATGGATTTTTTGGTGGCGATCGCACCAGTAGCGTCCCACACGGTGGTGGCTCCCATGTTCTGCATGGCGGCTCCATCCCAACGCATGCCGTACACGTCGACGTTCGCATCAAGAGTGATGAAAGCCAAATCGTCCGTTCCAGGATGAGAAGCCATCTCGATCCAGTTCACCACTCCTGTCGTTGGAATGTTGATGTCGGTGGGTCCTGTCAAACTCGTGCCGTTCCAAATGTAGTAGTTCGGGTCTGCCGTTCCATCCCCATAAATGATCATTGCATCTCCAGAGCTTTGTTCGTATTCCACATCAAAAGCGCGGTAGTAGGATTGCAGATCCGCATGCGGCCCTGTATCGGTGTTGGTGCCCAAAACGGTCACGGCCCCCCAACTGGTTCCATCAAAGGCTTGAAACTGAACTTGCCCCGTGCTCGTTTCCACCACCATCACCGCTTCATCACGCGTGGGCGCATATTTCACAACAAGGTGGCGAATGTCACCCGTAACTGTGGAAGCGCTTTGCTCACTTCCCCACGCGCTTCCATCCCAAATCCTATACTTGGGCGTGGCCGTCACGGCCTGTTTATCGTAGACCATGAGCGCTGCCGAAGACGTTGCCGCTTCAGCACGTGGCACATGCAGCACATTCAGGCCAAGCATTCCAGAGAGGAACACCAGCAAGAAAAGAAAAGCGAGGAGGCGAGATTTCATGGTGTGCAAATTCTAGCGCAAACCTTAAGTTTACTCAAACTTTCGATGCTTTCTTTGCAGATTTCTTTGTGCGTGTGGCACGAGCTGCCATTGCTTGAGAAATGATCCAACGGTTGTAACGCTTGAGCGTGACGTAAAAACCAAATCCAAAAGCAAAACAAAGCCCAAAGATAAAACTCAAAAGCTGCCAAGGGAAAACCCAAAAATGCACGGTGGAATTCACGGTAGTGGCATCGTGCCCATACTCCAGAGCAAGGTCAGCCCGATAATAGCCAAAGGCAAATTGGTTCCATTGTTCGCCAACCATGTCAAAATAACTCGCATCCAAATCCGCAAGGTCCGAACCCCAACGTTCCTCAAATAGACGAGTGCTGGTGGGCAGAACATTGCTTTGAGCGGCATTCAAACTGAGGGTTTCGGCGTTCATTCCAAAGCTGTTCTTTATTGTCAATGTGCCCGTGGGGATGACACGGTCGCCCCCATTATTTTGGAAACGATATTCAAAACCAATCGGTAGATGAGTGAAGAAGGCGCTGTTGTCTTCAAGAGAAAAACTCAAGAGACCACCATCCTCATCAACCTCACCATTGACGCTCAAAAAAAGCAAAATTCCAACCTGCGCTCCTATGGACATGGTTTCGGCATCCTCATCAGAGTTAGGATTTGAACCCCAAAAAATCGCTCCAAAATAACCTCCCGGACTTGCCTCGGCAGGGATCAGAATCTCGTAAGGCACCTCCAAGCGTTCACCAGCAGCCAAGACCACAGAATCCATTCCGCTGGGGATCAAACGAATCCAACTAGAAAGCGCATTTTCCTTCTTGATGAAGTGGGGCGCTCCTGTCTCCCCTTCTGCCTCAAAGTCGGCATAGGAAACGTAAAAAGTCTGACTGGTGTTTTGCTCGTTGAAGAGCACGAAAGTTCCCGACGCCGTAGTGCCAGGGTCGCCTTGCACTTCCAATTTAACAGGAGAAACCGTGAGGGCATTCGCCAGCTCGTTGCCGATGGGAAAAAAACTCAAACAAAAGGCAAAGAGCAAACTTAAGGCGAGACGTGAAGGCATGGAATCGATGTTAATTTCTGGTGCACTCGAGAGGACTTGAACCTCCACCCGCGTGAGCGGACATGCTCCTGAAGCATGCGCGTCTGCCATTTCGCCACGAGTGCATTTGTGGAGCCACGCTCCAGCACGCGGATTCTAGCGCAGGCCCGAATAAAAGCAAAAATCAAGGCACTTGCAGTTTTCGCCAAAAATGGTACTATGAGCACTTAAATTTTCTTAAACCGTTCGCCATGGGCTTAAGACTCGTAGAAGCAGTGGAACAGATTCAAGATCGACAGCAAAAGCATGAACTGAAAAAAGCCATGGATCGTGTCCGAACCTATTCGGGCGACATTTCTGGTGCCATCATTCGAAGCCGTTCCGAAATGCGAGATGCAGCAGGGATGTATCTTCCAGCCAACAATGAAATCCATTTCAGAGAGGATCAGCTTCACGATGCAAAAGAGCTTGAGACGACCGGTCATCACGAAAAAGAACATCAAGGGAAAGCGAGAGGCAAAGGAAACATTGTGGAAGGTTTAGCTGAGGAGAGAGCCACCCGATTGGCTGGCACTAGGCCCACTTCTAAATTAGTGGATCAGGTTCGCTGCGCACAAAAAATCATTTCCATTTTAGGGCGCGAAAGGACTTACGAACTCGCCAGAAACGGAATGAAAGGGCCAGTACTTCTAGAACAAGAATTGCTCAAACAAAAACTCGGAACAGTATTGAAATTCCCAAAGAACAAAGAGAATGCACGCCGCATTGAAGCAGCACAAAAAGAGGTGAGAAACTTAGTGAATCAAGCAACTTACTACAAAGGGCAAGCGCCATTGGCTGCTTAGCATGAACCAGAAATTTGACATTAGCGCTTAAATAATGGAGAATACAAGTTACTTTAAATGTGCGTATGAACTTTTCAAAGCGTTCAATTTTCCAAAGAAACTCTCATTGGCATCATCGTGGATCTCATCGAATCGAGGTGTAGCCAGTTTTTATAGGAGCCAAATAAAAGGCGGTTGCATCTCTTAAGACTTGTAACCGTTTTTTATTATGACAAATCAACTCATACAATTCATTCTCAGCATCGTCAGCATTCTAGCCAGCGTCGTCGGTTTATTGCTCAGCTTGCTCGACAAAAAATCTTAGTTTGTGATAGCGGGGAGAGAGTCGTTAACAATCATCAACATCCTCAATCCTCCGCCTCTCGTCCGCCAACCAACGACTAAACAACTCATAAACGCATGATCCGCCTTTGGATGAAATGAAATCTCTATGCACACCCATAGGGCCGTCACTTTTAGGTTCAATAGGAAACGGAAGAACAATTTTAGAGGGATCCTCTGGAGCGTCGGCCCCTTGGAAAGTCAAAACAACGCTGTTCGGATGCGCAGCCCAAGAATGTGTGTAGCGCGGAGCACCATGAGTAATGTCCGCGTAGAATTCCAGAAGCCTTGCCCAGACAAGTCTATTCTGTCGGTTTTCCTCACTTTTTTGCCTCGCACGCGCATCGAGCTGCCACTGAGGTTCCCAACGACCCCTCGATAAACCAGGAGACTCAGCTTGCATCTCATCCCACGAAGGAAGTTGCTTAGAGAATTCACGAAAATCAGGAGGATAGTAGCCTCCTTCTGCGCGAGTTTGAGCCAATAGCCGCTCTAAGTCATACCGCCTACTCGATGCAGGCGCTGCTTCCCTTAGGATTTGTTCCAATCCAGCAATCTTACTTTGAGCACCAAGCGCAAGATCAGATAATCCGGCAAAAGCCATATTCGCAGGATTTTTTCCAGGATAGAGAAAGTCCACGCAGGGAACGAAATGGGGCTGAGTTGGATATATAAGATGTGCTAGTCTTGGATCATTGCCCTGATACAAAAGCTCATCTGTACCCGAAGGGCATGGAACCCCATTGATACCGTCAATGACCACCAATCCTGCTTCTCGAACAGCTTTGACGAGATCAGGAAGTGCCTCTTCTTGCACCAATCTACGCATATCCACTGAGTCTTTGGGTGTCCACAATCTCCCGGAAGGTCCCAATGGACGCTCGTCAAAATCTAAATCAGCAATCTTCATAAGGAAAACAAAATAGCCTCAATTAAAACACCAAGGCCTAAGATGGTCAATAAATCAATGGTCGGGGTAGCAGGACTCGAACCTGCGGCCTCTCGGTCCCAAACCGAGCGCAATAGCCAACTTTGCTATACCCCGACAATACCAACATCTCTGCTAGCGCGTGCGAGTATAGGC
>CAZROM010000005.1:0-42021 GCA_964601715.1 uncultured Candidatus Peribacteria bacterium | reverse complement strand
ACTTTGCTATACCCCGACAATACCAACATCTCTGCTAGCGCGTGCGAGTATAGGCAAGCTAAGCCAATAGGTCAACTCTTGCTTAAGCAACTTCAGGATGGAAAAGTGCAGTCTTAGGATCACTTTGCATTTTTGCAAGCAGTTCTTTAAGCGCCTCGCCATTGATTGGATCCGTCTTCACTTCGTAAGTGTAATTTTTATTTTCAACTTTTGCCTTTTGATCTCCATTTGACTGAAGGTCAAAGTCTAAGGTTGGGAAAATAACATTGAATGATTCTTTGTTTGGAAGCACAGCGCCCAGTCCATCAGGATTTTTTGTTCGACGTTCACTCGTGAAATCCAAGCGGTGAGTTTGAGCAACGTCACCCACTTTCGTTGCATAGCGGAGAGTCACACGGCCATTTTCTGTTCGGAAGCCACCAAGTCTAACTTGCACTGCGTCACCGAAGGCACCTTTGAAGGCACCGGCAACTGAACCCGTTAGGTCAGCTACTGTTTTATCAGGTTGAGCGGTGTGGAAGATTTTTGCCAAAAGCTCAAATGAAGCTTTTGTGGACTCTTCTGTAACCGTATCCTTGAGTTTAGCTTCAGCTTCTGGAGCTTTTGTCGTAGCCTCAGGTTCAACAGGAGCAGGTGCGGCAGCAGGTGCCACAGGCGCAGCTTCATCGTAGAAAACACGGAACGCTTGGCCTTGTTCCAAGATCAATTTTGTTCCATCTTCTGCGGAATAAGATTTTTTACCTTCGGTGTCCGTGGTCAGTTTATAAGTCACTCTCGCACTTTCAATGCGATCAGGAAGGCGGCCTTTTGCTTTGATCCCAAGTGTTTCACTGTCCAAAGACAAGGCGGCAACATCAAGAGGTCCTTTTACTACGGTGTAGCCACTATCAGGTGACTCTTGAACGAGTTGAGCAGCTTCCCCTGCGCCTTCAACTTTAGTGTCAGACTTCGTTTCTGGTGTCGCCGTCTTTGGTCCAACGCTAAGCTTGGTTCCATCGTAAACTTTCAAACGATTTCCTCCAGCATCTTTCCAAGTGTTGCCTTCCCAAGTGTATTCCGTACCTGCTTTTTGACCGTGAGCATCGGCTTCGAGGCGAACGGCAGCCGTTTTGAGTTCAGCATCGCTGAGCACAAGCAAAGCGCCCTCTTTACCGACCACATCAGTCACTCGACTGTTGCGCACATCTTCAGCCGTAGGAAGATGCAAGGTCACACTGCGGCGACCCCCTTCAGAAGTAATGTCCGCGTAAGGCTTGGTTTCATCACGGTCTTCAGGTTTTTTATCTTTGTTTGCCCCCAAACGGTCGCGGAATGTTTTTTGTGCAGCTTCCGGCGCTTGAGCAGGTGCTTCACGTCGAGCGGCAGGTTTTTGAGGGACTTCTGCAGTAGGATCCACTGTGTCTACGCCGCTTTCAGGTGTTGACTTGCCTGCGGATGGAGGCGTTTTTTTTGGGCCAACTTTAGCGGAAGGCTTAGGGGCCTCAACTTTAGGTGCAAGTTCAGGGAAGGCAAGTCTCCATTCATGATCTACGGCTTCAGCGGCAGCAATGATGGTTTTAGGATCTTCGCTATCAATCGCATCAATGTACATGGTTTCGAGCTGAGTCACGACATCTGGGTCAACATTTTCATTTGCCTTCAACTCTTCGAGGTCCTGTCTTACGGTGGCATCCCATTCATCCGAGACTTCTTTGAGAGTTGGAGCAGCCGGAGCGACTTCAACTCGAGGTTTAGGGGTAGGCACAGAAGAGGAGGTGTCAACTTTTACGCCATTCAATTTATTCCATTCCGTTTGAATAGCTTCAGCGGCAGCAATGATGGTTTTAGGATCTTCGCTATCAATCGCATCAATGTACATGGTTTCGAGCTGAGTCACGACATCTGGGTCAACATTTTCATTTGCCTTCAACTCTTCGAGGTCCTGTCTTACGGTGGCATCCCATTCATCCGAGACTTCTTTGAGAGTTGGAGCAGCCGGAGCGACTTCAACTCGAGGTTTAGGGGTAGGCACAGAAGAGGAGGTGTCAACTTTTACGCCATTCAATTTATTCCATTCCGTTTGAATAGCTTCAGCGGCAGCAATGATGGTTTTAGGATCTTCGCTATCAATCGCATCCATGTACATAGTTTCGAGCCCTTTTTCTAGATCTGGATTGCTCTCCTGCAGGTCTTCAAGGTTCGATCGAGTAGCCGCATCCCATTCATCCGAGACTTCTTTGAGAGTCGGAGCAGCGACTTCTTTCTCTACAGCAGGAGTAGGCGCTTCAGCGGTAGATTCATAGCCTGCCAAAGCAGTGTCTAGAACCAATGCAAGCTGACTATAGCTATCTTTATCTTCCTCAATACCTTTACCATTTTTTGCCATCTCCATGAGTCTTGCATGGGCATCTTTGTAAGCTTCTTCATTCTTCATCCAATTTAAGAACTCATCGCTCATTGGTTGGGAGTCGATTTCGGCTTGTTTGAGTTCACTTCGCAAGGTCTCATAGTCTTCGTGCGTAGCAGGGACTTCATTGTTTTTTTCAGGATTTGGGGACATAAAATTAAAGATCAGTTAGTAAGGTATTGAGCAGAGGAGCCTCTTTGGATTTAGAGGCCGATTCTTCTTCAGTCAATTTAATGCGAGCTTTGTCTGCTACCCATTCACGGTGGGCAGAACCAATTTGATGGTACACAGCTATCTTTTCTTTCATAGAAGCCATTTCTTTTTTTCGGATCTGTAGAAGAACTTCATGTAGATTCTCTAAATCGGCAGGCGTCATCTTGGGCGCAGCCTTCAAAATACGCACCATTTGTTCTTCTGTAAGAGCATGGGTTCCTTTGGCTAGGGTCAGTACTTCGTCGAGAGAAATTGGCATTTGTTTTTGTTTTAATCAGAACATTGTAGCATAATTCTCCCGAATTCACAAGCGCCCAAACCTCATCAGTCCGCATGAAACGCCACGCCTCCCACATTTTGGGTCTGCCCCTAGTCACCGCCAACGACGGCGCTCACGTGGGTTTTGTTTTGGATGCACTTTTCGACCCTGAAAAGGGCAAGGTTTTGGCCTACAAAGCCACGCTGGGCAAAGTCTTCAGCCCCATGGACGTTTCGGCATGGCATTCCAATCGAGTGGAGCTGGCGGATCAAGAAGCGCTCGTTTCGGTGGAAGACATTTCTCGCCTCCACAATTTTGGTCTCAAACGCGCGCGCCTGCTGAACAAAAAAGTCGTCTACAAAAACGGCAAAAAAGTAGGCTCCGTCTGCGATTTCACTCTCGAGTCCGTCACCTCTTCCCTGCTCAGCATTGAGGTCTGCAAAAGTTTCTTGCTCTGGCAATGGGACAGCCGGCTCTTCGGCTGGGAAGACATTCAAGAGATCACCGATTCCGCCGTGGTCCTCAATCTTGACCCCGAGCTGCCGCTCAAATCTCGCGCCAAAGACGCTTCCAGCGAAAAATCCTCCGTGCGCCTCAGCCCCGTCAGCACCTCTTCTAGTACCGCCAAGTTTTTTTAGCGCTGAAGGGCACTCACTCAAATGGCCGTGCAGTAAGTTGCCGTTCAGCACTAAAAAAGGCCCTCCGCAGAGGGCCTTTTGAATTTCAAACTTAGTTCGCGATTCCCGTTGTGGTCGTCGAGGTGCTAGAAGCTCCATCGCTGGCAGCGCCGAGCAAGGTGTTGACGAAGGCGAAGGAGATGAAAATGATCACCGTACCAATGGCACAGTACATGAGAATCTTCTTTGCTTGTCCAACGTTGTCTTCATTTCCAGCAGCGGTCACATAAAGCACACCGGCGTAGATCACCATGATCACCATCACGAATCCGAGGAAGCTGAGGGCGAAGTTGAGGATGGTCTTAACGATGCTTTTGAAATCGCTTTCTCCTCCAGTGAGGTTAGAAACAGCATCGATGTTGTCGGAGCTGTCGATCATGGAAGTAGCGAAGGTTGGAGCGGCAAAGACAGAAGTCAAGGCGAGTGCTCCTCCTAAAAGTCCTGCGAAGATCAAAGCTTCACGAAGGAAGGATTTTTTGGCGAGTGTGGTCATGGCGTGTTATTAATGTCGCTTCCTATTCTACCCTAAAACAGGCGCGACGTAAACCACTTCTCTTTCTAAACGGATTCCAAACTGGCGCTCCACCTCATTTTGAACGAGTTCCGCCAAGGCCAAAACATCGGCTGAAGTCGCACTACCCATATTCATCATAAAGTTGGCGTGAGCGGTCGAAATCATGGCCTTTCCAACCTGTTTTCCTTTGAGTCCTGCCGCTTCGATCAAACGTCCCGCAAAGTCCCCTTCTGGGTTTTTAAAGAACGACCCTGTGTTGAGTCCAGCCGGTTGTTTTTGAATGCGACTGCGCGCAATGGTTTTCATTTGTTCTTGAATCGCAGCAGGGTCGCCCGCGCTCAATTGGAACACCGCACTCAGCACCACGGCGGATTCTTTTTTAAAGCGAGACCATCGATAGCGGTAACCCATTTCATCCGCTCGCAAAGTTTTCACACCTTCTTCGGGCAAGTACAAAGTCGCTTCTTTCAAAACATCTTTCGTTTCCACACCAAAACAGCCCGCATTTCCCAGCACCGCACCCCCCACCGTTCCCGGAAGCCCGTTCCATTCTTCAAGGCCCGTGAGTCCGGCCTCGGCCGCCGCCATCACCACCTTAGCCGTCAGCACGCCGGCCTCGGCCCACACTGTGTCTTCTTCCACTTTTAAACCTTGAGCACGCATGCGAATCACCAATCCTCGGAAGCCCGTGTCGTCGAACAAAAGGTTGCTTCCACCTCCAAACACAAAGACAGGAACCTTGTTTTGCTTGGCCCACTCCAACGCCTCCAGCGCTTCTTCACTTGAAGCCGCTTCCACAAAGTAATCAGCCGGCCCACCAATTTGGTAGGTGGTGTAACGCGCGAGGGGATGGTTTTCTTGAATAGTCACATCCAAACTATAGCACACTCTTAGCGCAGATTGCCGAAGAAATTACGTGCTCGGGCAAAAGCTGCGGGAACGGAAAGACTAAGAGGCGCATTTGTTTCAGGCGAGTTGAGAGAATTGTCTACAGCTTGGTTCTCAGGGCTTTCCCCCAAATCTAAACGGAGTTTCTGCACTTCATCTTGGATCATGCCTTTAACCTGAAGGAAGGATCCGTATTGAGTATTCAAGGTGAGAGCTCCGTGGACCATCTGCGCGGTAAGTACTGGGTGTGCTTGACCGTTTGGGGCTATTTTTTCCGCACAGATGGAGATGCCACCATACACACGTTGGATGGCAACACGTACGCCATCCGCTTCTCCTAAAACAACGGAGGGTGTCTCGTTCAAGAAAAGAACGGTTTCCGCTGCCATAACAAGGTCTTCTCCGAATTGAGGTGGTCTGTGGGGTTTCACAAGTGAAAGTATAACACAAAATTAATTTCACGCAATGAACTAAGGGCGGAGGTTCAACTGGTAAAGCAATGCTAGGTCTTGTACCGTAAGTAAGTCATTCACTCACAACTCAAATGAAGAAGAAATCCACCCAAGGCAGGCTTCCTAGCATTTTAATCACAGCTATGATCGTAGGAAGCGGTGTTTATTTTTGGCAGAATCAACCCTCCACCGAAACAACAGTGAGTCCGGTTCCAGAAGAAAATGAACCCGTAGATACAAAGTTTGAATCTTTACTTTACGAAAAAGAATACGACGATCTACCCTTTGGTGCTGCAGAGGTAGAGGGTTACTACACCACTGTAAAACGTGCAACCAGCCTCGACAATTCGACCCCACAAGATACTTGTTCTGCCTTCGTTGTGACAGATGGACCTGACCAGCTTCTCAATGCTTTAGACGGTGACTTTTATGGGAATCCTCCAACCGTTGTTATCGGTTCAGAAGATTCTCACTGGGGTGCAATAAATGACAGCACAAAGGAAAATCCGATTAAAATCTTAGCCACACTAAATCCATTATTCGAAGGTGAGCTAATCGGATGTATGGCTTGGCCATTCGATTCAATTATTGAAATCGAATAAAGAAATTTGCCAAAGCAAGCTTTGTCGCGTCACTCCCTCCTAGGCACCATCGAATCTTGGCTGGTTCCATTTCAAAATGGAGCCACAATGTTTTCAACTTATTTTATGTTTGTATTCGGGTTTTTGAGAAGCAATAAGCGATATTCTTTCGTTCGGCAGCGTAAAAATTTCTGACAGCCTAAAGCCTTTTACTCAGGCTGTATTTCCCATTTCCGTTTTGGGTCGAGTCTGCTGGAGCGCAGAAAACAGGTGCTAAGACAAGCAGTATGAAAATTGATTTTTACTGTAAATGAAGCTATCATAAAATATAATCACAATTAAGCAATGAGCGAGACGCAAAAAAGACCATCCGTCATTCCATCAGATAAGGAAAATTTCTTAGGGCCTCGGCTATGTGTGGCCCTCAATGATTTGGCTGAAGTTTCGGAAGAATTTGAAGAACTTGTCCAAGATGAGGTCATGACTCTCCCAGATCTTTTGGAGTACATGGAAATGGCAGGAGTGCTAGACCTAGCAAGAGTAAAAGCAGTGAACCAGGCTGTAAATGCAAAAAAAGAAGAAGTTCTAAAAGGTTTGCAACACATTAGGGAAGAGCAACAAAAAACAAGAAAACTTAACGAACGTTTCTTGGCTCCATTTACAGCCTTAACCAATAATCTAAAAAAAGAAAGGCCCGTACTTACTTTCCTGCTAAACCAAGCTTTGTCTGAGGACCTCTTGCAAGATTTTAAGAAAAGATTAGAACAACTGGAGCTGATCCGAGGCAAGTTACGTTCTACAGATCCTTTGGCTGCAGAGAAAGAATATACTCGGCAAGTTCAAATGAGAGGAAACCCAGCGTCGAGGAACTTGGACAATCTGGTATGGCTTTTTGCGAAAGCAAAGCATGTTGGACCGGGGTTTGTGGATACTGACACACAAGAAGCAGAAGCATGGTATGCAGAGCATAAGTACGACAAGCTTCATGGAGATGTCTTGGCAGTAAACATTCTCCACGGAAACTTGCTAAGAAACGTAGGTGTAGCTGCTCGTTTTCAGCCTACTGAAGAAACGAAGGCAGGAGAGCCTTTGAACTTAGGAATATTTGCCATCAGCTTTGTAACCGAAGGTGGTGGCGGACAATTTGCGGGCACCATTTCACGAATAGACGGCGAACTATACTTACCAAATAGCACAACAGCTGGCCTCAAGGAATTTTTAGAACAAAGAGACTTGGGGTGGCTTTACAAGCACATCAAACGTGAGGTTTATAAAACACTGAAAGCTAAAATTGCTGCAGGAGAACTTCAACTTGAACAGGAACCACTAGTAGAGCTAACTGAAGGGCCACGAGTGACAAAAGAACAAGGAAAAACCGAAGGGGAAGTCGTAGAGGCAGTAGCTCCTGAGCTTGAACTTGTACCACTCCCAGAAACAGCTGAAGGAGGAACGACTGAGTTAGAAGTGGATGAAACAGAGGCGGCGTCAGGAACCTTAGAACAAGAAAGCGAAGAACCTGAAGAAGAAGTGGTAAAGGGATCTAAAAAAGGAGTACGTCAAAAATTAAGTGGGCTGGACACATCGAGTATAATCGCCACCTTGGTAAAACTCGGAGTTGTTGTAGATACGACAAAAAGAGGACATCATGCGATCTTAAGAAAAGGCTCTGTAACCTATCCTTTCCCGTCAGGACATGGGCAAGGTAAGATAACAGGAAATTTAGCCCGAATTTTGACACGAGCCCTCACTAAATTTGGCTTAACTCGAGCTGACTTTTTGGCTGCCTACTAAAAAATGGAGCCACAATGTTTTCAACTTATTTTATCTTTTTATTCTGGTTTTTCCGCAGTGGGAGGCAGTTTTTTTCGTTCGAAAATATCAAATTCTAAGAAGTCCACCTATCAATATAGCCCTTCACAACGCCAGTAACTCTTGATCTTACATCCGTTAAAACATCAGTTATCCCTCGAGCGGTACCCACTTCAAGCCTTTTTTTGAAGTGAACTCTTGCCGAGGCATCGATATTTGCCCCTGACCATTCCCCATGGTCAATCCAGCGTGGGCCCTTAAAATCTGAAGGAAATACATAGAGTTCTCTCTCGATATCATATTGACCATCTTCAGCTTCAAGGGAGTCGAGGATTTCATCAATATCTCTAACCTCTATTGCTTGTTCTCCAGGATGGACTGGTACAGGATCCATTGTAGTTTTGAAGCCCTGCTTGTCGAGCAAACTCCATACATGGAGCTGACCTGCATTGGCCGTGATTATAGGTTCTCTTTGAGGTTTTCTTCGAATGTACTCTTTCACAAACTCCTCCATGGCCTCTTCAGCGGCTTCAGCGATCCCATTGCGACGATAGCGCGGATTCACTTCACGATGTCTTATTCGAAACTCATCTCCGTAGTCTGCAAGGTTAAACTGGGCAATTTTTTCAGATGGATTCTCCTCACGATCAAGTTGAATAATAATTCCTTGAAATCGAAACTCTCCTTGCTCCGTCCACTGATATTGCTTGGTGATTTTGAGGCGAATAGGGAAAGGACCCTCAATGCGTGTATTGACTAGATCAAAAGGCGCTTTCCTCTCCGTAACAGGTCCAGGATCTGCTTTCAAGTAGCTAGATACACAAGATTGAGCAATCGTTTTCATAGCAGCACGAACAGCATCCATATTTCCAATTTTTTCAGGAGTTCCTTGAGATGCCTCTTGGAGTTCAGGACGGCCAGCAATAAACGATTTGATGCGCTCGGAGACACTTTCTTTTAACGGTTCAGGCATGTTTGCAATTAATCTTTCAATTATAGCAAAAAAAGCTCGAACTGAACAGATCGAGATTCAAAAAATGGAGCCACAATGTTTTCAACTTATTTTATCTTTTTATTCTGGTTTTTCCGCAGTGATAAGCGATATCCATTCACTTACAAATCGCTGTAGAGCACAAAAACATTCGTATAACCATGCCCGCTTGTCCCGAACGTTTTGTCTATCAGGGAGTAAGAGCCCCCGTCACTATAGTAGAACTTCCCTTCAGAAACGGGGCCCATGTCTAAGCCCACCGCTTTTTCGATTGTAAAACCCGCTAAAGTCTGGAGGACGCGAACTGCTTCGGTGTAAGTCATTGGTTCGCTCAAATTGATCAATGCCTTCTTCCCTTGGCCTTCTACAAAAAAACGAAGTGAGAGGAAGTCATTTTTGTCACTGGTGAACGTGCCCCCAGGACGGATATAGGACGTTTGTTGAAACATAGAGACGCCTTCGTCTCCAGTTGGAATTAATAATTCAGGACGTTCAGACTTGTATTCAATCCTCGGCACTCCATTGTGAATCACCAAAATCCCATTTTGAGCTGAAGGTTGGTTTTCTCCTACCATTTTGCCTTTTTCTAAAGCAATCCCCTGGGTCTGATGAGCATCGTTGTAATAAGCCCCGGCTCCAATAAAGGCTACCTTATCACCTTTTCCCTTGTAGGCCCCTTGAATGGCATCAAAGTCAGGGCGACCTTGAGCGTCAAAGTACTGTGGGTGCAGGCTTTTACTTGCGAACGCAGCTTTTGCTCGACCGTCGTCCAAGAAAATAATGCTTCCTATGGGTTTTGATGCTCCAGAAACGTTAGCTTCGATTCTACTTCTCGAAAAGCCTTCAGGCATGTTGTGGTTTGGGATTTCAACCACTTTAGGTTGGGAGATCCTTTCCACACCTGCTTCAGCAGTTTGAGGAAGCGCTCCTGCGACAGCGGTTCCAGTGAAAGCGAGCAGTCCTCCGATGAAACCTCTTCTGGTTAAATCCTTGGGAGTCTCACCAAGAGGGCTATCCACCTCATTTACAGCTATTTCTGACATAGGAACAGATTATACTTATTTATAATACAACTTTTAAGCCCACACGTCAAAAATGGAGCCACTTGTCGGAATCGAACCGACGACCCACGGTTTACAAAACCGTTGCTCTACCAGCTGAGCTAAAGTGGCACTGCGCGGATTATAAAGCAAAAAAAGATCTTTTCAACGTTTTTTAGTCCGAGAGTGAAGTGGAGTCTTGCAGAATCACTTCTCCTGCATCAGTAATATAAACTCCAGCCACCGTCAAAAGTCTCAAAGCTCTCACTGCATAAGCGTAGTCTTCTGCGCTAACGGGGTCCTTGGGATGATCGACGACATCTCTCAAAGCACGGATCAAATCGCGGAACGTTTTACAGCTCCTCAGGCTCACAAGATGGCTCTCTTTTTTCAGTTGAGAAGCACAGATCAGCAAACTTTCAGCAAGTGAAGCAAGTTCTCGGACCGCCCCCATGGGGAATTTAACCCGCTGCAGCGTTTCGAAAGTTCCGTCAAAGTGTAGCAAGTTCCTCACTCGATCACGTTCTTTCTTAATAGGGTCTAATTTATCCAACTCTATTTTAAGTTGTTTTTTCCCTTTATCAAATCGCGCCACGGTCAGTCCAGAAGTTTTATTGTCTTGGGGGATCAAGATTCCACAGATAGTGAAAAAAGCCATGGCAGAGGCTGATCCAGTATCAATGAGATCATGAATTTCATTGAAATTCTCTATGTAGTGGTTCCAAAATGCGCGTCGCAAAGGCAATAGAAGATCGCGTCCATGGGCAGATGCAAATAAAGTGTGATGCAACCCTACATACAAAAAAGCATCTCTGAGCACAGAGTAATCCGGCACTGGCATGCCTTGTTCAAAATAACCAGCAAGTTCTTGCACCAAAAAATTAACCTCGTAAACCTCAGTGGGAGCAGAAACGGAAGCGAGTTCCTTATTGGTCACCGATAAAGTCGTGAGTCCACCTAAAAATTCTGGCGTGTAGATCGCATCCCCTGATAGGGCATCGGAGTTTTGGGGCGTAGCCCATCTTTCGGCAATCTTAAGGGCAAAGCCTTCAATAAGCGCTTTGCCTTGTGGAGAAAGTTCGACAGAGGGGTCAAACGATTCTAGAGGTGGTTCTGGGGCTCTATCGTTCACGGGACTATGAAAAGAAGAGGGTATAATAAGCCAAATTCAAAATGAGTCAAGAGGCACCTCCGTGACATTGAGTGCTCACGTAAAAATAAACTTCGCAACTCAAAAACTGGAGCCATCTACCAGAATCGAACTGGTGACCTGCGGTTTACGATACCGCCGCTCTACCGACTGAGCTAAGATGGCCCGAAAGGCCAGCGTAGTATAGCAGCGTTGTCTCCTCGATCAAGTAGACCAGTTTAGAGGAACCAACCACCCCTGCCTCCTTCCTGAGTAGATTTAGGGGCATTGACTCCGTTGGCCATTCTCCATTGACTGAGAAGATCCGTCCTGTCTTGGTAGGTTGTCCCAGGTATCATCGCTCGCCAGTAGGCATTAACGCCGTCCTGGCTTACTCCCTTCAGCCAGTCGACTTTACTCATGTCGACTACCCTGCCACGATCATCTTTGGCATCGCGTACGCGGTACATGAGCTGCTCTGCAGTGAGACGAACGAAAGTGTCTACGGCCGTAACTGTGGAAGTACCACCCTCCGCTAATAGTTCAGGGGTGGCGGCCGCGTCAGGTAAATATTCTGCCATATAAAAGGGGGTTAAAAGATTTTAAAAAAGCCTCGCTTTCCGCCAGGCTTCTTAGAAGTAAACGTTGGTGTTTAGTTCAGCAAGAAGCCTCTCGGAATAATGAGAGCCAAAATAATAATGCCAATAGAAAGATTCCTAGCACTAGCCAAGGAGTTCGTGAGAACGGCAGTTTGGGTTGCAGAATTTTTCATAGCCAAAACATTTTTCCAAATCTTGGCAAAAACGTCAAGACCAAAGCTTTAACTGGTGGGCAGGGAGGGATTCGAACCCCCGAAGGCAGAGCCAGCGGATTTACAGTCCGCCCCATTTGGCCACTCTGGAACCTGCCCACGATGTCAAAAAGCAGGGGGATTATAGCGGATCGCTACGAAATCTCAACAAAAAGTGTAACCCCCTGCAACTACTAGGGCGACACACATAGTCTCTAACCCAATTTATATGAGAAGGTTGTCTACCAGTCCGAGCTCTTCATTATCAGCCTTGGCCACAGTGGCCGCCCTTACCTTTTCTCAAGGGTGCAAGGATTCTGGCAGTGGAGTGCCATCCGAAGAGACACCCTACAGCCTCACCGCCATGGGTGACACCAATTGTGGTCCAATTTACCCAGGCGAATCTTCCGAAGAGGGGCAACTCAGTGGAGTCTTTGTGCTAGGCGACTGGGCCGAGCGTGTGAAAAGCGTTTTAAATAGCGAAGGGGTGACAGTCAAAATTTTCCCTGAAGACATGGATCCGCTTGTTTGTTACGGAAGCGATGGGGTGACACCAGAAGCCGATGGGGCTTTGCATTTCAACTTCGATTCACCGGGGACCAATCGTTATGAAAAATGGATTGTCTCAGTTGCGCTACCTGAATCGGTTTACAGCACTTATGATGCTGGTTACACGGACGCCACTGGGCACAGGTTTGAGAACTGGGAACTCGCATGCTTTGATCAAAACTCGGACTCTCGTCCTGCTGGCAACTATGGCTATGTCTTTGATGAAGAGGCAAGTGGAGAAGGCCTCAATCTGACTATGACGGGTGATTCACGTGGAACAGATTGCGATCTTCGCTTTGCCGCTCCATGAATCAAATGCTAGTCTAAAACACATGATAGACCCTCACGAAAAAGAGTGGATTGAGCTCGCAAAGGCCGGAGACGCCGACGCGATCTCTCAGCTCTATCAAAGCCACAAAGAAAAAGTGTATAAATTCATCTATTTTCGCGTGGGATCAGATGCGGACGCAGAAGATATTTTTCAAGATGTCATGCTGGCTTCTTTCGACAGCCTTCCTCGCTTTCGCGGAGAAGTGCCTTTCTTACACTGGTGCTACCAGATTGCTCGCAACAAAGTCGCTTACTTTTGGCGCCAGAGAGGTGAAAATCGAACCTTTGAATTGGATGAAGAGCGTGCGGGATTTGAGGAGGATTGGGTGAATGCAAAAGACCCAGAGGAAGAGGCAACAGCAGACGCAGAACTCTTCGACGAAATTGAAAAAGTTCGCGAAAAAATAAACAAAGTCATGGATCAATTGCCCGAAAACTATGCGACCGTGCTCAAACTCCGTTTCTTCGAGAGTAAAACGCTCTCGCAGTGCGCTGAAATCATGAATGTAACCTTGAATTACGTCAAAGTACTACAAAACCGTGCTCTTAAAAAAGCCGCCCAACTTTATGCTCTCACTACTTAAATGAATCATGAACGAACCAAGTGAACAAATCGATAAACTCAGCCTAGAAGAGGAACAATTTTCTGAAGCGCTAGAAGCGTTGCTGAGCAACAAGCCTTTGCCAAAGCAGCCTCTGAATCCTGAGTTGGCGATGGCACTGCGGCTCAAAACAGCTCAACAAAAACCAGTGCTCCGCAAGGACTGGGCGAGAATCACGGAGAAGTTGATTCTAAACGAATTCGGAAAAACCCAGCACCGCTCCTTTTTTGAACAGTTCTGGAGACCTGTTGCGGCAGGTCTTGTGTTCGGGGGACTGATGCTCGCTGTTCTTACTCCAGTTTTGGCTCCAAACCTTTTAAATAGCCCACAAACCATTGCAGAAGTGCAAGACTTTGAGTCCCTCAGCGAAGCAGAAACCCTACTGGGCGCTTTGCCAGCCGATGCCGTGACGCAAGACGGATTACAGATAGCTGAACTTCGCCAAGACCTTCATGATATCAACGTGCTGAGGCAAAGCGCCGACACCACACTCGACGAAAACGCCGAGACAGGAAGCTTCCCTCACACTCAACTCAGGGACAACGCCCTCGAAGTGATTGAGGACGAAAAACGTTTGGTTGCAATGGTGGACATCACGGTGGATATCGACACCTTTGCTGGAAAAGTTGCCGAATGGCCAATCACCAATGAGGATGTGGACTACGAAACTCATCAAAAAGCTGTGAAAGGCTACCTCACCCATGCAAAAGCGTGGGAAATGGCAACCCTAGAATGGGCGGAAGAAGTCGCAGCCAACCTGAAATAGAATACAAAAGCTAAAAAGTGTAACCCCCTGCAACTACTTAGGTGCAACTAACCTAAGTAGTTATGAAAAACGCAAACCTTCAAGAAAGCTCAGTTCCAAGTCGTCGAGAAGCTCTTATCGGACTTTCCTCAATTTTGGCAGCAGCAGCCCTGCCGAATGCGGCACTTGCTTCAGAAAGAAACGAAGTCCGTAAACAAATGGGGCTCCCAGAGTTTCCAATGTACGACAACCCTGCCTTTGGACGTGCAGAACACGAAGCTTTTCATGCTCAACTTGAAGGAGACTATGGATTTGCTGATGACGCAGATCTCACCCGTTGGAATTCCAGCCCTAGTAAAGTTTACGTGAATGAAAAAGCCGGAGAAAGTATTCACATTACAGGTGTAAACCTTAAGGAAGGCTACGTTGAGATGATCTGGGTTCTCGCGCCTGCTTATAAAAACGAAGAAGGAAAAGATGTCGTCGCTCATGTGCCTTTTGAGCACGAACACAGCAACCAAGCAGAAGAGTTCGAACTGATTTCAGGTGGCGTCGTTGCTCGAGTGAATGGTGTGATTTTGCAAGGTGCAGAAACCGAATTTTTCACTGCACAACCCGAAGACGACCACATCGCTTGGAATCCAAACGCAGAACCTCTTGCCATGAGAGTTCGCTACACGCCAGGTTTCGATCAAGATGGCGAGAGGGCTCTTATGGTGTACTGGGGTTTTGTGAACGATGCCTCTCGAGTGAAAGCCCAAGGTCAGCCCGTGGATTTTGCGCTCCTCGGTGCGTTGAATGCTCATCTGGCTCCAAAAGCGCTCGCTAGTAATATGCCAAAATTTCTTCCTGAAGTTGTAAAACCTTTTCTCGTAAACCCAGCAAACAGAGTGAAAGTGGCCACCCTGTATAGCGAACTAACAGGCGAAGAACATCCTTCGGCTAGCCTCTAGCTGGAATCGTTCATGTCTGCTACACTCAGGGCCTTAACTTTTGAGGAGATGAGCAACCAACCGTCAGAACCAGGCACACCCTTTTCAGACGCAGAACGTACATCACTTATTGAGGCTGATTTTGACCCTTATGGCTTGCCCCCTGAGCAAGGTTTAGAATTCCCTGCAAGCATTGCCCTCACACTTGCAGATCTAGAGGAGGTTCAGGCTTCTAGTGCCAATGAACTCAGTGCTATTTTGAATCCAGATTGGACGAACTTCCCTCCAACTCAACCCGTATTCCCAAAAGAAAATGTCTAAATTTCTCATCCAAGGTCGTGTGCCGCTCAAAGGAACCGTGAAGGTGGGTGGCTCGAAAAACGCAGCGCTCCCGATTTTGGCGGCGACTTTGCTCAGCAGTGAACCTGTGACGCTCCGCAACGTGCCCGACATTTCAGACGTGCACGCCTTTCTAAAAATCCTTTCCAGCCTTGGCGCAGAAGTGAGTTTCAACGAAGGTATTGTCACCGTGAATCCCACCCGACTCGAACCCACGCAAATCGACTCCCATTTGGTCAAACACATGCGCGCTTCCATCCTGTTGCTTGGCCCGTTGCTCGGACGTTTTAAGGAGGTGCGTCTCGCCTACCCAGGAGGATGTGTGCTCGGCAAACGCAGCGTTCATGCTCACGTGCATGCTTTGTCGGCTTTGGGCGCTCAACTCATCGAAAGTGAGGAGGAGATTCACCTCACCACCAGCGCACTCAAACCTGCAAAACTCATCATGGCGGAGGCCAGCGTGACCGCCACCGAAAACGCGGTGATGGCCGCCGTGGCCATTGCTGGAACCACAGAAATTCGTTGGGCGGCCATGGAACCTCATGTGCAAGACCTCTGCGAATTTTTGGTCAGCATGGGCGCCGACATTCAAGGCCTCGGAACTCACACCTTGATTGTGAACGGAGGCAAGCCTCTGCATGGCACCGATTACACCGTGACTCCCGACTACCTCGAAGCTGGAACCTTGGTGCTCGCCACGGTGCTCACCAACGGAGAAGTGACGATTGAAAACTGCCCCGTGAACCACCTCGATAGCTTTTGGGAAAAATTGGAAGAGCTCGGAGCCAAATTCGTGCTCGGCAAGGATTCGGTAAAAGTGCTGCCCCACGGTCCTTTGCGCTCCATCGAAAAACTTCAAACCTCGGTTTATCCGGGCTTCCCCACCGATTTGCAGGCGCCTTTCACCGTTTTGCTCACCCAGTGTGAAGGCGAAACTTACGTGCATGAAACTTTGTTTGAAGGCCGCCTCAATTACTTGCCCGAACTCGAACGCATGGGCGCTGAAGTGGAACTCCTCAACCCTCATCAAGCCGTGATCTACGGGGCTCGTCCTCTGAAGGCCGCACACATCGTCAGCCAAGACATTCGTGCAGGCGCAGCCATGGTGCTCGCCGCTCTTTCTGCAGAAGGAAAAACCTCGATTTCAGACATCAACTACATCGATCGCGGTTACGAACGACTGGACGAAAAACTCCGTTCCCTCGGAGCCAATATCGAGCGACTGGGTGAGTAGATGCTCACCATGCAATATTTACAAAAACTAGCCATTTAAAACGCTGTTTTTTCAGGTTTTTGTCAGGACTTTTTGACGGAGGTTTTGCTAAAATAAAACCATTCTCGTAAACCTGCAAAATCATGAAAATCACGGATGAAAAACTGTATCAGTTGTGTAAAGAATACGGCAAATCCGCTCGCCTGTGGCGACAAAAATTCATAGGCCTACTCCCCGAGGTCAATCGGCGTCGACTGTACGAGAAGAAGGGCTTTGAGTCGATTTTTGTTTTTGCAGCTAAGTTGGCTGGTCTTTCTCAAGAACAAGTTCGCCTCGCCCTCAACCTCGAGAGGCGTTTCGAAGACAAACCGAATCTCAAAAATTTATTGGTCGAGGGCGAAGTCAGTCTAAATAAATTGACCCGTGTGGTTTCTATAGCTACATCCGACAATGAAAAAGAGTTGGCGCAGAAGGTCAAACTCCTTTCTCAAAGTGCATTAGAAACTTTGGCGCGGGATGAAAGGCAAAACAGCTTGTTGGAGCCAAAAAATGAGGGAAAAAGTCTGCGCGCGCAGATCCTAAACTTCGAACTCTCCCCCGAACTTGTGGAGCAACTCAACGCTCTTCACGCACAAGGCAAAGACCCGAACGAGCTCATGCTCAAACTTTTAAGAGAAAGAGCAGAAAAAATTGAAGAAGAAAAAGGAAGACTTTCAGAAATGGCCATGCGCACTCACACCAGATACATTCCTGCAGAAGTTCGCCAACTTTTAAAAGAAGAGTATGGCAAAAAATGCTCGATCAAGACCTGTTTCAGGCCTGCCACCGAAATTCATCACAGCCAACGGTTCAGCCTAGCAAGCACTCACGATCCCAAATATCTCGCCCCACTCTGTCACCAGCACCACCGCATTGCCCATGCCATTGACCAAAAAGTTCACCTCATTTCGCCGTCTTAATCTCAATGTTTTCCCCAAACACCACCGAAATCCGCCCCTCGGTGTCTGTTCGTAGCACCTGCATTCCCAAGGCCGCGGCTTTGTCGAGTGTAACCTGATGCGGATGTCCATAACTGTTGCCTTCGCCGCACGAAATCAGCATCCACTCCGCGTCCACGGCGTCTAAAAATTCAGGAGTGCTGCTGCTGTCGCTGCCGTGATGCCCCGCCTTCAAAACCTCCGCCTCCAAGTCCACGCCGGCTTCCAAAAGTTCCACTTCCACCTCTTGTTCGGCATCGCCCGTCAGCAAAATGGACGAATTTTCCCACGCCACTTTCATCACCAACGATCCGTTGTTCGCATTCTCAAACTCCTGCCCCACTTCATTGTGGAAGGGATAAAGCACGTCCAAGGTCACGTCCCCAATCTTAAAATCGGTGTCGGCATTCGCAAAATAAACAGGTCCTTCAAAATCCTGCACCTGATTCAAAAAATAGGAATACGCCTCGCTATTGTAGGCCGAGCCGCTGAGCAAAACCGCGCCCACATCAAAACGCTGCATCACAGGGATGAGGCCCGCCAAATGATCCAAATGCGGATGCGTCAGCACCACCAAATCGAGGCTGCGAAACGCGGGCGGCAAAACCTCGCCAAGCTCGGTCAGCACACTTTGGTCCGGCCCCGCGTCCACTAGGATGTGAGCTTGCTCAGGCGTCGTGATCAAAATCGCATCGCCCTGCCCCACATCTAAAACATCCACGCGCAGCGCGGGGCTGAGCCGCCACAAGTTCACGCCCAAAAACACATCCAGAGCCGCCACAAAAGTGAGAAAAAGTTTGAAGTTCATGGCAGCAGTTTCACGCCCTTGCCGCCCGCCGCCAAATGCCAAGGCCAAGCATCAGATCAAAAACCTGTTGTTGACGCTCCAACGACAACAAAAAAGAGCCCCATGCGGGGCCCTTTTAATTTTTAGAATTAATCCTTCTTCTTTCGTGTCGCTACACCGGCTCCAGCCAAAGCCATGAGTCCAAGCACAAGGAGTTCAGGTCCAGCTTCAGGAAGAGTGACCGTGGTCATCATTCCTTCGGATTCGTTTCCGTTTTCATCCACAGCCGTCACCTTGAAGGTGTAGGTTTCGCCAGGAGTGAGTCCGTCCACTTCATATTGGTCTTCTTCAAAACCAATAGAAACGGTGGAGTCATTGAAGCTGTCTCCTCCATCCATGCTGCGGTAAAGCACATATTTAGCGAGGTCGCCGGCGCTGTTCACGCTGGGTTCCCAAGTGAGCAAAACGGTGTCTTCAGCAGTCGCTTCAGCAAAGAAGTCTGTGATGTCTTCAGGAGCAATCACATCGGCAATGTCGATGGTTTTTGCGGTGAATTCCACTTCGCGTGCATCTTCAGGAAGAGAATCTCCTCCTTCGTTCAATACGGTTTCATCCATGGTCAGCACATAATCGAATCCCGCTTCCATGTCTTCCGTCACCAAGGTGACTTGGGTTTGGTCGTCAGGGTTCACGCTGATGGCGAGCACTTCCAATTCTTCAGAAGCATCTTCGGCCATTTCAATGGTGAAGCCGCTCACGTCTGGAGTGGTCACTTTTTGGCTGAAGGTCAGAAGCAATTCATTGGTGTCGGTCGCTTCTGCGTCTTCCACCATGAATCCGTCGTCAATGCTCACATCAGAGGCGCTGGCGTCGACGGTTCCGTCGGAGCTAGGTCCTTGAGAAGGAACACTTTCGAGAGCACTTCCGGTGAAGAGACCCGTGTCAGAAGTTCCGCTGCTCACAGGGTTGCCTGCGAGGTCTTCCACTTGGATTCCAGCCGTGAGAGTGTATTCAGCACCTGCGATTTGAGTCGCAGTCACCAAGAACACGCTAGAGCTGTCTTCTTCAGAAACATAAGCACTGAGCACTTCCACAAAAGTTCCGTCGCTGGCTTCTAAAGAGAAAGCGCTGCTAGGATCGGAAGGCAAAGCCACCGCTTCAGAGAAGTCCACTTGAACCAAAGTGCTGCTCACCGCTTCAGCGTGAGTCACCATGGGTCCGGTGAAGTCACCCGTGTCGGAAGCTTCAGGAGTTGCATCCACTTCATTGGAATAAGAAGCAGAGCTGTTTCCATCGGCATCGTAGGCCTTCACAGCAAAGTAGTAAGTCATTCCATTGATGAGGTTCTTCATGTCATATGAAGTGGTGTTCCCCACGTCGGTGGTTCCTAAATTATAAGAACCGCGAGTTTCGTAAGGATCAAGCCCCGCGTAAACGGTGTAGCCATCAACTCCGGTGTCATCGGTGGCGGCATCCCAAGTCAAAGTGACTTGTTCGTCTCCAGGGAAAACTTCGAGGTTCTCCACCACAGAAGGTGCGGAAACCACTTCAGCGCTCGCCAAAGGGACAGAAACCATGCTGAGGAGCATGAGACCACTCACGATTCGCGCAAGATTGCGAGAAGAATTTGCCATACGGGATTGAGTTAATTTTGTTTTTAAATCTCACCAGTATAGCAGAAAAGCCAAGTTAAATCAACAAAGGCCCCCGAAGGGGCCCCTGAAGCGGATTTCTAGGGTTTTTACTCACCAGCCTTTTCCAATCGGCGTTCTCCACGGTCTTCTATGCCAGCAAAATTCATTCTTGCGGCCACTTTACCTGAGCCTAAAGCCCAAGCCATGTCCGTGAGAGTGCCAACTTCCAATCCACTGATCGTGTTTGGTACTCCAAATCGCCCAGTTTCCCCTTCAGGGAGATAGAGACGAGCGCTGTAAGCACCGTGTACGGTTCCATCCAGCTGGAACTGTCCAGGCTGAACGCAGAGATTTGCTGTACAAGTGTCGTCCGGGTCAAAGAGCTTGCGTGTGTCAGCACACAATTGACTTTGAAGAGTCGCAGCAACATCATCTGTTCCGCCGACAGAACCCTCAGGGCACAACATACCAGCTTGCCAAGTGCTTGGTTCTTTTTTCGTGGATGGATCTTCAGCAAAAGGTCGAACACCTCGCACATTCAAAGTTTCCAAGAAAGCTTTATAGTTAGAAAGACACAAATCAAGAGGAGCATCAGGATCACATCCCAACTTATTGTCTGGGTTTGTCTGCATTGCACGTCGGTCTGCTAAGTAGGATGTGCTTGAGGTGAGTCGAACGCCAGAGCTCAGATCTGCAGCAACAGTATCGTTTCCGGCCTTACTCAATAAAATTTGATTGGGAAGTCCACGCATGTTCTCACTAGCAACAGCCATCGCATCACGCCATTCACCCGTGAGGTCCAATTCATCTGTTTGAGCATGCTTCAACTCAATAGAGAAAGCAGCTGCACTTTGTGCGAGCCAAGCTTCTGCAACGCTTTGCATGTAAGGATCTTTAATGTCAACAAAGGGGTCCACGACTTTAATTGGGTCAGGATCAATAGAGGGACATTCAGGAGGCAAAGCTTCTACTTTTGCGGCGCGCATATCCCCTTTTGCTTCGTCACTCGTGGCTTCTTCACCCTGGTAATCTTCTACAGAAGGCTCCACTTCGCCAGCTATTTCTTGTTTACTAATGTCGCGGTTTGGAACGGGTCCGTCTTCAAAACCTGTTCCATAAAGCACCTGCCCAACATCTGCTTCACTCTCTAAGCAACGGATCATTTCTTGAATATGCACTAAGTTAGCGGACAGTTCCTCACTTCTTTTTGTAAATTGTACGACTTCAGCTTCACTCACACTACGAGTCTTACGATTTTCTAGCATAGAGACATACTCTTCCTCAATTTTCTTTAGCTCGGCAATAGCCTCCATTCTGTCGGTGCCCAGTTCCGTATAATTTTCGTATATACGTTTCGCTTGCTTAAAAAGAGAGAGGTTTGAGTAGTCCTCAACTTCTAGTTCCGCAGCGCGCAGTTTTTTTGCATAACCATCGAGTTGGGCTTCAATACCTGCTAAACGCAAAGACGCATCATTGGACTTGTCTACCGCTTCTCGATAGACTTCGTCTTTTCTTGAACCAGTGACAACGGTACCACCCACATTCTTCTCCTGAACACCCACGTAATAACCATGAATTTTTATGAGCGTCTGCTTGCGAGCCTCAACCATTTTAATGACCGTTTCATAAAGAGCCACTTTCAAACGAGGATCTTGCACACGGTCGGCTTCTTCTTTAAGACCTTTGAAAAAAGAGTTAACGGCAAGATTTTGACCATTCACTTCGGGAACCAATTTTTCATCCCAAAGCTCAGCCAAGGCCAAATCATTGGCTTCTGACAACTCAACAAGAGCCACTTTATAAGCTTCTAAATAAGTGTCATTGAGAAGAATTTGAGCCTCTTGAGCCTTTTCCAGTTGAAGTGCGGCAACTTTATCTCCCACGCGTTCACTGGTGTTTTCAGTCGTATTGGCTCCAAGTGAACCGAGGTCGTCGCCGTCTTTAGGTTTCGCATCGGCATTCCCTGTTAAGCCAAGCACAAGGGCTCCAGCAGCAAGTAAATTTTGATAGGACTTCATAGGGTAGGATTAAAAAAGAAGTCATCAAATTAACACTAATATTCAAAGCTGTCAAGCGTCTTTAGGGCGGCTTATTTTTCTACACCCTCAGGGGCCTTAGACTTTAAAAATTCAAAATGACTTGAGATTTTTCCTAGTAAGAAAGTCTCTTCACCGCTGAAAGAGGCAGGTGTCGTTTGTAAGTGAGTCGAAAGTTTTTCTAAAGTTTCTAATCCTCCAGCATTGTAAAGCCATTCAAGTTTTCTTAATTCACGTTTTGTACGTAACTTTTCTGGCTTATTTAGAATTTCTGAGTAATCCTCGAAAATTGCGGTCAAACGTTTCAATTGAATTTGAGGAGTGGCTTTTTCAATGTCCTCTAAATTCGGAGCCAATGGCTTGTAGCTTTCTTCTTTTTCTAAGGCAGGCTTGTCTGCATCTGGCATTGTTTCTGGGACAGGGGCAGGAGCTGGAGTAGGTTTTGGGCTTCCAACAGGAATGACCAAGTCATCCTCTTCTTTAAAGTAGTCAGAAGTTATTTCCTCTGGCTCAGGCGCTTTTTCAGGAGCAGGAGCAGCCACTGCCTCAGGTGTCTTTTCGGGAGCCGGCTTCAGCGCTTGGTAGCGAGCCTCGACGGCTTCACGATAATCCCAAGGGAAGAGTTTGAAGCTCACATCGGGTTTGCCGGGGCGACTCAACTGAATCATTCCATCCACCATGCTAACGGTGCTGTTCATGGGCAGCACATCCACATCGGGAACTTGCTTGGTGAGATTGGCATAAACCAGGTAACGCAGATCGGGATAAGTTTGAAATTGCACGGCCAAAACGGGGCAGTTTTTTTCGAGCACGTAAATCAAACCCTTATTTTTATAAACGTCATCCACGGTTGTGGATTTGGCATCATAGCTGTCAGGGCTCATGATGAGCTCGTCAAAGACGTAGCGGTATTCTTGAACCAGTTTTAAGTTGGTCTCTTTTTTGATGGCCTCCATTTTCGCTTGTAGTGTGAGGGCCAACTCCTTTGCTTCTGCGGTGCTCTCTCCATTCTTCACCCACTCTTTGACATTTTTCTTCTCGCCCAAACCTCCTGTAAAAAGATCAGAGCGAAGGTCTTCGGGTGCGGAATGGGGTTCTTTGCCGTCCATTTTTTTGTTTGATAAATCTGCCAATTGTACCACATCCAACAGGTTTTCTCAAGTTTAGCGGCGCTCCACACTCTCAGAAGGCAAGCCAAGGATTTGATCCGTTTTCAATAATGCAGCAGAGTCCACATCCATCCAAGGTTCGGTGTGATGCCCTGCCGCAAATTCCCAGCCAAATTCATCACTCAAAAGTTTTGGGAACGTGAGTTTCAAATAGGCTTCCGCTTCGCCATTTTTAAAGATGGGAGCCACGAGCGCAAATGAGGCTTCTTCCTCACCCAAATAGCCCACGGCTGGATTGGAGAACAGACGAAGTCTCAGCAATCCGTTTTGCATTTCTTCGCCGTAGCCCATCGATTCGCGGTAGTCCACGCGTCCGTCTTGAACAGGATAAACCTTCCAGTCGCTCAGTTTGGCAGGCAAAGTCAGACCTTGGCTTTCCACCACCACAGTCAAATAGCGAAGCGTGTATTCGGCTTCCGCATTCAGATCAAAAAACAAAACCTCGGACTGAGAGCTGATCGCGAGCTTGTCGCTTTGCTTGGGCAACTCAACGCTGAGCTGGGGGTCACTTGGAAAAGTTCCCAGCGCCTCGCCCACGCCCAGTACACTGACCTCAGTGGAGCGAGGGACCATGGGCCCAGCCAGCACCACCAAAATCACCAACAAGACCGCGAGCACCAAATGTTTGATTCCAGTGTTCATGGCTCTCATCGTACTCAAGGCAAAAATCTCTCGCAAGAAAGCGTCCTTGTCCTGTCTTTGAAACGGTGCTCTGAACACCAAGTTCAACTTCACGAAAGGGAGAAGGGGAAGGCGTTTTTGCAGGCATTAAAGGGGCCTCTATGCCAAAGAAAATGCCTTCCCTTTCTCCCAGTCTTTCATGCTAAGATGAACTCCCCCTACTCCACAGCATGTCCCTTTTAGACGGTCTCAACGAAATGCAGCAAGAAGCGGTCAAAGCCACCGACGGCCCCGTGCTTATTATTGCTGGAGCGGGTTCCGGAAAAACGCGCGCCCTCACCCATCGTGTGGCTTATTTGATCCAAGAAAAAAACGTGAGGCCATGGAACATTTTAGCGGTCACTTTCACGAACAAAGCCGCGGGCGAAATGAAGGAGCGCATCGCTAAATTATTAGTCGGTGAACCCGAACTTCCCACCGTGGGAACCTTTCACTCGATCTGTGCTCAGATTTTGCGCCGTCACATTCATCAACTCGGCTTCGAAAATCAATTTGTGATTTACGACGCCAACGACCAAGTGGTGCTGATGAAAGAGATCATGAAGGATCACCACATCGACGAAAAACAACTCAACCCAAAGGCCGTACTTGGTGCCATTTCTCAGGCTAAAAATCAACTCATGGGTGCGGACGACTACTCGGATCACGCCCACAATCCATTCACCGAAAAAGTCGGCCAACTCTACAAACCCTACCAGCGCCGCCTCGCCAAAAACCAAGCCCTCGACTTCGACGATCTCATCTTAAAAACCGTGGAACTTTTTGAAAAATTTCCTGAGCTGCTCGATCAGTACCAAGAGCGCTATCTGTACATTTCGGTGGATGAGTATCAGGACACCAACCACGCTCAGTACACTTTGGTGAAAATGCTCGCCGCCAAATATCGCAATCTGTGCGTGATCGGAGATCCCGACCAAAGCATTTACTCCTGGCGTGGAGCGAACATGCAAAACATTCTCGACTTCGAAAAAGATTACCCCGAGGCGCTCGTCATCAAACTCGAGCAAAATTACCGTTCCACCGCGCTCATTTTGGACGCCGCCCACAGTGTGATTTCACGCAACACGCATCGCAAAGAAAAGAAGCTCTGGACCGATCGCGAAGGGGGCGAAAAACTCAAAGTCTGGCACACACGTGACGAGCGCGACGAAGCCTACAAAGTGGCTGAAACCATTCTCAAGCACGTGCGCCAGCAAGTGACTCCCGACTACCGCGAGTTTGCCGTGCTCTACCGCACCAACGCTCAATCCCGTGTGCTCGAAGAAGCCTTCATGCGTTTCGGAATTCCTTACAAAATCGTGGGAGGTGTTAAGTTTTACCTCCGCAAAGAAATCAAAGACATCATCGCCTATTTGCGTGTCATCCAAAATCCTCACGACAGTGTGAGTTTGCTGCGCATCATCAACACACCCGCTCGCAAAATCGGACCCAAAGCCATCGAGCAAGTGCAAAGTCAGGCCGTGCTTTCGGACGTTTCTTTCTTCACCGCGCTCGAACGCCAAACCGACTCCAAAGCCATGACCGCCTTCAGCACCATGATCCGCCACTTCCGCGACCTTTCGGAGGAATTTGCCGTGGGTGGACTCATCAAACACGTCATCGCAGAATCGGGTTACCGCGACATGCTCGTCGCCGATCAAACGCCCGAAGGAGAAGCGCGCCTGCAAAACATTCAAGAACTCATTTCAGTTGCCGACAAATACGAAGCTCTCGAACCCCGCATTTCACTCGCCACTTTTTTGGAAGAAATCAGTCTCATCTCCGATCTCGATCAACTCGAAGACGGACCCAACTCCGCGACCCTCATGACCCTGCACAGCGCCAAAGGACTCGAATTCCCCGTGGTCTTCATCACTGGTCTTGAAGAAGGCATCTTCCCTCATTCGCGCGCTCTTTTCGAACCTCACGAACTGGAAGAAGAACGTCGCCTCATGTACGTAGGCATCACCCGCGCCATGAACCACCTTTACCTTTTGTACGCCAAACAGCGCATGCTTTTCGGCGAGTTCAAGCAAAACGCTCCTTCGCAATTTCTCCTCGACCTTCCCGAAGAATTGGTGGAAGGCAACGCGCCCGCCCCTTCCATCGCTGGCTTCGGCTCTCGTGTTTTCGGTGGACCCGTCGATCCTTACGGCAGCGACTCCGGCCCTCGCTTTGTTCCCGATGTGGATTTTGTTCCCGACGATCCCGAAAACCGCCCCATCCCCATGGAGGACGACGCCGGCTTCGACATTCCCGAACTTCACGACGGTGACCGCGTCTTTCACAAAACCTTTGGTGAAGGTGTCGTGATCCAAGTCGCCGGCGGCCTCGTGACCGTGGCCTTCAAAATGGTGGGCATCAAAAAGTTGTCGCTCAGCATCGCGCCGCTGAGGAAGTTGTAGGGGACTCAGTCGACATTTGGCATTAATCATGTTATTATGAGCCAACTAACTATCCCCAAATGATCAGCCTCGCAGAGTGTGAGGGAAGAAATAAAGTTGAAGGAGACATTCCCAGTGCATGGATTATTGGAAAAAACAAATGGGCAAGCTTCACTGCCCTTGTTTCAGCTCATTATGGAGTGAGTTTGAAAGAAGGAGATCATCAGGGTGACCGCGGACCCCTTGAAGCGATGTTTCTGGGAGAGAAAGCCGTGTGCTTTGATAATTTTTTGTGTGAACAGTACAAAACAGAACTGGAGAAATTCGGGTTCACTACTCTTGGGAGATACACCTACAGCCCGCGCTTGGTGGCAGCACTCGTAAGAAAGCATGCTCAAGAGTTTGCTGATCTTCCCTCTCAAGATCCAGCAGATATCATTGAATTCATCAGCAAAACCGCAGAGGAAGAAGAAGCTGTAAGACGTGGACTCTTACTGGGATTCCCTCTACCTGCTGTTAAGGAATATGTAGAAAGAGAAAAACTGAAGGTTCGCAGTGCAGCTGAGGATCTTTATAGATTGCTTCCTGAGGGCAGTCCAGAGCAAAGGTATTTGAGCGCAACATTCTTTTCAGACAAATGGCGCACGGATCCAAGGTTCATCCCTTTTTTTATAGAAAAATTACAAATACACAAAGAACGACTTGGGTTGAATGATTCCGAAATTCAAAAAATCTATGAAGAAGAACTACCAGAATTGGAAGAAATTAAGAAAGTAGATATAAGAGGCATCATTTGGACAGAACGAACTCAAACGCCAGAAAGTCAGGGTATACAAGAAAGATTACTGCAGGCTTTCAGCTTCTTAGACTGTTGAGAAAGTGACTCGCTACTCTTGTCATCTTTGAAAAACATCGTCCCATTCACCGACGTCGGTGAATTCTGAAACAAATTCTAACGGCGCAAGCCACCCAGCTCTAGCAAAATCCGCAAAAAAGTGTTAGAATACTAAGAATTCTAATCAAAACAAAAATGGCAGGACCCAACGAGGATGCTTATGTCGATGACCAAGACGGTGAGCAAGACCGCGTCTATGCCGCACTTGAAGCGCAAGTCGGAGGACGTGAGCGCCAGCCCACGGAAGTGGATGCTTTCACCGACAGCTTTCATGATGCAGCAATGAATGTCACTGCCGACGATTGGAGCCCAGAGCAAACGGAAGTTGCAGTCAACAATAGTGAAAACTTCGCGGTGCCTGAAGGTGAATTCGACACGCGAATGGCCTCTTAAACTGAGGCGTTGAGCTCGCTGAATCCGTAGCCGTCACCATAGGTGCAATACACGGCGGCGATTTTTCCGCACGACCTGCACTTTGCTTTCCCCTCAAACACATCCACCTCTGCGTGAGTGCCAACTTGAGTGGGGTGTTTTTCGAAAAAATCCCAGTCGTGATCAGGGAAAAGAGGCCCGTGACTTCGCCAGTTGTTGAAGAAGTAAAAGAAACAAGTGCCACAGACTTTTGGAGCGGAATCTGTCATGGGAGTGGATTAGTTTTTTAGAGCTTAACAAAAACAAACAAAATTACAATAAAGGGAGTAGGGATGGCCACCGAAGCGGCCACCCCCGAGGAGTAGTACACCGTTGCCGAGGCAGCGGTCTTCTAGACGTTCGAATCAGGACTCTGACTGGGGAACCAGTGCAGCTTGCAAGTTCCGAGCGGCCGTTCTTTGAGCGAACTTCTCGCTTCTACTACTCCGTCTCCACGTGCCCCACCGAGGAGTTCTGCACGCTGTTGCTGGTCTCGGCCTGGAACCACCACGTGTAGTCCGTTCCGGAATCCCGGAGCGTCTTCTCGTAGGTGGCGTTGGTGAGCCCTCCCGCGTCCTCCGTGTCCATCTCGAACGAGTAGATGGTCGGATCGCTCGGGTTGACGATCATGAGCTGCACCGTCGGCGTGTCGTCCGCCTCGACCCAGGTCTCCCACTCGAATTCCGTGGAGTTGGCCGTACCCCGCGAAGGGCTGACCTCGTCCATCATGAAGTCGATGTCGTCGCTCCAGCCGCTCCCCACGCTCACGCGCTGGCTGCCGGAGTTGTCGTTCCGCCCCGACACCGAGGACTCCACCCAGTAGGTGTAGGTCGCGGCATCGTTGAGGGTCTTCTGGTAGGTGAAGACCCAAGGGCTCGAGTCGCTCGTGCTGCTCATCGAGAAGTCGTAGGTCTGCCCGTCGTTCGGGTTGCTGATCTTGAGAGTGACGTCGGGCTTACCGTGGTCGCTGACCACGGTGGCCACCCAGACGTACTCCGTGTGATCGGCAGTGCCCTGCTCCGGAGAGATGTCCACGAAGCCCACGTTGAGCCCGTCCCCGTCGTCTTCGATGGCGGCCTCTTCATCGTCGTACTCGCCGCTCGATGAAGCGCCTTCCACCGGATCGTAGGGGCCGGGATCGCCGCCGCAGGACTCGTCGCCCTCGCGGTTGTACCAGCAGCCGACCGCCATGAGCGTGCCCGACAGAGGAAGCGGCGGGACCGCAACCTCATCCTGATACAGAGCCAGATGCAGGTGCGTGCCCGGATGCGAGGAACAGCCAGAGCCAATGACGTAGCCGGTGTCCCCGACCCAGCCGAGAACGGTGTTCGTGTCCACATGGTCGCCGAGCGAGGTGTTGTGCCCCGTCATGTGACCGTAGCGGCTCACGTAGCCGTCTTCGTGCTCGATCAGGACGCTGTTGCCGTAGCCGCTGTCGCTGCTCGTGTCCGCGACCTCGACCTTGATGACCTTGCCCTCCATGAGCGGGTTGATCGGCTTGCCGTAGGGATCGCACGCCGACTGGCTGAAGTCCAGCGCGTAGGTGTCGTCGCCGAAGCGGAAGCCGTAGTTCTGGTGCGAGCCGGTGTCGTAGCCCTGCGTGAGGTTCCAGTACTCGCCGGACGGGAACGGGAGCGTCATGAACGGACGCGCACCCCCCTGCCCTTCGAGGTAGTCCGGCTTCTCACAGCCACAGGCCAGAATCAGGGAACAAGTCCCCATCGTGAAACGCAGCATAGTACCTCCTTATGGTTGTGCTGCAGTGGAACGGAAGAAAGTAGTAAAAAACGAAAAGTGAAAGATCAAGAAATGCAGGGTCACTGTAGTCAAAAGACCTGAACGAAATCCTTAAATTTTCCCTACATTCGCCTTAAATTTTTCTGACAAAATCGCGCGAGGCACTCAATCTTTGCGCAACATGTTCAAAACTCTTATCACTTCCGCTTTTTCATCCTCATTCAGTGCGCCATCGGTGCGAATGTGCAGAGGACAAAGTTCCAAAAAGTCCATGTTTTGCACATAGCAATTGTCCCATTTTTCTTCTTCGCAAATCACCCAAATGCCACTGGATTTTGGCGTGAGTTCTTCGTAGCCCGCCTCGAACAAATCCACAAAAGGCAGATCCGTTGCTTCTTTTTCAAACACCAAAGATGCAGAGCCTTGCTTGGGTGAGAAAATCACCGTGGAACTGGAATCCAAATAGTCATAGTTGGACGGAACCGTGAGCGAAAAAGGCAGTGCGGGCAGACTGTAAAAAGTGCCAGAAGAACAGGCGTTAAACACTAAAAAAAGGACGAACAGGAAGCGGCGCTTCATAAGAAAGGGGTTAAGGGATTTCACGCTAGCAAAATCGACGACCCCTAGTCCTGAAATTTTTCTGACAAAAACCTGAAATCCCGCCCAATTTTTTGTGCAAAAGTGCAAAATTTGTACAAAAAAATCGGCTTGGACTATAGTGTCCCCGCACAAAAAACGCCAAAACATTTAAATCCACTTCATGCAAAAACAAGGATCCATCCTCCGCGCTCTTAGTTTTTTACTCATAGGCTCTTTGATCGGCTGGCAAGCGCACACAATTGATCTGTCGAGCGACCAAGAATCAAGCACTGACAACACAAGCAGCCAAGAAGCCGATTCCTCCTTGGATCTCGGTTTGTTCTGGGACGTGAAAGACACAGTGGACAAGAGTTACGTCAACTTAGACAGCATCAGCAACCAAAAACAATTGTACGGCGCAATCACAGGTTTGGTGGATTCTTTGGAAGACCCTTATTCCGTGTTCATGAGCCCCGATGAAACCGAGCAATTCAACAGCAGTCTCAACGGTGAACTCGAAGGAATTGGCGCAGAACTGACCGTGGAAGATGGCGCGCTCACCATCCTCGCTCCCCTCAAAGACTCCCCAGCTGAAGAAGCAGGATTGTTGCCTGGCGACTACGTTTACAAAGTGGAAGATCAACTCACCAGCGACATGACTTTGTTCGATGCCATCATGGCGATTCGAGGAGCCGCAGGCACCGATGTGCATCTCACAATCTTGAGAAAGGACGTGGACGAACCCATCGAAATGACCATCACTCGTCAGGCGATCAGCGTTCCAAGCGTGGAACTCAGCACGGTTGAAAAAGATGGAAAAACTTTCGCTCACCTCGCCATTTATCAGTTCGGCGACGACACCTACAATGAATTCGAAACCGCCGTTCGCCAGATCAAACTAGACAGTCCCGACGGACTCATTTTGGACCTTCGCATGAATGGCGGAGGCTACCTCGACTCAGCCGTCCAAATCGTCAGTGAATTCTTTAAGGATGAAAAAACCGCGGTCATTGTGAAGTACCGTGACCGAGACAACGAAGTCATCAAAACCACAGGGAACGGGCAACTCACCGACATTCCTCTCGTCGTTCTCATCGACGAAGGATCGGCTTCCGCTTCCGAAATTTTGGCAGGAGCTTTGCAGGATTTTCAACGCGCAACCTTGATCGGAGAACAAAGCTTCGGAAAGGGTTCTGTTCAAGAATTGGACGAACTCAGTGATGGTTCCACTCTTCGTTTGACCGTTGCAAAATGGTTCACTCCTCTCGATCACACCATCGACCACACAGGTATCACTCCCAACATGGAAGTGACCAACGACGGTGCGGTTCCCAGTGAAGGAGAAGTTGACGTGCAATTGGACGCGGCGGTGGATTACCTCGCAGGACTATGAGTCGAGAAATCGCGCTTCAACTTTTGATCGCAGCGCTGCCAGTTTTAGTGCTTCTGTTTTACTTTTGGTTCAAAGACAAAGGTGAGACGGAACCACTCCAATTGATGCGTCGCATCTTCATTCTTGGAGTTTTGGTCGTCATGCCAGTGGCAGGTGTGGAGTTTTTTCTGCAAAGCACTTTCCTCAGTTTTTTTGAAGAAATTCCGTGGTGGTTTTGGTTCATATCGCCCTTCTTTTTTGTGGCGCTTCCAGAAGAATTCGGAAAACTATGGGTCGTAAAAAAAGTGGCCTATTACCATCCAAAGTTCAACGAGCTCATGGATGGCATCACCTACACCGTCATCGCCAGCATGGGTTTTGCAATGTTCGAAAACGCAATGTACACGGTTCAATTCGGAACTCAGACAGGTTTGCTTCGCGCCTTCACTGCCGTTCCGGCGCACGCTCTCTTTTCAGGGCTCATGGGTTTTTACGTGGGTTACGCCAAGGCCGCAAAAAATCCGCGCGACGAAAAAAAGATGTTCCGCAAAGCTCTGTTCATTGGCGTGCTCTTCCACGGACTCTACGATTTTTTGCTGATGTCGGGCTACGCCTACTTGATGCTGCTCATTTTTCCTTTGCTCATGTACATGGCCGCCCAGCTGCATTTTGGACTGAGATTGGCCAACTCACAAAGAACTCAAGAAGAGCTGGAGTATTTGTGAAACTTCAGCCAAAATACCGCCAACCAGAACTCACTGAATTTCTATGAACAAAGTCCTTCTCTGCGTCCTCGATGGTTTCGGTCACGGCAAGCCTTACGCGGGCAATGCGCTCGACAATGCCAACACACCTTTTTTGGATGAACTGTATGCCACTCGTCCATGGACTCTTTTGGATGCCTCCGGCCTTGCCGTCGGCATTCCCGCCGGAACGCAAGGAGGATCAGAAGTCGGGCACCTCACCATGGGCGCAGGACGCGTGGTTTTGCAACCTTTGCAAGAGATAGACACCGCCATTGAAGATCGCAGTTTCTTCCAAAAAAAGGCCCTGCTCGATGCCGCCGCTCACGCCAAAGCCAAGAACTCCGCCTTTCATATTTTGGGAATGATTTCCGACCAAGGCATTCACGCCGATCTCGATCACTGTCTGGCCCTTCTCGACTTTGCCAAGGAGCAAGGACTCACCAAGGTCTTCGTGCACGGCATCACCGATGGGCGCGACGTTCCAGCCAAATCCGCAGTGGGCTTCATCCAAACCTTGCAAACGCACATGCAGACGCTGGGAGTGGGCAAACTCGCCACCCTCGTGGGACGTTACTTCGCCATGGATCGCGACAAAAATCTAGACCGCACCGAAGAAGCTTATCAGCTCTACACCAAAGGAAAGGGCGACGTGGCCACCGATGCCATCAAATCCATTGAAGACGCTTACGCAGCTGGACTCGAAAGCGATTACTATTTGAAGCCCGTGCTCCTCGATGCCGAAGGTCTCGTCCATCCCGACGACGCCGTGGTGTTCTTCAACTTCCGCACCGACCGTGCCGCTCAACTCACTCAGCGCTTTTTGAATCCCGTGGCTGCCGACGAATTCAAACCCAATTTTGTGGCTTTCGGCCCTTACACAACCGAAGCTCCCGTTGTCTTTCCTGAGACCAAAGTGCTGAACAATCTTGGTGCCACGATAGAGGCAGCAGGACGCACGCAACTGCGCATCGCCGAAACCGAAAAATACGCTCACGTCACCTTCTTTTTCAACAGCCAAGTCAAAGATCCTTTTGCTCATGAAACGCGCGTGATGGTGGATTCGCCCAAGTGCCCTTCCTACGCCGAAATGCCTGAAATGAGTGCTCAAGGAATCACCGATGCCCTCATCAAAGAATTGCAAACTCCACAAATCGGAAAGGCTTACGATTTCATCGCCCTGAATTTTGCCAACCTCGATTTGGTGGGTCATTCGGGCAACTACGCAGCCACCGTCAAAGCCGTGGAAACCATCGATCATTGCCTCGCTCAGCTCGTTCCCGTCGCCCTCGGTGCCGGTTATACCGTGCTCATCACGGGCGATCACGGCAACGCCGAATACATGATTTACGATCACACGGTGAATCCCATCGACGACGCTTCCTTGGACGGCAAAGAATGCCCTTCTCACACCCGAAACCCAGTACCGTTCATTTTCATATCAAACGGCTCCATCAAGCCATTATTTGAAGCAGAAAGTCTGCGCACGCAGACTTTTGGCGGTCTCAAAGACATCGCCCCAACTATCCTCGAACTTCTCGAAATTCAAAAACCCGCCGAGATGACGGGTTCGAGTTTAGTGGCCTAAATATTTAACAAATGCAGTACGTTCTGAGTCAAGAACAGTCTGAATACCTCGCCTGAAAGGAGAAATCAGTGCCGGGTCAATCAAGAAAATTTCATCAGCTAGTTCTTGGACGTAGGCTTCAAACACTGGGAACTGAATTTTTGACACCACTTCTGGATCACGTGTTGGGATGGGGAGATCTTTACGAGCAATATAACGCAGTGCCCAAACTTCACCTAAGTCCTCAGCCAAGATGGATTTTTCTCCCAAAGCTTTTAAGACCATAGCCTTGTACTCCTCATACCATCCGTAAAAATATTTATTGGCATTTTTCCGGAACCAAAGTCGTGATTGCTCGGGTGTAGCTTGTGATTCTTCAGCATTTTGGCCTTCAAGCATGGTGGAATTTTAATTCCCACCATTATACAACAAAACACACTGAAATGGAATCGGAGTAGCAGTTCATTCAAATCCCTTCACAAACTCCATCACCTGTTCCACCGCGTACAAACTTTCGTCGGTGATGGAACTGGGTTCTGATGCATTCCAATCGTCCCAAGAGCTGGGCTCGCCAACCACATGTCCACTCGCGCTTTGTCCGCCCATGCTGTTGTTCCAGCTCACCTCAAAGGCACTCCAAGGCTCGCCCGTGTTCACGGTGTCTTCACGCTGAATCATCAGTCCGTTTTCGCGAATGAGCAGCGTGAGGCTCTGTAAATCTTCCTCCGTCAAAGTGAAGTCATATTCTTGGTCGGTGTCCATATTCTCATCCGGTGAGTAGCCAGAATAAACCCAATGATAAGTCCCCTCGTATCCATCAATCACCAAAGTTTCAGTAGTGCTATTGCTGTCCTCGCTTTCTTCGCGATGAGTCACACTCAGATCCACATGAAAATCGGGCGGAGTCGTGCACGCCAAAAGAGCGAAACTGAGAGCGAAAAGTGCTAAGACTTTTTTCATAGAAGCGAGTTAAGTTTTCCTACTACTTCACTTCAAAAGTATACTCTAGCGTGTAAATACGTCCAGAAACCTGGAACTGAGTGAAGCTTTTGTAGAGACCCGCCTCATCCAAAACCACTTCGAAGTCCAAACCTTTCTCTTTAGGATGAGCGTTTTCGTAGCTCAGGTCACCTTCATGAATGACTGCGCTTTGCCCTTGGGCACCCAAGAAGTCTTCCAAACTCACGGCCTTCTCGTCTTGAGTCACATCAAAGGAGTAGCTGAAAGAGTTGCCTGCCGTGATGGTTTCAGGAAAATGAGGAGTCACATGCAGTCCTTCAAAATCAAAAGGATCCACCCCGCTCAAGGCCAAAGCTTCAGGCATCACCGAAGTGCTTTCACCCACATTCACCATGAAAGGCAAGACCATTTGGGTGGAATGCTCAGGAGTGAAATCCGCATACAACTCATAGGTTCCGGCCCCGTCAAAAGTCAGATCCACGCTGAATTCACCGGTTTCTTTGTTGAGGTCAGGGTGCAAATGTTGGAACTGAGTCAAATCTTCACGAACCACAACGAGGTGCATCAATTTTTCTTGCACGCGGTCAAAGTCCATCACTGGGTCGCCATTTTCATCCAAAACTTTGTAGCGCACCTCCACCAATTGTCCAGGCTCAACAGTTTCCAAGTTGGAAGTGAGTTCCAAGCTTGGACCAGAAGGTGCATAAACCAAGTTCAGCACGACGCCCACCAAAACGGCGAGGAAGCCAAGATTCAAAAGGATAAACAGAAGGCGAGAAGGTTTTTTCATGCGCGCAGTCTAGATCAAAGATGACAAGAGCTCAATCCTCGTTTCGCGAGGTATTGTTGGTGGTATTCCTCGCCCATCCAAAACGGAGCTTCAGGCACGATTTGAGTCACGATTTTTCGCTCGTATTTTCCACTCGCTTCCAAAGCGGCAAGTGAGGCTTCGGCCTGCGCTTTTTGCTCAGGAGAGTAGTAAAAAATCACACTGCGGTATTGGCTGCCGTAGTCGGGACCTTGGCGATTGAATTGCGTGGGGTTGTGATTCTCCCAAAACACATTCAAAAGTGTTTCGTAACTCACTTCGCTGGGATCGTATTTCACGCGCACCACTTCGGCGTGACCCGTTTTGTCGGTGCACACGTCTTGATAAGTGGGATTCTCAGTGTTGCCACCCATGTAGCCCACAGCGGTTTCTTTCACGCCGGGAACAGCGCGAAACGTTTCTTCCACGCCCCAAAAACATCCAGCACCAAAAGCAGCGGTTTGTAATTCCATAAAATCAAAGGGATGAAGGTTCTTCTATTCTACTCGAAAATCAGTTGAAATCCATACATGCCCATTCCACAGAGACCTTGAATCACCGTTCCCGATTCTTGTGCGGGAATTTGGATTTCGGTTTCACCCGTGGCAGGCAAAATCGACGAATATTCAAGTTGAGGGATTTGTAGTGATGCAGAGCAGTCGTAAGTGCCTTTGCTTTCCATTGTCAAAACGGTGGGGAGCCCTGCTTGCAGTGTCACTTTGGCAGGTGAATAACCCCCTTTGGCTTGCATGGCCACCATTTGCACGCCGTCCACAACGCTCACGGTTCCCACTTCTGGAGTGTCGATTGCCGTGTCTTTGCCGCCCACACTCAAGGCGATTCCAATGAAGAAACCAGTGAGTAAAAAACTGACGAGAATTTTAGTGTTCATAGTTGAAAGAAAGGTGAAATTATACCAGCAGCAACAAAGCTATTGAGAATGTTGAAGACGGCAAAGAATAAAACGACAAGCCCAGCGGCTTTAAAGAAAACGCCGGACTGTCCACGTTTTTGAATGCCCAAGGAACTGAAACTGAGCAGACTAAGCACAGGCAAAGTTCCCAGCGCAAAGACGAGCAGAGTCAGAGCACCGGTCCAAAACCCTCCACTCGACAGTGCATACAATTGCATGGATTGAGTGAAGCCGCAGGGCAAAAAGAAAGTGACAATGCCGAGCAGCACAGGAGTGAAGGTGTGATTGAGATTCTTCAGCGCCAAAATGGGTTTTGAAAACGCTGCCGGCAAAGTGGGTTGAAAGCGTTTGAGTGAAGGGAAAATGTCCAAAAGATTGAGTCCTAAAACAAGCATGACCACGCCCACGATCAAGCCCAACACAAAGGTTGAAGTGGCTCCGAATTGAATGAAACCGCCGAGCATCCCAATGAGTCCACCCAAGAGGAAAAACGAAACAAGTCGCCCCACATGAAAATACAATTGAGGGCGAATTTTCTGTCCATCCTTTGCAAAGTTCGCCGACACCGAAAGTACGAGTCCTCCCACCACTGCCATGCATGTGGACAGTGAGGCCACAATGCCAATCACAAACGCCGTGCCCAAATTCATTTCGCTGGAGCTCACCCAATTGACGATGCCCAGTTTTTGCAAAATCAAAAAGGCGGCGATAAAAAATCCAGCAATGGGCAGCGCTAAAGTAAAGTCACCCCACGCCACTTTTGAAGCAGGAACTTCATCGGACAAACGATATTTTCGTGGCGCCAAAACCGCATTCAAAGTGCTGAGCACTTCTTTGTCTTCCTCTTTCCAATTTCCTTCCACATTCAAGGCGCGAGCCTTGAGGTCCACCACGGCGCTTTTGACTTCGGGCAAATCTTTGAGCTCTTCTTCGATCAGAATTTTGCACGATTTGCAGTGCATGCCTTCCACATGGAAACGAAACGATTTCATAAAAAAAGGTTAAAAATCAACGGAGCGATTTTACTTTGAGCCGCAAAGAATTGCTGACCACACTCACGCTCGAAAACGCCATGGCAGCACCCGCAATCACGGGGCTGAGCAGCCATCCCGTGAGTGGGAAAAGGATTCCACTCGCGAGCGGAATTCCAACCACATTGTAGAAGAAAGCCCAAAACAAATTTTGATGAATGCCTTGCATCGTCAGTTGCGACAAGCGAAGGGCCTTTGCCAACTTGCCAATGTCTCCATGCAGCAAAGTCATGCCTGCCGATTCAATGGCGATGTCGCTGCCCGTGCTCATGGCGATTCCCACGTCCGCCTGCGCCAGCGCAGGCGCATCATTCACTCCGTCGCCCACCATGGCTACACGAGCACCAGCCTTTTGCAGCTCTTTAATTTTTTTCAATTTGTCCGCAGGCATGAGTTCCGCCATCACCTCGTCCACACCCGCTTCTTGTCCAATCGCCTCAGCGGTGGACTTCATGTCTCCCGTCAGCATGATCACTCGATAACCGCGTTTCTTGAGTTGAGCAACAACGGCTTTTGTATTTTCGCGCAAAGCGTCCGCCACAAAATAAGTCGCAAGCAGCTCTCCGTCTTCCGCAAAATATAGAGGAGTTTGTCCTTTTCTCGTTTGAGTCTCGATTTCTTTTTTGAGTTCGGCACTCAAACTTTTCATGTGAACTTTTTCACTTTCCATGAACGCCAAACTTCCAGCCAAATACAGTTTCCCCTGCATGCGACCGCGCACGCCCTTGCCCTTCACCGCTTCAAAATCCTCCACTTTTTTCAGCACCAAATCCTGCGCCTTCGCACTCGCCACAAGGGCGTGCGCCAAAGGGTGCTCAGACAGTTGCTCAAGCGAAGCCAGCAGCGACAAAAGCATGTCCTCTTTTCGCTCCGAAAAATTCAAGGTCGAAACCAATTCAGGCTTTCCAACCGTCAGCGTTCCTGTCTTGTCCACCACCAAGGTGTCCACCGTGCTCAGCAGTTCCAAAGTCGCTGCATCTTTGACTAAAATTCCTTCCTTCGCACCCTTGCCAACGCCGACCACGATCGCCGTTGGGGTCGCCAGTCCAAGCGCACAAGGGCAAGAAATCACGAGCACTCCCACAAAGGAAACAAGTGCAAAAGAGAAGTTTCCAACCACCATCCATCCCACAAAAGAGAGCAGGGCAATGGCCAAAACGACGGGAACAAAAACAGCCGAAATTTTATCGGCCAAGGCTTGAATCGGCGCCTTGCTCGACTGAGCCTCTTCCACCATTTTCACGATGTGCGAAAGCACGGTGTCTTCGCCCACGCGCGCCGCTTTAAAAATAAAACTGCCCTTCGTGTTCAGCGTGCCCGCCGTCACGCGGTCGCCCACTTCTTTGAGCACCGCCACAGGTTCCCCCGTCAGCATGGACTCATCCACATAAGAGCTGCCTTCCGTAACTTCTCCATCCACCGGAATTCGTTCACCGGGTTTCACGCGCAGCTCCTCGCCCACTTTCACATCTGAAATCGCCACACGGATTTCTTTTCCATCGCGAATCACCCACGCATCCTTGGCTTGAAGCGCCATCAATTTTTGGATGGCATCCCCCGTCTTCAGTTTGGATTTCGCTTCCAAATATTTGCCCAGCGTGATGAAGCTCACGACCACAATCGTCACATCGTAATACGACTTCGAAGGATCGATGCCCACGGGCAAGGAATTCTCAAAAGCACTGATCAAAAAGCTGTACAAAAAGGCGGTCAAAGTTCCTAGCCCAATCAAAGTGTCCATGTTCGCTTTTCCATAACGGAAAAAACGGAACACCGCGACCACATAATTTTGTCCAATTCCAAATAAAACATAAGTCGCAAAGAGCGGGAACAAGTGGTGCAAAAAAGTTTTCACCACAGGATTCATTTCAGGAAACCATGCAAATTCGATGCCGGTTTCCCAAATCATCATCGCGATGCTGAGCACCGCTAAAGGCAAAGCCAGCAAAACTTTTGTTTTCATCGTTTGCAATTCTTTTTCTTTCTCAGAGCTAGCTCCTTCTTTTTTTACTTCATCGGTTTCAATGGTGTAACCCAGTGGCGCCAGCACTCTCGAAAATTCCTCCACGCTCGTTTGCCCTTCGTCAAAATCAATTTTGGCACGTTCCGTGAGCGCATTCACTTCCACCGAATTCACGGCAGGATTTTTTTTGAGACTGCGTTCAATGATATTGGCGCACGACGCGCAGTGCATCCCATGGACCTTAAAAGATTCAATACGCATAAAAAATTAGTTAGAAAGTTTGTAGATTTTCATCAATTCTTCAATTGCCCCTTTCTTATTGGCCTTCAAATTCGCCACAGCGCAGGTGTCCAGATGCCCCGCTAAAAGTTCTCGCTTCACGCTGCGCAGCAGTCCCGCAACGCTGTCCGCTTGTTGGATGACTTCAGGGCAATACGCATCCGCCTCAATCATGGCGATGACTTTTTCTAAAGTCCCTTGTGCTTGTCGCGCCAATTTTAGAGCCTTGGCTTTTTGAACCGGAATTTCGTGGTGATGTGTCATAGCAAAATTAGTAACCTACTACCTAGGGTACAGGTTATTTCACAGAAAGTCAAATGGAGCTAATCCTGAACAACCAAACAGAGCAAAAGCTCCTGAACTTTTTTCATGAAGGAATGGGGAGTTTTTTCGATGAATGTGAATCCTCGGGCTCGAAAATCGAGGCTTTTGATTTGATCCACTAAAACATAACCGTGGATTTTTTTAAGCGTTGGCAGTGGAAGTTGGAAGGGATAATTCTTAAACACCGAAGTCGCTGGACAAACCAAGGCAATTCCTGAGCGCTCATGGTACAGTTTTGGCGTGAGGACCAAGGCTGGCCTTAAGCCCGATTGCTCATGCCCCACCGTTGGATCAAGGTTGAGCCAAATCAAGTCTCCTCGTTCTGGAATATAAATTGATTTCACCATACTTCTCGTCCTACAGGTTTCATCTCGCTCCATCCATTTTCAGGCAGTTCATTTTCATCGATTTTGGCAACAAGCTCTTTCAAGCTGAGCGGTTGATTCACAGGTTTCACCAGAAGCGAACCGTCTGCTTCGATGCTCAATTCCAATGGCGTTCCTGCTTTTAAGCTCAGGTGCTCCGCCACGGCTTTTGGGATGTGTAGCCCGAGCCCATTCCCCCAACTTGCAACTTTTGTAGTCATGATTGTTGTATATACAATATATATACGCTTTGATTCCTCAAAAATCAAGCCACGCCAAAGCCGGCTCAGATTAAAATACGTCGTTGGAGCATCAACAACACCTCTTCCCAACTTCTTCTTCCACCTCGTCACCGCCTACGACATCCTTCGTCACAATGGCCTCGACATCGGTAAAGGTGACTATCTTGATGGCTTGCCTCTCAAAGACATGCAGGCTTAGTATTTAGGTTTTTGCTTTCGTGCCATTTTGCAGAGAGGCGTTCAGGATAGTTGACTCCAGGTGTTTTTTCTGAGAATTTCTGATATAATTATCAGATTTAATTGATCAACAATGGAACCGCTAGAAAGGCTTGAACGTCAGGGGCTAAAATCACCAGGTGACGCAACGGCTGATATTGCGCAGGCTACAGAGCTTCAGGAAGTGCTTATGAGCACAAGAGTCTCTGTAGAAGAAGCGGGCAAAGATGAGCTCCATGCTATTTTATTTGAATTGGGGCGCAAATCTGAAGAAGATAAGTTTCCATATTTGTTAACAGTTCTGCCTAGGCTTGAAGAGCATTTGGAGGATGAAAGGCCGTTCAATGCAAGGCAAACTAACAGAGAGTTTGCAATTCGACTGTTAGTTGAACTTTCAGAATCTACTGATTCGAGCCATAAAAAAGCGGCGCTAGAGGTCTTTGCTAGGCATTTGGATACTTTTTTCGAAATGATCAAGAGTAAAAGACTATCAGAGGTGAAGTATGAAGATCTTAAGACAGCTGTGGATTTTACGAGCCAGAGTGACGCCAGTAATAGGTTCCTAGAAAATTTGATGGAAGGGTTTTTGGAAAACACCGACAACCCCGTTTGTTTACGATTGCTTTGCGAGATTGTATGCGATTATGCGACTGTCCCCGTATATAGTGAGTTAATTAAAGGTAAAATAGTAGATTATCTGAAGTTGAAGTTACGCCTTAGTGAGAAAGAAGTGAGGAGCTTGATGAATGTTTGGCGTCTAAATATTACTGATAAAGAAAAAAATGGTCGAGGTATTGCTATGAATTTGCAAAAAATCATGGAGCTGGAAAAAGAAAAAGAAGGACTCTGTGCTCAATTACTGCATAGCTCAGGGATACAGTTTTTTGCTCGTTACACGAATGAGTTACTATTGGAGCAAGGACTAAATCAAGAAGAAGCAAAACCATATGGGATTTGCATTTACCCTCATGCGGATTACAACGGGGCTTTCTATCAGAATAAAGGAGAGCTACAGCGTTTAAGTGAGCAACTAAAAGGGATGGGTTTTTGCTTAAGAATTGCGGAATGTGGGAATTTCGTTGGACTTGGGAGGCGTCTACTGAGTTACGAACAAAAATATGGGACTAGTCATAAGATTTCATTCATGCTTCTTGCAGGCCATGGGACTAAAGATACCATTTCGTTAGGCCATAGTGGGCTACGAACAGGGGTGCTAAACAAGGCGGATATTAGCAATGAAACGGCCCGAAAATTGAAGGCATGTTTTGTAGAGAAAGCCTCAATTATTCTTGTTTCTTGTTCGACGGGCGCAGAAGGCGGAATCGCAGATAAGCTTTCTGAATTTGCATCAACAGTTTTTGCGCCAACAGCAGATACTCATCTAAAGTCTATAGATATATCAGAACTTTCAGGATCTCTAGATTTTATTGTTGAATATTATGCGCCTTCGCGCAGAATTGAAGCCAAGTGAACTAATCTGGCGGAGAGGGGGGGATTCGAACCCCCGATACGGTTTCCCGTATGCCGCTT
>CAZROM010000004.1:60429-61615 GCA_964601715.1 uncultured Candidatus Peribacteria bacterium | reverse complement strand
ACCCTGAAGAAGACCTACCGAGAGCAGCAGACTAACCTGTAAAAAGGTCGTCCTAAGTTTGTCTCAACGCGAGTTGGGATATTTAGTTAACACTAATCGGGTCGGCCCACTCTAAAGTAAAATTGCACAACTATGGCAACAACTCGCAAAAAGAAAGAAACCAGTCTTGCGGAACTTCGAGAGAAGTTTCAAAAGGCTCAGTCCGTTGCTTTCGGGCAATATGCTGGACTTTCAGTAGAACAAGTTTCCAAGCTCCGTCGTGAGCTTCGAAGCGCTGGAGTTGAATTCAAGGTCGCAAAACGAACCTTATTCAAGCTTGCCGCTAAGGAACAAGGAATCGAACTTCCTGATGATGTTATGATGGGAACCGTCGGCGCTGCATTCTCTTATGAGGATGGAATTGCTGGACCTCGTCTCATCAAGAAACTCTCAAAGGATTTCGACAAACTTCAACTCCTTGGAGGTATTATGGATGGAAAAGTGATGTCCGTCGCACAAATGAAGGAAATCGCTGGTCTTCCCTCCAAACAAGAACTTCTTGCCAAATTTGCCGCACTCTTGCGCGCACCTTTGCAAGGCTTCTATGGAGCTATTCAATCTCCTCTGGGATCTTTTGCTCGTGCTGTCGAACAGTACGCAGAAAAGAAACCTGCCTAATTTATTATTTCCCTATTAACCTAAATACTTATGTCAGACGACGTAAAAGTAGAGCTCTCCAAAGAGGGTAAGGCCCTCATCGAGGCTCTCGAAAAACTCAACATTGTTGAACTCAACAACGTAGTTAAATTCATGGAACAAGAGTACGGAATCTCCGCTGCTCCTGTGGCTATGGCTGCTGCTCCTGCTGCTGCAGGTGCTGCTGGCGCTGCTGCTGAAGAGAAATCTTCCTTCAACGTTAAACTTGCTGACGCTGGTGCTCAAAAGATCGGTGTGATCAAGGTTGTTCGCGAACTCACTGGACTTGGTCTCAAAGAGGCTAAGGACGTTGTAGACGCTAACGGAATGGTGATGGAAAACGCTGACAAGGCTAAAGCTGACGAAGCTAAGAAGGCCCTCGAAGCTGCTGGAGCTAAGGTTGAACTTTTGTAGTTCGCCCTCCGGTTTCATTCAAACCTCAAAAAAGCCCTCGGAAACGGGGGCTTTTGTTGATTAGGAGTTATGAAATGAATTTTGATGTTGACAAGAG
>CAZROM010000004.1:40049-60329 GCA_964601715.1 uncultured Candidatus Peribacteria bacterium | reverse complement strand
ATTCGTGAATTGCCTTTGGTGTCTACTGCGGATCATCATGCTCCTCTCGATGAGCCTTATTGGGTGAACACGAACCTCGTTCATTCGATGGCACAAATTCAAGCCAAGCAAAAATATTGTGTGGCGCTTTCGTTCGCGAGCATTTCGCTGAACACAGCGCTGGGTTATCCTCGAGGTCTTTTGATGCACGACCAGAAAGCGCCAGAAACGGCGAGCTTTCCTCACTATCGTTTTTATCCTGAAGAAAAATTGCTCCGGCTCTCTTACTTTGGAGACAAGGATAAAATGTCCGTGGTTTATGGATTCAAAGCCTTTCAAAAAGAAGATTTGGATAGGCTTTTGAATTCTTTGCAGATCAAAGTAAAAGAAGGCAACATCAGCCAAGACGATGCCACTCGACTCAAAACATGGTGTGAGGCTCGGCTTTTAGACCCTGATTTTTTGCGACAAAAAGATTATTCCAGCCAAATCACGGCTCTGAATTACAAAATGTGGCCAGAGTTTTTTGCTGAATCCGATGACGTACCTCGCGTGATTTATTTAGAAATTGAAACTTTGGTCGCCGAACTTTTGAAGCGCGTGCACTTTAAAAATGAAGCGTCACCCATTTACAAACTTATGTTTAGTAAAGAGGGACAGAACGCTTTTATCGAGGCTTTTGAAGGAGTACACGGCGCCTTTTGCGCGCATGAAAACGATGGAACTTATTATTTTTGGGGACTGGATGACAAGGGTCACCGTGTGCGTTTGTTTTTGCGAGAAGAAGCCTTGGAGTCCGAGGACAAAAATCTGCGTTTTGAAATGAATCCCTCAGCCCTCAGCGCAGCTTTGTCGGCAGGAAAGATCTTCCCCAGCATGGCACTTTGCTACGTTTTGATGGCCTTCTACTATCGCGTTCGATGCATTGGAGGCAGCAGTCAAATCAAGGATTTGAGCGCTACAAAAGAAGCATGGATGAAAGTGCTTTGTGCAATGAATTTTGCTCAAGAAGCAGAAGAAATCAGCGCTTTGCCCAGCCAAGATTTGGTCGGAAGCATTGCTTTGTCGGCAACAAAATTGCCTTTAGGCGACCGCGTCTTGCCCACTGGAATTGATATGCTTTTGTCGCCTCAAAAAAAGCCTTTTGAAGATTATGTGAAACGCGCGCAAAACACCACGATGAATGCGGCGCTTTTGCCCTACCTCAAGGATCTTTACATCGACTTTTGCCGCGATTTGCCCTTTCCCCTGCAAGATTTAGACCTGAAACTGGACTAAAAAGCAGCGGTGCTTGTATAGTGAGTGTATGAAAAAGAAACAGAACCTAGACGTGAAACAATTGGAGGCTCTTTACGAAGGCATGCTTAGACTTAAAAGTGTTAAGGAATTCAAAGCTTTTTTTCGTGATCTTTGCACTATGGGTGAACTTCAAGACCTCGCCGAACGCTTCACCGTGGTTCAAATGGTGGACGAGGGCGTGCCTTACCGAGAAATTGCAGAGAAAACCGGTGTGAGCACGGCCACCATCACTCGAGTGGCTCAATGGCTGAATCATGGCGAAGGAGGTTATCGTATGGTTCTCGATAGACTGAGACGTTCTTGAATAGTTTAGGAAATGTTCAGTGCCTGGGGGTTGCCCAAAGGGGCTTTTTTTGATATACTTATAAGATAATAAAAACAAAAAACGTATGGCTAACGAGGCGAATCCAACACTAGGATCCCCAAAACTCTTCCCTGAGTTGCACCCTGCTGCACCTGTAGAGAGCCCTGTTTTACCAAAAAATGTACCTGGGCAGCTGAGTGAAGAATCTAAGAATGTGTTCACGGAACTCTTTGGCAAAGATGTTTCACAGAAAAGCGGAGCAATGATGAACAATGTGGTCGCTCAAAGTGAACGAAAAGGTGTTTCGTATTTTGGCGACAAGCCTAAAACTCCTGAACTGAGTTTGAAGAAATTTGCTAAACACAGTGTTCGTCCTGGAGCTTCCTTCCTCAAATTCGCGATCGTGATTTTGTTTGTCACTGCCTTTGGCTTTGGAATGCAAACCAAAACTCAACTTTCTTTGCTGGGTGTGAACCCTGCTTTGCGGCTTGAAACGGCTACCACTGATGTTGCGAATTTGAATGCCGAAGTGCTGGTTCAAAAAAACTTAGCAGCCGCTTTGCTTTTGGATCAATTCTCGAATGCAGCGGATCAATACCTCTACGCAAAGGAACAAGTGGCTTCGGAATACACTTCCACCAACAATCGGGAAAAATATGCGGCTTCAGCAGCCACTCTGAAGGCAACGGTCACTGAACTTCTTGGAAAAATTCAAACTCAATTCAGCGATGCCGTGACTCCTGAAGAAATCGCTCTTTCCGTTCAAGTCACCGACAAACTCATTGCTGATTTGCAAACTCAAACTGGCTCTGTGGACTCCCAAAGTCTTTTGCAGGAAATTGCCGACTTGAACACGAGCAAAGCGTTGCTACAAAACAGCGGCTTCCGCGCTCAAGTTTCCTCTTTGAATCTTGAAAGTGTGAGTGACGCGGAAATCCAAAAACTCTTCGATGATTTCAGCCTTATGAATGCCAGCCTCAGTGCCACGATCAACACCATCCAAAGTTCTCGAATTGAATGGTCCGTTTACTTGGATGAAATCGAATCCTTGACCAAGGGTGTGGATCCTCTCTTCAACACGGAATTCCAAAGCAATTTGGCGCTCACCGACATTGTGTTTAAAGACGACGGAACCATTTCTGTTTCGGGCGACACCACCACTGAAGACACAAAGAACTTCACACTCATTTCGAACTTGATCGATGCCTACGAAGATTCACCTTACTTTGAAAATGTACAAGAACGTTCCTTCTCTAAGAGCGGTGGCGAATCCGACTCTTATACAGGAAGTTTTAGAATTTCAATGACCTTGCAAACTAACCCCGACTCCAATGAATGATCGACATCAATTTTTCATCGGGCTCTTTGTTCTTCTCTTTGCAGTGGGTCTTGGCATCTGGCAATGGAATGAACTTCAAGGCATGAAGGAACAAACAGTTGCGCTTCAAAGTGAGGCCAGCAACTTACGTACTTTTAGTGCTAACCTTGCTGAAGACTACAAAGACATCAAAGTGGAAGTGACGGCTGCTCGACAAGAAACCGAACAATCTTTGTCTCAAGTTCTTCCTGAAAATGAGGATCTCACCGCGCTCACTCGTTTGTTTGACGACTACGCTGTGAAGAACAATTTTGAAAGCAATCCTTTCTTTATTAGCACAATTCAATACGCCACTCCTACTGACTCTCAAGAAGGCACCACTTATCGAAGCACTCAATTGAATCTGTCTGCTGATGCTTCCAAACGAAACCTCAGCAAATTCTTAGAAATGATTGAGGCTTCTGGTTCTTTGGAAGCAGAAACACGACTCATGAGTGTGGACAACTTGTCCATTTCTTATCCCTCCGAATACGGAGGAACTTACGATGTTCGTGCAGAAATTCAAGCCTACTACGCTCCCGCTCTTTAAAACTTATGAATCCAAAACTGCAAGCATTACAGGACGCCATCGTTGGGGGAAACATCCCTCAATTGGTGATGAATGCAGTTTCGTATGCCATTGATTTGCGTTCGTCCGACATTCACATCGAACCTCAACAAAGCACGGTGCAAATTCGTTATCGTGTGGACGGTTCTTTACTGCGCATTGTGGAGTACCCACCCAATATTCATCCTGCGGTGGTTTCTCGCATCAAAATCATGTCCAACTTGAAGATCGACGAACAGCGCATCCCTCAAGATGGACGTGCTCAAGTCACGACTCAAGAAGGACGCGAACTCGATTTGCGTGTGTCTAGTTTGCCCACGGTGAATGGAGAAAAGATGGTGATGCGTATTCAAGACAAATCCAAAGAAATTCCTACGTTCGACAAGCTCGGAATCACGGGAAGTGCGCTCAAGCATTTCACGGAAGCCTTGAACTTGCCCAATGGAGTTTTGCTCACCACGGGGCCTACAGGATCGGGTAAAACCACGACTTTGTACGCGGCGCTTCAAACCTTGAATAAGCCGGATGTGAACATCATGACCATTGAAGATCCAGTGGAAATTCAAATGAATGGACTCAATCAGTCTCAAGTGCATCCCGACATTGATTACAACTTTGCTTTTGGACTTCGCACCGCGCTTCGCCAAGATCCTGACATCATCATGGTGGGGGAAATTCGTGATCGCGAAACGGTGGATGTGGCCATTGAAGCGTCCCTGACTGGACACTTGGTTTTGTCCACTATTCATACGAATTCTGCTGTCGAAACACTCACTCGTATTTTGAACATGGGAGTGCCCGCCTTCCTCATGACGGCGACGATCAATGCCATCATGGCGCAACGTCTGGTGCGACGCCTTTGCGACAAATGCAAGGTGGTTAAACCTGTTGACGAACAAACGCTGGAACTTGTGAAGCGTGCGCTGAGTCACTTGCATCCCGATGAACCTCGCGATGAAGCGTTGGTTCAAGCTCTTCAATTTTATGCACCCAGTGGACAAGCCTGCGAACAATGCAACGGCATTGGATATTATGGACGAGTCGGTCTTTATGAAGTTCTCAAAATGAACAACTCCATTCGAGATTTGATTTTGAAGAATGCTTCGTCCATGGAAATTCAAGAAATGTCGATGAAGAACGGAATGGTGACCTTGGAACAAGCCGGTGTGCTCAAAGCTTTGCAAGGCATCACCTCGCTCGAAGAAGTTTATTCTGTTGCACGTCCTGAATCCGCTTGATTATGAATCCAAATGAAATCCAGAACGAAACTCATCTAGAGATTGGACTTTCGCGCGAAGACCAAGAGCGTATTGAAAGTTTGCGTGAAGTGAATTTGGATCCTAAAAAAAAGACTCGTCGCAATGTTTTTGAAGACCTCAACAACACAGTGGTGGGTTGGACAAAAATCTCGCTGCGCGAAAAAGTCACATTCTTCCAACTTTTGGGTGTGATGATCAATGCAGGCATGCCCATCATTCGATCTTTGTATGTGCTTTCGGACCAACTTCAAAATGTGAAACTCAAATTGGTGGTTCGCAAGCTCGCCTTAGAAATGGAAGAAGGGAAAAGTCTTTCTCAAGCCATGGAAAGCCATCCTTCTGTCTTCTCACAAGCCGACCGTGGAATGATTGCGAGTGGAGAAGCGTCTGGAAATTTGAATACCATTTTAAATGACATCGCGCACCAATCTGAAAAAAGTGCGATCATCATTTCGAAAGTTCGTGGCGCCATGATTTATCCTGCTGCGATTTTTGTGATCATGGGCATTTGTCTTTTTTTGATTTTGACCATGGTGGTTCCTAAACTCACTGAGCTTTTCACTTCAGGAGGACAAGAACTTCCTGCGATGACTCAACTTCTTTTGAAGATGTCGGATTTCGCACAAAATTATTGGCCTGCGATCATTCTTTTTATTTTGATTTTCGTCCTTGGACTCATTCTTGTGCGCCAAAGCAAACAGGGACGTTACAGCATTGATCTTGCTTTGCTTTACACACCAGTCTTTGGAAAATTGCTGCGCGAACTCATGGTTTCTCGCTTTGCTCGCATGCTGTCCAGTTTGATGAAAGCGGGTGTGCCAATTGTGAAGGCTCTTGAAATCAACTCGAATGCACTTGGCAATGCTGTTTACAGTCAACGCGTGGAATACGCTGCTCAAGATGTGGCTCAAGGAATTCCTTTGGGAGAAAACTTGAGTGGAAGTGATTTCCTCTTCCCTCCCATGGTTGCCTCCATGGTTTTGGTTGGAGAGCAAACTGCCAATCTTGCTGAAGTCTCCACGAAAATTGCTGACTATTATGAAGAAGAAGTGGACACTGCTGTGGCCTCTCTTTCAAAATTGATGGAGCCATTGATCCTCGTTGTGATGGGAGGAATGGTTGGATTCATTGTGGCTGCCATCATGCAGCCGATCATTGCACTATCGGACGTGGCGGGTTCGATTTAAGGCCAGCACTTCTTGCAATTTGAAGATGAGCGTGTAGAATTTGCTTACACGTCATTTAAACCATTCATGCTATGACCAGCTCTCTGCGCAGACGGGCGTTCACCCTTATTGAACTTTTGATCGTCATCACGATCATCGGAATTTTGGCCGTTGCTCTTATCCCTAGACTCACAGGTGGACCTGCTCGAGCTCGCGATGCTCAACGTCAATCAGATCTGCAGCAGATTGCAACTGCACTTGAATTTTTGTCCAACGATAAAGGTGGATATACCTATGTGAGCGGATGCGTTTCTACCGCTGGGACTGTAACCATGACCGATTTGAGTTCTTATCTAACAACCGTACCTTCCGATCCCAATTATTCGGCCACTGGAGGATTGGTTGCTGGTGAATTCGATACGGGTGCCTGTGCTACTGGGTATAGTTATGTAGGCCTCCGAGGAACTGGAGCTGCTGGTTTAACCAACTACTCTGCTTCGGGCTATCTTTTGGCCACCGACTTAGAGACAGAGACAACTCGTGCCTCTGGAGTTTATGCTGTGAATGGTGGTGCCTTTGATGTCGACAACACATTATCAGCATCTTCAAATTTTGCTATAGCTGCAAACTTAGCAAAATTATGTAGCACCTCTGCCTGCGCTGGTACGAATGTAATTTACGTTGTAGGTCGCTAGATCAATAGTCTAAATAGACTTATTCAAAAGCCCCTCTTCGGAGGGGTTTTTTTGTTACCATGAAATAATTTCTAATTTATCAAGTCGAAATGCCTATAACAGATTAAATTGAGGCGCAAAAAAACGGGCTCTTTGTTAGAATGAAACCCGTATGAATCGACGCGCCACTCCACGCTTTACTAGGTTCACTGTACTTGCGATTTTATTCAGTTTATTTGCCTCTTTTTTGCCGATGGCTCAGGTCACTGAAGCGCTGAGCATTGTGGGACGTGCAAACATTGAACTGAGTGGGAATCCCGGTGGAGGCCTTTCGACGATCCGATCCGTGAGCCCTGTGGAGACCCGTTACGACCTTGTGGTGATTTTGGTGGATGAAGACACGTGGGGCAGCTCTTCCAGTGGATCGGGTTTCTTTTCGTTTTTGGGAGTGACCTCTTTGGCAGAAAAAATTCAAACCTATGCTCAAGACGTGCAGGCAGCTTTGCCATGGACCAAGGCAATGATTGTCACCGTTTCGTCTGAAGATTCCACGGTGGACATTCAACGCTATCTCGAAAAACTGTATTTTGAGGGCGACGAAAACGACAGCGATCCCACGCAACTTGCGGGAGTGGTGACCGTTGGGAATGTTCCACTGCCGGTGGTGAACAAAAATGGCTATCGATTCATGTCGATGTTGCCTTACACCGATTTTGAGGAACCCAGCTACGTGGTGGAAGAAAGCACTTTGGATTTTGTTCCCAACAAAGCCGCTCAAAATTTACAGGCTGAAGTCTGGCACGGAGTCATCACTCCGCCCCTCAGTGGACAAGAAGGGCTTGATTTGCTCGCCGCTTACTTCGACAAAAATCACTCCTTCCACACAGGAGACGAGGATTACACCACCTTCGACAAAAAGTCCTTCATTGCCGACTTGGTGACCGAAAGTCACACGCTCAATTCAGTGGCCTTCAGTTCTTACGAGCGCTACACCAACCTGTGGGAGAATCTTGCGTACTATCGCTACACCAACGATTTGGTGGAACAAACGTTCCTCGACATGCAAAGTTCGGTGGAGGCGGGTGATCGTTTTGACAATGACTTCGATGGCAGCGTGGACGAAGAAGCCTCGAATGGAAGAGATGACGATGGGGACAGTTTGGTGGATGAAGACCTTGGTGATGGTTTTTACGGAATCGACAATGACGAAGATGGCAGCGTGGATGAAGACGGCTCGGACGACAACAACAACGACAAGGATTGGATCATTGACGTGTATCGCAATGCGGACTCCCCTGTTTTTGAAGACCATTTCACGGATGAAGATCCTCCCGGAGACACAACGGGTGGCGAAGACACCGACGGCGATGGAATCCCAAATGGAGATGGGTGCCCTGGATTCTGTGGTAAAGACGACAATGGAGATGCTGCGGATGCGGATGGAGACGGATTCCCCAACGGGTTTGAAGCGGTGCTTGGAACCGATTTAACGGATGAGAGCGATCCTTGGAGATCCATTGTGACTTACTCCAAAGAGGAGTTTGGTTTGACCTTCACGGGTACGTCTGACAAGACTGCTTCAGAAGAAGCCACAGCATACTGGGAAGAGCAATTCACGGATCAATTCTTTGGAGGAAATTACGAGGACGTGACGTGTTACGATTCCAATGGGACTTACCATGCGGAATGGGATGACGACGAGGATGGATTCTGTGACGAAGACGGTTCAACACAAGATCGTTTGTGGCTGGATCAGTTGGGCACACCCTATCCGATTTCTTGTGCTTACAACGATGCCGACTGTGATGGCACCATTGATGAAGACACCAAAGGGTTAAAGCCCGAAGGCATGTTCGACACCTTACCCGATTTACAGTCCAAAAAAGTATTGGAAGGACTCACGAAAAAATATGTGGAGCTCTTCAATGAACCTCAAGGAGTTTGGAATCGTGTGGTTGGTCAGACGGGACGTTACGCCACCCAAAGCATCGATGCGGATGAAGTGGCGCACAGCGATTACGACACTCCGATTTCTTTGATTTCTAAGAAAGATGAGTACACACTACAGTATTTGCGCGTGGTGAATGATGCGCTCGAAGCTTTGACCAATTCCTTGGTCAGAGAGAATTTGGCCATAGAAATTCCCATCATCGGAATGATGGAACTGAGTGGCGAGTACACGACTTATGAAGAAGATGAAGAAGGGAACACGGTGGAGAGTGAGCCTATCGATAACTGTACATGGGGGGAAAGTCCTGATGTCAGCACTTCGTGTCTACAATTCTTCAATTCGGGTTCGGGGGATGGTGCGATCACGGACTCGTGGGATTTGCCCTTCGGCTCGATGGCAGAGTATGTGGTTGGCCACGCGGCGAACATGATTTACATGAACGGGAAGGCGATCACTGAAATAGAAACTCCAAATGAATGCACCTTGTTTGCGGGAACGCATGAGGAAGGTGGACAGTTGACTCAATTCAACACGATGTACAGCACGGATCAGTTGGATTTGAATGTGGATGAAGTACAAAGGTATAAAAACTGCGTTCCTGAATTTGCTTCGTACTTAGAAGACATTCCTGAGTTGTGTGGAACAGCAACCGCCACTGAGGACATTCGCAATTTGGGTGGGGCGATTTCGTCGGACACCTTGGCGGAACGCATTGGTAAAGATCCCGACGAAATCGCGGAAAGTTGGGAAGTGGGTCCTGAGGCGTGTTATGAATTCCGAGAATTTCACACCTACAGCGTCTACTTGGATTCCAATGGACAATTCAATGATTGGCTTTCTGAAAAAATGCGTGCCTTTCAAGCCAACAGTGGTCGTGATGAGTCGGAATACACTGAATTTTTAGAGAGAGTTCAAGAAAAACGTGAACTGTGGGGGCCAGACACTTCGACGCTCAAAAAACATTATTCCGAATTGGATTTGATCACTTCCAGTGAAGAAATCACCTACATGGTCACCGATTTGATGAACGATGTTCTGGGCTATCAAGAAGAATGGAATGACGACGACATCGACACCTATTTTGGACTGCACAGTGGAGACACCATCACCGTGGATGATCCTCAGTATGGCACAGGAACTGAAGATCTCGCCTCCATCACCGTTCAGCTCAATCGTGCTTATTTGGCCGAGGACTACGACGACTTCACTTTCGACGTCAGTCAGGCGAAAACCATTCCATCGACCTACTATCACAATGAACCCAACAATGCGACCTTGAACGCACAGGCCGCCACTTTGGCCTCCCCCGACATGCCGATCGATGCCACTCGACGTGTGGTGTTCATCGACGCAGCGGACGATCCTCAAACCTTGAATTACGTGAATGTCTTTGAGGCTTCTACTTTGGCTGAAGTCACTGCTCAACTGGACACACTTGCCAGCACGGTGGGTACAGTGGCGGGAGGAAGTTCTTATGTGGACGATGTGGAAGGCTTCATCGATTCCTTGAACACCGACCAATTGGAAGACGCATTGGCTTGGTATCGCATGAGCGTCGATCAAAAACACGACTACATACTGAGTCATTATTTGGGAACCGAAGAGCCCATCACGTCTAAGGCACGAAACGGATACGAAACGGTGAGCATCATCGCCGACGGAAGTGCGGATGAAATGGTGGCTGGGTTCAATCCCATTTCAAGCACTGATGAAGATTGGGAATACACCTACCGTGACCCTGCTCTGGCGGAAGAAGCGCTCAGCACGACCACTGAGGAAGAGGTTCAAGAACCTCTCACTGAGCTCAGCAACACCACCCCTGTTACACTCTGGGATTGGTTCCCTGCCATTGAAAGTTGGATGGGCGAACTCACGGACTCGATCAGCAATTTTGGAACTTATGGAGGAGGCGCTGTGTGTGGAGATGCTTCGGATTTCATGGCCGAAGCCACGGTGGACTCAGATGGCAGTGGAGTGCCCGATGGCGCTGAAGCCAGCACCAGTCTTTTGCTGAGCAGCGAGGATTACAATGTATTGGAAGCAGGCGGACAAAATGGAGACACCTACATTGTGTCCGTGAGTTCGCTGAATTCCGACGGAACGTTGAATGCCCTCGACAACACCACGGAAGTGACGCTCGAAATCGTGACGGGACCAAATAGTGTGGAGATTTTGGGAAGCTCTGTTCTGCCGCTCAGCGGTGGAGTTGCGAGTTTTTCATTGGGCGGTTTGGAAGCAGGCTCCTTCACGCTTCGAGCAAAATCGAGCAATCGTAGCGACGTGAGTAGTTCGAACACCTTGAGTGGAAGTGTGGAAGAGAAACACATCAAAGTGACGACCTTCACGCGTGAAAATTTGAATGGCACGGTGCTCGACACCTATGCGGGCAATCGTATTGAAGTCAAAAATGAAACTGGAGACATTGTCGCGGTGCTCGACCCAAGCACGGGTGCTTTGGAGCTGAGAGGCGCCACAGCAAAATTGGTGGAGGCAACTCCCGACTTGCCCACTCGTGTTCGCATTCAAAGTGCTGAGGGCACGATCTACGGTGTTTTCTTTCTCATTCCTGAGGTCAAGAGCGTCACGATTGGCGACGGAAAGGAAGGAGTCTTTGTTCAAACGGTGAACGCCGCTTACTCCGTGGCGACGGAAGACAACGGTGTTGGGCTCTATAAAGGAGATTCCCAAATTGGGCTCGTGACTGCAACGGGACAAATTGTGGTTTCGGATGGTTATCGTTTGGACTTCCAAAATCCCAGCGAAATCAATTTGTACGAACCCCTCCAAGTGCTGGATGGATCTGGGAACACTTTGTTCACCGTGAATATCAAACACAATTTCAGTACTGGTTCTTTATTGCGGGCCAGCGGTGACTATGAAGAGTATTTGAGTTTTGTTCCCGGACTTTGGGTGAAGCGTGCGCTTGCCGCGGTCACGATCCCCGACAGTGACTCAGACGGGCTCGATGATTTGGAAGAATGGGTGATTGGAACGGACACGGCGAATACAGACACCGATGCGGATTCTTATGAAGATGGAACGGAAGTGTTTTCTGGCTATAACCCTTTGGCAGAAGACGACAAACTCTTCACAGACATCGATTCTTCTCATGTGGCTTACTTTGCTTTGGCGAATCTGTATTTGCGCGGCATTGTGAAGGGTTATTCGGATGGAAGTTTCCGCCCCGACAATCCCATCACGCGTGAAGAATTTGTGAAGATCGATCTTGGCTCCATTTGTAAGGATTGTGACAGCTACGAAGCGAGTTACGAGCAGAGTTTGATGGCTTTATACAATCAAGATGCCTTCCCCGACAGCGACATCAATCCTGGACTTTTGGCCTGTGTGGCTGAAGCGAAAACGGCGGGCATTGTGTCGGGCTACGGTTCAGGTGCTGAGATGGGTTATTTTTTGCCCACGCGAAACATCAGTCGCGCCGAGGCTACGAAAGTTTTGGTGGAAACAGGTGGATTCGAGGCGCGCACCCCACGCAGCGACGAAGTTTGGTATGCGGGTTATGTGGACGCAGCCACTAGTTACGAGCTCTTCCCTGTCGGCGTGGACGTGACCGATGAATGGTTGCAAGGCTCCATCACTCGCGCAGAATTTGTGATGATGGCGGTGAACTTGGTGGACGCTAAGGATTGCCGCGAAGTGGACACCGATGGCGACTCCCTCAGTGATACCGAAGAAACGGTTTTGTACGGAACCGATCCTGAAAATCCTGATACGGACTTTGGTGGAGTGAATGATTTTGATGAAGTGGTGCGAGGCAGTGATCCTTTGGACGCCAGCGACGACTTCCCTGTGAGTGGAGGCACGGACGAGGCCGGAAGCACCGATGAAGATTATTCCGATTACGGTGACTTTGATCATGAAGCAGGACTTTATTCGGTTTCTTCCAGCGCTGAATACGAAAGCATTGCGATCAACGATGACGATGGGCTCAGCACGATCAATGTCTACACGACCAAGATTCCTGCCGATGGAGAATCCCAGTTGTATGTGCGTGCCGAAATCACCGATTTGGAGGGGAATATTTACGTGGATGACAACAGCAGCATCATTGAATTCATTCTTTCTAGCTCAGAATTTGGAACCTTGGACAGCACTTTGGTTCAAGTGAACGGCGGCCACGCACAAGCCGTGTTCACTCCTTCTCAAACCGCCGGTGATTTGAAAGTCACTGCACAAATGCGAGATGGCTCGCTTCCTTATGAAGGGGAAGATGTGAATGTGTATGCCGGCGAACCCGCTTCCATGAATATCAGCTTGGAATCGACCGTTTTGCCTTCGGGTGGACAAAGTGTGAGCGACGCAACTCTCACGCTTTATGACCGCTTCGGAAATGTGGCGAATTATGGAACTTACTCCGTGACACTCGACAGCACCGAAGTCAGTCTTTTGGATTTGAACGATGAAGATGCCGACACTCCCGGATACCAAGTTTCTGTGAAGGATGGAGTGCAGGCTTTCCGTTTGCTCTCAAGTGTGGAGGAATCCACAGGCACGGTGACGGGGGCGCTCACGGAGCAGCCGGACGTCGCGAGCGCAGCGAGCGTGAACAGTGTGGATGGCCTGAGCTTGCAAGTCAGCCTTTCTGAACCTTATTTGTTTGCAGGCTCCAGCGATTCGGAAACCGTGGGCATTGCCGTGGTGGACGCGAATGGGGTGGCTCAAACGGGCTTCCAAGGAGATGTTGTTTTGAATCCCAGTGATCCCAATTACGGAACTTTTGCCAGCGACATGATTTCTCTGACGCAAGGTGCCGGAACGGTGGAATTCACCGTGGGCACTTTGGCGGGAACAGGAAGCGTGCTTGCCGAAAGTGCAGGACTGGAAGTGGGCAGCGCTTCGTTGGAAGTGAAACCGGGTGAAATTCATGAACTTCGCATACTAAAAGAAGACGGGGCTTCACGCGTGCAAGCGGGTGAGGTTGAACGCTTCATTGTTCAAGGCTACGACGTGAACGGAAACATCGTGACCACCGACAGCAGCACGTCGGGAACTTTGCGCCTCACCGACACCACTCAAGAATTTGGAACGCTTTCGGACACGAGCTTCAAACTCAATCAAGGCTCGGATTCTTTCTCAGTGAATGTGGGCGAAGCCAGCGGAGCCCTTCACTTAGTCGCAAGCTCAACAGGTTTGATTGCAGGAGTTTGGGGTGGAAACATTGAGTACTTCACCACGGGCGAGGAACTCCAAAGTGTGAACCCTCAAATGCTTTATGCCGATGTGCTGGGAGCTGCGTTCGGAGATGTGAGCCAAGAAAATTATGTCGCGGGTTGGATGCTCTTCAACGGAAAAACTCAAGCCATCAGTAGTTTGGTTTCAGAGCCCACTCCTCACAAACCTTTGGCCTCAGTGGACGCAGAAGGAAGCTTGGATTTGGCGGATGACGGCATGTTGACTCAAACGGTGGAAGGCGCTGGAACTGGCCTCCCCGTGATTGCACAATGGCGCTCCTTCCCTGACCAAAAACTCCAAGCGGAAGTTTTCTTTGTGCATTCGGATGACGTGGTGAGCACGAACACTTTGGTGAGCACCGATTCGTCTTATGAATTGAAAGACGATGATTTGGGCACCGTGCTGCTCAAAGATTCCGCTGCGGTGGCACGCGTTCGAACGGATGGTCAAATTGTGCTGCTCGATCCGACTTTGTATTTGGTCGCTAATAGCGCGGCAGACACCTTGAGTTTTGCCGTGATGGAAAATGGCGAAGCAGTGCTTCGTGTGGATCTGGCTTCCACATGGACGCATGATGTGACTTTGCTGGACAGCGACTTCGATCTTTCCACTTGGGACACTCTGGATGCGGGAGTCTACATCAAACCCACTCCCGACAGCGAACATTCTTTTGAACCTGTTGCGAGCGGAAACAGTTCTAGGGCAGCCAAGGGACTCGCCTTGGTGGATCCCACGCAAGAACTGTCCAAAGAAATGCAGCCTTCCATGGGCTACACCTCTTTGGATTCAGCAGAGGACGACGGCACCGTGGGCTGGGAAAAGGAAAATAAAAACCTCTTGCTCTTCAGCGCGGGCAACACTGCGGGTGCTTCGAATCTTTTCTACATGTCTGAAGTTGGAATTTTGCTGGGAGATCCAACGATCAAATTGCAAACGCCCAACGAAGTGAATGATTTGGGTTACACCGAAGACGTTGGCTCCTTGGTTTCTGCTTCACAAAGCGAGATTTTGGATTTGGTGAACATCGACTACAACGGCGACGACAAAATGGATGTGCTGGTGGCTTACGAAGATGGACACATCGATGTTTTGCAAAACTACGACTCCGGCAACCGTTTGAAATCGCGAGGAACTTTGATCAATGTCGAAAATGGAATTCGTTCCATCGACAAAGGAGACTTCAATGACGATGGTCTCACCGACTTGCTCATTGTGACGCAAGAAGCCTGCTACGCCGATGAAATGTGTCTCTATGAATACGACAACATTGGCGGCGGATTCACGGCTAAAAACCTGACTTTCTCGGAGATCACGGCTCAACCCAATCAAGTGGAAGTCACTGACTTGAATGGAGACGGCTACGACGATTTGGTTCTCGCCGACGACAACATGGTGCTCTACACGGTTTGGAACACCGCAGGAACTTTGAGCACCGTCGATGAAATCAAAGATTATGGACTGCAAACCGACTCAAGTGTGGAACTCGCGGCACAAGTGCTGCTCCATTATAGCGGACTGAGCTCCGGCAGTGTTTCACTGCCGATTGTGGGATCAGCAACCGGCGTTGGAAATTCCACTTTGGATGACTTCTTGAGCACCGTCGCTTCTGCCTCGGCCTTCAGTTTGTCCACGGATGGTTCCGATGCAGGCAACCTCACTAAAAAAACCTCCACTGCCTTTGATGCGGGGGATTCCGATGAACTTTCGGATGTATTCTCGGTGCATAAATCCGTTTCGGACACCGATGGTGGAAAGGCAGAAATGGGCGATGAACTGACCTACACCGTTTCAGTGCAGAACGCCTCGGGCACAACTTTGAACGAGGTGTATTTGTCCGACACGGTGGACAATTATTTCTCCTTCAATGACGACAGTTTTGTTTGCACAGATTGCAGCGCGGTGGACACCAGCACCGCTAGCTTGGCAGAAGGAGACGACACACGTCCTTTCATTTATGGACCTTTGACTCTGAGCAGCGGTGCCGAACTCACCTTCACGTACAGTGTTGAAGTTCGAAAATTGCCTTCCCTCACCTTGATGGTGGGCGACGATTTGTTCGGCGATTACACCGACGACAATCATCCTGACATTGGAATCTCATTGGAAGGAAACAACACGGGCGAAATGCAGGTTTACTATTCCGACGGTTCTTACACCGAAACTTTGTCGGAAGGTTTGTTTGGAACGGGACTGGGTGCGGACAACTTGGAACACATCAACTATTCGCTCAAGACCTACTCGCCCGAAGATAGCACTTATGCGGAAGAGTACGACACCACTCAAAGCAGTCCATTCGAAGACAAGGATGAGGATGGAATCCCAGACTTCGTTTCTGAAATGGATCCGGACTTGGGCATCCCAGTGCCAACGAGTGGCTTTGATGCTTTTGCCGAAGTGTTGGGCGCAAAAGATGGGACTCAAGACTCAAATGGAGATTGGATCGAAGAGCCTGATGGTTACTATTCCAGCCAAGAAATGTTCAGCAGTGATAACGATGAAGACAATGATGGACTCTACAACACCATCGATAGTTTCAATGCGGGATCGGATTTGATTTTGGACCCCAGTTTGGATCTCAATCCCAGCTCCGACTCGGTGACCTTGAGTTCCGACAGCACAGCAGAGATCTCTGCCGATGTCGCGGTTTTGGATGATGAAATTTCTGGTCTCACTGACAAGGTGGAAGAAGTCGTAGCGATGTTCACTTGTAATGGAGGATGTCTCGCTTTGCCCGGAAGTATCGCCTTCCTTGCAACAGGAAATTATCATGAACCGATGAATGGAACGACGGTGGGCTTCGATGTAGGAACTCCGGTGTTTGGAATCATGCCCAACCCCAGTTATGTGTGTACCGCCGCGGCGTGTCAGGCAACGAGCATGTTCCGCATGTATTTGGCTCCCACCACGACTTTGGGCTTGGGACTGGCGGTGTGTGTGGCTCCTTATGCAACGGGTCAATGTTATGCCTTCAATATTCCAATTTTGCAGGCGCTTGGAATTTGTGACGCGATCAATGGATTCATTGCAGATTCGCTTTCCAAAGCCAGTGATTTTGTCTCTGAAAATGGTTCTGTAGCCATCAATGTGGGAAGCGGAAGCAGCACTTCGTCTGAGTCATCCGACAGTGGGCTTGGCAGTTCATCCTTCAGCTCGTATTCACCGCCGACCTCGAGCAATACCAACATCGACATACCGGGCTTCCCTTCTATATTCACGGAATGGTGGAAGGCTCAAAAACATGAGTTCTTCAAGATGCTGGATTTGCCCGACATCACTTTCATTTATCCTGACCCCAAGAGTTTTGCCACTGAATTCACGGGCATTCGCAAGAAAGCTCTTGATGGTCAAAACAGCAAAACGGTTGATTTGGATCAGTCCACCAAAGTGGAAGAAATGACGAGTGGAATTTTGGGCCTCGAAAAGTGGTTGAACATGGCGAACTCTTTACCTCTCATCGACATCAAAACCGAGAAAGTGGATATTCACTATCCTGCTTTGACTGAGGAAGAAATCGAAATCTTCCAAGCCGATATGCAGTCTTGGGTCGTGGACACCAAGGCGGGCTTCCAAGATTTTAAAGATCAATTTGATCTCCGTGAGGAAGGGGGCGATGTGATTTCGGATGCTGAACGAGAAGTTTATACGGAGCTGGTGAACACCGTGGATGAAGCCATTGCTGGAGTGGAAGCCAATATGGCGATTTTAGAAAGCTATAAAGATATTCCTGAACAAATCATGGAGATCCGCACCTTGGGCGCGAATTATGCCAAGGTGATCATTTGTTACTTGGATGCGATTTTGGATTACACCGCGGGCTATTTGAGCGAGAATTTGCAGCGTGTTGAAGCGTGGGCACAGTTCGTGGTGGATCTGCGAAAAATTGTGGATGGATGGCAGGTTTTGATCGATATTTCTGCGGATTTGATGGATTCCTGCGACAAGTGTACAAATCAACGCTTCAGCGGCTTGCAGCTGCTGTTCAGTTTGTTCGCATTCATGCCGGAATTCCCTGTGATCGAAATGCCGAAGTTGCCGGACATTGTGATCGATGTGTCTCATATTCAAGCGGGCGTGGACATTGTTTGGCCCGACATTCAATTTGTGGCGGATCGAATCAATATTCCAAAATTGCCACGACTGGTGTTCCCGTCGGCGAACATCAACTTGGATGCGAACATTGATTTGAGTCTCGGCATTGATATTCCGAAATTGCCTGAGTTCAATTTGGACTTTGAAGCACCTCAACTCCCTGCGCTCACTTTGCCTGAGTTGCCTTCCCTCCCTCCTCCACCCACGATTCCTGAATTGGATCCAACCTTGAAGGCCTCACTCAACATTGCCAGCAATGTATTGCAGCTCATTTGTATCATTCGTTCTGGATTCATTCCTACACCCGAAAATCAGCTCAAATCTAGAATTGAAGAACTCACCGAACGTCCTGGAGGAATCATGTTGCCCTTCGACTTGGCGGTGACCGTGGAATGGCCTTCGTTTAGCTTGGATTTCTTGAAACGCATTGAAATCAATACTTATCTCAATTTGACGGCGGACTTCACTCCTCTCTACGATTTGTTTGTGAATCTTGGCGAACAAAGTGCCAAGGCCAGCCGAGATGTCGCGGATTCGATTTCAGATCCTTTGGCTGAGTTGTCTCAAGACTTGCAGAACATTTTGAGTGGAGCGGCGGACGCAACGAGTGTGGACGCTAGCGTTGATGTGGATGTGAACGTGGATGCGACCACTGACACCAGTCAAAGTTCTTATGTACACCCTGCGGTGGAAGTGGCTCAGTCTTACAGCCAAGACCCCATCGTGGCACAGAATTTGATGGCACTCAAAGAAGTGATGGGCACCTTGCAAGAACAAGTGGATGACTGGGCAGAAACCTTGCCTGAAGAAGTGCGTTTGACGGCGGAACAACGTCTGCTTTCTTTGGACGATCCTCTCTTGAATCGTTACGACGAAATCGCAAAAGAAGATCCAAGCATGGATAAAGAATTCCTCGCCAGCATTGAGGGCACGCCACTCGTTGGAGTTTTGGGCCTTAAAAATTCTTTGCTCAGTTATGTGCAGAATTTGGATGAAGAAAACACTCGAATGCTCGCGATGAGCAATGATGAGTTCTACAAAACTTTGGCGAGCGAAAACAAGGTGTCCGCCTTGCAAGTGGCAGGAAATGAAAACGACGATGGCTACAGCACCGCTAGTGAATGGAATTTGGGTTCTATCCAAACTTCGAGCTTCGACGAAGACGTTGATTTGGCTTCCAGCTCCAGTGCTCCTGAACTTGAAGGACTCAATTTGGGATCTGAAAACAAGGCCTTCAACACGGGGCTCTATATTTACAACTCAGAGGCAGGCGTGAGCACTCGGCTCACCGCGTATGCGGCTGAAGCCGACAAAGCCACACACATTTTGTTCATGGACATGGATGGAGATGGAGACGACGACGTTGTCTACTCCTTGGGTGGCGATGTGTATGTGAAGGAAAATTATACAGAGACTCCAAGTTTGGAATACGTGAGCACCGATCCAAGCGAAGTGGCTTTGGAGGATGAAGTGCCTGCCCAAGGTTCTGTGCACAATTTCAAAGAAGGCACCAATAATTATCAAGAATCCACGTTCTCCTTCGATGCGTCACACTCCTCCACGGGTTATGAATTCATGATGTACGATTCCTTGGATGCACAACAAGCGGAACCCGATGAAAATGTGAAACGCCTCCTGCTTTTGTCTGATGAAACGAATGCACCGTTGGAAGAAGATTACACCGTGAAAACAGAGGGCGATGCCGCTCTGCCCGAGCTCAACATCAGTCGCTTGGTTGCCACAAAAGTGAATGGCAATACCTTGCTCAAAAATGCAGGGCGACGCACTTTGATCCAAGAAAATGGGGAGTTGGAAACCTCCAGTGGCGTGGTTTTGCAAACCATTGAAACTTCGGTTTTCGAACTCAGCTATGAAGATGGCAGTGCGACCTTGACTGTGCCGGCTTATACCGTTTTGGACTTTGGAAGCGTGTCTGGTCGCATCATTCGTTTGGACAGCGGAAGCGCTTACATGATTGATGAAAATGAAATCGTGGATGAACAAACCTTGGGCGAAGGCATGATGGTTTTGCCTGAAGATTTGGTGGTTTTGGATGGAAGCACTGCTGCTGCCACTTTGACCACTTCGGATGGCAATGCCATCGAGCTCGACAATGATGAGTTCTTTGTGATGGATCGTTTGCTCAGCTCCGATAGTCCATCCGCACAAGTTGAGCTCGAAAATGGAGCCTATTACACCGTGGGACGTGCTTTGTACGAGGATGGATCTTTTGGAACTCTGTCGGACAACATTCTGCTCAATCCTCAAATTTGTGGCGACGATTCTGAACCTGTTGTGGTGGTGGATGGCGGCGAAGACAAAGACGGCGACGGCGTTGTGGATTTGGCGATTTTCTCCACCATGGAACTCACTGCGGATCAATCCTTTGACAGCGACAGCGAAATCATCGATGCCTACTGGGATTTGGATGCGAGTGTGGATGC
>CAZROM010000004.1:0-39949 GCA_964601715.1 uncultured Candidatus Peribacteria bacterium | reverse complement strand
TGGATGCGAGTGTGGATGCCAATGGAGACGGCATCTATGACAATGATGAAGAAACGATCGGTCTCAGCACCTTGATTGGACCTTATGACAACACCGATCCAAAAGTAGTTACGCTCTACGTGGTGGATTCTGCCGGCAATATCGCTAGCCGCATCATCAATGTGAATATTTATGTGCCTGACTTGCAAATTGCGGCGGCTAGTCCCACTGAAGTGTCAGGAACCAGCAATCCACTCAGCCCTTCCTTCCCTTTCACTTTGGTGCGAGAACGAGAAGGAGCTTGGCAAGAAATCAAGGATGTGACGACGGATGAAGATGGAAACTTTGTGATTCCAATTGAGGATTCTGATTTGATTGCGGTTTACGACAGCGATGGAGCCACCATTGCGCAATTCAATCCGCTCACCAAACAAGTTCTGGTGCTGGATGAAGATTATGACGTCACTGTTTTGACGGCGGATGCTAACTGGCCTTCCCACCTTGCGGTGTACCAAAAACTCACGGGAATTGTGATGGGAAGTTTCATTTTCGTGACCGATTCTAGCCTGCCCATCACACGTCTTGGGTCAGCACTTTCTGAATACGATCTTTCTGCTTTCAATCGCGTTGCCTTGCACAGCGTTTCAGACCCAACAGGTTATGAATTCGGCGTTAGCTCGGTGACGGCGCACGACGATCTTGGCAATTTGGACTTCATGCTCACCAACAGTGGCGACATTTCTGTCTTCGACGACCGTTACACCGTCGTGCGCCGCGACGCCTCTTCCCTTGATGAGTATTTGATTTTGGATGTCTACGACGAAGGCACTCTCGAACTCGAAATTTGGCCTGGCACCAACAGTGAGGTTTATATTCAAACCACGGATGACTTGAACTTGCCCGCTTCGAGTTTGATCGGTGACGAGCATGCTTCCCTGTCTGCGGACACTCACACTTATTTTGAAGACATCAGTAAAGACGACACCTTGTTCTCCAAGATTTCTGAGCTCGTGGAACGTGGTGTTTTGGAGGGCTACACCATCGATGGGAAACACTACTTCAAGCCTGACGACAGCATCACTCGTGCGGAATTCACCAAGATCATTCTGAGTGTGCTTTGTATCGTGCCACGCGACGAAGCCAAGATTTTGCCAAACGTCTTCAATGACATCTTGAGCACCGATCCTTGGTACTACGCTTACACCAAAGAATCCTTCCTCAGCGGACTCATTCGTGGGTATTACGGTGAAATCGATGCCAGTGGACTTACTCCTTTCAAACCAGACAATTCCATCACTCGTGCAGAAGCCACCAAGATCGTACTGGAAGCTTTGGAACACGAAGAAATCTTGACTCTGCCCGATACTACGACGACGGGAGCTTGGTACGAACCCTACATGGAAATTGCTCAGGATTTGACTCCTTATATGCAGACCGAAAGCACCGCCGGCGACAGCACCTTTATTGTGACTGCGGATGAAGCTAAGGATCCCAACCACATCATGACTCGTTATGAATTTGTGGAGATGTCCGTTCGCGTTTTGCAAGCCTACAACTGTTTCGATTTGGACAGCGACAACGATGGACTCATCAACTTCGATGAAAGCAATTTGTACGGCAGTGATCCTTACAATCCTGACACAGATGCGGGTGGAATCGATGATGGAACCGAAGTGGGTCGTGGCAGCAGTCCACTTGATGGTGAGGATGACTTCGATGACGGTGAATTGGATGTTGCACCTGGAATTTATGCCGTGAATGAAGCGTGTGTCGCCTGTCCTTGCAGTTCGCAAGTCGATTATGAAGCTGAGCTTAGACCTGGCGACTCCGTCTTTGCTATAATCCAAAATGAACTCGGTGAAATCTTTGGAATCAGCAATACTGTCACCGTTTCTGACCCTGACGCGTCATGATGAAAACCCTCACCCAAAAACGATTCTTTCAAGTCAGCCTTCTGCTGCTCTTGTTCATGGGCAGTTTCATTGGAGTGCGCGCAGACGAAAGCACGAGTGCTGCCGAAACAGTGGCTGACAATCTTTGTGCGCAAACTTTGGCCAACTCCAGTGCAGACATTTTGACGGAATATGAATCCTTCATTGATCAATACACCAAAGTCGACAAGCCCACGAGTGAACAATTCGACAATGCTCTGCTTTTTTATCGATACGTGGAAGACAGCATTCGCAAACTTTACGATTCCAGCGCAGAAATCAGTGGTTTCAATGGCACCACGGCTTTTGCCAACGAACAGCTCGCTTCGTGTCGCCAAGTGCGTGATGGAATCATTGAATTTGCTCGCAGTTACCTCACCACCTTCATTTCTGGCTCCACTGCCTCGAAGACCACTTTTAAGGTTGTGGACGGACTGAAGGCCATGAACAGTGATCTCAAAGACATGTCCTATCTCTTCCAGAGCACCTTCCCGGGGCAGTTCACCGAAATGTCCAATGCTTTACCTTGTTATGCTCACGAATGTTTGTCCAAATGAAACAATTTTTCATCGATTACGGACGTTATTTTTTACTGGCTTTTGTGCTCGGGTTTTTGATTCCACGTTTTGAATTGGGCGGACTTCAAGCCTCAGCCTCCGATTACGACAAATACAGCAAAATCGAAAATTTGGATGAAATGATCGAGACCTTTCATAAGGATATGAATGACACCACGAATGAAACGATTAAAGCACTTCTAGCGAGCACCACTCCCAACGTGCTATACCCCGCATCAGATGACGATTGCGGTACCGACAATCTTTCGACCTATTGTTTGGGTGTTCGTCTCAACACCAAATTGCTGGGCTTTGAACAGGCTTTGCTGGAACGCAAAGACACCTTAGAAGAACTACAAAATACAGTGGAGAGTAGTGATGGTGCAGAAGATTCGAGCCAACTCGACACCTTGACGGATGCCATTCAATTTGCCAATCAACAAGCGTCCGTGGTGGATGAACAAATGACGAATGCGGAAGCCGCGCTGGATTTGACCTTGGCAGTTTACAATCAGATCCAAACTGTTTGGCCTCTTCACAAAGAATTGGAGACCTTCAGAAATAATTTGGAGGGCTTCCGTGACAATTTGGCCAAGGTTCGCGATGTGATCGAAGGCTATCCTAATAAATTCAATGGCGCGAGCACCGCGCAATGCAAATGAAACGATTTTTATTCCTCAGCATCGGGGTTCTCGTGAGTGGAGTTTTAGGACTTCAGCTTGGACAAAGCACCTCTGCTGTGAGCAGTTCTATGGAATTATTAGAAAGTATTTTTGATACCGCGGGTGTCAGCCAAACCGACACCACGGATGCAACAGAGCTCAATAATTTGGCTTCGAATGAAGAGGCTCCTTTTGAGAACCTGTATTTGTTCATGTTCCAAAATGTGACCAAAGGCCCTTCGGAAGCGGCTTTGAATGAACTAGAAGAACGTCTCAAAGAAAAGAAGAAAAGAGATTACACCGTGGATGAACTGCGTTCCATTGTCGAGGAAGGGAATCTCAAACCCATCATCGAAAAAATGAATGGTGTGGCTAGCGACATCAGCAGTGACCCCAGTTATTTAGATCAGCAAGACGAACGTTTGGCCGCTCAAGACTCCGAATATGGAAGCTTTAAAAGCTCCAATGATTTTGGTGACACCTTGGGGTCTTTCTACGACTGGTATTACACCGAATATGTGAAAGGCGACGTTCTAACAAAAGAAGATGCTCAGTCTTCTGTACTCCAAAAAACTGTGCTGGACGAGTACTTGTACTTGCTCGAACTCTATCAAAATGAACTGAGTTTGCAGCAAGATTTCCGTTCCTTGGCTTATGAATCGATTGCCGATGAAATGTTTTACAACAACGATCTCAGTGACTCGGCAAACATTGATATTTTGCACGATTTGGATTTGGCTCATCAGGTTTTATTCGGCAGCAACATCACCTATCCGGACCGCAGTGGCTCTGAAGATGTTTCTTTGTCTTCTGAGGACGATTTTGCAAATCAACTGCCAGAAGATTCGCAAATGGAAGAGCTCCTTGTCCCTTCGGAACCTGTGGTTAAACTCAGCTCCGACACCGTGAGCCCTTACACGTGTTACGACGATGAAGCTCTGCACACCGCACTGGATTCCTTTTATGCCAGCGACACGGGTGAAACACAATTGGACATACCTGAATCCACGATTGTTTACCCTAGTTTGGAGGACGACACCACGGCTGGGCAGGACGCAGTGAGCAGCGACACAAGCAGCACTGAAGACTCCACCGACACGCCTCAAGAACAAGTGGATAGAGCTTTGCAAAACTTGGATGGATTCGTCACTGAATTGAGCGGCAAACAAGGTGATTGGACCCGTTCCCTGCCCTGCAGCGATGTGTTTTGCATCACTGTTGAACTCATCAGCGACACAGACGATCCTGTGGTGAACAACGATTACAAAGAAACGGACAACTGTATCCTTTGCCACTTGAGTTACATCAACAAACGCATGGGGCAAACTTTGGATAAAAGTTTAGTGGCGAGCAAACCCACACAAAATTGGTTTGAAGATGCCACCTGTAAAGAAGCGGGCTCACAAGTCAGTTTGGACTTGAATGTTTACACCATCGCCATGCCCATTGAACTCGATCCCGGTGACGATATTGATGATGCGCCCTCAAAATCGATTGAAGAACTTAAAAAGACTTTGGTTTCGATCGGAGCTTTGAGTAAAACGGGTGCCACACAATTCAATAAAACTTTGAAAGATCTTGAGTGTGAAAGCATCCTCAATCTTTACGATGCTGCAGACACACCCGTGACTTTGGACACGGCGCAAAAAGGATGTGTGCAGGCGGCAGTCGTTGTTCAAAATCAGGTGGATGAAGCGCTTGCAAAAATGAAATTCGAATCCAAAGTGAGTGACGGCAACACGCTGTACGAACAAGTGGCCAGTGAACTCTCAAGCATGATGCTCATTTTCCAAAACATGACCGATGGACTAAAAAGCACCTATGTTAAAGACTCCGCTCCTCTTTCAGAATTAGTTGCTAAACCCTACTGCCCATGAAGCTGAAATCCTTTCTTCTCTTCGGTTTGTTTCTCACGGGCTTGGCGCTTCCCTTTGGCTTGAAACCAGTTCAAGCAGAGTCACTCACTTGTATCGATGATTATTATGGATTCATTTTGACGGTTCGCTCCGAAAATTCTCGCAGTGAAAGCATCACCGACATGTTCAGTTTGGGTTATTGCCAACTGAACGACATCTTGGACTTGGACGACGAACTCGATCAACTCAAAGAAAATTTCCGCACAACGGCTGAAGCCTGCGGCTCCACCAGCACTTACAAAAAAGACTACCAACGCATCTTGATGGAAATGTATTTCGTGCGCCATTTGAAGGAAGGTGGTGTGCTCAATGCGGTGGATGAAGCCGCTTTGGAAAGCTTAAAAGAAGAAAAACTGGCGACGCTCAAATCCACGATGGAGAAAATCTTTGTGGACGATGAAGCTCGTGTGGATGGCCCCACCTTTGATTCATACTTTGAATCGTGGAGTGCAAAATACGATGATCGTATCGCTGATTACAGAAAATGTGAAGAAGGGCCTTGGGCAGAACTCACTTCCACTTGGACGGATTTCGTTCAAAAAATAAAAGACTTGGACTTCACGGTGAAAACCGATGATGGAAAATCCATTCAAGAAATCCTGACACCCGACACGGGCAGCACCGAACAGGACATGACCGCGCTGGGCAACAGCCTTAAAAATGCTTGGGAATTTTTGAAAGGTGAAGAAGAACGACGCAAAGCCGAAATCCCAAGTCCTCAGTCTGTATCAGATGTTGGGAATCAGGGAGGCTCCATCACAGTGGATCAAGCTTTGGATGCTCTGAACAGCAGTTTGAAAGATTACAGTCTTGAAGAACGCAGCGCGGAACGACTGGCATCGTACTCCCAATTGTATGGAGCGGGCGGTTCCGTGCAGGCCACGAATCTACAAAGCATCATGACTCAGCTCAATGCCGTGCTTCAAGAAGCCAACAACAAAGACTTGCCTAGCATTGCTGCCAATGCGGCTAAGGTTTCGGACAAGCAATGCAAATAAGCACGAAAGAGAACCCTAACGGTTTCCCTCTCGTGAGCTCTCCTTTCCTAACTATTGTTGTTCGTCGTCAGACTCTCGCGAGGGCTCGTCTTTTTTTGCCGTCGGGGCCTACGAGACCCAACGAAAAAAGACTACGCACGCTCAAGTCTTCCTCCTCACCTTATTTGGTAGCACGAAAGAGAAACCTAACGGTTTTTCTCTCGTGAACTCGCTTTTTAGTTGCGGGAAAGCAAAGAGAAGAAGGTGTACTTCTTTTTGAGAGAGATGCCTTTTTTAGCCTGTACTTCGACTTCCACTGATTCGCGAGCGGAGTTCAAATCCACCATGCAATAAGGACAAAGTTCCTTTTTGAGTGAGATGAGTTTGCCGCAAGAGAAGCAATTGAACAGCATGGAAGCGTGGGTAGAGGGAGAAATGAATTGAAGTGTGGGGGCACTTGGCGGGACCTTTTTCCTTTTTGTTTTATTGCGTTTGTTTTTGTAGGAAGTCTTCGATGTCTTCTTCTCGGATTCTGTAGACTCGCCCAAACTTGATGCTCCTGATTTTCTTCTGTTTGATGAATTTCAGAACAGTGAGGTGATGAAGTCGTAGAACCTCGGCGACTTCTTCGGGAGTGAATAGCCGAGAAACCATTAAATTTTGTTTAACTTGGCACTACTTTATAGCGCTTGGTTTTACTTTGCAATGTAATTGTGAATTTTTTGTGAATTTATGTATTTTTATGTATTTCTAATCTGTTTTATAATAACTAATTTGTTTTTATAGGTTTTTAGCATGATCTATATATTTCTACTTACTTTCAATTAATTCCATTATATTTTATTAAACTTCTAAACGCACAAAAAAAGCACATTCTCGAAGAAAACGTGCTTTTTGAATTCAAATTCTTAGATTCCCATCTTTTTCAGCCACTTCCCGGTGTAAGAAACGTCGCCCATCTTTGAGACTTGCTCAGGAGTTCCTTTAGCCACAACCAAACCTCCTCCACTTCCTCCGTCTGGACCCATGTCCAAAAGGTAGTCGGCACATTTGATCAAATCGAGATTGTGTTCGATGACCAAAACCGTGTTCCCAGCCTCAACAAGTTGTTGAAGCACCTCCACAAGACGGCGCACATCGTCGAAATGCAGACCCGTGGTGGGTTCATCCAAAATATAAAGCGTCTTCCCGGTGGAACGACGAGAAAGTTCCGTCGCCAGTTTGATACGCTGCGCTTCTCCTCCAGAGAGGGTGGTGGCGGATTGCCCCAAGTGCACGTAACCGAGTCCCACTTTTGAAAGAGTGACCAATTTGTTTTTTATGGAAGGAATGGCTTCAAAGAATTCCAAGGCTTCATCCAAGGTCATGTCGAGCACATCTGCGATGTTTTTGCCACGATAGGTGACTTCCAAGGCTTCACGGTTGTAACGGCGGCCTTTACAGACCTCACAAGGCACGTAAACGTCAGGAAGGAAGTGCATCTCAATGCGCTTCACTCCATCCCCTTCACAGGCTTCACAGCGTCCTCCTTTCACATTGAAGGAGAATCGTCCGGCTTTGTAACCACGGAGACGAGCTTCAGAAGTTTGAGCGAAGAGTTCGCGGATGTCGGTGAAGACACCAGTGTAAGTCGCTGGGTTGGAGCGAGGAGTTCTTCCGATTGGGGATTGATCGATGTTGATGATTTTGTCCAAATGTTCGATTCCTCGGATTTCTCGGTGCGCTCCGGCAATCGCTTTGCTGCGGTTGATGGTCGAGGTCACTTTTTTCACCAAAATTTCGTTGATGAGGGTGGATTTTCCGGATCCAGAAACTCCAGTTACACAGATGAAAGTCCCGAGGGGGAACTCCGCATCCACGTCGCGCAAATTGTGCTCGGTGGCTCCCAAAACTTCGAGTTTTTTGCCGTTCCCTTTACGACGCACCTTGGGCATAGGGATTTCTTTTTTGCCGCTCAAATACTGACCCGTCACAGAGTTGGGATTCGCCATGATTTCTTTAGGCGTTCCTTGAGCGATCACTTGTCCTCCGTGCTTCCCTGCTCCAGGACCAATGTCGAGGATGTAATCGGCTGAAAGCATGGTGTCCACGTCGTGTTCCACCACGATCACGGTGTTGCCGATGTCGCGCAAAGTGATGAGCGTTTGAATCAATTTTTCATTGTCGTTTTGGTGCAAACCGATGGAAGGTTCGTCGAGCACGTACAGCACTCCCACAAGATGAGATCCGATTTGAGTCGCGAGACGAATGCGTTGTGCTTCTCCGCCCGAAAGTGTGTTGGCGGCACGGTCTAAAGTTAGGTAAGAAACTCCCACGTGATCCAAGAAATTGAGGCGCGATTCCACTTCTTTCAAAATGGGCTCAGCGATTTTCTTGTGCATGGGACTGAGGTGCAGACCTGCAAAAAATTGATGTGCTTCCGAGATAGAAAGTCGAGTCGCGTCCGCAATGGATTTGTCTTCGATGCGAATGGCCAAAATTTCGGGCTTGAGTCGTTGTCCCTTACATTCTGGGCAGAGCAAAATGCGCATGTATTGTTCGATTTTTGTTCGTACATATTCTGAGTCCGTTTCCAAAAAGCGACGTTCCAAATTCGGGATCACTCCCTCGAACTTGGTTTGGAATTCTCCTTTTGAGAATCCGTCGTTGGAGCTGACCTTCACGTCGTACTTGTCTTCACCCGTTCCATAAAGCACGATTTGAATCTGTTTTTCGGTGAGTTTTTCAATGGGAAGGTCGAGCGAAAATTTGTGACGAGTCGACACGGCTTCCAAAATCGCGGTGTACCAAGAAAGATGAGACGCGGTTTGAGCCCAAGGCAAAATGGCGCCTTCCGAAAGGCTGAGTTTTTTGTTGGGCAGCACGAGTTCCGCATCGATTTCGAGCTTGGTTCCGAGTCCATGACAAGCTTCACAGGCTCCGTGAGGGCTGTTGAAGGAGAAATTTCGAGGTTCAATTTCAGTGAGACAAACGTCGGGATGATCTTCGCAGGAAAAATTTTCGGAGAACTTTTGAACTTGGCCAGATTCGTTGTCCAAAATCATCATGATTCCTTCTCCATGACGGAGCGTGGTTTCAATGGAGTCGGCGATGCGTGTGCGTTCTGGATTTGCGCCTTCGGTTTCTTCCAATTTCTTCACCACCAAACGATCCACCACGATTTCAATGGTGTGCGATTTGTTCTTATCCAAAGCAGGCAATTCATTCACGGTATGCACTTCCCCATCCACACGAACACGCACAAATCCTTCCTTTTTGATCTTTTCTAAGATGGCATCGTGCTCACCTTTTTTCCCGTTCACAACAGGAGCAAGAAGCAAAACTCGACGTCCTTCTTCCATGGCTAAAATGTGATCGGTGATTTGGCTCGCGGTTTGTCGCACGATGGGCTTGTCGCACTTGGGACAGTGAGGAACTCCGACACGAGCGAACAAAAGACGAAGGTAATCGTAGATTTCGGTAACGGTTCCCACGGTGGAACGTGGATTGCGAGGTGCGGTTTTTTGATCGATGGAAATCGCAGGAGAAAGTCCTTCGATGGATTCCACATCGGGTTTGTCCATCACTCCTAAAAATTGACGAGCATAAGTGCTGAGCGATTCCACATAACGGCGCTGACCTTCGGCATAAATGGTGTCAAAAGCCAGAGTGGATTTTCCTGAACCCGAAAGGCCGGTGATCACGGTGAGCTTGTCGCGCGGAATTTCCACGTCGATGTTCTTCAAATTGTGCATTCGCGCTCCCTTCACGATGATCTTTGTAGCTTGCATTCGGAAATCAGGTTAAAACTAAAAATTCAGGTGCGTGGAATGTTAGCACCTGAATTCGGTTTGAGCAAGGGTCTAAATCTGATTAATTAGTCGTTTGCGCGTTCTACGTATTCCCCGGTTTCGGTGTTGATGCGGATCATGTCGCCTTCTTCAACGAAGAGAGGAACGTTGATCATCACACCCGTTTCCATTTTAGCGGGCTTGCTGCCAGCTTGAGCGCGATCTCCACGAACTCCAGGAGTGGTTTCCACAACCTTCAGAACGACTTTTGGAGGCAATTGAATGGAGATTGGCTTTTCGTTGTACAAAAGAGCGGTCATTTCCTTTCCATCTTGAAGGAATCCAACCATGTCGCCGAGGGCTTCAAGCGTGAAGGTGAATTGTTCGTAGTTGTCCAAATCCATGAAGTAAGCGTCGGTCATATCCTTATAAAGGTATTGAACGTTCTTACGAGCCACATCGGCCATTTCGAAACTTTCTCCTGCAATGAAGGTCTTTTCCATCACGCTTCCGTTGATGAGGTTGCGCATTTTGGTTCTCATCACTGGCTTACGTTGCGCGGTGCGCATGAAAGAGTTGGTGAGGATTTGATAAGGTGCATTGTCGATGTTCACAACGCTTCCCACTTTGAGATCGGTGATGGATTGAGCCATATTTAAAATAATGAAGTCCCCGCTATTCTAGGGATTTTCAGGAAAGAGTCAACGAGTGGGGTTGGCGGTCTCTATCCATTTGCTATAGAAAACCTTAGGACTACCAATGGAGTTTTTTCTCATTAGTTTCAAATAGGCGATGAAAAGTTTAGGCACTTGAGTGCCAGATGGGAAGCCTTGAAATGCCCCTTTTTGAACCTTGTAACTTTCATCCATGTCGACTTCTACATTTATTTGAAATTCATATTTGAGCACTTTGATCAACACGTCATCTCCTTCCGCTACAATTGAGTCCAAATGGTAACGAATATCGCACAATAATTGTGTTGTAACCTGGAAGAATAGTTCCTTGAGGTTTTCTTGGGGCGTGATCTCTTCTAGACCCAATAGAAAATCCCTTAAATAGTTAAGCTCTCTCCATTTCTCGCTTTTTCCTAAGTTCTTTAAAGCCTTTTTCATTTCTTCATTTCCTACCTCAAAATTTTCAAGGAGGTGAATTGCAAAATCTATAAATTTTTCTAGGTCAAGTGTTTCATCTTCCATTGTAACGAGGTCGTTATAGCGCCCCCCCACCCTGTCAAAATGCGCCTGACGTTGACCAGTTAAACTCTCTACTTTTTTCTCAAGACGACGTTGGTTCAAGTCAACAACATCCGCCCCATCACTTTCGAGGGTTGAAGTTAGTACTTCGCTAACCGTATCCATTATTTCGTCCACCCCTCTGTCTTCAATTTGATACTGCTGAAGCCGAATATCTTTAAGTAGTTCGACCTCTGCATCTTTACCTTTGAGTATTTGCAGAAGTCTCATCAAACCGTCTGGGGTTTTCATCTGTCTGACCAGATAAGCTGTCCATAAAGCCTCTTTCTGAGAATCCAGCCCTTTCGTATCTTCTACACTCATATTTAACAGTTAGAAGTTAGTGCTTTCTTTTCACGTTTTGATCTGGCAAATTTGCCCCATGTCCATTGATGCAAGTAATTGCTTGCGTTTTCACCCACAATGCATCCGTAGGCTTTTAAGTTTTCTTTTTGTTTGAAGAGATGGTCGAGGAAGCTGTAACCCAGCACCAAGAAAGGAACCATGAAGAACGTGAGGTTCATTTCGAGCAGAATGTTGAAGAGTCCATGCAAGATCACTGCAATGAGTAAGCCTTCACTGATTTTTTCAGTGGCGAAAACTCGGTTGCGTTTGAAGTGGAAGACCGTGTGAAAAAGATTCACGAGTGGATGGCGATTTTTACGAACTTCTTCGGACCACAGAGGATCGGCGAAGTAAGCCATTCCATAGTAGTAACCGTAAATTCCCGAGAAAAGAATGTGCGCGAAGGTGGAGAACAAGGCTCGGAACACAAAGGAAACGAGCAGAACGTCCACGCCTTGATATTCCCAGATGTAATAGAAATAAAGGATGTTTTCGATGAAGGCAAAACCGAGCGCCGACATGATGGAAAACTCAATGGCGTCATCGATGTTTCTAAAAAAGCCTTTGTCGGCTTTGCGTACGACCAAATTCTTCATGTATTCCTCGATCACTCCCACGAACATGTAGGCGAAAAGACTTCCAATCGGAAGATAAAGGTGATCGGTGAAGGCAAACAAATCGGCTTGAAAATTGTTGGTGTAATTGAAGATGTTCGCTTGAGGCAAATATTCCCAACTCCACTTATAAATGAGGATGGGAACAACAGAACTGATCCCGAGCAAAAAGGTTTGGAGTGCTTTGGGGCGATAGATTGGATCTTTCTTATAAAAGATCACAGCCCAGATGAAAGCAGGGACACAAGCCAGTAAGATGGAGAAGACAATCTGCATGCAAAATATTGAAATCCCTTAATTATAGCATAAAAAAGCCGTTTTAAGAAGCCCTTTTAGCCTCATTCTGCCTAGAACTTCACTTGGGTGAGTCCTCCTTCGCTGACCTCATAAATGGTCGCATTTTGGAGTTTTTGAACGTGTTCGAGGCCCGTGGTGGTCAGGATGGTTTGGTAGTTTTGCAAAAGAGCCCCCAATTTTTCTTGGCGTAGGGCATCGAGTTCAGAAAAAACATCGTCCAGCAAAAGAATGGGTTTTTCACCCGATATTTCTTCCATGTAACGGAGTTCGGCGATTTTGAGCGCGAGCACGGCGCTGCGACATTCGCCGCGAGAACCGGATTCGTGCAAAGGTCGTCCATCCAAAAACAAAATAAAGTCGTCACGGTGAGGACCCACAGACGTGGAGCCGGTGCGCAGGTCGTGCTCGCGCGCCGCCGTGAGTTTTTCTTCAAAACGAGTTTGATGATTTTGATAACTGAAACTCAGCACCTCCTCGGTTCCAGAAATGCCTTGATAGTCGGCTGCAATGGGCTGTTTGAGCGAGTCCATGAAGGCGAGACGGCGCTCCCAAATGCGCTGGGCTTCTTCACTCAAACGTGCGTCCCAAAGGTCAAGTTCCCAGGTTTGGGCTTGGCCGTGTTGAATGCGTTTGAGCAAAGCGTTGCGCTGATCGAGGATCCGTTGATATTGGCTGAAAGCTTCGACATAACCGCCGTTGAGTTGCAAAAGCAGACGATCCAAAAACTGACGACGCAGCGAAGGGCTGCCCGTGACTAGATCCAGATCATCTGGTGTGAACAAAACCACTCGCAAACTTCCTAAAAAGTTCTTCGGTGTGGTGACTTTTTCGGCTTTTTTCACTTTTTTCGTTTCGGGCTCGCGTTGCATGAAGACTTCCAACTCCACCTCCTTGCCTTCTTCTTCGATGCGTCCTCGAATGCGTCCGTGAGGTCGTTCCCAATGCAGGGTTTCGAGACTGCGAGAGGCACGAAAAGACTTTCCGAGTGCAAGAAAGGCGATGCTTTCGAGCAGATTGGTTTTGCCCTGAGCGTTGAGCCCCACCAAAGCGGTGATGGGCGTTTCAAGTGACAATTCCAAGTCATGGTAATTGCGGAATCCTTCGAGTTTGAGCCAATTGAGCTTCATGGGCTCAGTGTAGCGGTTTTCGACAAATTAACAACGAAGCTGGTGCTAATTTTGGTCTATTGTTACCATTGCCTCATGCACATCGACCTCACTCGTCTGACCACTCACGGCATGCCCGTTTATCCAGGAGATACTCCTCCAAAATTGGTGGAGCACGTGCATTTTGATCAGCACAGCTGCGTCAATCATCAGTTTGAGGGCAGCATGCACGTGGGGACTCATATGGATGGCCCCATGCACATGGTCAAAGGCGGGCGAAAACTCTGTGATTTGGAGGTGGAGCACTTTTTCGGTGCAGGAAAACTGGTGGACGCTCGCGGCAAGCGCGTTTTGGATGTGGATTTGCTCGAGAATGGGAACATTCAAGCCGGAGACATTGTTCTTTTTTGGACAGCGTGGTCTGAAAAATTCGGCGCCGAGAACTACTTCACTGAGTTTCCAGTGCTCACGCCCGCCTTGGCGGAGAAATTGGTGGATTTGCAGGTTAAAATGATAGGACTCGATAGCCCCAGTCCCGATCGAGAACCTTACACGGTGCATCGTATTTTGCTTCAAAAGGAAATCCTCATCGTGGAGAATTTGATGAACTTGGCTGCACTTGAGGGTAAAAGCTTCGAGGTCACCGCCCTTCCTAGCAAATGGGACGCCGACAGCGCACCAGTGCGCGTTATCGGTACGCTTCGTTGACAGGTTGGCAGGGAATGTTTATAAGAAGGGTACTCATTCTCCCACTATGCAAAAAGAACTCCTTGATGAAAAACTGAAAGACCCTATGTATGCCGTTCGTCACTCCGCGGCTCACGTTTTGGCACAAGCGGTGCTCGAAATGTTCCCCGAAGCCAAACTCGGAGTCGGACCGGTGATCGATTTTGGATTCTATTACGACTTCCAACTGCCTCGCGCTTTGGTGCCCGAAGATTTGGAAATTTTGGAAGGAAAAATGAAGCGCATCATTGATGAAGCTCAGAGCTTTGAACGCATGGAAGAAGATCCCGAACGCGTGATTGAATTTTTGAAAAAAGCTGAGCAACCTTTCAAAGTAGAACTTGCAACGGAATTTGCGGAAGCAGGACAGGTGATCACTTTTTACAAGAATGTGAATGCCGCTGGAGAGACAAAGTTCATCGACCTTTGCCGTGGTGGACATCTTGAAAGCACCAAAGGCATTGGTGCCTTCAAACTCAATAAAATCGCGGCTGCGTACTGGAGAGGAAATGAAAAAAATCCTCAATTGCAACGCATTTACGGCCTTTGTTTCGACACTCAAGAAGAACTCGATGCTCACCTCAAAATGTTGGAAGAAGCTGAAAAACGTGACCACCGAAAACTCGGAAAGGAACTCGAAATTTTCATGCTTTCTGATGAAGTGGGAGCGGGACTTCCTTTGTGGCTGCCCAATGGTGCGGTGCTCGTGGAAGAAATCGAAAAGCTCGCAAAACAAGTGGAATTCGACAACAGCTACAGCCGCGTGCGCACTCCACACATCACCAAAGGAACTTTGTACCACAAATCGGGACACCTTCCTTACTATGCGGATTCCATGTTCCCTCCGATGAAGATGGACAATGAGGAATACTATTTGAAACCGATGAACTGTCCTCATCACCATTTGATTTACGGAAGCAAAAAACGTTCTTACCGTGAATTGCCTCTTCGTCTTGCGGAATACGGACACTGCTACCGTTTTGAAGACAGCGGATCTTTGTTCGGACTGATGCGTGTGCGCAGCATGTGTATGAACGATGCTCACATTTATTGCACCCCCGACCAATTCGAAAGCGAGTTCCTCAATGTGCTCGAAATTTACAAAAAATACTTCGACATTTTTGGCATCGAAAAATACATCATGCGTCTTTCTTTGCACGACAAAGACGGTCTCGGAAAGAAGTATGTGAACGAGCCTGAGCTCTGGCTGGAAATGGAAGAAAAAGTACGCAAAGTGATGGTGAAATCCGGCGTGAATTTTGTGGAAGTTCCTGGTGAAGCTGCGTTCTACGGACCAAAAATCGATGTGGAAATTTTCTCAGCGATTGGACGTGAATTCACTTTGGCTACGAACCAACTCGACTTCGCTGTGCCCAAGCGTTTTGATCTGACTTATGTCGACAGCGACGGAAAAGACAAGACTCCACTCTGTGTGCACCGTGCGCCTCTTTCGACTCACGAACGCCTCATCGGATTCTTGATCGAGCACTTTGCTGGAGCCTTCCCCACTTGGCTCGCACCTGTGCAAGTTTCAGTGTTGCCGGTTTCCGACAAATTCATGGATTATGCCAACGAAGTTGCTGAAGAATTGCGCGCTAAAAATCTGCGTGTGAGCATCGACGACAGCTCCGAAAGTTTGGGCAAAAAAATCCGCAATGCCGAAGCTAAAAAGATTCCTTGGATGCTCGTGGTTGGCGAAAAAGAACGTGCTGAAAAAACCGTTTCCGCTCGCAATTACCACAGCAAGAAACAAGACGTCTTTGCGCTCGCAGACTTCGGACCCATGGTGGCTCAAGAAGTTCTTGAACGACGCTTGCCTCCTGAAGCGGCTGCGGCTTAGTACGTCTTGCGGTTGGATTGATGGTCACGTCGACTGAAGGACCATTTTCCGTTTCGGCGTTCAGCTGCTTCTTGCATGTCTTCATCGTCATAAGCCCCTTGACGATGATGTGCTGCTGCTCCATGTCCGCCTTCTTCGTGTCCATGGTCGTCTCCGTGTTCTCCGTGTCCACCATGTCCGTGTCCACCATGTCCATGCCCACCATGACCATGCCCATGAGGATCTTGTCCTTGCGCTACGGCATAAGCTTCTGATCGAACCGCTGCTTTTTTCTTTTCTACTTCTTTCAGACGTTGGATCAATGAAGTTTCTCCAGCTGCCTCTTGCGCAGCCCAGATTTTTTTGTGATCATTATTGATTGCGCTCACCATTGCAGTAACACGGTCTGAATGTTTTTCAGTAATGAATTTAATGTAGGAAGGAATAGCAGATTCGTAGATCTTATCGATATTATCCATGGGAGGTTCTCCAAAAATTCGCTTTGCCGCTTCGTCGCCGTGCTTATTCTTGAAACCTCGTACAAAACTGTCGATAGCATCCTTTGACCTAAGTTCTTTATTGTTCAATTTTCGAATCAAAGCAAAGTCTTGATCAAAATCCAAAATTTCCAAGTAACCTTTTACAGATTTTAAATAACTTGAAATAGTGTTCCCTTTCCCTTGATTTTTTCTTGCCGTTTCATGACCAAACAAGCTTTCATAAGATCCTTTGGCGCGTGGCTCTGAATTGTCTGCCACACTCTCATCTAAACGCCAGTAGGTGGTTGTATTGGCATACATTTGACGGCTGGTGATTCCATCAAAACGCATGAACATTGTAACGAAACGATTGAGCTGAGAATCGTTGAATTCTTTTTTCTTTTCGGAATAGCGGTGAGCATACATATCCATCCATAACTCATGACCCACAACCAAACTTTGTAGACCCGTTGCTGGAAGACCGTAACCTCCCTGTCCGTTCGCGCTCAACAAACGGTTGATGGTTTCTGCATCGATGTGACCCGCGAGCATAGGTGCATCGTCGTGGTCGACACGATTCTGTCCTTGTGAAATTGTTTTGCTGACACGCTGATTGGCAGCGGTGTTGTCGCTGAGTGTTTCGAACACATCATAAATGTTGGTGACCTTGTCATGACAAGCCCATTCTTTAATGTCATAAATGGTAGGACGATCACCACGGGGTGAACCAGAATCGTAACGATCAACGGGAGGATAAGTGTTGTTGAATTTTGTAAGTTCCGCTCCTCGGTCAAAAGGTAGAAAGCCCGACGCAATACCTTGGTTGATGTAATACATACGATCCTCTCCTTGCATTTTTCCTTGTTCGATTGCGTATTCAATGATCGCTTCGTACTTGATTGGATCCGCTTTAGAAGGATGATGCTGACCTGTGTGAGCATTGTGTTCAGCGGTCGCCTTGAATTGTTCCAAGAGCTTATCGGCTTCTCGTTTCAAACCTCCAGGTTCAGCAGCGAGGAGCCCACATCCTTTCTTGAATTCACCCTTCTTGGACTCCCAAGAACCCGTGTTTTTATTCTTGAGGTTCCTGTAGTCATCCGTAACACGGTAGATGTAAAAGAATGCTTGGCGAAGCATGTCATCAGACGCGGTGATGTAGGTTTGATGCCAATTTGGGTCTTCGGGCAACTGAACGGTTTTTTGCCATTGATTGAGTTGTTTATAAATCCATGGATCGTACCAGTTGAGACGTCCACGATCAGCAAGTAGATTCAAACAAGCTTTGAATTCCCAACGATCTTTGGTGTCTGCAGCGAGGTGGTAAAGATGCTCGGTGTTGAATCCTTCGTAACCTTTTTGAATATCCCCCACACGTCCATGCTCAGCATGTTCTGCCTCTTGTTCTCCGTTCGCTGACAATTCGGTCAATGACTTGATGACCTGACTGTTGGTGGGATTGGGGATGTATTGCATCCACTTTGTCCCCTGCTTTTGGAAATATCCGGCTCCACGTTTGGCTTCTGTTTCAATGTTTCCTTTAATGGTGGTGGTGACGGAGTGCCATACATGTCCCCATGCTTCGAAGGGATTGATCCAAATGACTTCCTGAGTCACAGGTCCTTCTTTAGCGCGAATGCTCTTTTTGTAAAGCCTCAGTTTGTTGAGTGTTTCAACGAATTGAACATTTCCTTCGATTTGAATGTTGTCAAACGCCTGCTTCATCTCCTTCATTCCATCGTTCATTGCACGCATCAAGGTTCGACGTTCTTGAGTGTCCAGCGGAGCTTTATCGAAGAATTCCAGCTGTTGTTTCAAGCCTTTCTTGACTTGCAAAGTAACACCTGAACGAGAGAAAGTTTTATCCGCAAGTACTTCTTCACTATCTAAGGTGTCCTGGACAAGCTTCTTAACATCACGTTTTTCAAGTAAGGTTTTCTTCGCATTTTTCAGCGTGATGATTTCGCTCTCTCTCAATTCCCTTTCGCCCTGATCGTGGGCATGTTCCTTAAGTGCCTCTAACTCGGGGAGCAAAGTATCGATTTCTTTCGTAATGGCATCCAATTTCTCTTGATAGTCGTGAACCTTTTTGTCCGTGAGGTTCTCCTTTGCATTTTTTTCAAGATCGTTGAATTGAGCTTGGAGAGTTTCGCGAGAAATGTCTTCTTCTTTTGCTCGCTGAAAATCAGCATAGGTGTCTTCAAAAAGTGAAATCGAATACCACCAATCTTTGGCGAGGCTGAAGTGCTTGTCCATTTCTGGGAAGTCAGGCTTACTGAGGTCGAGGGTTGTGAAATCGGTTTTATCAAGCGTTTCTAAGAGTTCGACACAGTATTCGATCCATGCTTCTTGTACATCTTCGTAGCCTTCAGGAGGATCCACTTGCCACTTCTCGATCAAGAAGATGAGTCGTCGCTTTAAGTTGTCGAGCATGTAATCCATGAGCTCCAAGAACTCTTGGCGACGTTTTTCAAGGAGGGCGGCTATCACTCCATCAATGGCCTTAAGAACATCCTTTCGTTTCAAAACTAAACGTCTTCCGTTTGGATCGGTAGGGTCCTTCAGTTCATTATCTTCTCCATCAACCTGAACATTGTTCGCAGCTTTTTCTTGAGCTTGTTGATTCAGTAGTTTTTTGGTCTCAGGACTAAGGGGCAGACCTCCTTGCCTTTGAATACCTAAAAGTTCTTGGTAGGTTTTTCTAAACTCAGCCTGAAAATTCGGACTGTCTTTGATGAACTTTGTATCTGACAAGGTCTTCCTTTTTTCTACGAGACCGTCGATTTGATTTTGAATACCGTTGTAATCCCCGAGTCTGCTGATCCAGTGAGTTTCAAATTCACCTTGGGCTGCCAATTCGGGAGTGTCTTTAACGACATCCTTTAAATTTCTAAAGAGACCTTTTTCAGCACCTTTCTCATAGATATTGCTGATCACAGCTTGTTTCTCTTTTTTGTCCTTTGCCGACTTAATGGCTTGTTGATTTTCGAATTCTTCATCAAGATCTTTCTTGGTGAGAGCTTTTTTCTTGGGTTCGAATTTTGGCTTAGCTTGTGCAGTTTGTGCACCTTCTTTTGGTGCCTCAAAAATAGGCTCCTCAGGAGTTTCTGGTGGGGTTGGAGGTGTGGGAGGCGTTCCAGATCCACCCGTGCCGCCAGCACTTCCGCCGGAAGCAGCAATTGGCTCGTCGTCATCGCTGGCTCCACCTTCTGGTTCTGAACTCATGAACAAAACCATTCCTTCCCCGAGGAAGAGGTTTTTTTGGAAGTCCCGATATGGATGAGGGATACGAATCATGGCTTTTGGGGTGATGGTGCCCTCTCGAGCGAGAGGTGGGAGTAGCTCAGCCTTGCAGCTGGGCGGACTCTCGCCTCGCAATCACCGTCCATTTTCCTAATTCGTAGGAGGGTGACTGTACCATCAATATTTATTTTTGTAAAGTTTTGGTTTTAGTTTTCAGGTTTAGGAGGGGTTTCATCTTCATCGACGTCTGTTGTTGTCGTCGTCGTGGTTTTTGAAGGTTCGACTGGTGTTGGTTGAGCCCCTTGCTTGGGTTCTTCTTTATCTTTTGCTGGAGCTTCTTTTTCGGTCGTCACCGTTGTTTTGGTGGACGTTTCTGGTTTTTCTTTTTTCTCCTCTTTTTCGTCCTTTGCTTCTTTCTTCTTTGGCTTTTCATCTTCCGTGGGTTCCTGAATGTTCAAGGCCTGAATTCGGCTTAGATCACTTGCATTGATGTTGAAATCTTTGGCGTCGTAAGCCTTTCCGTCGTCGCCTTTTTTAGCGGTGTATTTGCTGACGATTTCTTGGAGATCTCTTTGACTTGGTGGCACAGGATTGTTCTTTAATTCCATCAAATCGTGCACCATGGCCTTTTGATCGTCTTTGTTCATGGTTTTACTGCCAGTGATGGCACTGGCCAAGTAGCCAGCAAGATCACGCGCTTTGGAGTTGCTGATTTGTGTGGATCCATCGAGTTCGTTCAAGATGCCTTGCAGTTCACGTTTTGCGTGATCTGGATCTACGCGATCTCTTCCTCCGTTTCCTAATGCGAATTGCACCAAAGGACTGTCGGATTCACTGAGACGTTTCAATTCACTGGGCAGCATGTTTCCATTGGCGAATTGACCAACTGCACCCGTGAGCAAAGTCTTGAGCGCCATTGGTGACATTCCTTCTTTGTCTTCTCCACTGACGCTGATAGGCAAAGTAGAAAGCACCATTGGAGCGTTGAAGAGGGCTTCTTTGACCGTTCCTCCAAAGTCTTTGATTTTGTCGGTGAGACCAGCTGCGTAAGTGTCGCTTGCGGCGGCAAAGACCCCCATCCAAACCACCACAATGCTGGCGATGGCCAAAATGAGTTTGGGCAGATCATCGATTCCAGAAACGAGGAATTCGCTGCTGATGACTTCACTGACTTTGGTGTCGGAGTAAACGCTGATTGCGTCTTGAGAAATCACACTCCATCCATCCATGAGCATGAAGCCCATGCTGAGCGTGAGCCCAATGATGATCGGAGCAACGAGGTGCTTGACCACTTTTTGGGTGAAGTCTCCTCCGCCTCCAATCCACTCTTTCAATTGAGGCACCACATACATGAGCACAGCCACTGGCGAGAGCGCCAGAGCGAGCCACAGCACCACGAGGCGAACCACGAGCACAGCGGCGAGCACCACATAAGAAATGGCAAAGACGGAATACATCACGAGTGCGAAAATCGTGTTCACAGTGAGATCCGTGAAGGTTTCAACTGCACCGGATTTAAAGAGTTCGAGACTTCCCAAAGATCCCATGTTCACGGCCATCACAATGGCGATGTTGTTTTTGTTGAGATCTCTAAAGTAAAGGGATTGCAAAGACTCACGCAGTCCTCCGTATTCGTCTTTATAAGGGGCAGTTTGTGGCGTTGTTGTGGCTACATCTTGTTCCTCTAATTCACAGAATAACTTGGTTTGAATTGGCGCTTCTTCTTTTGAGTAGAACCCTTGAGATTGAGTGTCATCGGAAGTTCCTAAAACTCCATCTGCTCCTTTCTCTTTTGTTGGTGAGGGGTAACACACTTCTTGTTCAAAATTTGCGAGTTGGTCGTCCACTTGGAACTGACTTCCTGAAGTTTGCTCCATGATTTGAGGCAAGGAGAAAGCAATGGTGGTTCCGACGTTTGCAACGTCCAAAATCACCTTTCCTCCCACGTAAGTGAAGTTCACCAAGATGAGTCCAAGAACGATTTTTGGCAAAACGGTTTTGATGGCCAATTCTCCTTCTCCTCCGCCCAAACCTAGCACGTTGTAGAAAGCCACAACGATGAGGACGAGAGCGATGGCGATGTTCACAAGGTTTCTCATTTCAACCCAAATGGCGATGAGTCGTTCTTCCATTCCGGGACCTGTGATCATGTCCACATCTAGAAGATCTCCGATGATGATGAGGAGGGGCCACAACAAAGTGTTCAAAAATTTCACAAAGAGATTGGCGAGTTCACCCATGGATTTTACGGTTTCGCTGTCGTCGGCTGCATGTGCCAAAGCGGGATGTCCAAAGAAGACGAGCACCACTGCGAAGACGGTGAAAATCTTTCTGTGATTCCAGAGCCAAGATCCGATTTTTTTTATTGTGTTTTGCATTTTTAATGTGAGTTGAGGTGAGCGATCCAAAAACTTAAGAAACCAAATCCACCGATGGCTCCACCTGTTACAGCGGACCCTACGGCAGTTGCTACTTTTCGAGCGGTTTGTGCTTTTTGCATGAGTTCGAATTTTTTCTTTTTTTGTTCTTGTCGTTTCACCCACAGTTTTTTTTGTGCTTCCACTTGAGCTTCGACTGCTTGTGCGTAGCGGACTTTTTGGTCTTGCATTTTCTGCTGTTGTTCCGCGAATTTTGCAACCATGGCTGCTTTGGATTCGATCACATTTGCGGAGAATTTGCTGGCCGCTGTTTGAAGTGTATTCACTTTGTTCAGCACAAGTTCTTTTGCAAGCAACTCTTTCATTTTTGAAGTCTTGTAGCTTGGACTCGTATTGTTTTGACTGGCAGAAAGCAAAGCCGCTTGGCGGAATCGCAGACTTTCTGCACTATGCATTTGATCCAAGGCCAAGACCGTGCTGTAACTTGCGATGGCTGCGGCCTCAGCTGTTTCAGCTTCGGAACTTTGTTGAATTTGAGACTTGCCCATCAAATAAATTGAGTTGGCTGGAGTCACATCTTCAGGACGAATTGCACTTTCTAAGACACCGAATTCTTCAGGAAGTTGAGCCTCAGGAATTGAAGTGTTTGAGCCATCACTCTTTATAAAGATGTACTGCAAGTTTGCATCTGGACTTCTTAAATCCACTTGAACTTCAGAGGTCTGCATTCGTGGATGAACGATGTCGACATGGACCACATGATTTTCGACATAAGCTCTTTCTACCAAACAATGATTGGCACGGAGATTTTTTGAAACATGTAGAACATTCTGCTCTTCCTTCAATTGTTCGGGATCATTCGTGAGACTTTGAAGCGTGGGCGAAAGGTAGCGCAATTCAAGCGGATTCATTTTCTGCAGCTCTTCAAGGTCATGCACTTGGTCAAAATGCTTTCCTTCATCGGTGCTGACCAAGCACAAGTCACCACGACGCGCCTCAGCAAGGCGCTTTGTTTTTTCTTCTTTGCTCGTCCATTTTTTACTCACAAGCGCTTGGATTTTTTCTTGAACTAGATCGCCAAGATCGTCGGAAAACAACTGAACTCGTTCTTCGGCTGAAAGTTTTGGTAAAACTTCTTCCTTTGATTTTTTCCATTCGGCAAAGGCCTCGGAATATCCTGATTCAAGTTCAATTTTTTCCCCACGCATTTCGCGTTCGAGGAGAGTTTTCCATTGATTGTGTGTTTCGGTGAGTAACATTTTTTATTGTTGTTTTGGTTTTTCTTGTACCAGATAATTTTGGCGAATTTCAGGTTTGAATCCCACATATTCGCCTAGGCCGTATTTTTCACGAACGGTCTTTCCAATGAATTCCTTCTGTGAAGCGACAGACCTCCAATTGGAACTTCCCTCTCTTCCCATTCTAGAAACCCATTGTGAGAAAACTGCTTCGGCTTCTTTTTTATCGAGAGGTCTAAAATCTTTCTCCAATTTTTCCCAATCGAGACCGATTTCTTCCATGGTCAGAGTGAGTTTTGAACTGTGAGTTTTAGCACGTTTGTCGTTGTAAGCCTTATTGATTTCTTCAGCGAACTGATAATACAAATGACCGGCTTTTGGATGACGCAACATTTCAGACTCAAAGGATTCCTCGTACATGGCTTGTTCTTGTGCACGGCGCATCTTGCGTCCACTTCCATCAAGAAGTTGAGCAAAATTCGTGGTGGGTTTGTCGATCAAATTTCCGAATCCATTGCTCAGTTCCATGCCTCCCACAGTCATGGCAAGACCAATTCCTAGAGCTTTATTGTTGAGCAGTTGAGAAGGCTGATGAATGTTCATGAGTACATTTGCTGCGACTGTGCTCATCCCATTGAGGGCCAAGAGAGTTCCTCCCAAGCCCTTAAGAGTGAGGAGTTGACGCACATTGTTGCTTTGTCCAAAGTGTCTACCTCGACGGCGTTGTTTGATGTCTTTCACCATGGCCGTGGAAACCTGTTCTTGAGCCTTGACCATTTCTTTGTCTTGCACCGCTAAAGTAAAGTCTTGATACTCTTTGATTTTCGCAGCGTCTTTTACTGGATCTAAGGTTTTTACTTTCGCCTCTGCCATCTCTGTGACTTGTGCGATCTTCAAATAACCCGACAAGACGAGGGTTTTCAAAATTTCCTGATAATTGGGTTCGCCCAACATTTTCTGTACAAAAACTGTTTTTTGTTTGGGTTGCATGAGGGCCATGATGCTTTGCGCCACCCCCACTTCCACGTTGTCTTTGGGTTCGCCCGCAAAGACTTGGGCTTGCTTCACAATGATTCCCCAGTCCTTGTCGTTGATTTCGTTCTTATAGATGTGCTGAGTGGTTTCATCAAAATTTGGCTCTTGCTTAAGCCCCCTTCTTTCCATGTTTAGCAGATATTTCTTTGCTACTTCAGGTCGATTTTTTTCTAAACGTTGATACAGCAAATTCGGAACACTGGTGTTTTGAAAAAACGCGATGCCCTTAGAAATTTGCGCATAGGTGTCGGTTTCCTTGGGGTTGGATTTCATCATGTCTAAAGTCAAACTGGCCCTGCTTTGCAAAGTTTGGAGCAGAGCTTCTTGAGTTCCAAGAATGTAGCTGGTGTCTAAATCATCTCTGAGCGACAAAAGTTCACGAGTCAATTCTCTAGCTTTGGCCGTATAGACCGCTGAAAATTGATCGTAAACGTGCCCATAGTCGCCCAGTGCACGTTTCTCAATCCAGTCGACTTTCTTGGCAACTTGAGCCGCTTGTTCAGCTGAGGCAGTCTCTTGATTGCTGATCAAGGTCTGCTCTAGATGTTCGGGTTGTACTTGTTTTTCTCCCATTTTAATTCAGTCGTAAAATTCGAGATAAACCTTCTAAAAAGCTGAGGTGTTTCCCTTCGCTTTCCAAGATTTGAGTGACCAAAAATTGGCGAAGCTCAGTGGGATCCAAATTCATGAGTTGAATCACGTATTCTTTGTGCATTTTGCTGTCTGTTTCCAGATGAATTTCATTCACGAAAGGTGGATTGTGCAGAATCCAAAAGTGTTCGATGCTACTGTAAGGCAAAAGTTTGTCTCCAAAACGAATTCCGTATTCAGAAACAATCACGGTCACCATGTCGGGCTTCTTTCGGTGTTCCAAAACGAGCACGAATGGCAAGAGCACAAACACAATCGCCATGGTGAGGGAATCGGTTTCGTAGCCGTAAAGAGCCAGTCCACCACAGATCACGAACAAGAGCACAAACCAGAGCCAGCTGCGTTCATAGCGCAAATAGCGAGGCGCTCTCCATGCGAGCAGGGCTCGATCGAAGGCACTTGGGTCCTCCGTGACAGAACTTGGATTTTTTTTGTTTTTTGCCATACGAATTTTTGTTTGTTTGCTTGGTTTTTGTTTTTTGGACCTTTTTTAATCTATTTATTTTACCACGAAAGAGCCTTTTTTGGAAGGATCCTAGCCTGTTTAGACCGGTCTGAAGCGCTTGCTCTCACGCCCTTTTCAGTATTCCCAGTGAATATTGGCTTGTTGCAGCCATTTTTTCACACTTGCAAATTGATTTGACACTTTTGCCTGCCCATAGCCTTTTATCCTTTCAGAACACGAAAAAACCCGCCTTTTCGGACGGGTTTTTAATGCTAGTTTGAGCGCTTTTAGCGACTAATACTTGCGAGTGTAAGGGATCAAAGCCATTTCACGAGCGCGTTTAATGGCGAGCGCGAGTTGCTTTTGTTGCTTGAGACTCACTCCAGTGTAGTAGCGAGGCACAATGCGTCCGAACACGGAAAGGTATCCGCGGAGGAGTTCCAAGTCTTTGTAATCTACGAAGGCTGGCACCTCAGGGCGCTTGGTTTTTTGAACTTTAACTTTTTTCGTCATAAGGTTGATTATTAAAACATGTTGTCATCGTCGATGGCAGCAGAAAGTCCGCTGTCGCCTTGAGGAGCCATAGGAGCTGCTGCAGCTGGTGCAGGCATGTCCATGTCATCCATAGGTCCGGCCATCATATCGCCTTCTCCTTCTGGAATATAGTCAGGAGCGTCTTGGCGCTTTTCGAGAATGATCATATCTTGAAGTACAATTTCGGTTCGGAAACGGCGTGTGCCATCTTCCAAATCCCAAGAACGAGTCTTGAGGTAGCCTTCTACGTACACAAGCATCCCCTTGCGGAGGTGTTGTTGGCAGATTTCAGCAAGCTTAGCCCAAGCCACACATTCGTGGAATTCAGCAGAGCTGCGTTTTTCACGGCTGGAGGTGGTCCATTGACGGTTGGTAGCAAGACCGAAAGTCACGATGGATTGTCCGCTGGTCGTATTTTTAAGTTCTGGATCTCGGGTAAGGTTACCGATGAGGATCACTTTGTTCACACTGCGCATGGTGCGTAAATGTTAGAAAATTAAAGAATATCTTTGTCTTCGATGATCGCTTTGAGCTTTTCATCGAGTTCTTCGGTTTTTTCAGGTTCAGCTGCCTTTTCGGTGCTGCTTGCGTTCTTCTTGGAAGCACGCACTTTCTTGCTGAGTTCTTCAGCAGGAGCGCTCATTTTGGCTGTTTTAGCCATGGTGAGTCCACCTTCGTAACGCATGAGCGTGTAGTCGTCTGCGACCTTGATGAGAAGGTAGCGAAGAAGACCTGGCTGAATGCGAAGGTCTTTGTGAACGGCTGGCATTCCAGCAGGTTCACCGGTGAAGTTTAAAATGACGTACGTGGCTCGATCGTTACCGGCAATGCGGTACGCGAGATCACGAACGCCCCAGTTATCCTCGTCGACAACGGTAAAACCGTTTTCGGAGAGAGTTCCCTTCACCTCTTTGAGGTTTTTTTCGTTCTCCTTTTCAGTCTGTTTAGGACTGAGGAGCAACATGAGTTCGTATTTCATCTGTATGGGTTAAAGGATACCTTCGGCTTGTTTTTGGGCGATTCCCAAGGCCGAAAGACAGAGAAAGCGCGGTGAGATTAGCATGAGGTTAAGGGGTTGGCAAGTTGTTTGGCTCTGCTTAGCCAATTGACGTTGTTTGCCGAGGAACGACGGATTTTTAAGGTTAGATGAGAAAATCAACTTTTATTTTTTAAGGTCGGGGGAATAGCTTGATTGTTATGGACCAAACTCTTCCACTTCTTCGAGAGAAAACTCGCCTTTTGTACCAGGAAATTGGTTTTATTTACTGTCCTTACCTATCTGACAGGGTTTATTTCAGTTCAGAAGGGTTTAATCATATCAGGTATCGTTCCGCTCGACGTGAACGTCATCCACAAGTTCAATACTTGAGATACAAGCTTCTTTACTTGGCTCCAAGCCTTTTGGAGCTGTCACACACATTGCAGGAATACGAAAAAGGAGATTCCTTGAGTTCTTCGACACAGTTTTTTGGCTTCATTGGTATTTTGAATCAACGAAAAGTGAAAGTGATTGTGAAACAGTCTGGGAGAGGTAATTATCATTTTTGGAGCATCATTCCTAACTGGAAGACTCGGAAAAATGCCGATCAAAAATGGATGCAGAATTATTCTGGCGACCTTTTGGACGACTAAAAAAGCACCTGCCTTCGCCTTGAATCCGGCGCAATAGGGCTGACGCCCCACAAGTGCTGTCTGTATTTTAACTCTCTTGAATTTAGAGTCAAATTTTTTTCAGTGCTGGCAGAGTATCCCACAGCATGTCCCAGAGGGCGTTGTGCATCTGGTAGATGTGATGGTTTTCGATGATGACGCCGATGAGGTCGTTTTCGACGTAGGTGAGGTAGGAAACTTTGCCGTCGTAGATGTTCATTTCAATCGAGAAAAAGTAGGGATGATTTTTGGGATCTTTGGCGGGCAGCCACTTGTAGCCTTTGTGAGATTTGGGTGAGTAGGATCCGCTTTCGTACACCTTATGAGCGAAGGGCGTTTCGAGGAGGAGCGACCGTTTGGTGAGATGAGGCGCGGTGCTGGCCACGAGTTTTTCACGCGCGGCCACGTATTCGTCGTTCACTTCTTTGACGTGCTCGAACATGGCGTCGATGTTGGCGAAATCTTTGAGCTCGGTTTTGGACGTGAGCGTGTCGAAGAGCACTTTGCGCACGCCTTCGATGCCACGGAAAAACTTCACGCCTGGAAGGTGTTTGTTGGAGCGCATCATGCTTTCGAGTTCGGGAAGGATTTTTTTGAGCGCCCCGAGGTTTTTATTGGCTTCGCTGGCTTGACGCACATAGCGACTTTCCAGGTTCAAAAAGAGCTCTTCGGGCGAAACGGCCGTGTAGAGCGCCGTGTTTTTATCGAAACGTTTGTGGACCATTTCTTCCTGCTCCAAGCGCAGCAAAATATTTTGAATGCTGGTGCGCGGCTGTGCCATTTGATAGGCGAGCGTGCTGGCCCTCATCTCCCCCGCTTGAGTGAGACGCAGGTATACAGCGACTTCTTTGTCGTCCAGTCCGATTTTTTTGAGTGTTTCGAGGAGCATGGTGAGTGGTGATTTGGTGCTATTTTAGGCGTGGGCGGACGACTTTGCAAGCAAGTGCCTAGGAATGGTGGGCAGATTTTGAGTGATTTTTGATCTGTTGAATCTAGATTGATTGAAGTTTTTAACTACGATGCTTGATGAGTTATTGGCGAGATGGAACAATGATTTCCTATAATCAAACCTCATTCATGCGAATCGCTGATCAATTTCCAACTTATGACCGAGAATTGACCCAACTCGCTGAGAGGGTGACCTGTATTACTGATTCAGAGTCTGGCATCCTTCGACAACTGGGACGACGTCCTTTCATACGTGAAATAACTGAGGCAGGTCTTGAGATCGCTAGGGAGGCAATCGACACTCTGCAAAAAGCGAGGGAAATGGATTTCCCTCAAGTCACCTGTTATGGACCCGAAGGCGGTCAACCTCTGATCGGAACCTATGGCGAACATCCCACCTCTGGAATGTCTTTATGCTGGTCGCTTAGACATCCTGATATTACAGCTTCTACGTCAACCACTAGTCTTGAGGTTATACAAAAATTGCTTCAGAGCGGAGGGGAACTTTTTATAGGTGAACCTGGTGCGGAAGGTGATGATTTTGGGGCTCTTGGTGTTAGTGGGGGGATGCATCGAACATGGCACTTACATGGAGGGGATTTTGACGAGCCCCCTATGCGAGTGACTTTTTATGATCAAAGTGGCCTTAGGGTATTGATTTCTGGACAAATGATTTTGCCCGTGAAGCTTAGAAGACTCCGCCTTCCGATGAGTGATCGCGCGCTTCAAAACAACTGGCGAGAACCTCTTGTGACAGATATGACCTATGAATACCCTTGGACTGTGGAGAGAATTGCAAACGATCTTACTGAGATGGATGAGGACGGTGAACAGTATAAAGCCTTTCACAGTTTGTATGGCGTTGAAGTGGCTCCCGACGGTACGGCAACGATAATCAACAAACTGGTCACTTTAAAAGCTAAGGAAGCACTAGACACCTTGATGGAGAAAATTTCCTCTAAGAACGTTAAAGAGCAAGAGTGATTTCTCCGGCGTAACATTTCGTGACCATTTCTTCCTGAATTTCTTGAAGGCTAGCGTTGGGATGATTGCCTAGGATGTTCATGAGTTTTACTGTAGCTGCTGAAGTAGACATGTCACAGAGGTTTCGGACTCCTGCTTCGTAGGCTACGACCGCATCTACATCGTGCAATTGCATGCTGGAATGGACTCCCGATTCTGCACAAGAAGAACTGAGGAAGATCGGGTGACCCGCTTTCACGTGTTTACTGATGGTTTCTACGTATTCTCTAGGGATTGCACCCGAACCGTAGGTTTCCAAAATGATCCCTCGGTCTTTACCACGCTCAATCAAGTAGTCGATGACCGCGTGGTCCATGCCGGGTTGAATCTTTAAAATGCTCACCGATTTTGAAAATTTTGGAGAGAAAAATAATTCGAATTTTCGTCGTTTTTCTCTTTGGTAAGCGTTGGCTAAAAGCTCCACACCACTCGCGGTGAAGAAGCCGATGGGTCCAAGAATACGAGATTCAAATACATCTAGGCGGTTGTCATTCTTTTTGGTGACGCGTGATCCTCGAAAGATTTGGCCGTTCGCATAAGCGACGACTTCAGCGAGGTTGCCATAGGCTGCGATTTCCATTGCTCCCGTTAAATTTCCAAGCCCATCGCTTCCTGGCCTTCCCACGATGGGAATTTGAGAAGCGGTGAAAACCACAGGTATGGCGATGTTTCTCAATGAAAAGGAGAGAGCTGCGGTCGAATACTCCAAGGTGTGAGTGCCGTGCCCCACCACCACTCCTTCCACTTGATCGTAGATTGAGTAAACCGTGGCTGCCAAAGCTGTCCACATTTCGGTGTTCACCTCTTTGGAATCTTGATTGGCTAAGTAAATCGCGATGATGTTGTATCGTGATTTGATGTTGGACACTCGATCACAAATGTTTATGGTTTCGGCGATGTCGATCGCTCCTTCAAAGGTCAGTTTGTCTGTGTGTGTTTTGTCGGGAACCATCATCAAAGTCCCTCCCGTGTGGATGTAGCAAATGGTTGGATTTCTAGAGTCGAAAGGCTCATTTTTAAATTGGATTTGCGGAACAAAACGTCCAAACAAGTCTCGACTAATGCCTTTTCTCGCGGCTAGATCAAGAAACTCCAGCTGGCCTGGGCTGAGGGCTTCCTCCTTTGTCTTTGCCGATGTTGGAATGGGTACGGCCTCCATAGAGTTTTCGTTTTTTAACATTGGTGCTTTTATTTTATAAGGTTGACCTCAAAAGAGCGAGTGTCAAACCTCATCAATTGGGTCAGAATCGAATTTGACAGATTGGCCTGGAATTTTATTCTGCCCACCGAATGTGGTGGGTTTCTTTGAAGTGGGTGTTGTTGCCGCTCCAACAACGTCGTTTTCAGGTTGCATCGTGTGCTTGTCGTGGCGGTGAATGGCGAGAGTTTTAGAATGGTGGAATGAAAGTTGGAATTTACATCGATGGGGCAAATCTCTTTTACCAAGGCAAGCGCAGTGGTTGGCATCTTGATTATAAAAAATTCTATCGCTGGGTGGAAAAAGAAAACGAAATTGTGGTGGCAAAATATTTCATTGGTGATCCCTTTTGGGAACCTGCAATGAGCATCAATCGAGCGTTCAATTCTTACCTGAGGAAGATTGGGTTTACCGTCGTTACAAAGCCACTGAAAAGATTGAGGCTAAAACCCAGCAGGTTTAAAAATAAATGCAACTTTGATGTTGAGATTCACGACGAGATCATCCATGACCTGGGCAAGCTAGACATCGTTTATTTGGCAAGTGGAGACAGCGATTTTATGAGGACCAAGGAACGTGTTCTCTCCAAAGGCAAGAAGATCAAGTTCTTAGCCTACAAGTTGGGCTGTGCTTGGGAACTTCGGCTCTCTTGGCATGTATTTCTGGATGACCTCAAAGAGGAGCTAGAACGCAAAAATAATGTTGACGATTATGAGTCCTAGCGATAAAATTTTATCAGTTACATCGCCGGCCACCGTGGCCGGTTTTTTCGTGCCTAAACCTCTTCCCACCTCACCTGTTTGATGAGCGACGCGGTGCCTTCTGGGCCGATGAGGCGAGTGCCGGCTTCGCTGAGGACGGGGAGTGGGTAGACGTAAGGCGTGGTTTTGCCAACGGTGAAGCCGGTGCCGTTGCGGCCGGAGATGAAGTCTTCGTCGTTGCCGCCTTCTTCGGGTTGGTCACCGATCACGAGGATGTCTTTGACCGAGAGATCCAAAGCCTTGGACCAGCGTTGCATGGCGTTGCCTTTTCCACTTTTTTTGGGAAGGATCACGTTTCCGATGCCGGAATCTTGGATCAAAAACTCATCCAGCCATCCGTTGTGAGTGAAAAGCGTGTGCAATTTTCCGTGACTGCGTTTGGACATGTAGCGCGTGACTTTGGGTGACAAATAAACCCAATCTGGATGGCGAACCACCATGGTGTGCTCGCGAATCAAGAACACGCCTTGAGATCCGAGCTTGTCCTTGCCGTAGGCTTCCACAATGTCCATCGTTGGCTCTTTGGGCCACGCCACTTCAAACCAAGCGTCATAATCTTTTTTGCGAGGATTCCAGCGGTAACCCACGCTTCCGTTTTCAGAAAAAACTGTCCAACGCTTCTGCTCGGCTTCGGGATCCTCACTGTGTCCACAAATGTGTTTGATTTGCTCGTGGATGAACTTCAAATCGCGCCCCGTACAAACGGCTCGAGGAATGTTTTCGGGAATCGCGACGAGCACTTCCGCCATAAAACTGGGAATCGCGAAACGTGCGAAGGTGGTCAGGGTCCCATCCACATCAAAAGCCACCGCTTTGAAGGGGTGCTTCATGGCTTTTTCGTAGGCTTCTTTTTGCGCGGTGGAGTGGAAGGTCATGGCGTGTTCAATATCCCTCAATCCTTCATCCCTTTCAACTCATTCAGTGCGTTCAGGGCTTCGATGGGTGTCATGCGATCGATGTTGAGGGAGCTCAGTTTGTCGATGGCGGGATGGCTGAGTTTGCCAGGTTGGCGGCTGGAGGCGTAAGTGCCGTTGAAGAGACTGACTTGGTTGTCGGGAATTTTGCCGGTGGAGAGGCTCTTTTCGAGTTCTAGCGCTTCGAGCACTTGGGCGGCTCGATCGATGAGCGTGCCGGGAAGTCCGGCGAGTTTGGCCACTTCGATTCCGTAACTCTTGTCGATGGCTCCTTCTTTGATCTGGTGAAGGAAGAGCACGCCGCGGGCGGTTTCTTGCACGTCGATGGAGTAATTTTTGGCGCGAGACAACTTTTCGGTGAGTTGGATGAGTTCGTGGTAGTGCGTGGCAAACAGAGTGAAGCCGCGAATTTTATCGTGGAGGTGTTCGAAAATCGCCCACGCTAAACTGAGTCCGTCGTAGGTGCTGGTTCCGCGACCCACTTCATCCAAAATGATGAGACTGCGTTCGGTGGCGTGGTTCAGAATGTAGGCGGATTCCTGCATTTCCACCATGAAAGTCGATTGACCACGGACCAAATTGTCGCTGGCTCCGACACGAGTGAAGATGCGATCAAACACGCGCATGGTCACGGATTTTGCAGGTACAAAAGAGCCGATTTGAGCCATGAGCACGATGAGGGCGACTTGGCGCAAATACGTGGATTTTCCGCTCATGTTGGGACCGGTGAGCAAGAGCACTTCTTCCTGATCTTTGGCAAAGAACGTGTTGTTGGGCACAAAGGATTGTTCGAAGGTCATGCTTTCGACGACGGGATGACGTCCCGCTTCGATGGCGAGCACGGGATCGTGAGTGAGTTTGGGTCTGCAGTAAGAACGTTGAATGGCGGTGTGCGCAAAACTGTGCAGCACGTCGAGTTCAGCCAAAATTTTTGCGTTTTGCTTGATGGCTCGCACTTCGGTCAGCACTTTGTCGCGGAGTTTTTGGAAGAGTTCGTATTCCAAAGCCACGCTGCGTTCTTCGGCAGAAAGCACTTTTTCTTCGTAGGATTTGAGTTCGGGTGTGATGTAGCGTTCTGCGTTTGCCAAGGTTTGCTTGCGAATGTAATCCACAGGCACCTTGGCCAGATTCACTTTGCTGACTTCGATGTAGTAACCAAAGACGCGGTTGTAAGAGACTTTGAGGGAATTGATCCCGGTGGCGGCGATTTCTTTTTCTTCGATGGCTTTGAGCGCGGATTTGGCGTCGTGCATGAGGCCATGCAATTCATCAAGTTCAGCGTTGTAGCCCGTTTTGATCAAGCCGCCTTCCGTGAGACGGAGCGGCGGTTCATCGGTGATCGCGGTTTCGATTTCGGAAACGAGTTCATCGAGAGGCTTCAGTTCTTTTTGCAGAGCTTTGAGTTGGAGCGCAGAGGCCGTGGCCAACTGACTTTGCAGCATTGGGATGTGGGCGAGCGTGAGCGCGAGCCCTTTCAAATCTCGTGCGTTTCCACTGCTGGAACCGAGACGACCGAGCAATCGTTCCAAGTCGTTCATCGGTTTGAGCTCCCCTTCCAAAGCATTGCGAAGTTCGTGATTTTGCACCAAATCTTCCACCGCATCGTGACGTGCTTCGATTTCATCTTTTCGAAGGAGAGGTTGCGTCACCCAACGACGCAAAAGTCGCGCTCCCATTGCGGTCAGCGTTTGATCGAGAATTCCAAGCAAGGTGTGCGTTTCTTCTTGATCACGCAGAGTACTGAAGAGTTCAAGATTGCGCACCGTGGCTTCATCCAAAGGCATGGTTTTTTCTCGATGATGAGCCGTGATTCGATCCACATGCGCAAAACTTTCTTTTTGAGTCGTTTGTAGGTACTTGAGCAAGATCGCGGACGCTTGAATGGCAAAGGGTTGGCTGGCAATTCCGAAGCCTTCCAAAGTGGTGACTTTGAAATGACGTGCGATGAACGCGTAGGCTTCTTCAAAAAATTCCACGGTTGAAACTGGAGCGTTCGTCCAAGTGTTGATCGCCACTCGAAGCTCTGGGTCGTCGTAATGTTCTTGGCGCACCACGAGTTCGGCGGGGTCGAGGCGGAGCAGTTCCATGCTGAGCGCTTCTTCGCCTTGCAGTTCGGTGGCTTTGAATTCACCGGTGCTCAGATCTGCAAAAGCCAGCCCGAAATAATCTTTTTGAGGGAAAACGGCGACCACAAAACGATTCGCTTTTTGATTCAAAATTTGGGTGCTGTAGGTGGTCCCAGGGGTGATGATGCGCACGATTTTGCGTTTCACAATTCCGGGCAAAGTTGGGTCTGAAATCTGCTCGCAAATCGCGACTTTCTTCCCTGCTTTCACGAGACGCGCGATGTAGTTTTCTGCGGCATGATAAGGCACTCCGCACATGGGCATCGCATTCGCTTCGCCTTTGTTCCGTGAGGTCAACGTGATGTCCAAAATCTTGGACGCTTCCAGAGCATCCCCTCCAAACATTTCGTAAAAATCACCCAATCTAAAGAAAAGAATCGCGTCCCGCACTTGGGATTTGAGTTCTTGGTACTGCTGCATCATGGGGGTGAGCTCGGGCATGGCCGCATGATAGTAGAATTGGCTTTACGCTGCAAAAAAATGGCGTTGCAAAGCCTTCATTTACCCTTCGGCATCACTTTTTTTTGGGCAAAGGCACATTCTCAACCGTGATCTGGAACAGTTCGCTGAGCCACTCTCTGTCCTCGATTCGTTCTTCATCGATTTGCATGGAAGGTTTTGCTCCTTTGTAAGGCGCTCCTTCTTGGTAGTGCTCACCTACAAAAGTCTTTCCGGGTTCTGTGATTTTCACAAACAAAGTGTCATCGCAAACGAGGGCCACGACTCTGCCTTTGTAATAGAGCGCGTATTCTCCAAACATTTTGCGGGCAGTGACTTCTTCGAGAGACATCAGCTGATCCAAGATGTAATCGACGGTGGATTGTTTGGTGGCCATTTTTTGAGTGAAAAGTGCTACTCAGACTATGCTTAGGATTGGGCGAAATTGCAAAAAAATAGATGGTTTGGTAAAATATTTTCGACGAGCCGCTCAGGGCAGACTACGCAAAAGGCCTCACCACTGGTGGGCCTTTTGTTTGTTCGGTGGTGGAGGTAAGGGGAATCGAACCCCTCCTGAGCAGGTGACGAGCCGCTCAAGGTCGCCAGAACTACCCCCACGTCGTCCATCGAACACGAGAATTATGCCCATACGACCTGAATGAAATCCTGAAATTTTTCTTTCATTCACCTTAAATTTTCCTGACATTCTTGGTGTCGTAGAGAGTCTTTCCTTGTGCAAATGTTCAAATCTCACTAAATTGGCGACGTGCTCCTGTAGTTCAACGGATAGAACAGATCCGTCCTAAGGATAAAATGAAGGTTCAATTCCTTCCGGGAGCACCACCTGATATACTCGTCTCATCTCCATCCACCCATGAAAAAATACATTCTCCTTTTGGTCCTTTTGACAGGTTTTTGTTTGACGCTTTCAAGCCTCGGCTTTGGACGCGATTTTGAAGGCACTTGGACGGCAACAGGTGGCGATCAAGAATTGGGATGGACCAAGACCTATCACTTTGGCGCAGGTCAGTATCAACTCGAAGGTTACCCACCCCTCTCCGAAACTGGCAGCTACGAAATCATTTTGCAGGACGAGAACACTTACACGGTGAAGATGGAACCCGACTCCGCCGCTGCTTATGTGGCACAATTTATTCTCAAAAAAGAAGGCACTCTCGAAATGAAGAGCCTGTCTGCAAGCGGAGAAGGAATGGTTTTTGCGAAATAAACATGTTGAATGTTCTAGTCATTCTCAGTGCAATTGCCAACTTTCTAGGGGCTCTTTTTTATGTCCGCTCCATGTTTCGCGGTCATGCTAAACCCAATCGGGTCACGTGGTTTTTGTGGACTTTGATTCCAGCGATTGCCTTCAGTGCAGCTCTCTCAGAAGGAGCAACTTGGAGCACGGTTTCAATCTTCATGTCGGGATTTACGCCTCTCCTTGTACTCTGTGCCTCGTTTTTCATAAAAGGTTCTTACTGGAAGCTTTCACGACTCGATTATCTTTGTGGATTTCTTTCCTTACTGGCATTGATCTTGTGGGGCATCACTCACAACGCCTTTTATGCGATGGTTCTCTCGATTGCAGCCGACACCTTGGCAGGTTTACCAACATTCATAAAAATCTGGAAACACCCTGAATCTGAGAGTGACGCAACATTCATGGGAGGTCTGGTCTCTTCGCTCTGTGGACTTTTGGTCGTTCAGGAATGGCATTTTGTGGAATACGGATTTCCTCTGTACTTGGCTCTGATTTGCGTGGGTTCAATCGTTACACTTCGACTTAGAAAGCGAAGTCGAAAAATATAAATGCAGCTCGTCAATCGAATTCAAAACCCTGAGTCTTGACGGTGAGCGAGGACTCACCTAGGATGTGAGCGCATACTCACCTCCAAGCCATGATTACAGATAAACAACAAGCCGTCCTCGAGTTCATTGAGCAATATCAGATGGAGTTCGGGAAATCCCCCACTCTTCGTGAAATGCGTGAACATTTTGGCGTGAGCAGTGACAACAGCATTTTGAAGCATCTCAAAGCACTTGAAGAAAAAGGCTATTTGAATAAAGACGACACCCCTCGTGGAATTGGCCTCTTACAAAAAGTGAAAGACCGTTTGGAATCCGCTTCCAACATTGTGCGCATTCCTCTGCTCGGTACCATTCCCGCAGGAGGACCGGTGCTCAGCGAAGAACACGTGCTCGATTATTTTGAAGTCGGCAACACCCTGCTTAAGAAACCTCAAGGATCCTTTGCTCTTCGTGTGACAGGACTTTCTATGATCAATGCTGGAATTTTAGAAGGCGATTTTGTCATCGCCAACCAAGCCATGACTCCAAAAGATGGAGACATTGTTGTGGCTCTCGTCGACGGACGAAACACGGTGAAGCGCTACCGTAGTCACAATGGACAAGTTTGGTTACAGGCAGAAAACCCTGACTATCCAGATATTGAGCCCACTGAATTCCTCGAAGTTCAAGGCGTCGTGACTTCGGTCATTCGCATGTACTAATTCCACTAACCACTCCACCCATGTTTAGCAAAAAATCTCGCAAGACTTTTCATCTTTCCACGACTCGCTTTTATTTGGCAGGTCGCAAAAGCAACTACACCAAACTCATGCACTTTTTGAGGCCTTACACCTCTCGTGCTTGTTACCGCTCTGCTGGAGCTTTGGTCGCTCTTTAAGCTTCCTTTGGTGTCAGCAGCACGAACTCAAGGTTTCCATCTGGAAGCGCACTTCGTCCTGCAAGAGTGTATTTCTCTCGTGCTTCCAATTCTGTTTTACCGATGGCCTTTAAGAATTCTTCTGGGCCTGTGAGTTTGAGTTCAGATTCGGTGGCTCCGTAAAGCATTGGGATCACCACACGAGGCTCAATGGATTCCATGACTTTTTGAGCCATTTTTCCATCCAAAACAGAAGTTCCTCCAACAGGCAACATGAGCACATCCACGTCTCCGATTTGGTCCAAAACCTCGTCTGAGAGTTCGTGGGACAAAAAGCCCAAGTGACAGATGCGGATTCCGTCCAAAACAAAGGTGAAAATCGTGGATTCGTCTCCGCTTGGGGCAACCGCCACAATGGCGACATTGGAAACTTCAAATTCTCCGGGCCAATCGAGTACTTTAGCCGCTCCTTCAACTTCTGCAATTTTTCCTTCTCCAGAAAGACTCACGATGTCTGCCTTGAGTTTTGGAAGTTTGGCTCCGAGTTCAAAAGGGTCTGTGACGATGGTGGCATCTTTTCCTTTGATGCTGAAGCAAGAGTGTCCGTGCCAAATGATGTCCATAAATGTGTTGTTAGGGCGCCGATCGGTTCCGATTCAAGGCGCTGAATCGCGGGCATTCTAACAAAGCTTGCACATTTCGCCTAGTGCATGAAATAGTGTGGACGATTAACCCTTTGAACGATGTCTAAGATCACTCACATTCATGCTCGCGAGGTGCTTGATTCTCGCGGAAATCCCACAGTAGAAGTGGAAGTCACAACAGAAAAAGGTTTCGGGCGCGCCATTGTCCCCAGTGGTGCTTCAACAGGAGAACATGAAGCGTGTGAACTCCGAGATGCGGATCCAAAACGTTACAACGGCAAGGGAGTGAGCAAGGCGGTTGCCAATGCCAACTCTGAACTTGCGAGCGCCGTTATGGGAATGGACAGCATGGACCAAGAAGCTTTGGACCGAAAAATGATTGCTTTGGATGGCACTCCAACCAAGAGCCGTCTCGGAGCCAACGCAATTTTGGGAATTTCTATGGCCAGTGCACATGCGGCGGCCAACGAAAAAGGAGTTCCGCTTTGGAAGTCATTGAATCCGAACGCAACGCTGCTCCCCTTGCCCATGATGAATGTGATCAACGGAGGGGCTCATGCGGATGGAAGTGTGGATTTTCAAGAATTCATGGTTATGCCCAAGGGCGCGCCTAGTTTCAAAGAAGCGCTCCGCATGGGAGCGGAAATTTTCCACGCATTGAAGAAACTGCTCAAAGAATCCGGTTATCCCACAACAGTCGGTGATGAAGGAGGGTTTGCGCCCAGCTTCAAAAGCAATGAAGAGCCTTTGGAATTTTTGGTCAAAGCCATTGAACTTGCAGGTTACAAACCGGGCAGCGATGTGGTGATTGCTCTCGATCCTGCGACCAGTGAACTGGTCGACAAAACCACTTCCACCGAAGCTTCCACGAATTACGTTTTCAAAAAAAGTGGACAGCCCACCAAAACCACCGACGAAATGATCGCTCTGTGGGGATCTTGGGTTTCTAAATATCCCATTGTTTCCATCGAGGATGGACTGGGTGAAAACGACTGGACCGGCTGGAAGAAAATGACCGAAACCATGGGCTCTAAAGTTCAATTGGTCGGAGATGATCTTTTGGTCACCAACACTCAATTCCTCAAAAAAGCCATCGATGAAAAAGCGGCCAACGCTATCCTTGTGAAGGTGAACCAAATTGGATCCTTAACAGAAGCAATCGAAGCCATTCAAATGGCCAAGGCAGCAGGATGGAAAGCTGTGGTTTCACACCGCAGCGGAGAATCCGAAGATGTGACCATTGCGGACCTCGTGGTGGCCATGGAAACAGGACAGATCAAAACGGGTTCCTTGAGCCGCACGGATCGCATCGCGAAATACAATCAATTGCTTCGCATCGAAGATATGCTCGGTGAAAAAGCACGCTTTGTGAATCCTTTCGGGGCTTAAAGCTCTGTGTTGCATTTTTCTCTCGCTTCCCTTATAAGGATGTCACTCGAATAATTTTTCACATTTTATGTACAAGAAAAAGAAAATGGCTCTCCGCAAGCGTCGCCAAAAGAAAGGAAAGGTTCTCAGCCTTCGCTACTAATTCAGGAGCTACTCCCGATTTTTTTATAAAAAAAGACCCCGCACTCGATCCAGAGCGACACTATATTATGAAGTGCGAGGATCAATGATGAGTGCAGGGTCAATTTCGAGAAAGGTGACT
>CAZROM010000003.1:36532-95733 GCA_964601715.1 uncultured Candidatus Peribacteria bacterium | reverse complement strand
CTTCCTTGGATGAGTGGCGAGGCTCAAACCGTGCTCTGCTCCAGCCGCAAAGACACCTACAAAGTGCTGATCAAACTCGCCGACGGAAACCTCGTCGAAACCGTGCTGATGGAAAACATGCGCGATCAATGGACGATCTGTGTCTCCTCCCAAGTGGGATGCGCCATGCGTTGTGGATTCTGTGCCACTGGAAAAATGGGCCTCACCCGCAGTCTGACTGCAGACGAAATCATGGACCAATACCGCTTTTGGCAAAGCTTCCTCGCCGAACAACCGGGCCTCCCTCAACGCATCAGCAACGTCGTCTTCATGGGGATGGGCGAACCTCTCGCCAATTACGAAAATGTGAAAAAGACCATTCAAACATGGCTTGCGCACACCGACCTCGGACCCACCAAAATCACTGTGTCCACCGTGGGTGTTTTGCCTGTGCTCGAACAAATCCTCACCGATCCCGACTGGCCCGACACCCGCATCGCCATTTCGCTGCACAGCGCCATTCCCGAAACTCGAAAACAGATCGTGCCCAGCACTTTTGAAGGATTCATTCCTCGCCTGCACGAATGGATTTTGAAGTACCAAAAAGTCCACGGCAACCGACGTCATCACCTTACTTTTGAGTACGTCATGCTCAAAAATGTGAACGACACCGAAGACCACGCCTACGTGCTCGCTCAATTCGCAAATGAAGTCGGACAGGTTAAAATCAACCTCATCCCCTACAACTTCACCGACATGGGAGTGGAACGCAGCACCAACAACCAAATTCACCGCTTCCGCGATTTGGTCGAAAAAGCTGGTGTCGAAATCACGATCCGCAAAACCATGGGTGACGACATTGCCGCCGCCTGCGGCCAGCTCATCACCCTCGGCGGGAAGAAGCCCAGCACGACAGAAAAAACCAAAAAGCTCTAATTGTTACAACGTACCAATAAGCGTTTTTTACTTTTCCCCACACACATAGAAGATCGGCTGGCCTTTTTTTAAGTAAATCTCTTCGTATTGCGTGCGAACCTCGCGCAGCAAGGAGCCTTCTGGCGCCTCGTGATGCACATCCTCAAAATGTTCAAGCGTCTTGAGCCCCATCTCTTCAAAAGAACCAAGGCTGTAACGGAACAGAGCTTCGTTGTCGGTTTTCAAATGAATGCGACCACCTTTTTTGAGGAGAGGCAAATAGAGCGCCAAAAAACGTGGCGAGGTCAAACGGCGGCGCTCATTGCCTTCGGTGGGATGCGGATCGGGAAAAGTGATCCAAATTTCGTCGATTTCTTGGAGCGCAAAAAAAGCGGGCAGCGCTTGGATGTGCGAGCGAAGAAACGTGACATTCTTCAAACCCAAATCCATGGCTTTTTTTGCGCCATGCCACAGCCTCGAACCTTTCAAATCCACACCAATCAAATGCACGTCCGAAAGACGCTGCGCCAAAGCAACCGTGTAAGTGCCGCGCCCACAACCCAGTTCCAAAATCACTTTCTTGCCCCAAGTTCCTCGATACGAATTGGCCTTTTCAATACTAAAACGACCGGGTGCATCGGGCTCCAAAACATGCGTCCATGTTTTCATTTCCTCAAAATGTTTCAGCTTTTTTCTTGGCATCTTTAAAAGTATACTGACGCCACATTCTTTCACGCCAACTCATGAAATTCAAACCCTATTGGAGCGTCCTTCCGCTCACCACTGTTCTTGTAGCCGGTCTTGGTTCTTACTTCAGCAGCAACGGAATGGACTGGTACAACACAGTTTTGGTTCGCCCCGAACTCACTCCCCCAAGCTGGGTTTTCCCCGTGGCTTGGAACATCATCTTCATCACGGCAACCATCAGCGCCTTGCTCATTTGGAACAAATTCAAACGTGACGATCGCTTCAAAGCCATCATGTCCCTCTTCCTCGTGAACGGAGTCTTGAACGTCTTCTGGAGCACTCTCTTCTTTGGTCTTCACCAAATCGAATGGGCTTTTGCGGAAATGCTGGTCCTCGAAGCCACCGTACTCGCCATCATGGTTCTCAGCTGGAAAAATTCAAAACTCGCCAGCGCCTTGCTTTTGCCTTACGCAGTTTGGATTGGATTCGCCTCCTTCCTGACCTATCAAATCCTTCAACTCAACTGAGTCTAAATGTTTCAAAAAAAGAACAACCTTTTCACACTCTTCTGCATCATTTTCATCGATCTTGTAGGAGTGGGAATTTTGATTCCCGTCTTGGCACCGTTATTTTTGGACCCTGCCGCCAGCATTGTTCCTACCTCATGGAGCAATGAAGCGCGCAACATTGCTCTAGGATTTTTGATCGCCGCCTACCCTTTGGCACAATTTTTTGGCTCACCCATTTTGGGCACCTTATCCGACAAACACGGGCGCAAACGACTGCTCAGCCTCTCACTGATGGGAACAATTTTGGGCTACGTACTCTTCGCCGTGGGCCTCTACACCAATCAATTGTGGCTGCTCTATGTGAGTCGTGTTCTGGATGGATTCACGGGTGGAAACATCGGGGTGGCGAATTCCGCCATTTCGGACATGAGCACGCCCGAAACACGCACCAAAAACTTTGGCCTCGTGGGCATGGCCTTTGGACTCGGTTTCATCATCGGACCTTTTTTGGGAGGATTGCTCGCGGATCCTTCCCTCGTCAGCTGGTTCAGCTCCGCCACTCCATTCTGGTTCGCAGCAGGCTTATCGACCATCAACTTGCTCTTGGTGGAATTCGCCTTCAAAGAAACTCTCAAGACGCGCGTCGCTAAAAAAATTCACGCGTTCATCGGTTTCTCGCATTTGGCCAAAGCCGTAAAAATGCACAAGCTCCGCAGCATCTTCATTGTAATCTTTCTGCACAGCCTTGGCTTTTGCTTCTTCACTCAATTCTTTCCTGTTTTTCTCGTTCAAAAATTCCACTTTCAAGAAGCCGCCATTGGCGCCATGTTCGGCTACATCGGAATTTGGATCGCCTTCTGCCAAGGCTTTCTCACTCGTCACATTTCCAAATATTTTGCACCCGAAAAAGTGCTGCGCGTTTCCATGCTCGGACTCAGCGTTTCGCTCTTCCTGAGTGTCTTATCTGGAAACGTCACTATTCTTTATCTCCTCCAGCCCATCTTAGCGGTTTTTGAAGGACTCAACTTCCCCAACGAAACCAGCATCGTTTCAAAACTCTCGAGCGCCGAAGACCAAGGGGAATCTTTGGGCATCACTCAATCCTTGCGTGCTTTAGGCCAAGCCATTCCTCCCATTGCAGCAGGTTTTTTAGTCTCGGTGGATCAAAATTTACCCACGCTCACAGCCGCTGCATTAATTCTCTTGGCATGGGCTGTCTTTATGATATTCTTCCGTTCGAAACCACTTATTCGTTAACACATTAATAAGTATGGATCGCACCGACTACATTGAACAACAACGTGAGAAACTCGAAGAATACCGCGAACGCTTGGATGAACTCGAAGAACTTCTCGCCAACGCAGATGAAGATGAAAACGGTTCCGAAATGGAAAGCATCAACGCACTTCGCCGCGACGCTGAATCTTTGGAAATGAGCCTCGACGAACTCGAACAAGCCGACGACGAAAGCTTTGAAGAAGCACAAGCCGCTTACGAAGCTGAAAAAGAAGACTTCGAAGAAGCCTTCGCTGAAGCTGAAGAAATGGTTGAAGCTCAGGACTAATTTGTCTCAATTTCATCGAAGCGTTATAGTGTGTGCACCTAACCACGCCCTATGACGCTCCAACTTCTTGCTCTCTTCGTGCTCCCCATGTGTTTGATGATGGTGCTCTCACCCGCTCGCATGATGAAAATCCTCAAGGAGTGGTTCGCGTCCCCTGCCCTGCAATTCATGAGCAGTCTCTTTTTGTTTTTCTTCGCTCTCATCGTCGTGATCAGCACCGGCTTTGATCTAAAATTCTGGAGTGTTGGTGAAATGTTCCCTAGCGTTTCGTGGAATTGGAACTCCCAAATCGTCCTCTCTTGGCTCGCGGTGCTCATGATCCTCAAAGGAATCGCTCACCTCTTCCCTCGTGTGATTGCGTGGCACGCTAAGTTCATCACCGAAGCTCGTTTGCCCATGTTTGGCTTCCTTGCCATTCTTTTTTACATGGGAATGGTGTATCTTGAGACCCAAGTCTTCTAATCGATGTCTACAAAAAAACAACTCGTCACAGGCGACATGCTGATCGGTGAAGTGCTGAACCTTTACCCCGACACTGCTGAAATCATGCAGGATTTTGGACTGCACTGCACCTCGTGCAGCGTGAACGTGTTCGAACCCCTCAAAGCCGGCGCCATGAGTCACGGCATCGAAGAAGCCGTGGTGGATGAGATGATCGTCCGAATCAACGAACTCGCTGCTGCAAAGCGCAAAGCTCCAGACGACGGACTGTACGTCACCGCCAAAGCCGCTGAAAAAATCCAAGAATTCGCCAAAGCCGAAGACAAAGAAGGCTGGGGCCTCAAAATCACAGCCTTGGACAACGGCGGTAAAGAACCCGCCTACGGCATGGACTTTCAAAAAGTCGCCGAAAAGGACGACAAATCCTTCGAATTCCACGGCGTCAGCATTTTCATTGCTCCCGATTCCCTCTCCAACTTACTCGGCGCCGAAGTCGACTTCATCGACAGCGCCTACGGCTCCGGCTTCAAAATCACCAACCCCAACTTCAGCAAAAAAGAAGGCGGCTGCGGCGGTGGAGGCAGTTGCGGATGTGGCCCAGGAGGAGGCGAAGAAGGCGGATGCGGGTGCGGAGGTCATTAAGCCCCAAAGATCAACATCCAACCAAGTATATTGACAAAAGTACAAACGGGTTTATCATACTCGCTCTTTTAACATGAACTCCTTATGCTCGATACCACTCAAGTGCCAGAAGATCTAATTGATGACAATCATCTACTTTCAGGGAGTGTAGCTACAATCCTTCAAAGGTTTAAGCACAAAGAAGATTGGCTGCTCACAGAAGAAGAAGCCGGAATAGTTCCCGATAAAGATGCGCGTCACAACCTAGGCTACGGAGCCAGATTTGAAAAGGGAGAACCAGGGGCAGTCGCAGCCAACCTTGCAGAGCGAGCCATCCGTGTATTATTAGCAAAAAAAATCGTGATCGAACCCAGTCAAGGTGTATACAGACTGGACCCTCATGGACACTTGATTCCTAATCCTGATACAAGAGAAGGCTTAAACCCAGAGAACGAAATATACATATCCCGCCAAGTATATCCAATCTCAGCATCTAGGGCTTTTAGCGCTACTTATTTCACTCGAGAGCTAGTGAAAGGTGCACCCATTCTATCTGTCGAAAACCCAGGTGTGAAAACCGGTTTCGTTATTGCTCCGTCAGATAGCAAAGAAAACCCATGGAAAATCGTAAGAGCAGAAGAGCAAGTAGCTTAAGACTTAAGCCCCACAATACTCCACTCCCTCTATTCCTTTAAAGTCGGCATCCAGCGTCCAAAGGGTTGAATTGGTTGCGTAAGCTGTTGCCAAAATGATGCTGTCCGCCATGGGCAAATTCAGGTCTTTGCTAAGCTTACTCGCCCAAATGGCCATGTAGTCGGTGAGTTCTACGACTCTTCCCTTTTGCATGTGCGAAATCACCGTCACCGCCGTCGTTTCGTCATAGAGCGTGAGAAACTTTTTATAGACCTCATAAATCGTGATGGAAGGAACGACATAATCATAAGATTCCACGATCTTTGCGAAAAGATCCGCTGCTTTTTCGTTGGTGAAATACGCTATCCACGCCGATGAATCTAATATGTCATTCATAGTTCTCGATCGGGTTCGCGAACGATTGGCGTTAACTTTGGGAAAGCCCCTCGAAGTGCAGAAATCGGCGCATCGGGTACCAATTCAATTCGTCCTTGATAAGCAAAAATCTGGAACTTGAGCCCTGCCTTGAGATTGAGTTGCTCTCGCACTTTTTTAGGGATCACAACCTGAAACTTAGGAGAAAGAGTAATGGTCATTTACGAAAGGTTGATCGATAAAGAATTCGTAAAAATATTAGTGACTTGCCCACTCAAAGTAAAGACGAATATGCTTATAAAGTATTTGGCTGTCCAATTAACAATCCTTCCAATGGGAACAATTACTGGAAAAAGTAGCCTGAGGCAACGTGCTGATGCCATTAAGAAATATAGATGTAAAAATCTAATCGCTGTATTAGAGAATCCTAGCGATCATAGAAACATTGGCACTGTGATAAGAAACATCAATGCTTTAGGTGTGGAAAAACTCTATGTCGTAGACAGTCGTCAAGGGCTGCCAAAGGACTGGCAAACCATGAGGGGATTAAAGCTGTTATTGGCTTCTTCTGCATCAGCTGTGAAATGGAGTTTTATAAAAGTATTCAAAAGTACAGAAGAATGCATTGAACATCTAAACAAAAATAATTTCCTATCTATGGTGACGTCCCCACACAAAAAGGGGAAAAAGAATGTGATACTACATGAAGGTGATTACACTCAAAAAAAACTAGCGATCTGGTTCGGAAATGAATCCACTGGTATTAGTGATCTAGCTATTCAAAATAGTATTGCTTGTATCAATATTGAAATGTTCGGGATCATAGAAAGTTTAAATTTAGCCACCACTTCAGGAATTGTACTTTATGAAGTAACTAAGCAACGAAGATTGTTCAAAAAAACTCCAAGTAAATGACTTGGCCTAGCGGCCCGGAGCGCTGAGAGAAAATCTATTTAGAATAGGTGCCACAGATCACGCAATCTGATGAATTTTTCTACTCGGAAAACAAATCAAAAACCGTCAATGGATTTCGGGGCACAATGCTTTGACCATTTTCGGTATTTTCGATATCTTGTGCACCACAGGAGCAAGGCATACAACATCTTGTGCTCCTCTCCCCTTTCAGACCCAAAATAGACCTTAAACGGATTCCCTACTCCTCCGCGCAGGTTATCGTTCTTTATTTCCCCATTTTTAACCACGCGTATGGCTCAATCCATCACCCTTCCTGATCCCGTGACGGCTCAGGCTTCTACCCAAGATTCCGCTTCTAAAAAAACGGAAATTCGTCGTCCTCAAGACGCAAAGTCTAAAAACGAAGGCGACTTAAAAGGGCTTCAAATCAAACGCCGTTTCACCCAAGCTGGAGTGGAGGCTTTCGATATGATGGATTACGAAGTACGCGAATCCCGCATTAAAGAACCCAACGGAAAAATCGTTTTCGAAATGACTCACGTGGAAGTGCCCACTTCTTGGTCTCAACTCGCCACCGACATCATCGCTCAAAAGTACTTCCGCAAACGTGGGGTGCCGGGAACCGACAGCGAAATCAGCGCCAAACAAACCGTGCACCGCATCGCTCACACCATCCGCACTTTCGGGGAAGAAAAAGGATACTTTGCAGATGCGCAGGCCGCAGAAACCTTCGAACAAGAACTCAAATTCATGCTCATGACTCAACGTGGAGCCTTCAACTCTCCCGTTTGGTTCAACTGTGGACTCTATCACGAATACAAAGTGATGGGAGACAACGGAAACTACGCATGGGATTTTGAAAAGAACGAAATCGTAGAAATCGCCAACGTTTACTCTCGCCCTCAATGCAGCGCCTGCTTCATTCAAAAAGTAGACGACTCCTTGATGGGAATTTTCGAACTCGCTAAAAACGAAGCTAAACTCTTCAAATACGGATCAGGAACCGGATCCAACTTCTCCAACATTCGTTCCAAATACGAAGTGCTTTCAGGTGGAGGTGTGTCCTCTGGACTCATGTCCTTCCTCGAAGTGCTCGATCGCGGAGCCGGAGCCATCAAATCAGGAGGGACCACTCGCCGCGCCGCCAAAATGGTGGTCGTGAACGTGGACCATCCCGAAATCAAGGACTTCGTAAACTGGAAAGTGGAATCTGAAAAGAAAGCGAAAGCCCTCATCGATGCCGGTTACGACAGCGACTGGCGCGGCGAGGCTTACCACACGGTTTCTGGACAAAACTCCAACAACTCCGTGCGTGTGATGGATGAATTCATGAAAGCCGTTGAGAACAAAGAAAAATTCTGGACTCGCAACCGAACCGACGGAAAACCTTTTGAAGAAATGGAAGCCGAAGAACTCTTCGACCAAATCTCCAAAGCCGCTTGGTCTTGTGCCGATCCTGGACTCCAATTCGACACCACCATCAACGACTGGCACACCTGTCCAAACAGTGGACGCATCAACGGATCAAATCCTTGCTCCGAATACATGTTCCTCGACGACACGGCTTGCAACCTCGCTTCTCTCAACCTTGTGAAGTTCATGCGTGAAGATGGAACCTTCGACGTTCCCGCTTACCGCCATGCCGTAGAAATCTTCTTCCTCGCTCAAGAAATCTTGGTGGATCTTTCTTCCTACCCCACTCCTGGAATCGCTCAAAACAGCCACGACTACCGTCCCCTTGGACTCGGTTACGCCAACCTCGGGACCTTGCTCATGATGATGAGCATTCCTTACGACAGCGACGAAGGACGCGCCATTGCTGCCGCCCTCACCGCCATCATGCACACCCACTCCTTTGCAATGTCTGCGGACATCGCCAAGGCCGTTGGACCTTTCGCCGGCTACGAAAAGAACCGCGAACCCATGCTCAAAGTGATGCGCATGCACGAAGCCGCTGCTTACAAGATCGACTCCAAGCTCTGTCCTAAAGACCTCTACGAAGCCGCTTGTGAAGACGCCACTCTCGCTGTAGAAAAAGGAGAAAAGCATGGATACCGCAATGCTCAAGCCACCGTGCTCGCGCCCACCGGAACCATCGGACTCCTCATGGATTGCGACACCACCGGTGTTGAACCTGAATTCTCCATTGTTAAATGGAAGAAACTCGCCGGCGGAGGACACTTCAAGATCATCAACAAGACCATTCCAGGTGCTCTCACCAAACTCGGTTACAACGAAGACCAAATCGACGAAATGATCAAGTACGTGCTCGGTCACGGAACTCTCGAAAACGCTCCTCACGTGAACCCAGAAGCCCTCAAAAAGCTCGGCTTCACCGACGAACAAATCCTCGAAGCCAGCAAGCACGTTGAAAAAGCCAAGACTTTGGATGAGTGGACTCCTCATGTCACTCCTCAAATCCTCATCAACAAAGGCCTCAGCCGAGACCAAGTTGAAAAGGCTCAACTCTACATCGAAGGAAGCCAAACTTTGGAAGGTGCTCCTTACCTCAAAGAAGAACACTTCGCGATCTTCGATTGCGCCAACAAGTGTGGAAAAGGAAGCCGTTACATCGCACCTCTCGGACACGTCAAAATGATGGCTGCCGTTCAACCTTTCCTCTCTGGAGCCATCTCCAAGACCGTGAACTTGCCCAACGAAGCGACTGTAGAAGACATCAAAGAAACCTATTTCGAATCATGGAAGCTCGGCCTCAAAGCCATCGCTTTGTACCGTGACGGATGTAAGCACTCCCAACCTCTCTCCAGCAAGAGCGACGCCAAAGAATTGGAATCCGCAGCCGTGGCTGCAGCCCCAGCAGGTGTCCTCCGTGGCAGCAAAGTGACCCTCCCCGCTAAACGCCGTGGAATCACCGTTGAAGCCAGCATTGCAGGACAAAAGATGTTCCTCCGCACCGGTGAATACGACGACGGAAAACTCGGAGAAATCTTCATCGACACCTTCAAAGAAGGCGCATCCTACCGAAGTCTCCTCAACTGTTTCGCCGTTGCCATCTCCATTGGTTTGCAATACGGAGTGCCTCTCGAAAAATACGTCGACAGCTTCACCTTCACTCGTTTTGAACCTTCTGGATTCACCACTCACCCCAACATCCGCACCGCCACTTCCATCGTGGACTTCATCTTCCGCGTCCTTGGAATGGAGTACCTCGAACGAACCGACTTTGTACACGTGGCTCCCAAGAGCACTCAAGTGGATGAAACTCGCTCCCGCAACCGCATTGCCGACGCCATGATGAGCGAAGCCAGCGCTGTGGCTGCCGAAGAAACCGCGAAAGAAGCCATCGAAACTCCTGCTCCAGCAGCAACTGCCGCTTCCAGCGACGACGATGGACTCACCAAACAACTTGCCGGAATGATGGGCGACGCCCCTCTCTGCAACACCTGTGGACACGTGACCGTTCGCAACGCCACCTGCTACAAATGTCTGAACTGTGGAAACAGCATGGGTTGCTCCTGATCCTCGGCAAAAACCAACTCAACTATGAAGAGAGAGCCCCTGACTCCACGATGGGCTCTCTTTAATTTCTAGGTAAAAGTGCCAAGAGGTCATTGATGGCATGGATCACTTCCAATACACCAGGCTTTTGAGTTCGATTGTAGATTTCAGTCAGACGACCATTCAAAGCAACAATGCGCTTACGTCCCGCGACACCCAGCAAGTGCTTATTCGTAAGCACAACTTGAATAGAACCTCGCACTCCAGCGACGCCAACTTGTTCAGGACGTAAATTCAGAACCGACTCCAAAGACCTCAAAGTTTCCTCTAATTTTCTCCCAGCGGCTTTGACTTCCACTTCAATCTGAGCAGCATCAGCCAAAGGTGCTTCTTGAACTGGTCCAGAACCCACAAGAGGATTTTCCAAGTCCGCCAATCTTCCGAAACAGGTTGCTTCATCAACTCTCGCAGTACCAACTGCAGGAACAACTGGAAGCTGCGCAGCTTTCCCAACTGCTTTCCTGATTGCATCCACTAGAGTCCCATCGGCTCGCTCCACCACAGACCAACCATGATTTTGCATCAATTCACGCAACAAATGCATTGGTAATATAAAATGTTCGGGAATCTGTCCCCAGTCACTCACATCATCAATGGATTTGGGCATAGCCGTACTATGAACACAAGTTTCAGGATCAAACCCCACTGGGGCGAAGAGTACTTCATCAGCATTAGCAGAGGTCACTTCTCGAAAAGAAGGTCTAGGTAAAGTTCTCCGCTTGTCGTCGACAGGCCCAGTCAAAATTGAAACAACTCGAACTTTATCCCCCTTGTGAAGCACATCTCCATCAGAAACAACTTCCTCTGACCCTCTCCCCAAACGCACGATATCTTTCGCCATAAAAAAGTTAAACTTTGCATTGAATTATAGAACATTTTAATAAAAAAGCAAGTCTCTTGACTTCCCACCGCTTCCCCCCTACAATCCGTTCACCTTTCGTTATGAACAACAACAGTAAATCACACAACATTGTCGACCAACCTGCTGATAGACCCAAGTCTAAACAGTGGAAACGTCGCAATAAGGCAAAGGCTAAAACGACCTCTACGGCTCGTCAATCTGCCCTTCGCTCTGCGCTTGCTCGAGCAAATTAAGTCCTTTTCACTCCCACGCCATGGGATTTCTTTCGCGATTTAAGCGTAAACCTCGAACCTATTCTTCGAACTTTTCGAATTATCGTCCGCTTAGAAGTGGGAACCGCAAACCTTTCGAACCCAAACAAAGCCATTCCGAACGAGTGAGCCGCGGGGGAACTTGGTATAAGATCGTACGCATTTTCAAAATCCTCTGCACACTCGCTGCCATGGGCTTTTTGGCCTACGTCGTCTTCTTCACCAAACTGTTTGAGATCCAAAAAATCAACGTGACCGGAAACGAAGCCACCGCCAACGAACAAAGCACCCTCAACAAGACCCTGCAGGACCATCTGGGCAAAAACCTTCTCACATTCAACACTGCCCTGCTCGAGCAAGAACTCTTCCAAGAGTATCCTTATTTGAAGGGTTTGGATGTGAGCCGAGACTTTTTCCACACATTGAGCGTGAACCTAGAAACCTACGAAAATGTGGCCAACGTGAAGGTTGAATTCGAAAACGGCACCGAGCAGTTGTACGTGGTCAATGAACTGGGCTTCGTGGCAGGCACGGGCACCAGCCTAGAAGAGTTGCCAACCTTGGTCATGGATGTGACGGGAACCGACATGGACCTCAGTGCCATTCCAGAAACTCCAAGCACGCCCACCGCCCCAGTGGTCACGGAAGAAGCCGCAGCTCCACCAGAAGAAAGCACGGCGCGAAAAACAGACTTTGCTTTGAATGAAAGTTTGATCGATGCAGACATGCTCAAAACCTTGCTGCAAACCACTAAAGATTTTGAGGGCAAATTCAACATGCAAGTTTTGGAGATTCACTACCTCAAACAGGCGCGCGAACTGCATTTGCTCACCGAACGCTACTTCACCATCTGGATTGACCTGACTCAAGACACCAACATTCAGCTGGCAAAACTCAAAAAATCGCTCAGCACCTTGAACATTTACGAATCGAATTTAGACTACGTCGACCTGCGAATTTCTGGACAGAATGGAGAAAAAGTAATATATAAGTTGAAGGATTCAGAAGAGTGAATCTTGCTTAAACACTAACAAAAATCACATGTCGAGCACCGAACAAGTTTCCAGAATTCTTCGCCTCATCGATAGCGCCGAGGCTTCTTTAAAGTCCGCCCGTGACCTGCTCTCAGAGCTGTCCCCCGATGCCATTCGCGCAGAACCTCGTTTGCACGTGACCGATGCCAAGAGCTACGAATCCGGCGAAAGCCAGATTGTGGAAGGAACCTTCGACGGACAAAACATGATCGGTCCCAACGAAAAGAACTATCCTGTGCCCGCCAACTACGCCAGCAAATCCAAATTGGTGGAAGGCGATCGCCTCAAACTCACGATTTTGCCCAACGGAACCTTTTTGTACAAACAAATCTCCCCCATCGATCGCGAATTCGTGCGAGGAACCTTGGCCAAAGAAGACGGCCAATTCAAGGTTGTGGCCAGCAATGGCAAAACCTACCGCGTTCTGCTCGCCTCTGTGACCTATTACAAAGGCAGCGTGGGCGATGAAGTGACTCTCATCGTGCCCAAGGATCGTGAATCCATCTGGGGAACCTTAGAAGCCGTACTCCCTCATGTGGGTGGCGCTGCCTACAGCGAAGCGGATAGTTTCTAGTTCAGTCCGCCAGAAGTGCGATTGATCATCCTCGTGTTTTGGTCTACTCTAAAGCCAAATTTTTCATTCTTATGGACGACCAAAAAGCCATCAGCATCACCCAAGCTCTGAATCACATCCAATCTTGGTTCAACGCAGGAGAATACGACAAAGTGATTCAAGGCTGTGCCGAAATCATGGAGTTGGAACCTGGAAATCAACGTGCCTTGGCAATGATGAAAATGGCCGAAGAACGCCGTCACGAAGAAGTGATGCCTAAAAACGAAACTTCAAATGACCCTCTTGCAAACCTGCAAGTGGAAGAAAAAACCGAAGAACCCAAAGCCGAGGCTCCCCGATTTGAAGCGGCTCCTGCTCCCACTTTTGCAGAAGAACGAAGCTTCAACGAACGCATCGATAAACGTCAGTTGTTTTTTGCCATGCTGATTCCTGCTGTGATTGTGGTGCTTTTGGGCGGAAGCGTGATCTGGTACCTCGCCAACCGCGAACGCAGTGACACCATTGCAGAGAACAGTGACTCCAGCGTTGGAAGCCTCACCCACGACACAACTTATTTGGACGACAACGAAGAACGTGTGAAGCAAATGACCATAATGGCCGACGTGATCGAAGCTTATCGAAAAGAGAAAGGAAAGTACCCCGAAGCCACCGATTTGACTCGAGTCTTGGTGGAAAGCGATGAGTTCAGCAAAACGCCAGCCGATCCTAAACAAGGTGAAGTGGACGCCGAAGGCAAACCCTTTGGCTACATGTACGCGGTTTACGACAGCAAATTTGGGAAATCCAACCAGTACTACATCCTCTCTGCTCTTTTTGAAGACAGCAAAGGAGTGGGCTACGAATGGAATGTCGGTGAAAGCGTGAGGACTTACGACGACTACCGCGACATTTCCAAAGACAACGTGACCTTCATTGGCAGCAGCAAATAATGGCTTTCTCCTGGAACAATCCAAAAAGGCCAATCTTGGCTTTGGCGCCAATGGCCGGTTACACCGACACCGCCTATCGCCAACTCATCAAGGGCATTGAACCTCGTGTGATTTGTTTCACCGAATTTACAAGTGCCGACGGCTTGGTGCACAACAGCAAAATGACGTGGAAACAATTGGATTTCAATCCCAACGAAGAGCGCCCTTTGGTCGCTCAAATTTTCGGGAAACGACCTGAAAACTTTGCGCGTGCCGCACAAATGATCGAGGAGATGGGCATCGACGCCATCGACATCAACATGGGCTGCCCCGCTAAAAAAGTGGTGTCCAGCGACCACGGCAGCGCCCTCTTAAAAAATCCCACCCGCGCTCTCGAGTTGATCGAAGCCACCGTCAAAGCAACCAAACTTCCCGTTTCGGTCAAAACGCGCATCGGCTCTGAAAAAGTGGATCTACCTTGGTTCATTCAATTCTGCAAAGACATGGAAAGTGCGGGAGTGGCTCTGCTCAGCATTCATGGACGAACCGCCAAGCAAATGTACACGGGCAAATCCGACTGGGAACCGATTTACGAAGTGAAGCGTCATCTCAAAATTCCTGTGATCGGAAACGGCGACATCAAAAGCGCTGCGGATGCTCGAGAAAAACTCGGCAACTTGGACGGTGTGATGGTGGGTCGTGGAACCATGGGCAACCCGTGGCTCATGGCAGAAATCGCCGCTGAGTTTTATGGCGAAACCTACGTCGCACCTAAAACCTTTCAGGAGAAGTTGCCCACCTATTTGCGCCACGCAGAATTGCTCGTGGAATACAAAGGTGAAGAACACGGCATGAAAGAAATGCGCAAACACTTCGTGCATTTGATTCGTGGTTTTGATGGCGCGAGCGAAGCTCGCGCCCAAGTGGTGCAAATTTCAACTTTAGACGAAGCCAAACGTGTGCTCCACGGCTTAGCCGACAAACTCAAAGATGCCCCTGTTGTTGAAGGTTCAACGACGTTTTTTAAAGAGTAAAATCAAATCCTGATTCGCCTGAGGCGCTGAGCAAAGTTAGCCTGCTTTCATGCATCCATTTTTGCTGTGCCAAACTCAGGAATACCATCCACGCCAGCTCGAACACCTCTTCCACACGCTGCAAAGAAAGCATGGAAAAATTGAAATCGTGCTGAGAGAAAACAAAGGCAAAGTGGAGTGGCTGACTTCAGACGACTGGACTCCGCATTTCATGGGAAGTCGAAATGCACCACTCACTTCAGAATTTAAAGAGGGGAACGCGTTTTGGGTGAAGCAAAAAAAAGGCCCACTCTTGCCCATCAAACGATGGAGCCAACTCGAAGACCGCAGCAACAAAACGCGCATCAATCCTTTGGATGCCCTCATCCCTGTGCTTGCACGAACGCCCCATTCCTTCGTGCACTTTTCCTTCAAACCGATTTCCGAACACAAGCGTGAGAAAGTCGCAAAAAAAGTGAAGGCCTTTCATTTCGAGCCCGATCGACATTTTGATCAGTGGGAAAGTAAAGGCTGGTTCACTTGGTCGTGGCGGCGCATTTTTGGACCTTTGATTCGAGCACAACTTCCGCATCCCGAATTGCCCAAGAAAACGCAGGAAGAACAGATTGAATCCTTGCATGAGCGAGAAGACCCACGACGCGCCATTTTAGACAAAGTTTCGCGCCCGCTCTTCATCGGCAGCATCCGAACCTCGCATGCCTTCTCTTCCTTTTTTCATGGATTTTCTTTGCCCTACTTGGGCGAATTGAGCCTGAGCCAAAAGCCTCAAACCCTCGTGCTGAGTGCCGAAGAATGGGCCTCGCTGCTGAGTCCACCGACTCCAAATGCCGTCGCCGGTTTTTTGAAGATGGAAAGTTCCGCCTACCTGCCCCATCCCCTTAAGAATCCGTGGGATTTGGATGAGGAAGATCGAAAACGCCATCTGTATTTGCTCGGAAAAACAGGAATGGGAAAATCCACCGCGCTGCTGGCGCTCTTTCAAAAAGACCTACGCAAAAAATGCAGCACCGTACTCATCGACCCGCACGGAGACTTGGTGGAAGACGCTCTGAGTTTGATTCCACAAGAGCGTCACAAAGACGTGCTGTTGATCGACCCCAGCGATGCAGACTTCCCGTTGGCACTGAATCCTTTGGAGCCAACGCTGGGAAGAAGCGCCGCCTTACAAGCCTCGGGACTCGTAGAAATGTTCCAGACTTTGGCGGCGCACAGTTGGGGTCCACGGCTGGAACACATTTTGCGCAACTGTTTGCTGACCTTGATCCAAAGTCCCAACAGCACTCTGCTGGATCTACCTCGTCTACTCACGGATGCGGACTTTTGCAGAGAAAAAATGTCACGCCTCGAAGACTTGGAATTGAAGCGTTTTTTTGAAGACGAATATTTGAATTTGGAGGCGCGCGCTCGCCAAGAACATTCCGCGCCCATCCTCAACAAAGTGGGCCCATTTTTAACCTCGCCCCTGCTGCGAAACATCTTTGGCCAACCCAAAAGCAAAATCAAAATCGACTCGCTGATGAACGACAAAAAAATATTGCTCGTTAGCCTTTCTAAAGGAAAACTGGGCGAAGACGCGAGTCGCTTTTTAGGCATGGTTTTACTTTCAATGATTCAAAGCGCGCTGCTCGCGCGCGCCCACCTCCCACAAAACCAACGGTCCACGGTTTTCTTGAGCATCGACGAATTCCAAAACTTCAGCACACCCACACTGCTTTCGATGCTGGCCGAATCTCGAAAATACGGCCTCGCCCTCACGCTCGCAAATCAATACCTCACCCAAGTTCCCGAAGAAATCCAAGAAGCCATTTTGGGCAATGTCGGTTCCTTGGTTTGCTTCCGCACCGGCAACGAAGATGCCCTTCGTTTAGCACCACTCTTTGGACTCACTGAAAACGACCTCACTTCCCTCGATCCTTTTGAGGCCTACAGCCGCTTTTTACGAAACCAAGAACTGGAAGCGGTTTTCAGAGTGCATGTGGACAAAATCCTGCCCGAAACGGAGCTCCACAAAGAACGCCTGCAAAATCATTCGCGTGAATTGCTCACAAGACCTCGTCTACAGGTTGAAGAAAAGCTGAAAAAAAGGTATACTGTTAAGGATTAGTTCACACGCCATGATCCGAAAACTCCTCGCCAGCCTACTTTTGCTCTTCAGCATCAGTTTCGCTAGCCCCATCCCCGTGCAAGCTTCGACCGTAGACAATTTCGACGTTTTCGACGTTTTCAGTGTCGACGGAGTGGCAACCGACAACGTGGATGGCAGCACCACGATCAGTAAAAACATCCAAGATTATGCAGAAGCAAACACAGATGGAAACATCATCATCGCCATCATTGCTCGCGTGATCAATGTGCTTTTACTCCTCATCGGAACCTTCGCCTTCCTCGTTATTTTCTACAGTGGCGTCCTTCTCACCACCGCAAATGGAGACGAAGGAAAACTCGAAAAAGGGAAAAACATGATCGTTCCCGCCATTCTAGGTCTCGTCTTCGCCTTCCTCGCCTACTACATTGCTGTAGGCGTTCAATCCTTCTTCTACTGATGCGCATCTTCTCCTTCCTCCTTTTCGCTCAAATGCTCGTGCTACTCACCGTGGCACCGCTCGCCAATGCAGCCGACAAAATGCAGCTTGGAATTTGTAATTTTGGGTATGCCGCAAGCTACCAGACTTCAACAATTTACGAAGACAACCAACAAGACGTCGTGAAGAGCGAGCTTGAAAACATCGAAGAGAAATACACCGAAAAGTATTCCGAAACTTTCGTGGATGATCCAAAAAGCGAAGACGCCAACGACAAAATCCCTGACGATTCTTATTGTGGCATCGAAAATCCATCCACTAAATTCATTGAAAAAGGGGATTGCACCAGTCAGGTGATCTCAGAAGTTGCCGAAGTCGTGAGTTCTGCTACGCCAACAACGGATGACAAGACAAATAAGATTGTAAATTTGTATCATGGCGTTTGCTGCTTGATTTACGATGAAACAGGAACCTGTTACGAAACAAGAACATATTACACAGACACTTATGTTAAGTGTACTGCCGCTGCCAACGGCACAGGAAGCGGCGTCACGGGTGGCGACCCCAACTGTGAACTTCGCCAATGGATCATTGCTTCAACAGGAATGGGGCTTTTGAAACTGTACGTGAAACAAATCTTCACCTTCGGGGCTTTTGCGGTGGGTGCCATTGCCGTTGCCACCATCATTTTGAACGGCGTGCGAATCAGCGTGGCGGGAGTGAGTGGCGACATTTCTGAAGCCAAGCAAAAAATCACTCAATCGCTTTCTGGAATTGTGCTGCTCTTCATGGCAGCCTTGATCCTGTACAGCATTAATCCTGACTTCTTCGGCGGATGAAAAAACTAATTCTCACATTTCTAGTCGCTTTCACTGTTTTGGCCTCTGCCAGTCCAGTTTGGGCAGACGCTACAAGCAGCTCAACCGATTCCACCAGCACCGCGAGTGAAGCGACAAAAGTCGATGCTCCAGAAATTTTTCAACCTGATTTTCTTCCAGGACCTCCTGAAGGAACCACAGGCGGGACCCTGCAAGATTATGTTTTAAATACCGCTGTGCCTCATGCATTCAACATCGGAATCGGACTCTTGGGCATCACGGCTTTTTTAGGAATTTTGGTTTCGGCCATCCAACTCCTCACCGCCTATGGCGACGAAAGCAAATTGGGGCGTGGTAAAACGAATCTTCGTTACAGCATTTTTGGATTCATCATTGTCATGATGGCCTACGCCATCGTATCGATTGTGGTTTCCGTGGCGCTGCCTCAACAAAGTGCTCAAGCCAACACTTCGCTCATTTCATGGGTTGTTCCCACTGCGCACGCCGTCGACGTTAAAAACGATCCAAGCATTTTGCTGCCCAGTGTGCAAACCATGATCGAAAGCCAAGATGAGCAAGGACGCGTTTCCCTCCCCAGCGGAGACTTTTTAGGAGAAATCGTTCCTGCCATCGTGACCAACATCATGTACTTCGTTGGGTTTTTGATTTTCATTTCCTTCGTGTACGGAGGCGCTTTGATCGTGATGGAACGCGGTAACGAAGAAGCGGTCACCAAAGCCAAAGGCATTATCATGTGGTCCGCCATCGCTCTCGCTTTGATTTCCTTGGGTTACGCCATCATCGTCGGAATCGCAACCCTCAACTTGAATCAAGACAGCACGACAGTGAACGATGATCTTTTCACCGACACTCAAAATCAATCTCAATGAATAAATCAATTTTTAAAAAACTGCTCTTAACTGCACTGGCTGCCACCTTGTTTTGGATGCTGACTCAAGGCGTTTTTGCCGCCATTCAAATTCCCGACACATTGCGCCCCGACAATCTTCCCGATTGGGACACTGCCGCTGCCACCGACGCTGCTCATCCAGAAACCGCCGCCACTCAAACTGTGATTCTTTTCGTAGGAAACATGGTGAGTCAAATTCTGCTCTTCATGGCGACCATCGCCATCTTTTTTGTGATTTTAGCAGGAGCCAATTACATCTTTGCCTTCGGTAAAGATGAACGCATCGAACGCGGAAAACGTGGACTCTTTTGGTCCCTCGCTGGTCTCATCATTGTTCTGGTTTCCTACTCCATCGTTCAAGGAGTCATTTCCATCATCTTACAGGTGGACTCTTCTGCAAGCTAAGAGTAGAATCCGCATGTTTAATTCCTAAATTTTATCCATGCGCAAATTCGCATTCTTACTACTCACCACGCTCGTGCTTAGCGCATGCGGCTCCACTGGCACTCAAGCTGAAAACGCTGGAATGGCTATGGCCGAAACCGCTTGTCTGCTTTTTGACCAAAACGTTACTTTCGATCAGATCACTGAAAAGACAGGAACCATCATGAACACTTACGGATGGGACAAGCCTGAAGACATCGACACTTACCTCGCTTCCATTCAAGGAACTGCAGAAGTAGACACTGTTAAGAGCGTTGCCACTTCTCAAATGGAATCCACTTGTGGAGATGCCCTCACCACGGCTGGCGTGAGCGCTGCCGACCTCGCTGCTTCTATGGTTCAAACCGACACCGAAGCGCCTGCTGAAAACAATTAATCTTCGAGAGGAGGGAACAAAGCCTCACCGAGAATCAAAGATTCCTCACCCAACTGGGTGAGGATTTTTTGTGAAGTTTCTGGAATCACGGGTTGAAGCATTTTTCCAAGTTCGCGGCAAAGCACAATCAAATTTCCGAGCACGACTTCTAGGCGCGCTCGATCCGTTTTCGCCAGCTCCCAAGGTTTTTCACTATCCACGTAAAAGTTCCCAGCACGCGCCAATTCCATGACGGACTCGAGCGTGCCCTTCATATCAAATCCAAGGAAGCCTTCGTGGAATCCAGCCCAGGCTTTATCGATGGCTGCTTGCAAAGCTCCATCCCCGACTGGAACTTTGCCTTCAAAGTTTTTGATCGCGAGCGTGAGCATGCGACGAACCAAATTCCCCAAAGTGTTTTGCAATTCATCTTTATAAACCACCTTGAAACGCTCGCGAGAAAAGTCTCCGTCGTTGTCACTAGGAATTTCGCGCAGCAAATAATAACGCACAGGATCCGCACCGTACTTGTTCAAAAGCTCCATAGGATCCACCACATTGCCGAGCGACTTGCTCATCTTTTGTCCTTCACTCGTCACAAATCCGTGCACGTACACTGCTTTGGGCAGAGGGAGGCCCGCCGCCATGAGCATTCCAATCCAGATTCCGCAATGAAAACGAATGATGTCCTTTCCAATCAAATGCACATCGGCGGGCCAAAATTTCTCAACATTCACCTCATCATCCGCATAACCCAGCGCCGTCAAATAATTGGTGAGCGCGTCGCACCACACGTACATGACTTGATCGTCGTACTCAGGAACTTGAATCCCCCACTTCAAACTGGTTTTAGGACGAGAAAAACTCACGTCTTGTAAACCTTCTTCCAAAAAAGAAAGGAACTCATTGCGTCGAGAATTGGGTCTGATTTCAAGTTCACCCGAAAGCACTTTTGCCTTGATCGCCTCGGTGTATTCCGAAAGTTTGAAGAAGATGTTTCTTTCCTTCAAAAGTTCAGGCTCACGCAAATGGATGGCACACTTTCCGTCCACCAAATCTTTGTCCAAAATAAAGGCTTCGCACCCCGTGCAGTATTTTCCTTCGTATTCCTTTTCATAAAATTTTCCAGCCGCAGCAATCAGGCTCCACACTTTTTGAGCTCCTCGTTTGTGTCTATCGCTGGTTGTGCGAATGAAGTCGTCGTTTGCCGCTCCAAATTTTTCATTCATCTCCACAAACAAAGCACTGTTTTGATCCGCCAACGCTTGAGGCTCCAAACCTTTGTCTTTAGCCACTTGAGCGATTTTGCTTCCGTGTTCATCCGTTCCCACCAAAAAACGCACATCATCCCCAATCATACGATGGTAACGAGTGAGCGCATCACCTTGGCAAAGTTCCAGCGCATGTCCCATGTGTGGACCCGCATTCACATAAGCAATCGCATTCGTAAGGTAAAATTTTGCCATAATTTAAAAAACGGTAAATACAGCTCGCAGCCTAACACAAAGCTAAGATCCAAGCAAAATCGCCGCCCAATCTGGAACTGTAAGAGAAGGAACCTCAAAAGTGGCAGACGATGTGCTTCCTCCTGAACTTGTGCTGCTCTCTTGAGGACCCGTGTGATAAATCACAAAGTCAAAAACCGGCAGGTTTTCCCCTTCCTTCACCAAGGTGCTCAAATCCTGTTGAGCCGAGCCGTTGGTCGAAGTGGCCGTCGCAGCCAAATTCACATACTCACACACCGGCGCATAATCGGTGGAGTAGAACTGATAATAAATCACTGTGTTGTTCGTGGTTTCGGTGATGATGTTCGTCAAAACCAAATAATTGTAGACGTGATTCGCCAAAAAAGTGGAGATGGGATAACCCGCATCAAAACTAGCTCCCGACGAAGAAAATTTTCCATCTTGATAGCCTGGAGGCAGCCCACCCAAATCCGCAGTTCCAAACTTGGTGGGCGCATCCGCATTGTAATAGCCCTCATCGTTGTAGAGAGGAATGTATTCCGACATCGCTTCGGTAGCTCCGGGATTGGTCGTGTCCGTGCCCGATCGTCCCAGCACCTTCCAACGCAAAACATCCTGAGTGGGAACCGTGGTCAAATCCACACTGCCATCATCTTGGCCCGCATAAAAAGAAACATAAAAATTCATGTACTGCCCTCCCGCAGGTTCAATGGTTCCCGCAGCATCCGTTTGAGCAAAGAGGGGAATCTGGATCGATTCATTGGGGCCCAAAGCATGCCACGCCTCGCCCTGCCCTTCGCAAGGAACCACTTTCGTTTCGTCACTTCCTCGCGCCGTACTGACCAAAGTCGCAATCGCAGAATCCAAAAATTCGATGCCCAAATAGCTGGGCTCGTAGCCAGGCAAATTGTCTTTCAAATCTTGCAGCCCACGCTCCGTCACTCCTTCCGCCGCATAATACGCCTGAGTCCCTCCCACGATGGTGCGCACCGTGGACATGTCTTTCACCACCAAAATAGACACCGAAATCGCCACCAAAATCAAAACACTCATCAAAAAGAAAGACAGCAGCAAAGCACTCGCTCTCCGACTACCCAAGGAAATTTGAAAGCGAACTCGACGAAGCCGGGTGGCCGCGTAGCGGACAGGACCCGCGTCGAGGAGAGGCGTTTTCAAATTTTCTATATTCATTGGTAAAAGCGGCTAGTGACGGTGGTTTTCAAATCCAAGGTGAGCTCCGTGTCCATGCGTCCAGGCATGCTGAAGCTCAAATCAAAGGTGACCATGGGCTGGAACTGAGAAGTGCTGCTCGATGCATCATAAGGATTTTCATCCGGGAAAATGCGAAAGTTCACATACGTCACGGCCATGCCATCGGAGTTCAAATTTTGCGCGTCCGAAATCGCTGTGCCACTGGCATCAAAACGCTGCACGCTCAAACTTTGTTCATCCGCATTCCATGAGTAGACCGTTTGTTCTTCTCCATCGGGACTGATCAAATAAAGACTTTGCTCGTTGAGTTCATTGCCCAAAGACAGAGATAACGAAGAAGTGGGCGACAAAGTCGAGGGCAGCGAAAATCCTCGCGTGATGGTGCGACTGCCTCCACTGCTGGAAGAAGCGTAAGCGTCGTAATTGATTTTATTTTCACGAGTGGCATCCGAGAGTTCATTGAGAATCGCCTCCGCATCCATGAGCAAACTTCGATTGGTCAGCGCGTCTTGATCCGCACGATGAAAGGTCAAATAAGCCGAAATAGCAAAGCCAATAAAAATGGTGAACACGGTGATCGCGATGATCATTTCAATCAAAGTGAAGGCCTCTCGATTTTTGAAAGTTTTTAAGCTCATTTCCAATCGGTTAAAGTCGTGGACAATTCCACCGAACGATCCACTCCGCGTTCCAGCCAAGTCACATTTACAGTCACCAAAACAGCGTCTTCTACGGGAGTACCATCTTCATTGCGCAGCAAACTAAAGGTCAAACTGCGAGTGAACTGCATCGAGCTGCCCAAGGTCACCACTCCATCCGCTTCATCCGCAGACAAACCAAAACAATACGAAGAGGAGGAGCAAGGCTTGTCTACCAAAGAACGAGTGATCGTAGGATTGCTTTCTGAAACATGAAACACATCTCCCCACAAATCCAAGCCTTCATCCCACGTGTAATTTTGCAGCCAATTCGAGTCACGCATAAAACGGGTCGCCTCCAAGCCTTCCTGCGCCAAAAACGTAGCCTGCAAGGTGTGAGTGTTACGTTCATTCGCAAGCAAGGTCGTTAAAATAAGACCCGTGACAGCCGTCATCACCACGGTGATCAACGTGATCGCAATGATGGTTTCGATGAGTGTGAATGCGGATTTATTCTGCATCGGCATTGGGATCAAGAAGCACCAATTGAGCAAAACCAGAACTCTGAGAAAGTTGCAAAACCGTAGCGATCTGAGTTTCGTCCACCGCGTAAGTCGCACTTTCAAATCGCACTTGAGCATCCCCACTATAAAGCGTCACCCCTTCGTCTGAGAAGAGCTGCAAAGTGCCTGAAGGCGGAACGAATAGTGCGAGCAAAGAATCGGGCTGCGTGCCATCCACTTCAAGAGATCCCACATACGAAGCTCCCGAATCCATTCCATAATTTTCCAAAGTTTGCGACGTAAAATCGCAATCCCCAGAACTCAAAAAAGGCATCGTCACGTACTGAGGCTGAGCGCCTACCGTGAACAAAGCTCCTTCGCAAAGATACTGCGTCGAACCATCTTCATTCGTCACAATTTTTCCGCTGCGCACATCGGCCTTCGCCTGCTGCATCATCGCCAAACTTTTATCGGCGAGCAAAGCGATTTCCTGTTTTTCTTTCACGCCTTGAAAATTCAAAACCAAAATGGAAGTCAAAAGCCCAATGATGGTGATGACAACCAAAACTTCGATCAAAGTGAAGGCAGATTTTTTCGTCATGAAACCAAAGAAGATAAGGAGAAAATCGGTCCGAGCAGCGCGAGCGCCAAAACTCCAACCGCCACTCCCACGATCACAATCACAATGGGCTCGAGCAAAGTCGTAAACGTGTCGAGTGAACTCTCCACTTCGTCTTCATAATGCGCCGCCAACTTTTCGGCAATCGCCGCAATTTGCCCTGAGTTCTCCCCCACCGAAATCATCGCCACCACGGTCTCCGGAAAAAGGAAAGGTGCCTCAGCCAAGTTGTCCGCAATCTTTTCTCCACGTTCCACATCGGCTTTCAAAGTCAGCAAATAATCTTTGTACAAAGTGTTGGTCATCGCACCAGATGCAATGCGAATCGCTTCATGAATGGGAACTCCCGCTTCAATGAGCAGACTCAAAATTTGCACGAAGCGCGACACATTGAGCTTGCGAATCACATCGCTGAAGAAAGGAACGCTGAGCATGAATTCATCGTAACGACGACGTCCTGTTTCGGTGTTCACGTAAAAAGACAAAAGCAAACCAAGGAAAACGGCAAAGATCACCAGCAACCAACTGAAGTTCACAACAAAGCGTCCAAAGGTCAGTACCACTTGCGTGATGAAGGGCAATTCAAAATGCGCTTGGGTGAAGAACTCATCGATGCGTGGAATGACCACTCGCACCACAATCGCCCCAGACACCAAAAGCGCAATCAAAACCGTGCTTGGATAAATCAAAGCTCCGCGCACTTTCAAATACAAAGTGTGAGCACGTTGCGTTTGCGTTGCGAGCTTGAACAAAAGCTTGGCCAAGTTCCCAATGCTTTCTCCGCTGCGAATGATTCCAATTTCGGATTCTTTAAACACATCCGGGAATTTGGTCATCGACAAACTCAGCAATTTCCCACGTTCGACGTCGTAACCGAGCGTGTTCACAATGCGCGCAAAACGAGGGTTCTCCGTTTTTTTCGCCAAGACTTTCAAAGCCTTCATGATGGGGATTCCAGCGTCCATCATCACCCCAAGCAAATGATAAAAATAGGATTTCTCTTGAACCGAAACTTTTTTCCTATCGATGAAAAAATCATTCATGCGCACCGAAAAAGGTTGGGCCGCTGAATTATAAATTCCATAAACAACGGTGACTTCTTTTTCGGAGGGTTTAGATAAAGAAGGGTTCGCCATGGATTTATTGGTAATACGCCTCTATAGCAAGATTAAAGCCCACGTCCGTTGCACTCATGCGTTGCACACTGAGCGCCGTCACTCGCATCAAACGATCTGCTCCTTCAATCTTTTGCAAGAAATCCACCATTTGATTGAAGGACCCTTTCACATTGGTGGCAACCGTAATGGTCTTTCCAAAAAGTTCACTTTGACCCAAAGAAAACGAAATCGCATTGAGAGAGAATCCCGTGTCTTCTGCCAACTTCGTCAGTTCTAAAATCAAAGAATCTTGATCGTAACCAACGGGCACCGACGCAAGGAGTTTGAGCTTGGCCGTTTCACTTTGCGAAACTTCTTTTGCCAAGGCAGAAAGATCGTCGTATTGCGTTTCGAGTGTTTGGAGTTCCGTCGTCAAAGTCACCTTTTGAGCTTCGTATTCGGTGATTTTATCGCGCATCGGCAAAACAAAAACCACGGATCCCACAATGATCAGTAGCAGGAGCAAAATCGACATGAGTTGTGAAGATTGTCCGGTTTTCATTGTGCAGAGGTCAAATGGATAGTGAGGCTGAAGCTCGCAATGGACTGACCATCGCTGGTCTTCCCTGCGGTCACTGAAGGAACAAAGGCACCGATGAAGTCATCGGCTTTTTCCATGGCAGAAATCAAATCAGCAACGGAGTCGTAACTTTCTCCGTATCCCGTGACTTGAATCGTTCCATCTTCATTCAAACCGTAACTCGCAAAATACACTCCAACCGGAGTGAGATTTTGCAAACTCGTCAAAACTTGAGACCAACGCGTGGAATTTTCAGCCAATTTTTCGCTGAGCAATTGTGCGTTGTAGAGCTCTTGAATTTGTTGATCGTTCAGGACTTCAATTTTTCTTTGCACCTCAGCCTTGTCAGTTTCGAGTTGCGAAACCGAATGTTTGAGACTGTAAGAGCTGAAGAGCAAATACATTGCATAGAGAGATCCAAGCACAAAGGTGAAGAGCACCAAAGTAGGAAGCAAGCGCCCTCGAGGGGCTTCATAAACGGAAGGCATCGTATTGTCCATTGAGGCGGGATGAACTAAACTTAAAACAATCTAGTCGTCGGACATGAACTTTATAGTGATCAACGAACCTTTTCAATGCTTAAACTGCGGCGCCCAAGTGCCCACTCAAAAAGGCAGTTGTCGCAATCATTGCAAGGAGTGTTTGTATTCTCGGCATGTGGATGCGGAATTTCCCGGTGATAGAGCCTCCACTTGTGGTGGTTTAATGGCCCCCATCGGACTCACTCAATCCGGCAAAAAAGGATGGATCCTCTTGCATGAATGCACAAAATGTGGCCGAACCATACGCAATAAATTGGCAGATGATGATAATATGGACCTCGCCATTGCACTCAGCATAACCCCCACGCCATGAAACTCTCCTTGGAACTCAAACAAATCCCAAAAGAAAGCACGGTTCTCATCGGTGTCTCGGGTGGAAGAGACTCCATGGCTCTGGTTCATGCTTTGCAAAACCAACGCAAAGATCTCACCTTGATTGCAGCCCACATGAATCATGGACTGCGTGACAGCGCCGAAAGCGATGCCGAATTCGTCAAAGGAATGATGCTGCGCTGGGAAGTGCACTGTGAACTCTTCAAACCTCGCCCACCCACCAGTGGCAACACCGAAGAATGGGGACGAGAAAAGCGCTACGAGTTTTTTCAAAAGGTGGCGAAAAAACACAAGGCGGATTTTATTTTGACAGCTCATCATCAAGACGACGATTTTGAATCGATGATGCTCCACTTTGTGCGAGGCACTCGCGTCAAAGGTTTGTCAGGGATGGCGTTCAGTCGCAGCGACTTTGCTCCGGCACTGATTCGTCCTTTGCTCTACACCTCTCGCGCCGAAATCAACGCGTACATCGGCTATCACGAAATTCCTTATCGCGACGATCCCACCAACGACGACGACACTTTGGCTCGCAACTTTTTGCGCAACAAAATCATTCCGGTGCTGACCCACGTTTACCCAGGTCTGGCCGAACGCTGGCAAAAGCAAAAATCCTACTGGCTGGATCTGCAAAAGATGCTCGAAACCGGCGCTCGCACCTTCATGCAAGAATTCCTCGATAAAAAAGAAGGGCTTTCTCGCACAGCCTACAGCAAATTGGCCTTCCCCATCCGCGCCACCGTTCTTGAGCTGTGGTACCAAGACAGCACGGGCAAACACATTCCCGACTCCGCTACTTTAGAACGTTGGGACGAAGCCATTCTCAAATTCGAACCTCGCAAAAAAACGGAGTGGGACCCCAGCAACAAAAAAATGCGCTTCCTCAGCATGAGCAAAGAAAGGGCGAAGTTGATTTAGCGAGGGTAAACGACACTTGCCATATAGCCTAAAATGGTTGTAAAACAGAAGCGCAATTCTTTTACGAAAGAAATTATGGCGCAAGAGGAGGACAGAGCGGCCAACGAAGACACCCGCACAAATCACATCAATTACGGAACTTCCAAAAAACCAGGGTTACTAGGTGCTGTGGAGGATTTCAAAAATCATCATTCCAGAGAATTTGCCGTAACGCTTGCGAAACGTTTGACAGAAAGACTCATGTCTGGGGAGCGGAGCGAAGAGCTTAGAGCAGCGTGCAAAGAGTTTCTCTCTTATTGCCGAGCCACTTTATTTTATGAAAGAGATCTAGACGCTCGCGAGATCAATGAGGGCAAAATCAACCCAACTGAAGCTTTGAATGCCCTTCGTGCCGCTTTAAAAGAAGCCTTCCCCATCGAAGCCGCTCAAATATCAGTCTCAAGAGTCGTGACTGCAATTGCAGCAAAATAAGTCAAAATCGCGAAGCGCTCAGCTTTCCTTTGCATATGCCCCTTTCCACCGCTAAAATAGCTGGGCTTTTTCACCCTCCAACAAAGCATGGCAACTGCACTTCAAAAAAAAGGTCCGAGCCCACTCATTGCGGTTCTTATCTTGGGACTGCTCATTTCGGCGATTTACACCATCTGGAACCCACTCGGTGAAAAACCTTGGGAACAAGTGGCACTCAGCACCTTCGTTCAAGATGTAGAAAGCGGAACCGTGACCGAAGTCACCGTGATGGACAATCGCGTGAACTATGTGCTTGCCGATGACACTCAAAAATACGCATTTAAAGAATACGGCCAAACCGTGGATGAAGTGCTGGCACCAGTACCCGAAGCCATTCGTGAAAACCTAAAAATCGAGATCACTGACACCTCCAGCGACGGACTCTGGCTCAACATTGGACTCTCCATCATTCCCATCTTTCTCATAGTTGGATTCTTATGGTTCATGATGCGCGGCGCTCAAAGCAGCAACAATCAAGCCATGTCCTTTGGAAAATCCAGTGCTCGCCTTCACGACAATGAAAAAGAACGCACCACCTTCGATAATGTGGCAGGACTCAAAGAAGCCAAAGAAGAATTGGTGGAGGTTGTGGACTTCCTTAAAAATCCCAGCAAATACACCGCCATGGGCGCCAAAATTCCAAAAGGAGTGATGCTCGTCGGTTCTCCAGGGAACGGTAAAACCTTGCTCGCTCGTGCCGTGGCCGGTGAAGCCAACGTGCCTTTCTTCTCCATCAGTGGATCTGAATTCGTAGAAATGTTCGTGGGAGTCGGAGCCAGCCGTGTGCGTGATCTGTTCAAAAAAGCAAAACGCAATGCGCCTTGCATCGTGTTCATGGACGAAATCGATGCCGTGGGTCGCCAACGTGGAACAGGTGTGGGTGGAGGTCACGACGAACGTGAACAAACCCTCAACCAAATCCTCACCGAAATGGATGGTTTTGAAACCAACACCGGTGTGATTGTGGTGGCAGCCACCAACCGTCCCGATGTGCTGGACCCTGCACTACTCCGCCCAGGTCGTTTCGACCGCCGTGTGGTGGTGGACAGCCCCAGCATGGAAGACCGTGAAGCGATTCTCAAAGTGCACTCCAAAAACAAGCCTCTTGCGAAAGGAACGGACCTCAAACACGTGGCCAAACAAACTCCAGGTTTCTCTGGAGCGGATCTAGAAAACGTGCTCAACGAAGCAGCCATCATGACGGCACGTCAAGGCAACAAAGAAATCACCAGCCACGACATTGAAATGGCCGTAGAAAAAGTACAAATGGGACCCGAACGCAAATCTCATGTGATGAGCGAAAAAGAAAAAGAAGTCACTGCCTATCACGAAGTCGGTCACGCCCTCGTTCGTCAACTCTTGTCCGAATGTGATCCTCTCCGCAAAGTCACCATCATCCCTCGTGGAATGGCACTCGGGCTCACTTGGTTCATGCCCGATGAAGATTCTCACCTCTTCACTCAAGAGAAATTCGAACACGAAATGGCTTCCGGAATGGGAGGTTATGTTGCCGAAGAATTGGTCTACGGACAAGTGTCCACTGGACCTTCCAACGACCTGCAAAAAGTCACTCAAATGGCTCGCCGCATGGTCACTGAATTTGGAATGAGTGCCGCCGTCGGACCCACCGTTTACGGCGAAACCAATCACGAAGTTTTCCTCGGCCGCGACTTTGGTCACGTTAAAAATTACTCCGAAGAAAAAGCCGCTCTCATCGACAAAGAAATCCAAGCCTTTGTGGACAAAGCCTACAAAAAGGCCAAAGACCTTCTCATCAAACACCGCAAAGAAATGACTTTGCTCGCAAAGACCCTCAAAGAACGCGAAACCCTCACCCGTGACGAATTCGTCGAGGTTTTAGAAGGAAAGAAGTTGGCTAAGAAGGATTAGTCTCTCAGACTTTCCACTCGAGTGGGGCGAGCCACATAAAAAGGGCTAGCCCCATATCGACGATCGGCAGGTTGCGGCAATTCGATGCTAGGCAAATCGTTAACCATAACTCGTGTTCCATTGTAACGAGCCAACGCCAACGAGTCTCCACGCGTAACAAGACTAATCGCTCCTTTTTGATGCAAAGATGACTCAGGACTTGTTCCTTGAATAGACATATATGCCTCAAATGGAAGTTGGGACACACCATAAATAGGAAAATTCCTTTGTAAAAGGGCTACCCACTCCTCAGACAAAGTTTGCGACTCAATACCGCCGTCTGGATTCGTCAAAAAGAAATGCCAATCTCCAAGCTTTGGACTTTGAAGCTCACCCACCAATTTAAATGGAGGCTCTTTACCAGCTAAAGAATTTTCAGCCCCCTCACGAAATACTCCTGCATAAAGACCAGGCAGTTTTTCATCCCCAAAACAACCTGCCTCCAAAACGGCTATCGCTCGATCACATAGTGCTTTTGCAGTGAGTCCAACGGGCAAATCTTGATCAAGATTTCTGTCCCTCCAGAAATCTAAACTCGCTTGTGCTGTCTCAAGTAAACGATCTGTAGGGTATTCAAGTGTCATAATGAAAGATGGGTGTGAGTTTAAACAGAAAAAGAAAATGCGTCAAGCAATCTGAAAGCTTGCTCCGAGAGCAGTGTCGGACTAAACTGCACTCATGACTCAAGTCGGAATCGGACAACTCAAGCTCGCAAAAAAAGAAGGTGAAAAACTTCAGGTGCGTTTGAATGCGCGCCCTCACCCCAGTGTGGCTACCAAAAAAGAAGAGCAAGAACCTGAAGAAGGTCAGCTTTCGGTGGACATCTTGCACACCGAAAATGAAATGGTGGTGCTCTGCCCCATTGCTGGAGTGGAAAAGACCGACATTCGCGTTTCTCTTCAAGATGACGTGCTCACCATTCGTGGCGAACGTAAAAAAGTCAGCGGCTTGGATTTGCACAAAACCCTTGTTGGAGAACTGTTTTGGGGAGTGTTTTCTCGTTCCATTGTTTTGCCCGATCACATCGACCGCAAAAACATTCAAGCACGCGTCCATGAACATGTGCTGATCATCACCATCCCTAAAACAGAGGATTACAAAACGCGCATCATTCACGTGAACGCCGACGAATAACACCCTGCCTAGTGAAACCGATCAAAAAAGTCGTTATTTTGGCTGCCGGCCTTGGAACTCGTTTTTTGCCCATGACCAAAGCCATTCCCAAAGCCATGTTGCCGATTTTAGACAAGCCCGTCATCCAATACCTTGTTGAAGAAGCGCTCGACTCAGGAATTCAAGAAATCGTGATTGTAACAGGAATGGGAAAGCGCGCCATTGAGGAACATTTCGACCACAGCTATGAACTGGAGCACGAATTGCGAAAGCGCGACAAACTGGATCTGCTGGAAGCCATGGAACGCATCGAAAGAAAGGCTCGTTTTGCTTATGTGCGTCAAGAAAATGCTCATGGCGACGGTCATGCGATTTTGTGCGCCAAAGACGTGATCGGTGAAGAACCTTTTGCAGTTTTGTTCGGCGACGACATTGTGGATGGACCTCGTCCCGCCCTGCGTCAGTTGCTTGATGTGTATGAAAAAACCGGAAATCCCGTGCTGTGTGTGGAAAAAGTCAGCCCCGAAGCCATCTCCAACTACGGCGTTATTCAGATTCAAAACCAAGAAGGTCGCCACATTGAGGTCAATGCACTTGTTGAAAAGCCAGCCCCTAAAGATGCGCCTTCCAATTATGGCATCATCGGCAAATACATCTGCACGCCTGATGTGCTCAAACACCTCGCCGAAAGTGAATCCAGCCACCCCGACGGTGAAATCCGCCTCATCGACGGACTCCGCACGCATCTCGAAAACGGAGGCAAAATCGACGCCCTAGAAGTGGAAGGAACTCGCTACGACACCGGCAACCAATGGGGCCTTTTGGAGGCAAATGTGGCCTTCGCCCTCAAGGATCCAGAAATGAGAGACCATCTGGACCAAATGATACACAAGAATAATTCCTAGGAATTGCCAAGCTCTGCCTCCTTGTTCAGGAGGCTTTTTTTTGCTATAATAACTAGATACATCAAAAACAAAAACAAATATGTCCCTCGACGACCTTTTAAAGGAAGCGGACGCCCTCAAATTGAAGGGACGTCATCAAGAAGCCATCGCCCTAGCCAACAAGATGATCATGTCGGACTTGGACTACGCCGAAGCTTATGAAGAAGTCGGAGACAATTACCTCAGCCTTCGAGAATACGACAAGGCCATGAAAGCGCTCAAACATGCGCTCAAATTGCGCCCTCGCAGCCCAAATGCCCTCTATTTGTTGGGCTTTTTGTACTCCTCCACCGGAGACTTTGAAAAATCCATCGAAACCTTGGAACTCGCCAATCGTGTTCAGGCTCATCATCCAGAAATCTTGCGCTGCCTCGGTTGGTCCATTTTCCATGCTGGGGACCGCAAACGTGGCCTCGTGATCTTAGAAAGAGCCCGAGCCATGGCTCCCAAAGACACCCTCATCCTCTGTGATTTGGCCGTGTGCTACCTCAACGACCGCCAATTCGACACCACCATCAGTCTTCTCGAGGAGGCCCTCCACATTGAACCTGAAAACGAAAAGGCAAAAGACTGCCTCGAAACCGCCAAATTCTTCCAACGCGAATTCAAGAAGCTCAAAGAGAGCAAATAGCATTGCTAAAGTGAGTCCGGTGGAATAGAACAAGAAAAAAAATTTTATATGGTTGCAGAATTCAAAAAATTTCCATTAGGGGGACAAGAACTCACCCCAGGAATGAAAATAACAATCGCCACCGTAAAAGCAGATGAGAACAATTTGAGAACGCTTCAAGAAACCGCACGTCAAAAACTACAAGGCAATCAGCCCCTCACAAGCGAAGAGCAGGCTGCGTTAATCATTGAGCAGCAAAATAAGGAAACAGCAGAACGAGAAGCACGCAGAGCTGCAGTTGAAGCACGGAGAAATAGCATTTTGGCAAGACTCCTGCGTGTAATAGGTGACATCTGGTAAAAATTTGACAAATTAAGCTTCCGTGTCTAACATAGCACTGTTTTCAACATTCATGCGTCTTTCCATTACTTATATTCGCCCTCTCACCTGCCCCAAGTTTCTTGAGGCGAGTGCCTTGCGAGTGGAAGTGGACAATGCATAAATAGCAAAACGTCCAAAAAACTTCTCCTCGCACCAAGCGGGGATTTTTTATTTTTTAGCCCTAATACTATGGGTCCAGAAAGACTATACCATGAACCTCCCGAAGCTATTTGCGTCAATCTAACTGCAAGAGGACAATCTTTTCCTGAAACAGAACGATACTTTATCGTACCTGATCTCATTGTTGATGGCCGTCAGATACAACTACCTTATGGCGTGGCAAAAGATTTAGGTTTAACTCCAAAAGTGGAAACACAACCTACGTCTGTAGAGACTCTACAAATCGACAAGCGAGTTTTCAAAAATGTCACAGACTTAACAGAGATTGCAAAAGCAAAACCAGACTTAGTAAAACTAGTTTGGGATGAGATTCGAGCCCGTTGCCAACGAACCACAAATGAGGCACAATAAACAAGCTTCTGCGTGATCGCGCTGCTTTGGCTTCGGTCAGAACAGCGAGGAAAGTCCGAGCAAGATCAGGCAGGAAAGCCGCTAACGGCGGCCGTGCGTTGACCTAAAAAACAGCGCATAGGGAAAGTGCCACAGAGACGAGCAACGTTAAACGCCCCCTCTGCTAGGACCTTCGGGTCCGGGCATGGGGAGCCCCTTCGTAAGGAGGATGGCTCGGTAAACCCTTTCCCTTGCAAGGTGAGATTGGAGATTTGGAATCGGCGGCCTGTCGCCCCAAATCGCTCACCGCACGAGCGTTTCAGCAATGAAGCGCCCAGAGAGATGGTCACGGTGTGGAAGGGCTTGCCCGACTGCATACAGAACTCGGCTTATAAGAAGCACCATCAAAGAGACCTCCTCAACGGGAGGTTTTTTTGTTAGCATGACACCATGAAACGTTCCGAAATCGCTTTCGCCCTGCTCCGCATTCCTTTGGATTTCGCCATGACCGTGGCCGGAATCTTGGCGGGATATCAGCTCCGCACCAAAGGCGACTTCATTCCCGGTGTGGATTTTGTGATCACTCCAAACAATCTGCTTCCTTTGAGCGATTACATCGAAGTCAGTCTTTTATTTGGTGGCTTGCTGGTCTTGGTCTTTGCTTTTTTTGGGCTTTACGACATGAAGAACACCGAAGGTCCACTTCGAGAATCCAGACGCGTGGCCAAACATTCCGTGGTTTGGTTTTTGGTCGTGATGAGCTATTTCTTCCTCACGCATGAAACATTTTTCTCTCGTTTGGTTTTGATTTACGGATTCATCTTCAGTTTGATTTTTGTGATTTTGGCTAGGCTTTTGCTCCGTCGCATCGAACGATCTTTTTTAAAACACAACATCGGGCGCCGCAATGTGCTGCTGATCGGATCCAATAAAATAGCCAGCCGCATCAGCACCAGTCTGCAAAAAGATCCTCATTTCAATGTAAAAGGCTATCTTTCGGAACGCAGTCGTGAAATCGAAGGCCTTAAAAAATTAGGCTCACTCAAAGACCTACATCGCATCGCAAAAAACAAAGCCATTGATTCCATCATCTTAACAGATCAAAACCTCACGGAACTGCAGGACAAACAAATCCTTCAATTCTGCCAAGAAAACCACATCGAGTACCGTTTTGTGCCCGAAATTTTGGAGGTGGAACGTTCCAACATCGACATTGAACCCGTCGCAGGCTTCCCTGTGATTCACCTCAAACCCACTCCTTTGGATGGCTGGGGACGCATCACCAAGCGCAGCTCCGACGTCATGCTCAGCAGCCTCGCTTTGCTGCTTCTTTCACCCGTTTTCGCCCTAATCGCACTGGGCATCAAAAAAGACTCCAAAGGCCCCGTGTTCTTCAGCAAATTGGAGGACGGCAGCCCCGCCGAACGTGTGGGCCAGAGCGGAGAGCGCTTCACTTTTTACAAATTCCGCACCATGCAGCACAACACGCATCATCTGCGCTTCACGGAATTGGCGGAAAAGAGTCACCGCAAAGGACCTCTGCTCAAGATTAAAAATGACCCTCGCATCACTCCCTTCGGAAAGTTTTTGCGCCGCAGCAGTTTGGATGAACTCCCAAACCTGTGGAACGTGCTCAAAGGCGATATGAGTTTGGTGGGACCTCGCCCTCACCTGCCTGAAGAAGTGGAGAAATACGAAGACTCGGCGCACTTCCTCCTCACCATCAAACCCGGAATCACCGGCCTCAGCCAAATTTCAGGACGCAGCGACCTCGACTTTGAAGAGGAAGTGCGCCTCGACAGCTATTACATCAAACACTGGTCTCTGTGGCTTGATCTCAAAATTCTGGTCAAAACCATCTTCGTCGTTTTCGGTGGGAAAGCAGCGGACTAAAATTTTTTCAAACATCGTCAAGTAAAATCGCCCCCACCCACGCAGTAATTGAGGCGGAGCTCCGTCTTCAGAAGCAAGACTAAACACCATGCTCTTCGAATCTCGACTCATACGGGCCGCCGCTTCAAATTCTGAAGCGTTCACTCAGCTCTACAATCGTTATCTCAAGCCAACCTATGCGTTCATCGCTTTTCGTGTGAAACCCGAAGAAGCGGAGGACCTCACGAGTGTCCTTTGGATGAAAATCCTCGATCGACTCCCCACTTTAGAAAATCCCAAGCCCGAGGTCTTCCGTGCATGGATCTTCACTATGGCTCGAAATTTGGTGATTGATCATTATAGAAAACACAAAAACACAGTCCCCCTCGACGAAATAGAGCTTGAAGACCCAACTCCTCTCAACAAAAGTTTTCTCGAAGAAGATCGAGTTCGAGCGCTTGTGCGTGAACTGCCACCTCAACAATCGGAAGTCGTGAGTCTTAAATATTTTTCTGGACTTCGCAACAAAGAAATCGCAGTGCTACTCACCCTTTCTGAAAAAACAGTCGCCTCGAACCTCAGTCGAGCGCTCAAAAATCTGCGCCGCACAATGCAGTAAAATCTCTTCATTCTGCGTCTCTCTCAATGAGACGTGCACACTCTCCTTCCCATGAAACGAAAACTCTACAATTCAGCTCCAGCTCCTTCACTCGAGTTCACCGAGAAGCTCCACAAAAAGCTACTCGAATCCGGTTCATGGGAAGAACAATCCCTAACTCATCCCACCATGAAACGACTCACTCCACTCTATGGATCCGTCTTAGTCCTGCTCGCGATCGTGGGCGGCCTCCTCTATCCTTTCGCTCCCACGGACGACTACGTGGCAAACGCGAAGGAATACTACGCAACTTATCAACCCGACGGCATCCTTTATCAAAAGGTAGAAAAATACATGCGTCACCCAAAGGGCGATGACAGCGACACCACCTACACTTGGGAAACTTGGAACTATAAGGGGAACTACCTTTCGCAAACCACCAATATCGAGGGCGACCTCTACGAAGCGGTTCAAGACGGCAACCTAGTGATCACCGACGATTTTGGCAACACCTATATGTACGGAGATCCAAGCATGTATGCCACCAACCGACAGCCTGTGAACGAAGCACCCTACTGCGTACAACAGCTGGTTTACGAAAACGAGGAATGGATAGTTCACTCCACAGAAGCCTTCGAGGCAAGTCCCAATGCTCTTGAAGCCTTCAACACCTTTTCTCAAGAAAAACACCGTTACACCTTCACACACAGCGGCAGCACCGGTGACCTCATCTACATTGGCGGACAAAATCACCGCAAAAAAAAGACGGCTAACGAACAGCCCAATGAGCCCAGCCCCGAGCTAGACTTATGGGCAGCGATCGACACTGCGACGACTTCACCTGAACAAGCGAAACTGCTCTTCGACCTTTTATCCGAACAAAACAATTACACTCACACCGTCCAAAATGAAGACACTGAAGAAGAACGCCATGTCTTCCGCATGCCACCTCAGCCCTACAACATCGACGAAAACGGCGTGCCCACGACAAGCGAAATGTCCATTCGAGAATTTGTCTTCAATGGCAGTTACCAGCTCCTCGAGATCAACGACTACAGAGACGAAACACTCATGGAGCAGACCAAATACCTTGAAGAAGAAGTGCTACCCGTTTCAGGAAAAGATCGGATCTTCGATCCTGACTCCTACGGCTTTAAGCTCTTCAGCTTTGAACATCCTCATGAGCTTATTTCTCCTTCTCTCGACGAATCCTTCAAAGAAGAGCTGCTGTGTTACTCTTTCCAAAATGAACTCTTAAACGAGGAGGAAACCGACACCCTCGCTACCGATTACGCTCCTCTGATTGAAAACATCAAAACATATTGGACAAAAGACCTGTTCTTCCCCTAAGAATTCAGGGAGACACCCCGTCTTCGGTGTGCTACACTCCCAGCACACAAAAAACTATGCTCAATAAACTCATCACTGCCATCATCGGAGATCCCGAACAGAAAGCCATTAAGCGCATGCGCAAGGTCGTAGAAGAAATCAACAAAATCGAAGAACGCTACCAAACTGAACTGACCGACGAACAAGTTCCTTTAAAAACTCAAGAATTCCGCGACCGAATCGCCGCTGGCGAAAGTGTGGATTCCCTCTTGCCCGAAGCCTTTGCCTTGGTCAAAAACGCGGCTCGCCGTCTCGTGGGCAAATCATGGATGGTGCGTGGCATAGAACAAACCTGGGACATGGTGCACTACGACGTGCAGCTCATCGGAGGAATGGTGCTCCACGAAGGAAAAATCGCCGAAATGCGAACAGGAGAAGGTAAAACTCTCGTGTGTTCCTTGCCTGTGTACTTGAATGCGCTCGCCGGAAAAGGAGTGCATGTCATCACCGTGAACGACTACCTCGCCCAACGTGATGCGGAATGGATTGGAGGCCTCTACAAATTCCTTGGCATGAGCATTGGCGTGGTCACTCACGACCAACCCCGTGATGCAAAAAAAGCCGCCTACGCAGCCGACATCACTTACGGAACCAACAACGAATATGGCTTCGACTATTTGCGCGACAACATGGCTCCGAGCAAAGAAGCCCTTGTTCAACGCGATTTGTACTACGCCATTGTGGACGAAGTGGACAGCATTCTTGTGGATGAAGCCCGCACCCCTCTCATCATTTCTGCCCCTGCCGAAGAATCCACCGAAAAGTACATCAGCTACTCCAAATTAGTGAAAATGTTGGAAGCGAACGTGCACTACAACGTGGACGAGAAACAACGTGTCGCCACCCTGACAGAAGAAGGAATCAAAAAGATGGAAGAGATGCTCGGCGTAGAAAACATTTACACCGAAAAAGGTTTTGAAGAAGTGCATCACATCGAACAAGCGCTGCGCGCCAACGCCGTCTACAAAAAAGATGTGGATTACATGGTTCGCAACGACGAAATCGTGATCGTGGATGAATTCACCGGACGTCTCATGACAGGCCGCCGTTATGGACAAGGCTTGCACCAAGCCATCGAAGCCAAAGAAGGCATGCCCATCAAACGCGAAAGCAAAACCTTGGCCACCATCACCTTCCAAAATTACTTCCGCATGTTCCAAAAACTCGCGGGAATGACAGGAACGGCGAAGACGGAGGAAGAAGAATTTGGAGCGATTTATGGACTGCAAGTGGTCCAAATCCCTACGAACAAACCCGTGCAACGTGTGGACAAATCGGATGCAATTTACAAATCCGAAAAAGGAAAATTTGCTGCCATCGCTCAAAAAGTGAAGGAGCTCAACGAAAAAGGACAACCCGTGCTTGTGGGAACCATTTCGGTGGAAAAATCTGAAAAACTCTCTGAAATTTTGCAAAAGGAAGGCGTTTCGCACAGCGTGCTCAACGCCAAGTACCACGAAAAAGAAGCGGAAATCGTCGCCAATGCAGGGCAACGTGGAGCCGTGACCATCGCCACCAACATGGCCGGTCGTGGAACCGACATCAAACTCGGTGAAGGCGTTGCAGAACTCGGTGGTCTTGTGATCATCGGTAGCGAACGTCACGAATCACGCCGCATCGACAATCAGCTCCGTGGACGTGCTGGACGCCAAGGAGATCCTGGAATGAGTCAATTCTACGTGTCCATGGAAGACGACCTCATGCGCATTTTCGGCGGAGATCGAATGAAGAGCCTCATGGAACGCATGGGCCTCCCCGAAGACATGCCGATTGAAAACAAAATCATCAGCCGTTCCCTCGAAAGTGCCCAAAGCAAAGTAGAAGGACACAACTTCGACATGCGAAAGCACCTCGTGGAATACGACACCGTGATGAACACCCATCGCGACATCATCTACAAGAAACGCCGAGCGATTTTAGAAAGCGAAAGTCTCAAAAACGAAGCCCTGCTGCTCATGGAAAATGAAGTCGAAAAAATCGTACTTTCTCATCCCGACAACGTCAAAGAAACCTGGGAAACGATCAATGCCTTGCACCGCAGCCCAGTGAATCCCATTGCGCTCGAAACCCTCTCCCCCATGACGCAAGAGGAACGCATCGATACGCTCAAAAAATATTTGGAGGCCGAGTATTTAGAAAAAGAAAAAGCTCTTCCCGACGCCAGCATTTTGCGTCGCGCCGAACGTGCGATTTTCCTTCGCACAGTAGACATGCTCTGGATGCGTCACATCGACGAACTCAAAGATTTGCGCGAAGCGGTTTCGCTCAGTGGATACGGACAACGCGATCCACTTGTCGAATACAAGAATCAATCCTTCCTCCTCTTTGAAGAGCTGATGGAGAAAATCGATCGCACGACTTTGACCAGCCTCTTCCACGTGAAGATCAATGTGCAGTTGGTTCAAAAACCAACTCCCGCCGAAGTTCAAAAAACCAACGAAGAACAAATCGAAAAGAATTTGGAGGAATCCTCTCTTGTCACGCCTGTGCAGCGCACCGCCATCGAAATGCCCGTGAGCGAACCCAGCGTGCGTGTGATTTCTGCAAAGACCGGCCAACCCATCGTTTCAGACTCCGACCTCATTGCACCCACCCACAAAGACACTCCAAAATTTGCGGATGCAGGACGCAACGACGTTTGCCCTTGTGGCAGTGGCAAAAAATACAAGAAATGCCACGGAGCTTAAACACTTCCTCATGAAAAAATTCCTCAAAAATCGCGCCATCGTACTTCTTTCCAATCTATTGCTCCTCCTCATGGTGGGGCTGCACCTTGGTGTCTACGAAGGCCGTTCAAACGGTGCTGTTCGTGACCTATTGAGTCCGCTGATGGTTCAAACTGACGCACCTGTGGACTTGAACGAACTTTTGCTCTGCGAGCAAGAAAGTCTTCGTCCTGGCTACTTCAGCCCCTTTCAAGCCCTCGAATACCACTACCAAGTGATCCTCAACGAAGAAACGGGCGAGTACAGCGATTGCGCCATTGTGGAACGCGCCGATTCCATTTTTTGGAAAGCCGATTTAAAACCAATCAAAGGGGATCCGAGAGACTACTGGGGTGGCACCGATTCTGATGAAGGCCCCTTCATGCGTCCCCAAGTCGGCGCAGAGGCACCAAACGTTTTCTATTTCTTAGTGCAATACATACTATTCGCAGTGTGGCTCTTCACGCTACTAATGTCTGTTAAACTCGCTAAAAAATCCTAAACTATGCCCATGAAAATTCTCTTTGTTCAAACGGGTGGAACCATCGACAAGGACTACCCCAAACTCGTCAAAGCCTACAATTTTGAAATCTGCGACCCTGCAGTCACTCGAATTCTTGAAAAGATCAAACCCGCTTTCGACTACGAAATCGTCTCCATCCTCAAAAAAGACAGCATGGATTTGACCGACGAAGACCGCGCTCTCATCCTGAAAACCTGCCAAGAAACCGACGCAGATAAAATCCTCATCACGCACGGAACCGACACCATGACCCAAACCGCAGAAGTGCTTGCTGCCATCACAAACAAAGCCATCGTGCTCACGGGTTCTGCCCGTCCCGAACGTTTCGCCAACACCGATGCCGACGTGAACGTGGGTGTCGCTCTAGGCGCATTGAACATGGTTTCAAACGGCGTTTACATCGCCATGAACGGCCGCGTCTATTCCGCCCTCGAAGTCCAAAAACATCAAACCACAGGGCAGTTTGTGAAGAAGGATTAATTACTCTTCCCTCACATACACCTCGCGTGGCTTGCTGCCTTGTGCAGGACCGATGTAACCGGCTTCTTCGAGCATGTCGATGATGCGGGCGGCGCGTGAGTAACCGATGCGAAGGTAGCGCTGCAAAGACGAAGTAGAAGCCGCCTTGCGGTTCTTTTTGAGACAGTCGAGCGCCGCCTGCATGAGTTCCTCATCCGTCTTGGATTCGTCGGGCGCATTGGGCACGCCTTGAACGGGTGTGCGAGCCACTTCTTTGGAGGTGATATCGTGTGAGAAATCAGGACCTTCGCTGGTGAGCTTGAGGCGATTCGTCACACGTTCAATTTCTTTGGACGACACGTAAATTCCTTGAATACGAATCGGCTTGCCCATCGTTCCAGACAAATACAGCATGTCTCCATTCCCCAGCAAATCTTCCGCTCCAATGCCATCCAAAATCGTGCGTGAATCCACATTGGACGCCACGGTGAAGGCAATACGAGCAGGAATGTTGGCTTTGATCAGACCCGTAATAACATCCACCGAAGGACGTTGAGTCGCCACGATCAAATGCATTCCCACGGCACGTGCCATTTGCGCAATGCGACAAATCGACGCTTCCACTTCTTTTTGCGCTTGCATCATGAGGTCCGCCAATTCATCGATCACCACCACAATCTTTGGCATCTTTTCCGCCGTCTTTTTGTCGGCGTTGTAATCGGCAATGTTTCGGTGCCCCGCGTCGGCACACACTTTGTAACGACGATTCATTTCAGCCACCGCCCAACGCAAGGCTGTCGCTGCTTTTTCTGGATCCGTGATCACCGGCGTGAGCAAATGTGGAAGTCCATTGTAAGTCGAAAGTTCCACTTGTTTAGGATCAATCATGATGAACTTCAGCTCGCGTGGCGAGTTGTTGTACAAGAGCGCGAGCAAGAAACTATTGAGTCCCACGGACTTACCAGAACCCGTGGCTCCCGCGATGAGCAAGTGAGGCATTTTTGCCAAATCCGCAACCATGGACTTGCCCGAAACGTCACGACCCAAAGCAATTTTGAGCTTGGATTTTTCAGCAAGATAATCCTGCGTTTCCATCATTTCTCGCAAATGCACCGTGGAGCGCACCGCACTTGGAATTTCAATTCCGACCAAAGATTTTCCTGGAATCGGAGCTTCGATACGAACGGCGGGCGCTGCGAGCGCCAAGGCAATGTCGTTCTTGAGCGACACGATTTTCGAGAGCTTCACTCCATCCGCAGGCTTCAAACTGTATTGCACGACGGTGGGGCCCACATGCACTTCTTGCATGGTCACCGCGATTCCAAATTGTTCGAGCTTGGCTTTGATCAAATCGGCCTTTCGTTTCAAATCCGCTTGATTCACCGTTGCACTTTCTTTGCTATTTTCGAGCAAATCCAAAGAGGGATAAGCCCACTCGCCGGTCTCTTCCTCTTCCGTCACCGCTTGATCCACCATCACCACTTCATCCTCAGGAATTTCGGCTTTTTTAGCTTTAGGATGAACCACTTTCGCTTCTTCGACATCATCGTCTTCATCCGCCAAACGATCTTCCACTTCTTTCATATTCACTTCACGCAAGGTCAACGCCTGAGTTTCTTCATGACGCTTAGGCTCATCCAATTTCACGATTTTAATGTCGTCTTCATCACCGGTTCTGTCGATCGTCACAAATTCTGGCGTCGCCACCTCAATGACTTTCTTCATCATTTTTTTGGATGGAATGACGGTGCGCACGATGTCACCCAAACTCACTTGAACGGAAAGCAAAAGCCCAACCAAAAAAGTCGCGGCGAGCAAAACATGAGCGCCAACGCGTCCAAAAGCTGCGGTCAAAATGAAGCTAGAAACAAAGCCAATGTAGCCCCCCGCTTCCCCACGTTGCGCCGCCTCCAACAAATCGGTTTCAGCAACACCCATGTGCACAAAACCCAAAATCGCTGCCGCCAAAAGAAAAATTCCCGTGAGTCGAGCGAGTCCCCATTCAATTTTCTTGGAAAGGAAAACCGAGGCTCCCATGAACAAAAGCACAAAAGGAACGGTGGACATTCCCACTCCAAACACAGGTCTTAAAAAAGAAACCCAAAGGTCGCCCAAAAAGCCCAATTGTTGATTGAGTGAAAGCCATGTGAGCGCAGCAAAAGCCAAATACACCACCGCCCAAATTTCACGGACGATGTGGGTCTCCACCTCAAAGCTGAGGGCAGAATCTTTTTTACGAGAATGGCGTTTTCGTCGTTTAACCATAAATTCGCGCCAAGCATATCAGCTCAACACAAATCCGTAAACAGTCGTCAATTGGTGAAGTTCTCTTTCCAATCGAGCTTGAATTGAATCAGAGCAAGGCAATCCTGCGAAAAGCACAACATTGAATCTCAAAAGAAAAACAGGTCTCTCTCCTTCTAAACACTGATCCAGCTGAAAATCCATCTTGGAGACCAAGCGCTGATCTGGACTAAAACACTTGAACTCTGTCAAATGGTCCTTATCTGAAAGACTCGCACCCAAATCGACTCTTTTTTCAGCAGGGATCTCATATGTCAACGACGCTAATAAAGCCTGCACAAGCCACTTTTTAGATTCAAGACAGTCTCTACCAATGGATGCCGTAGTTCTAAATTGACTGGGCGTACCATCCACTTTTCTTTCAGCACTACAAGCCCAGACTTGCCTTTCAGGCAAAGGGATTTCTTCAGTTATGTCGAATTGCTGCTCCATAAATCTAAGCCTTTATCTTAAGCCCAAACTGTTTTAAAATCCACCCATGAAGAAAAAGTCCCTCCCTTGGCCTCGCCTCTTTCTCGCCCTCGCCTTTCTGATTCAATGTTTCGTGGCCTTGGCCAGCGTGTACTGGTTTTTTGAATTGTTCACTCACTACGCCCCTTATTATGTGCTCATTGCACTGGGTTTCGGCATCCATCAACTGATCAAAAAAGAATGGATGTGGGCGGCTTGCTGGTTTTGTTTGATGGTCACGAACATCATTCCCCTCTGGCCTTACTTTGTCTACAACGCAACGAGCTCAAACCAAGAACCCAAGCTCAGTGTCTACGCACAAAACGTCTACTACAAAACCACAGACAGTACCGAGTTTTTCGCCCAAGTGGATGCGCTCAGCCCTGATGTGTTCGTCGTAAATGAGGCCAACGCCATCTGGGGCAGCGCCCAAAGTGAAGTGCTACGAGGCTACCCTGCCACCGCACTCACCACTCAAGCCGGCGTGCATGGCATCTTCATGGGCAGTAAAGTCGAAGGCACCTTCACCGAAATTCCTCTCGGCAATCAGGTTGGACTCGAGTTCATTCCTGAAGATGGCTCTTACCGAGTGCTCGGCGTGCACCCCGACGCTCCCCTCACTCCCAGCTGGGCTACAGATCGCAATGCGCAATTCGCCGACCTCGTCACCTACGCCAGCTCCAGCGACTTGCCCACGGTCATCATCGGGGATTTCAATTGCACTCCTTGGTCCCCTTATTTCAAAACACTCATCCAAGACTCCGGACTCATCGACTCGCGTCTAGGCTTTGGCTTCAAATCAACCTGGAAAGCCAACAATCCCCTCTTCTGGTTGCCCATCGATCACGCCCTTGTTAGCCCCTCTATTCAAGTGCTCAATTTCGACACCTTCCCCACTCAGATTTCAGATCACAAAGGCATTTTCGTAGAGCTCTCCTATCCTTGACTTAGACACTGAAACAGGTACTTTGAACTCACCTCATCCAATATTATGAAAAAACTTTTAAGCCTTTCCTTGCTCAGCGTTCTCATACTGGCAAGTTGCCAAAATTCACCAACTGAGACTGAACCAGTAGAAACAGAAGAAAACGTCGACACCGAAACATCTTCCGAGACAAGCACGGATAGAACTTATGACGAAATGTGGTTGAGACTTGGAGACCTCAGTTTCTATCTTCCAAAAGGATGGAGTGTGGCCGAAGAAATGCAGGAATCAGAAGGAATCGTAAGAGCTTCTTTGAATGTTCCTGACTCTAAATACGACGTCAAACTCACGATGACAGTCACAGAAGGAACCACCTACGATGATCAAGAACCTCTCGCTCAAAACCAAGAAGCCAAGGTGTACTTGGTTCCCTGTGGTGGAGCTTATGCTTGTTACGCATTGGTTTTCTTGGATGAATATGAACGAGAATTTGATTTTGGCATCCTCAGCAACGAACCTGTCCCAGAAAATTTAGATGGCATCTGGACTCCTAGAACAGAAGTCACACAAGAAGAGCTCATTGAATTCCTACTTGGAGTGGCTTCGACTCCAGAAAACAAATAATCGTCTCAAACCTATGACCGTCGTCACTCGTTTTGCCCCTTCCCCCACTGGCTACCTGCACGTGGGCGGACTCCGAACCGCGCTCTACGCTTATCTTTTTGCCCGTCAAAATAAGGGTAAATTCATTTTGCGCATCGAAGATACGGATCAAAAACGTTATGTAGAAGGAGCCGTGGAAAGCCTGCAAAATGCCCTCAAATTCTTCGACCTCAACTGGGATGAAGGCCCCATCTTTCAATCTCATCGCACTGAAATTTATCAAAAATACGCGGCTCAACTCCTCGAGTCGGGCAAAGCCTACCGTTGTTTCTGCACAGCCGAAGAACTGGACGCCATGCGTGAAGAACAAGCCAAACTCAAAATCGCTCCCAAATACGATCGCCGTTGCCTAGAACTTGCTCCTGAAAAAATCGCCGAAAAGATGGCAGCTGGACAACCTTTTGTCATTCGCCAACTCATTCCTTACAAAGACATCGATTTCGTGGACACGATTCGTGGCGACATGCACTTTCACGGCAAAGACATCGACGACCAAGTGCTCATCAAATCCGACGGACTCCCAACCTATCACCTTGCCAACGTCGTGGACGATCACGAGATGGAAGTAACGCACGTGATTCGTGGCGAAGAATGGCTTCCTTCCACCCCAAAACACCTCTGGCTTTACGAAGCTTTTGGCTGGACTCCTCCTGTTTTTGCGCACCTTCCTCTGCTCCTCAACCCCGATCGCAGCAAGCTTTCCAAGCGCCAAGGCGACGTGGCAGCCGAAGATTACATCGCCAAAGGATATCTGAAAGAAGCTATGCTCAACTTCATCGCCTTTTTAGGATGGAATCCGGGAACCGAAGAAGAAATTTTCAGCCTCGAAGAACTTGTTCAGCGATTCAGTTTGGATCGTGTGCAAAAAGCTGGTGCCGTATTCAATCTCGAAAAATTGGACTGGCTCAACGGACATTACCTTCGTGCCAAAACTCCCAAAGATCTCTTGGAACTGATCCGTTCTCGTTTAGAAGCCGAAGACTGGTACAAACCCGAACTTTTAGAGGCACTTGAACCCGATCAAAGAGAAAAATTGATCGCTTCCGTGCAAATGCGCATGAAAACCCTGAACGACGGCCCCGCCATGCTCAGGCCTTTCTTGCTCGACTCACTCGAATACAAACGTGAACTTTTCTTGAGCGAAAAGATGAAAGTGGACGATGCGACCGTGCTTTTGGCACTCGAAAACGCCATCCCAGCACTTGAAGCTCTGAGCAACTACGACGACGAAGAACAGATCAAAACCTGCCTCGTCGAAGTGATCGCCAAGCTCGGTCTCAAAAATGGACAGGTGCTCTGGCCCCTTCGCGTGGCTCTGACCAACGAAGAGTATTCTCCTGGAGTGTTTGAACTCTGCCGCGTGATGGGCAAAACCCTCACTTTGAAACGTCTAAGAGGAGCCGTAGCCTTTTTTAAATAAGGATTCAACGACGATCTTGTGGCGTAATACTGTCTAAATGACTTTGTGAGACAGGCTTCTGTGCAGACAAAACAATCATAGAATCAGCCAAGGCACTTTCATCCATATCTCGATAGTTGTTTCTATCGATGTATTTTAACATCACGCTCTTAGAAAGAACCTGTGAAGTGTACAGTTGGCCTTTCCCATTCCTACTCAGAGATCCCACTTTTTCGACTTCAGAAATACGCACTCCCACTGACCGTCCAGATACAAAAGTGATATTGAAGGAATCCTTGAGATACTTCTTAAGTTCAGTCACATTGCCACTGTTCAAGTAAGTTCGGATACGACTCTCCTCCTTTGAGGTAACAACCTTCGCATGCACGATGCCTTTGGCGTCAACATACGAAAGTTTTTGGCCACCTGGCACTTGATACTTACTAACAGTCACACCGTATTTCAAAATATCTTCAATATAAAGTGTGCCATGGTTATAAGAGAGCGTGGTCAATAATTCGTTGTCCACATGTTCAGTACCGCCATTCGCAACACGAATTTTCTCAGCATTTTGTTCATACATAGCAATAGCCAAAGCGATTTCCGCGCGAGGATTCACAAAGTACTTACCCTTCTTGTGAGAGACTTTAAATTCTTTAAAATCAAAACGTGTGCCAGGAATACCCGTTAACTGATCAAAGATCTCTTTGGCTCTTTTTTCAGTTTTTTTATCCTGTTTACTCGTGATCTGGAAATATCCAAAAACAGTTTGCCCTGTATAGTCAGAAACCTCACCTGTCAGATTTTTGACGAAAGTAAAATTCGTCTCTTGAGCAATTTTGGCGATAAGAATAGTGGGATCAATGAAACTTCTAACATTGGATTTGGTCAAAAATTTATACATATTGTAGTCACCGACCACTTCATTGTCTGAATCTAAAAGACTGAGTTTATTCGTTTTAGAAGTACGTGCCTCTTTAAACAAAGCGTATTTATCTGCGAATTCTTCAAAACCAACGACTTCAGATTCAATTTCCGGACGTTCATCATAAATACAATAACTGCCATGCAAGTTCCCACTCTCTTGAGTGGACACCAAAATATTGATCATATTAGCCATTTCAAAAGTTCTTCCCTGTAAAATAAAGGCTGCGTCCTTCTGCCCACTGTCACTCAATTTACTAATCAACTCGTCTTGAATCATAGTTTGGACTTCAGAAATCTTCATCTTACGTCCGCTGTCTTTACGATCTTTTATCGTCTGAATCAGACGTGCACTAAATTGTTCAAACTCGGGGATTCTAGAAAGATCTAGATTTTGAGTTTGAAGGAGGTCAAGATCTAGAGGTGGAGTTTCTCTATCTGAATCGAGTAGCCGTTGTTTTGAGGTCAAACCTGTCCCATCTCCAATTGCTGGGTCAGAAATCATGACGTGCCATGCATACAATTCTCTCAAAGCCATTGCTTTACCTCCACGCTGCATAGAAATCAAAATCTTCTCAATAGTTGGACGGAATCTGTCCAATTTCTTCCGTTCTTCCCCAGTTACTCCACTCCACGTCACCTCTTTACCATCTGGTGCGATAAAACGCCCATTTGAAATATCAAATGAGTTGGCAAAACTATGAGTAGAAACCCCAGTTGTAGCTGCAGAATTAGTTTCTGCCAAGTTTTTCTGTTCGGCAGGTGTACGGAACACAGAAGTGATCATCAACATATACCCCGTTTCAGTATAAAACTTCTCAGCAATTTCACCTAAAACGGTATCCGCATAAGGCTTTAAATATTTTTCTTTCTCAGTAGCAGAGCCTGATTTAAAGCGGAATTTCCTACCTCCTTCAACAACTTTCTGAACCCTCCCATCTTTAATCATCTGATCTCTATCTTCATATTTTAAGCCTTCAACATCTCGAGCATGCTTCAAAAATAAGTCGTATTCACCAGTAACATAGACACTGTGTGACCTAAATTCAGCAGGGTGCACCTTGTATTCATCCAACAAGTAAGACTCCCAGTCTGCTTTCAAAAGTGCAAGCGGAACAACAATATGGTTTGCAGGGGCAGATTTTTTATAGAAATAACTTTCAGTAAAAAGACTAACCAATGGATCTGATCTAGTGGCTTCACGAGTAAGCGTAGCGATCACTGCCGCTCGTTGTGAATGATCTTTGATGGACAGCTCAATAAAGCGGACTTCACCTTGGTATTCCAAATCTTCAGCAAGACTCGTGGGGAGCCTAAAAGGTTTACCCGCTTCAATTTTGATACCACTACGACGATTGAAATCTTCAATAAGGGCAACCTTTTTCACGTCAAAAACTGAAGTCAGTCCGCCCACAGTTGGCACATTTAAGACGAAGTAGGAGTTCGTTTTGCCCATGCGCAAAAGCTTGGAGATGGACCCCTTTTCAACCTGAAGGTTGGTTTTTTCATCAGGTGCAGGTGTTACAAGTTTAGAATCAGTTTTGAGCTCCAAGCGTTGAGGAATAATAAGTTTTTTACCGTTAAAGGAACTAGGCTCATCCAAATCCACGCTTGGATTCAAATCCCTACAGATCCCGATAACTTGATCCACCAACAAACCGTAGAATTCACCATCTACTGCTGCATCATTAAAACCTTGGTTACCCTCAAACACATTTTGTTCTTCAATGGTTCGCACAATCCAATGGTAAAAGTATCTATCACCTTTTTCAGGATCAAGTTTAACCTCCGTCTGAACTTTACTGGCAAAACCCAGGGTGAATTCTTGATCACCATGGCGAAATCTCTCAGAAAAAACAGGTGAAACTTCTGTTACTGGAGGTGTTGGATCTTTACCCAAAAGTTCTCGAGCGAGCTCATGAATCTCAGGGTCCCTTACCGTTTCTTCAATTTTTCGAATATCCTCTTCCACTTCATCCTTGAATGCCTCAATACGCTTCGCGGGGTACGATTCCTTGGCAAGTTTACTTCCTTCTTCCACCACGGAACGAGTAGCAAGCAAAAGCTCTTTCACTTTTGTGGTTTCTTGAGGTAGATCTGACATTTGAGGGATCAGAGCCTCATAATCCTTTTCGATTTGTACGATTTTCTCACTTATTCGCCTAAATTGATCCGCCTCGGGCTTACCTTTCATTTCTCTTAAGTATTGACCGGTTTTTCTATCCATCCGCACTTTCATATCCGTATCTGGTAGCATAACTCGCCCAGTGGGTTCTTCAGGTTGAGCAGTTTCAAAGAGAATCGGCTCCTGCTTTTTCATCGGCAACACGGCAGGCAAAGACCTTACTGAAAGCTCCGGTCTCATCAACGCCTGATCGTAAGAAGCATGTCCCTTCGCATCTTTGACCGTGAGCCTACCATTTTCAATGATCACTTTTCCCCCCACAAAGAACTTATCGACATTGGAAGAAGACTGCGTTTTCATAACATAGGCCAAGGTCAAGTAGGCTTCCTTTTGGGCCTGAAGAGGATTGGTTGTCTCTTTGAAATATTCAAGTAATGTCTTAAACAGAGTATCTCCCGAACGAATCTGGTACTCTTTTTTTGTCATCTTTTTCAAATCATCTAAACTCAAAAAGAGGCCTCTTCCAACCTGACTTTGAACTGTGACATCAAAATCTTTCGACAAATGCTGGAGTCCCGCTTTACGCGCAGCCCGCTTCAGATAGAAATCAAGCCGCAACTCATAAGGAACTGTATCTTTCGGAGACTTGACCTCTTTGTGCCAGTTTTTACCTTGAATTTCACGATCAGACATACGATACGCAGTTAATCTAAGAACTATACCACATAAATCCAAAATGATAAAGAAGAGAACGTTTTCCTGTCAGTAGCCAAACTATTAAAACTTCAGGCATGAATTGACAAATCAGTCGAAAAGTGTATACTAAAATATAGCTTTAACCCAAAAGCTCCATGGTACACGCAGATGGTTCAACCGCAGGTCATCAAGAAGCCCACGAAACAAAGCCAAAACAAGAAGGCTTGGATGGTGGTTTCACGAAAGAAGCTTTAAAAAGACCTGAAGTTCAGCACAAATTGACCTTGGCTTTGATCAAAGGTGGACGTTTTCTCCGTGAACGAGCTGGAACCGAAGGAACTCGTCAAGCCACACTGACAAAACTCTTGGATGCCATGACTCCAGAAGCTCAACATGAATTCGTTGAGAACAGCCAAAAATGGACTCATCAAACATGGGAAGCTTTCTTGAATAATATGACAGGTGGTTTGCGAACTGTTTGGAAGGTGGCCGCCCCTACGATTCTACCTGAAGAATGGCAAAGCCTCAGCACTTTCAATGAAGAAGAGATCAAAGGAATGATTGCTCTCGGTGCAACGAATGTAGATGAAAGCACAGCTCAATTGATCGATGGTGAACTTAAGGATAAAGCAAAATTCCTCAAAGTGGTCAGCTGGCTCGTTTTATTCCTTCCTGAAGTTGGAGAAGAACTCCATGAATTGATCGGAGGTATTGCTCATCTTGCAGAAGCCCCAGCCGAATTTCTGGAAAAAGTCCTCCCTCAGGTTCGCGCCGAGGTTAAATCTGCGAATGCGGTTAGCGATACCCAACATGAAAAGCATATGGAGATTGGCGCCAGTTTGGGCGAAAGCGTAGTTTTGGACCAAAATCCAGCCAACAATCCCGATTGGGCTCAGGTACCAAATGATGAAGAATTGGCAGCTTAAAAACTGCCTTTAAAGAAAGACTGGAAAAACTTAGGGTTTTATCCTAAAATAAGTTCACTCTAAACGAGCATTTGAATGAATTTTCACGACCTTCGCATCATCGTCAATCAGATCAAAAAGACGCTCAAGTGCCCCAAATGCACGGGCAAATACCTCGATGAAGACATCGAGCTGATCGGAAGCCTTGGCGACGAGCAGATTTTCTTCCACGCTTGGTGTTCTGAGTGTGAAGCTCAATCTGTTATCAATGTTCAAGTCGACCCTCAATCCTTCTACAACGACCTCCCCCATCTTGGCAGCGCACCCCGCATGGGTCACGTGAGTGCCAACGAAGTCTTGGACATGCACAATTTCCTCAAAGATTTCGACGGGAACTTCGACAAAATGTTCGACCAAGAATCTAAATCTTAAGTTTTTCACGCCATGAAAAAACTCCTTCTCCTCGCCCTTGTTCTGTTTGCTTTTTCAGCTTGCAGCCAACTTGAAAACGTTAAAAAAGAGACGACGGAAGCGGTCACCAATTTACAAAACGAAGCCAGCGACCTCAAAGAAAATGTCGATAAAAAGGTGGACCAAGTGAATGGCGCCGTCGAGTCCGTCAACAACGCGGTGGAATCGGTCAACAATGCGGTGGAGGATGTGAACAGTGCCGTCGAAAACGTGAAATCCATAACAAAATAAGATGGATTTTCTCGAGAAACTCTACGAACGCGCTCGTCAAAACCCAAAGCGCATCGTGTTTGCTGAGGGCACAGAGCCTCGCATCCTTGAAGCCGCTGCCGAACTGGAGGAACAAGGTCTTTGCCTTCCTGTGCTTTTAAAAGACCCCGAATCTGAGGCGAATTTCAAAGCGTATGTGCAGCGCTTTCAAGAACTGCGTGGCGCAAGTCTCGAAGAGGCCACGGAAAAAATGAAAGACCCTCATTATTTTGCCACCATGATGCTGCATGAAGGCGAAGTGGATGGAATGATCGCCGGCCCCACTGCCACCTCAAAAGAACGCATTTTGCCCGCTTTGGAATTGATCAAGACAAAAATTGAGCACCACCGTGTGTCGGGTGCCATGATCATGATCATGCCTGAAACGGTGGACAAAGACGCTGCCAACGGAGGCATTTTGTTGTTCGCCGATTGCGCCGTTAACATCGATCCCACTGTAGAAATTTTGGCTCAAATCGCCATCGACACGGCAGACACTGCAAAAGGACTGGGCTTGGACCCCAAAGTAGCACTCCTCTCTTTTTCTACCGCAGGCTCCACCGAACATCCGCTCACCAAAAAAATGCGCGACGCAGCAGGACTCATCAAACACCAAAGACCCGATCTTGCGGTGGAAGGAGAACTGCAAGTGGACGCTGCGCTCATGGATCAAGTCGCCGCGCTCAAAGATCCCGGCTCGCCCATTGCGGGCCACGCCAATGTTCTGATTTTCCCTGATTTAGAAGCCGGCAACATTGGCTACAAATTGGTGGAACGGCTCGCTGGCGCCACCGTCATTGGACCCATTTTGCAAGGACTTAAAAAACCCATGAACGAAGTCTCCCGCGGCAGCACCGCAGAAGACATCATCAATCTGACTGTATTCACCGCCTTACAAAGTTAAACTACCAGCGTAGGACTTTAACTTCTTCAGGATCATCCCCAACTTCGCAGATATATTTTTGATGTTCCGCGATTTTCTCTTCCAACATTTTGATGAGCTTATCCTTCTTTTTTGCCACGGCTTTATTGGTCACAGACGCACGACGAATCATGTCCATTGAAAGATGGTAGAAGTCCACTTCATTCGTGACTTTCAAATCGAAAGGCGTGGTGGTGGAACCTCGTTCTTGGTAACCATGGATACTGACACGTTTAGAGCTCATGAAAGGCCAAAGGATCTGCTCCATATCATTTGTGTACCCATGATAATTGATGATCACTGGCTTGTCTTTTGTGAAGTATTCCACAACTGTCTCTTCACTCAATTCCATGTGATGCGTGGAGCAATAATCCCCCACACAAAGCCCTGTAACCGCAGAAATATTCACGTAGCGAATTTTCATTTCGGGCACCAATTCTTTACACAATTTCACGGCATGCAAAGCTTCTTGCGTCATGTAGTCTCCGGCTGAAGCCAAAACCACATCCGGATTTTTGCTGCCTTCTTTTCCTCCCACCCATTCCCAAATTCCAATGCCACGCTTGGCTTGTTCGCGTGCTTCGGCAAGTGTGAGCCATTGTGGAACTTCACGCTTATCGGCGACGATCACATTGATGGTGTTGGGACGTTTGTACGCTTCTTCCAAAGCAACCAAAAAGCTATTGGCGTCGGCAGGATAATAGACTTGGCAGAACTCCCCATGCTTTTGCAAAACATTGCTCACAAAGCTTGGATTTTGATGGGAATATCCGTTGTGTTCTTGCCTCCATCCCACGCTCGCAAGGTGGTAGACCAAAGGCGGAACAGGCTTCCTCCATTTGATTTTAAAACTCTGCTTCAAGAACTTCGCGTACTGATCCACCATGCTCGCAATGATGATCAAAAAGGCTTCATAGCTAGAGAAGAATCCATAGCGTCCTGTGAGCGTGTATCCCATCATCCATCCCTGCAAAGTGTGCTCCGAAAGCATCTCTAAAATGCGCCCGTCCACTTGCATGTTCTCGTCGTTTTTATTGAGCGGCCATTGGTAGCCACGACCCGTGACTTCAAACGGTGCCTTGATCATATTTGAGATCAATTCATCCGGGCAGAACATGCGGAAGTTTTTTGGATTGAGCTTGATGAGATCGCGCAAGAATTCTCCTCCCACCGGCGTGCTTCCCGATTGCAAAGCACCGCGCTTAGTGACTTTGAGTGCATACTTTCCAAGGGCAGGAAATTTGAGTGGCTGCATCATGTTTCCACCAATGGCATGTTTGCACATTCCAATGCGTTTGGATCCCGTGGGCATGAATTCCAAAACCTCGGGCTTGGGGCGTCCTTGAGCGTCCACCAACTCTTTGATCTTGTAACTCTTGAGCCATGCTTCAATTGCTTTTCGTGCCACAGGATCTTTTTTAGGGTGATCCACAGGTACTCCATGCGCATGAAAAGATCCTTCCACCGCATGACCCTTGAAGGTTTTAATTCCTTTCCATCCTTTTGGAGAACGGAGCAAAACCACGGGCCACTTGGGTTTTAAATAAGGCTTCTTGCTCGAGCGTGCTTTCTTTTGAATCGCACGAATTTTCTGATACGCCTTCTCCATCGTTTCCATCATTTTCTTTTCCAAATTGGGAGCCTCCACAATCATCGGTTCATAGCCATAGCCCGTGAACAAAGCCTTGAGCTCAGCATCGTCCATGCGACCAAACAAAGTGGGATTGGAGATCTTGTAACCATTGATGTGCACAATGGGCAAAACGGCACCCGACACGCGTGGATTCAAAAATTTATTGCTGTGCCACGCTGCTGCAATGGGACCAGTTTCTGCTTCTCCATCGCCCACGATTGCAACCGCAATCAAATTGGGATTGTCCATCACCGCGCCATAAGCTGTCGCCAGACTGTAGCCCAATTCTCCTCCCTCCAAAATCGAACCCGGAACTCCTGGAGTCACATGGCTTGGAAACAAAGTGTGAGGCCAAGAAAAGTCATGAATGAGTTTACCCATACCCTCTCCATTTCGTGGATATTCCTTGTACACATCGCTGATGGTTTTTTCCGCAAACAAGTTTGCCAAAATGGATGGAGCTCCATGCCCAGGACCCGTGACGATGAGCATTTCGCAGGCATGCTTCCACACCAAATAATTCAAATTCGCGTAAATAAAATTGAGTCCAGGAACTGTGCCCCAGTGACCCAAAATTCGAATCTTAATGTCGTCGGGCTCCAATTTTTTTTCGAGGAAAAAATTATCCTTCAAATAAAGTTGAGCTGCTCCGAGGTAATCCACGTAGCGCAAGTATTTTGAAAGCCACTTGAGAGCTTTTGGATCGGTTTTGGTCATGGCGTGTGACTAAATTGTGAGTGAACAATACACGCCTTTTGATTTATTTAAAAGCAGGTAGAATAGAAACGAAAAGATTCATTCGCGCCCATGTCCATTCTCATTTTCAACGCCGGTTCTTCTTCGCTTCGTTTCAGCGTATTCAACACGAAACTTCAAAAAATCTACAAAGGTCACATCGATGCCATCGGACAAAAGCATTGCTCCTTTCGTCATTATTTAAATGAGGGCGAAGAGCAAATGCCCATCAAAGCCAAGAGTCACAAAGCCGCCATTCACTATGTGCTCAATGCACTCACCCAACACGGCATCATCAAAGACTTGAGCGCCATTAAAAAAGTGGGGCACCGCGTCGTTCATGGCGGCGAATATTTTTCAAAACCTTTGCGCGTGTCGCGCAAAAATCTCAAAGAGCTCAATGCACTTTCTTCGCTCGCGCCCTTGCACAACCCAGCCAACATCGAAGTCATCAAAGTTTGCCTAAAAGCGCTGCCCAACGCCGCTCACATCGCCGTCTTCGACACCGCCTTTCACAAGACCTTGCCCGCCAAAGCATTCTTGTATGGCTTGCCCTATTCGTTGTACGAAGAAGAGCATTTGCGCCGCTACGGTTTCCACGGCACGAGCCACAAGTACGTGAGCGAACAAGCTCAGCACCTCCTCAAAAAACCACAGGCAAAACTTTTGTCGTGCCACATTGGCAACGGTGTCAGCATCGCCGCGATTCGTGCCGGAGTGTGTCTAGACACCAGCATGGGCTACACGCCTTTAGAAGGCCCTCTCATGGGCACTCGCAGCGGAACAGTGGATCCTGGACTTGTGCTGGAATTGGTCAAAAAACGCGGCCTTAAAAAAACCGAAGAACTTTTGCAAAAAGAATCCGGTTTCAAAGGGCTATCTGGTTTAGGATCGGACGTGCGCACACTCTGGGCACAGCCCAAAAGCACAGGAACGCTCCGCACCTTTGAAGTCTTCAGCTATCAAATGGCAAAACTTTTGTGCAGCTATTTCGCGTCACTCGGCGGCTTCCCCGACGCCCTTGTTTTCACCGCGGGCATTGGAGAAAACGCCTACTACCTCCGCAAACAAATTCTGGATTACTTGAAACCCTTCGGATTCGTGCTGGACGAAAAAGCAAACAAGAAAAACGCCCTACTCATTTCAGCAAAGAACTCCAAAATCAAAGCCCTCGTCATTCCAACGGAAGAAGAACTTCAAATCGCAAAAGAGCTTACTCAGTGAAAGAAACTTCGTAAAGTCCCGTCGTAGTGGTGAGCATCAAAACATTACGAGTTTGATCGATGTAGATGTCGGTGACGTCGCCTTTCAAAGTATCGAAAACGTATTGTGACGAATATGTGAGGTCATCGTTCTTAGTGCTCTTGTCGTAGATCAGCACACGTTTACCCACAGAATCCAAGACATAAAGACGTGTTGTGGACAAATCCGTGAGCACACGAACTCCACTTTCCACCGTGGTCAAAGGCGCTTTTTTGATGGTGTAATCCACAGCCTCACCCGCATAGTATTGGAGCAAAGTTCCGTCGCTCTTGAGCACCCAAACTTTTCCATCCACTGCAATGGATGCAGCGCCCGTTAAATCTTGCCCTTCAGGCAAGTAAGCGGAGGCAGCGCCATAACCCGTGTTTCCCTTTTGGTACTTCCAAATTTGATTGTTGGCAGCGTCCAAAATGTAAATCTTGTTGGAGTACGTTGCGATGTCCACTCCTGACTTCCATTGAACATCCGCTGTGTCAGCAAATTGGCTGTTGCCTTCGCTGTATTCCAAAAGTTTGCCGCCGAATGTGAGCAAAACCACCGCGTTGTAATCTGAGAAAGAGCGCGCCGCAATGACTTTTTCACTGCTTTCAAGAGTGCTAGGATCTTGCACTTGATCGGTCAAAACTTGAAAGGCTTGCGTGTCGGTGAAGACCACAATTTTATCATCGTGATTTTCCAAACCAATGATTTGAGAACCTGTAGTCATTTTCCCACTCAAATCGGCAATCAATTTGAGTTCATCATCCACATGGAACACATTGTCCAAAAAGTCTTTTTGTTCCTGAATGTCGTCCAAAACTTGGCTGGCATCCGAACCCAAATAGCCGGAATCCAAAACTTCAACGGCTAGCGTCTTCGCTCCATCCAGCAAAACGGCAGCAGAGGCCTTGTCAAAGGTTCCCTTCGTGGAAGCCAAAGTCACATTCTCTTCCGCTTGATCCAATTTAGCCTGAAGATCATCGATCTTCTTTTGTTCACCCACTGTCATTTGGAGCAAATAAGTGCCTCCCACAACCACAATGAACAAAGCGGCAATCGCGCTCAAAAGCTTCTTCTTTTCCCACGCACGGATTTTGTTCAGAGCTTCAAAACGATCTCGGTTCAAAGCAAAAGTCCTGAGTCGTTCCACAGCCTTAGAAAGATGAGCCTTCGCACGGCTTTTAGAGCTGACGCGGGGTTCTTCCTCTTCTTCCATTTTGGCATGAGTCGCCATTTCCACCTCTTCTTCTTCGATGTCATCACCCATCTTCGCGACAGGAGCGGCCACTGTCTTCATTTCTTCTGTTTTTTCCAACACTTCAAACGAAAGCATCGCCATTTGGTCTTCCACATCGTGGCGAAGCAACTGCTCAAGCTCCTTGGTTGCGTCATCCAAACTTTGTTCGGAGAAAATCTTCGCCAAATCAGTAGGAGTCACGTATTGAACCAAAGGACCCGTCACAAAAACGACGTTGTCCCCCACTTCAAGAACTCCACTTGCAATGTTTTGGAAGAGATCTTCTTTATTCTTTTCGTCAAAAAGTCCCTCGGTGATCGAGCTGACATGACGTTTACGGAGCAAATAGCCATGAGCTTCCCCACGTTGAGAAATGAAGAGATAGTCTTTTTGAACCACTCCAATCAAAACGTGAACATTGGGCATGAACTTCACATCCAACTCCTTTTCTTTTTCCAAAGCCATATGATTGATCTCGCGCAGTGCATTTTCAAAACGCTCATAAGGATCTCCCGCCAAATCATCCAAAAAGTGATCTTGAAGCAGTTGGAAAGCCTCTTTCGCAAGTTCAGCAGAAGGCACTTGAGTGCTGGCCACCGAAATCAAAAGGAAGAGAGCGATCTTTTCCTTCCCCAATCCGTCGTCCCACTCAGTATAGTAGTGCTCAGTGAAACCAAGAGGACGTCGTCCCAATAGAAGAGACTGTTGTTGTAGTTGTAGAAACATAGGTTATAACCGTGTGATTGAGCCGTATTTTACCTGTAGTCAATCTGTAAGGCAAGCACTATCAAAATTACCTCCTGTCCAGAAGAAATTCACACCGCCACGACTGGCCAAGCATTCTAGAACTTTTGTTCGAAAGTGAGACTTGGCCTAGCGGCCCGGAGCGCTGAGAAATCCACACCGCTTTGACGGCTGAGCATTTTGAAGATTTATTCGAAAGCAAGACTTGGCCTAGCGGCCCGGAGCGCTGAGAAATCCACACCGCTTTGACGGCTGA
>CAZROM010000003.1:0-36432 GCA_964601715.1 uncultured Candidatus Peribacteria bacterium | reverse complement strand
AGACTTGGCCTAGCGGCCCGGAGCGCTGAGAAATCCACACCGCTTTGACGGCTGAGCATTTTGAAGATTTATTCGAAAGCAAGACTTGGCCTAGCGGCCCGGAGCGCTGAGAAGAAATCTTCAAAATGCTCAGCCACAGGACACAGCCCCATTTTACCTTGACTTTAGCACCAGCAACTCATAAAATCACCGCACTATGTTAGGAAAACTTAAAAAACTCAAGCGAGCTCGTACCCATGGCTTTTTACAGCGCATGTCCACTCGTAATGGACAAAAGGTGATCAATCGCCGACGCGCAAAAGGTCGTCATCAGCTCACTGTCAACGTTCCTCGTGTTAAAACGAAGTAAGCGAATTCATGGCCGTCCAGTCCTGAAACGCATCCTTGATGAAGGCACCTCGAAATCGGGGCCTTTTCTAAACGTTATCAGTTTAGAAAACACCGTTGGCCACACTCGTTACGCCGCCATCGTGGGTAAAAAGTTGGCTCCTTCTGCAGTAAACAGGAACCACAAACGCCGCCAAATCTACGAAATCGTACACATCCTCGAAAAAAACAAAGTTATACGTGAAGACCAAAACCTTGATATAGTGCTCATGGCACGAAAACCCGCCATGACCGGCACTTTCTCAGAAATGCTGTCTCAAGTTCAATCCCTTCTCGCCTTCCTCGCATGAAAAAATTCAACATTGTTCCGTACCTCGTCGTCTTTCTTAGCACGTTTTTGGTTCTTCAATGGTTCCAAAGTCCAAAAGAAGAAGACCCCGCTTTGACCACCGCCGCTGTCGGCCTTAAAACCGTTGAAGACAGCTACATTATAGGTGGAGACGTGCGCGTAGAAGTTCAAAACAACACCGCTGCCACGCTGAGCATTCCTTCTCGTTGTCCAGAAGCACTGCTGGACGTTTTCGAGTTCACAGGCGAAGGATACGAACCTGTTGTGAACGCACAAGAACGCGACTGCAGCCAAACGACCAACATCGTGATTGAACCTGGAGAAAAAGGCCTCATCTCTTTGCTCGACTACAGCTACACCTTGTTCGGAGAAGTCGGAACTTACAAAGTGAGCCTCACTCTCCCCACGCCGACCGAAACAGATCCTGAAGCCGTCAGCACCTACAGCACTCCTGAATTTAAAATGGAACAAGCTGGCGTCCTTCGTTCCTTATATAGGACTTTGATTTACGAACCCATGCTCAACGCCTTGGTGGCGATCTTGATCTACATCCCAGGACATTCCTTAGGATGGGCAGTGGTGATTCTAACGCTCATCATTCGCACGATTTTGCTCATTCCTTCTCAAAAAGCCATGCGCGCGCAACGTCGCATGCAAGAAGTTCAACCTAAACTTGAAGAACTCAAGAAAACTCACGGACACGATCAAACTCGTTTGGCTCAAGAAACCATGCTGCTGTGGAAGACTCACAAGGTCAGCCCTTTCTCCAGCTGTTTGCCTCTTTTGATTCAAATGCCGATTTTGATTGCTCTTTTTCATGCAATCAACGGAGGGCTTTCTCCTGACAAAAATGTGCTTTTGTACAAATTCCTTCCTGAATTTTCCTTGGGCTCCATCGATCCCAACTTCTTAGGTCTCGATTTGCTCGGACACAGCCTCATTCTTTTGCCAATAATCGTAGGAGCTTTGCAGTTCTTACAGATTCAATTGATGAATACTCGCAACAAAGGCAAGGCCTCAAAATTGCCTGCGGAAGTGGAAACCGCCAACAAGATGATGAAGTATGTGATGCCGGTGATGATCGCCGTGTTCACCGCTCAATTGCCTTCTGCCGTTGGACTATACTGGGGAGTCAGCACTTTCTATGGCATCATCCAACAACTTGTGGTAAATAAAGAACAACCAAAAGCCGCATCCTCTACGGATGACGTGCAAGTTCGTGTCATTAACCGTCACCATGGAAAAACAAATTAAGAAACTCGTCTCTGAATTCCTCGTCAATCTCAGCATCGATTTTACAGATGTAGAAGTAGAAGAAGTCAGCGAAAAAGAATACCGCGTCAATGTGATGTCCGAAGAGCCCAATTTGATGATTGGACATCACGGAGAAAACCTCCTCGCCATGCAAAAGATCCTCACAGTGATCTTCCACAAAATGCTGGGCGAAGATGTGCTCATCACCTTTGACGTAGACAGCTACCGCAAGCGCCAAGAAGAAAATGTTCTCACCATTGCAAAGCAGAAGGTGAACGAAGTTCGCACTTCTCGCATTCAATCGGCTCTCCCTCCTATGTCGCCTTATTTCCGACGACTGGTTCACTTATACATTAAAGACAGTGGGTTCACGGACATCACCACCGAGTCCATCGGTGAAGGCAATTATCGCCAAGTGATGATCAAACCCCTTGCATGAAGTCCTCACTCTTCCTTGCCGGAGTGATTCTTTCCTTGGTGAGCCCCTCACCTCTGCTTTCGTACGCCGATGACAACACTTACACCGACGTGGCGGAGAATTTTGTCTATGCCGACGCCATTTCGAGCATGACAGAGGCAGGTGTGGTTTCTGGCTACGAAGATCAGAGTTTTAAACCTGAAAATGAAGTCAGCCGAGTGGAGGCCTTGAAGATGATCTTGGAAGCCACCGAAAACGACGAGAGCACCGCCGGAACCGACTTCGCCCCTTTTGAAGACATGGATGCAACCGCTTGGTACCTTCCCTACGTGAATTACGCCTTTCAAGAAGGACTCATCCATGGAGACAGCGACAGCAACACCTTGCGCCCCAACGACTCGGTGAATCGCGCAGAGGCTCTTAAAATGCTGGTCTTAGCCGCTGGACTCAACGAACAACTCCCTGAAGTCACCGGCGAGAACTGGTTCGACGCCTACATCCAATACGCAGCCGACAGCGCTATTTTGGTTCCCAATTCAGATGGAAGTTACTCTCCAGAGGCCGTTTTAACCCGTGGAGAACTGTGTGAAATCTTGTATCGCTTTCAAATCCATCCTTACACCGGCCAAGTGGAATTCGGTGACGCGACATATTACGGTTATGGCTCCAATGGCAGCAACACCGCCTCAGGAACCACTTTGGACGCGTACGGCTTCATGGCGGCCCACAAAACGCTTCCTTTTGGCACTCAAGTGCGTGTGACCAACATCAAAAACAATCGCTCCGTGGTCGTGACCATTGTGGACCGTGGACCTTATGGCGCAGGACGCATTGTGGATCTGACCCCAGCCGCCTTTGAGGAACTTGGATCTCTTTCCACCGGTGTGCTCGATGTTCGCTTGGAAGTTTTAGCGGATAATACTACACTGTAGGCCATGATGGACCCCCTAACCCGCGCCGTAAAACCGATCGCTCATCGTCGGCTTCGAAAACCGCTTTCGGAGGAGATTAAAAATGCCTACAAAACCTTGGTGGTGACGTTGATCGTTTTGGGAGTGGGAACCCTCGGCTCTTACTTGTACTTGAACAGTCTCAAACCTGCAAAAGGCTACGAACTCGAGAAACTTCAATCGGAATATGAAGACCTACAATCTGAACTCCGCAAATTGAATCAAAAAGTCATCGAAGCTCAATCCTTTGAAAAGATCGACGACAGCGACTTGATCGAAAACATGAACGACATCAATGGCCAACCCACTTCCTATGTCGACGCGTCCAACCTTGCTCAAAACCAGTCCGATTTTGGAACTGGTGAAGCGACTCAATAAAGAGTTCCCAAATCCGCAGGCGCCACTCACGCATCGCAACGCTTTTGAATTGCTTTTAGCTGTGATCCTCTCGGCCCAATGCACCGATGCACGAGTGAACACCATCACGCCTTTGCTCTTCCCCAAAGACCGCCCCTGTGAAGCTCAAGACATTTTGGATTTGGGCGAAGAACAGGTCAAAAAAATCATTTTCCCAACAGGATATTTCAACAGCAAAACCAAGGCCATCATGGGCTGCGCCCAGCGCATCGGGGAGCTCGGCCAAGTCCCAAGCACTTTTGACGAACTCGTTAAACTCCCTGGTGTCGGAGGCAAAACCGCTCAAGTCATCCTTGCTCAGTGGTTCAAGCAAGACGCCTTCCCCGTGGACACGCACATTCATCGCGTAGCGAATCGACTTGGCCTCGCCAACTCAGGTAAGAATCGAGATAAAACCGAACGCCAAGTCAAAGCCTTGGTGCCCAAAGAATATTGGAGTGCCCTTCATCTTCAACTGGTTTTTCATGGACGAAAAACCTGCACCGCGGCTAAGCCGAAGTGCAGGTCTTGTCCTTTAAACGATTTATGCCTCTGGCCAGAGAAAACTATTTCTTAGAAGTTTTCTTGCTCTTTTTCATCCAAACTCGCACTCCCCACGCAACGATGAGCAGAGGCCATCCAAAGATCACGAGGTAAATCAAACTGTCCACCCCTCCTTGTAAGAACACAACCCAGTCCGAAAGCGCGGTGCGCAAAGTGCTCACTGGTTTCCAAGTGGCAGAAACGGCGGAAATGCTTTCATCCTCGGTCAAATAAATACTGATCGTGGATTTGTCGATCTGACTATCGTAGGACTTGATCTGACCTTGAAGGCTTTCGATCTCATAACGAACGTTGGAAAGGTATTGAGTCACCGAAAGAATATCCGTCACCGTGGTGGCTTGCTTCAAAATTTCCAAATACTGAGCTTCTTCCGCCTGCTTGTTGGTCAAACGAGTGCTCAAATCGGTGTAGTACTCGGTCACATCCGAAGCATTGGTGTATTCACTGTCCACATAAACCGCTGCATCCTTGAAAGCGGTCATGCTTTCGTCGAACTTATCCGAAGGCACTCGAACCGTCATGTCACCATTATAAGAGTTGCTTCCACGAGTGATGTTGGAACTGTCCACATTGCCACCCATCCCTTCCACCATCGTGGTGAAAACTGGAATCGTTTCTTGCACAGAAGTCACATGCAAGCTGAGGGAACCTGTTTTGATGATTTTGCGATCCTCAACCGTTGCTGAAGTGGGAGAAGCAACAAGATCGTAAGACCCGTCCATCATTTTAGTCCCATCCATTGTTGCTTCAGATTCATAGCCATACCCTCCAAAAGAAGGCTCTTCATAAGAAGAGGAGCTCGTCGTCTGCATAACAGAACGGAACGGTGAACAAGCACTCAAAAGAACCGTGCTCAAGATTAAGAAACTAAATAAAATCCGTTTCATAAGGCGTGGAGTTAGGATGAGACAATAGTACAACAAACAAGTGCACTTTTAAAGAAATCCAACTTCTCCAAAGAAAAACCCAAACTCGTTTAGGCTCAAAATCAAAGGGAAGATGATCTCTTTAAGATGAGCTCCCCTTCTCTGCCTCTTCGGAATAGATGCGTGGAATTGATTATTGCAACACCTCCAGGACGTAAAACGCGTGCAATTCGAGACAGAAAATCAAATAAAAAACGTTGATATTCTTCCACCATAGCCAACCTTTCAGCCGAAAGTCGTTCTTCAAACGGCACTCTTCCAGATTCGGGAAGACGGAAAGTTGGCGAGCAAGCTGATCCACGGCCCATGCTTATAAAATAATTCGACTGTACAAAATCAAAAGGCCCTCTTTTTGAAATTTGATGCCACGTCCCCTCTTGAGTTAGATCACCTCTCAAAAAGTCCCACGTCTGAGGTGGATTGGTCGGATCTCTATCAACACCTGTCACCATCCACCCAGCCTCAGCAGCAAGCTCACAAGTTCTAGGAACAGATATTACTTCACAGCAATGACGATCGACATCCTCCCGTGGATAGACACCACATCCCAAGTCCAAAAAACGCACCTGCAGTGGGGACGCCAGGCGCGGCAGATCAAGGAGTAGAGCTCTTCTACAGCTGTCCACATCACTAGGATCATCCAGAAATCGTTCAGCAGGGCTTCTTCGCATACAAAAAAGAAAAGGCCTGATTTTAACTCTCTTGTTTAAAAAAACAACCCTAAGGTGCTTCCTAATTTGGTGATCCCACGGAGAATCGAACTCCGATTTACAGGATGAAAACCTGTTGTCCTAACCGTTAGACGATGGGACCTCGCTGTGCAAAGGGCAAAACCCTTCGCGAGGGCAAGGAAATTATACGAATAAGATGAGCGAAGTCAATCTTTAAAAATTTTAACCTGAGCGAATAGATAAAGGGACACTAAAAAACCTGTAAAAGGAAGGGCGAAATTACAGATCGTGTAACCTGAAAAGCACCATTGAAATAAAATTCGGCAAGGGTTTCAGCTTCCCAACCTGATAGTGCGGAGTATAATCGGCCTAGATTTACTCCTAACCCATTGCCCTATGGCATACTCAGTTACCAACAGCAAGGGACAAGCCTACATCCTTCATGGAAAAATGGTTACCCTTCGCGGTGGACGCAAGCAACAAATTTATTACTTTGCTCGCAAAGAAAAGGCAGATGCTCTCGCAGCTCTTCCAGATGGATACAAGGTGACAGAAAACAAGCGCACCGGTCTCCCAATGCTCAAGAAGGCTTAATACCCTCACAAGCAAACGAAAAGCCCCTCACGGGGCTTTTTTAGTGTTTAAGTTTTGGGCTCTTTACTGAGTAGGCGTTTCTACTACACCCATATCCAAACTTTCAAAACTTTGAGTTGGGATCGCAGCAGGTTTTTCAACTTGAACGTAAACCACTCCGACGAAAAGCATGAGTCCAAGCATCCACATCAAGGTGCAGAGTAAAATGCGTAGAGAAGTCATGTGACTTTTTTGATCTTGCGCGTAGTACATAGGGAAGCCGAACAAAATCAAAGCTTGTGAAGCGCAGAGGAAAGTGAAGATGAAAGCCGTGAAGAAAAAGTCGAGTTGAGTCACGCCATTCACATTGAGCCAAACGCCAAACATGGGTAGCAAAACAACAGAAACTCCAAGACTGAGCATGGAAACTACTGCCAAAACAAAACCTACCGTGAGCGTTTGTTTGTTCGTGATCGTTTTGCTTTTAAAGATTTTGAAGAAAGACATGCGTGGAGGAGGTCAAGGAAATAAGGATATCCAATGAGAAGCAGAATTAGAAAAAGTAAATAGCTCATAATTGGACTTTACTGTACCATACCCTCATGCACCCAACACTATCAACAGCAGAATGGTTCATCGCCATTGTGATCCTCATTCCAACGCTTTATGCAATGATGAAAGGAGCGCCTTTTGTGCCCACACCAATGGAACAAGTACGCCGCATGCTGAAAGCTGCGGAGCTAAAAAAAGGTGACGTGATTTACGACTTAGGAAGTGGCGATGGACGTTTGGTCCACACCGCTGCGCGTCTTTATAAAGCAAAGGCAATTGGCTACGAACTCTCCCCAATCGTGTGGGCATGGTCCATAGTGCTCAGCCTTTTTTGGCACAGCAGCGCCAAGCTCCGCTTTGGAAATTTTTGGAGCAAGAATGTGAGCGATGCAAAAGTGATCGTCTGCTATCTCTTGCCTCCCGCAATGGAGAATCTAAAAAAGAACATCCTGCCCCAACTCAAGCCAGGGACTCTTTTGGTTTCTCACGCTTTTCAAATTGAAGGATGGACTCCCTACAAAAAGTTGGAACGCGATGCCGAAAAAAAGCTCGCTTCAGTATGGATTTATAAAATAGGAGCAGAAAAATCAGTTCGAAAAAATAAGCCAAAGCCATCCCGCGCAAAGAAAGCGTGAGAGCAAAAGAAGCACCAGGAACTTCCGCGCCCAGCAGTGCGATTTTTTCAATGGCATAAAGAAAAACCCAAGCCGGCGCCATGAACCATGAAAAGAACAGCGCGAAAAAAGAAGCCAGCATCGCAAGCGGAATGAGAGGTGCGACAAAAACATTCACAAACAAAGTGATCCACGAAGCCTGTCCGAAAAAATGCAGCATGAGCGGAAGCGTAGTGATTTGCGCCGCGGTCGTGAGCATGAATGCTTCTTTCAAAGGCGCTGCCCACGGCGGCATTTTTTCGAAGAAAGTGAGCTTGCTTTCAAGCACGGGAACAAAGACCAAAAGTCCCAACGTAGAAAGCACTGAAAGTTGAAATCCCACATCGAACAAAAGCAAATAGGGATTCCATAAAACAAGCAAAACCACACTCCACAAAAGTCCAAACAGTGCCATGCTGCGTCTTCCACTGTAGAGCCCTAGCAAGGTCAGCACGCCCATCACCGCCGCACGAATGACCGTGGAAGACGCACCCACCAATAATACAAAAACGCCGAGCACGCCCGCACTCACAAAGACGCGAGAGCGCAGCGGTATAAAAGAAAGTAAGGCGAACACCGTGGCGATGACCAAGCTGATGTTCGAGCCCGAAATCGCAACAATGTGCAGCAAGCCAACTGTCTGAAAGGCCTCTGTGAGTGCGGGCGACATTCCCTTGCGACTGCCGAGCAAAAGTCCCGCCGCAAAACTGGATTCTGGTTCGGGCAACAAAACCTGCAACCGTCGCTCCATTGTCGATTTGAACGCGTACAGTCCTTTTCTAAAACTAGGAGATCCTTCCACACGACTTCGCACCGAAGCATCCGGTATGGTCGCCACCACCCCTTGTCGCCCCAAATAATTGCGATACGAGGCGTCTTCGTCTGACATTGCACTGCGCAGCTCCACCTCACCTTGCAACTCAAGCGCGTCCCCAAATTCCAAATCTTTATACAAAGAAACTTTTGCGAGAACCTCCCCTTCCTGCGTCTGAAGCGTCACATTTTGATACGCACTGCGTCTGTCCAGTTCATCCGAAATCACCCCGCTCACCGTTTGAAACTGGGACTTCAAGTTCGTCTCAAGACTCTGCTCGTAAAGCTGGACACGAAAAAGCCCCACTCCACAGAAAAAGATCACAAGCAGAAACTTTTTACGAAAGACCATAAAAATCAGCAAAATCCACACCAAAAACACGCCCTCGAAAGGTGTTTCGAACACACTTTCCAAAGAAATCCCAAGAAGAAATCCGCAGATGTAAGCCAAACTTAAAAGCATAAAAGAAGAGTAGCAAAAAAAACCTGACATTTCCCTGAAATCGAGTAGAATGGGCAGGATGAACGCGTTCAACAAACATCCCATCTCGAACCTCCATAAAAAGGAGCAGTTGGAAAAGAAAATCGTCAAAGCTGAAACTTGGATCCACACACACTGGATTTTGAGCTTAGTAGCCGCGCTTTTATTCCTTTTGACTCTAAAAGGAGTTTTCGGAAATGTGCAATCGGGTCATCCCATCTCTATCAAACAGATCTTGATCGAAGCCGTGGGCGACAGTTTAGAAACCGACGGAATGGGGCACACCAACATCCTATTATTAGGAGTGGGCGGTGAAGGGCACGATGGTGTGAATTTAACCGACACCATGATCGTGGCCACCATCGACGAAAGCGCAAACACCGTGGCCATGGTTTCCCTACCTCGCGACATCTATGTGGACAACAAACGCGTGGGCTGGGGTGGACGACTCAACGGAGTTTATGAAAGCATTTATGACGAAACAGAAGATCCCGTTGAATCCGAGGCAGTACTCGAAGAGCAAATTGAAGAAATCATGGGATTGGACATTCAATACTACGCCAAAATCGACTTCAAAGGCTTCACTGAAATTGTGGATGCTGTGGGCGGAGTCACCGTGACCTCAACCGAAACCATTGCCGATGATTTCTACCCTGCTGCAGATGGATCGGGAGGGACTTACGATCCTTTTTATCTTTCTCAAGGCACTCATACCTTGGACGGTGAAACTGCTCTCAAGTACGTGCGCAGCCGTCACAACACCTCGGACTTCAGCCGAGCTCTGCGACAGCAGCAAGTCCTCGAAGCTCTCAAAGATCAAGCCTTGAGTTTGGGCGTTCTCACCAGCCCCAGCAAAATCAAGGATGTCTACGCGGCAATCTCAAGCAACTTCGAAACCAACATGAGCCTGAGTGAAATGCTTTCTTTAGCGGATGTGGCCAGCAACTTAGAAGACGATTCCATTCAAAGAGCGGTGATCAGCGATGCTGCCTATGAAACAGGTGGATTCCTTTACACGCCAGAACGTGAAGAGGGCGATCCTTTCTATCTTGTGCCTTACGCTGGGGACTTCAGTGAATTCGCTCGTTTTGCAGAAGTTTTCTTATATCACCCTGAAATCGCACGCGATAAAATCAACATTCGCGTATTGAATGGAACGAAAACCGAAGGGCTGGCTGGTCTCACAAAAATGATGTTGGTTCGCTATGGATTCACGGCTACTTACGGCAATGCCGACGACAAAGCGGTGCAAAAAACTCAAATCTACATTGTTCCTCAAAGCAGCAATACCGAAGCGAGCAAAGAGGAACAGAGCAAAGTTGAAAGAACAGCGCAACTCCTTCCTTTCTTAATCGATGGAGAAATCAGTGCCGACATTCCACCCAGTCTCGCTTCTGGAAACGAAGCCCAAATCGTGATTGTACTCGGCACAGACTTTGCAGAGTACTACAAAGAGAACAGCAAACTCTTTTACATCGGCTTCTACTGAAGCTAAACTACATCCATGTTTCAAAGTCTAATCTCACTCCTTCTGGCGAGCGCCTTGAGCTTTACCTCAGTGAACAGCAACACTGAGCAAGACTTTGACGCAAAAACTTTGCTGAGCATTTCGCCTCTTCCCGTACAAAAAGAAGACATGGTTTCCCCCGGAGAGATTTATGCAGAAAGTGCTTTAGCCTTAGACCTTGAAACACAAAGCATTCTTTACGAAAAAAACAGCTACGACCGACGCCCCATCGCCAGCCTAACCAAATTGATGACGGCTTACATCATCTTCAAAGAAAACGATCCCAGCAGCATTGTGACCGTGAGCGCCCACGCGGCCGGAACCGAAGGATCTCGCATGGGCCTCAAGACCGGCGAGAGAATCAGCGTCCGCAATTTACTGTACGGTTTGCTCATCGAATCCGGTAACGACGCTGCAGCCGCCTTAGCCGAATTCAATGCGGGCGACGAAAAAACTTTCATCGACAAAATGAATGAAGAGGCGAAAAATCTCGGCCTCGAAAACACGCATTACGCGAACACGACTGGACTCGACAACGCAAATGCCTACTCCACCGCTCACGACCTACTCGTACTCAGCTCTCATCTTCTGGAAGACAATGGCATCCGTGAAATCGTGAAAAATTCTTCCTACGAAGTGACAGGCGAAAATGGCGAAGTGCACAAATTGAACAACACCAACATTTTGCTTGGACAGCTGGGAATCGCAGGCTTAAAAACAGGAACCACTGTCAATGCCGGCGAATGTCTTGTGGCTCTCGCAAAGAACCCCGAAGGACATGAGATTCTAACCGTAGTGCTCGGCAGCTCGGATCGTTTCATCGATACAAAGATCCTCGTGGATTGGATCTACAGAGCCTTCACTTGGTGATTTAGCATTCAAACTATGTTTCCCATCACAGACACCGTCCGTCACCTCATCCTGATCATTGGTTCGAGCTTGCTCGCCTTCGTGATTGCCTTCATTTGTGCAGAGCCTTTCATTGCGTGGCTCACCAAGAACAAGTTAGGGAAAAACATTCGCACCGTCGCCAGTGACGGACAAAACGCAGACTTGTATCACGCACTTCATAGCAAAAAAGCAGGCACCCCAACCATGGGTGGAATTTTGATTTGGGGCAGCACTTTGTTGGTCGTGCTTTTGTCTCGTGGGCTTTCGTACTTGGGTTTATTTGAACACTCTCTTTTGAGTCGTCGCGAAACTTATCTTACGCTTGGGACTTTGATCAGCGTTGCATTATTGGGCGTGATCGATGACCTCTACAACGTGCGTGGCTGGGGAAAAAGCAAGGGGCTCAACATCAAACCCAAAATGATTTGGCTGGTTCTTTTCGCTCTCCTCGGCAGTCTTTGGTTTTATTTCAAACTGGGTTTCAACGAACTCCACATTCCCGGAATCGGTGACTTTGCTTTGGGTTGGCTTTACATTCCACTTTTCATTTTCATCATTGTCGGCAGTGCAAACGCCATGAATTTCACCGATGGTTTAGATGGACTCGCCGGCGGACTTTCCATCATTGCCTTCGGTGCGTATAGCGCCCTGTCTTACGCTCATGGCATGCTGATTCTTTCTGCATTTTGCGCCGTGATTGCAGGAGCCAGCCTCGCTTTCTTGTGGTTCAACATTCCTCCTGCACGCTTCTACATGGGTGACACAGGCTCCATCGCGCTCGGCGCAACCCTCGGTGTGATTGCGATGCTCACCGACACCGTGTTCATCCTTCCCTTCCTTGCTTTCATCCCCGTCATCGAAACCCTCAGCGTGATTCTGCAACTCACTTCTAAAAAACTGTTCGGTAAAAAAATCTTCCGCATTGCGCCACTCCATCACCACTTCGAACAGCTCGGCTGGCCCGAGTCTCAAGTCGTGATGCGCTTTTGGATTGTGGGTGCTCTCGTCGCAACCCTCGGACTAGTTCTGGGTTTCGTCGGTATGGGGAACTAAAACTTCTTGGAAGCGAGGATCCACCACGGTTTCTACGGGAGCCGGAGCTTCTTCAACAGGCTGAATATCGATGAGAACCACGTCCACTGGAGCAGCGATTTGTGCTTCCACTTCATCGAATTGATCGGACAATTCTGAAGTCATCGGAGCGTCATTTTTGATGTGCTCATACAAATCTTCCTGAGTGCTAAGATCGTCTGCATTCATGTCAAAATACGCAGTCAAATCTCCCAATTCTTTTTCACGCAAACTCAGTGCCATGACGCTGAGTTCTTTGAGCACCGTGGCATTCAAATCCACTGCAGTCGAAAGCTCGGGCATGGCTGCAATGACTTTGAGCAATTGAAGGTCGTCTAGTTTTTGATCCAAAAGATCGGATACGACTGCCTCACGATCTTCCATATTCACATCCTTGAGTTCGGTCAATAAAGAGAGCGAAGAATCGCTGTAGGCATTGAGGGCTGCGATGGCCGCATCATAATCCCCTTCCGCAATCAAATCAGGCACCAATTGCAAAGAGGATTGTGAGTCCAAATGATCCTGCAGAGTTAAGTTTTCCTTTTGAGTTTCACTCTTGAGAGCCAAGAGCTCATCGCTCACAGCATCTGCTTCCACTTCATTCACCGTTTGTTGATACACTTCAAGCACCGCGGCAGCCGATTCCTTGTCGCCTTGCGCCAAAAGAACCTGAGCTTCATTCAAGCGACTTTCTGCTTGTTGGATGAGCAAATCCTGCTTGGCTTCCGTTGTGAAGGCCAAAGAAACTTGCAAGTTTTCACGGAAGGTTTTGAGTGCATACAAAGGATTTCCAGGCAAAATCAAAGCGTGGCTGATGTTCTCACGTTGATAGTCTTCATCCAAAGTGCGCGCGTAGGTTTTTCCATAAGCCAAATTGAAAGTCCACCACACGTCTTTTTGTTCTGCGTCAGAAACCGCTTGCGTCTCAATGTCATCCGAAACCGAAAGCTCAGCACCCTGCCCCAAAACTCCTGAATACGAATCTTCGCCCGCCGTCACTTCCAAATCCACAAGATTGCGGGCCACTTCCACCGTGGAACTTTCATCGTTCACTTGCAAATCAAAACTTGCCCGCTGGCTTACCCACACTTTGCCTTGAGGAAACTCAACGGTGAACGATGCATCCTCCGTTAAATTCAAAATTTGAGACCAAGAACGTCCTTCGGTTTGAACCAACTCAACTGTGCTGTTGCTGCGGTTGTCAGGATCCATCCACGCTTCCACAATGCTGACTGTGGACGAAGGCCCCAAAGTCAAACGGCTGTCGTCCAAAAATGTGAGGTGTGCCATGGAGCCTTCGCCTGTTGAAACGGTGTCACCAACCTGCAAAAGCGTGGTGTCAGACACTTTGAGCCCATTCACAAACACATCTCCACCCACGAGCTCCAAGGTGTTTTGCGAAAGCGCAGAAGCACTGGGCGTCAAATCCATCAGAGGCGCAAAAAGAGTCCCCATCAGGAGACCCAAAGTGCCCAAGGAAACCAGACGTGAAGGGATAAATCCCTGATATGCAGGTTCGTGTTCAGGAAGAATGTCCAAAAGACGCTCCTTGGCCTGAACCTTCTTAAGTTGTGAAGCTTTCAAATCTTGAACCCCAAAACGCAAAGCAGAAAACACCGAGTAAAATTCAGGATTTCCGCGCTCAGGGAGCTTGGCTTCCAAGCGCTTCCATATGCGTTTTTTTGCGAGTTCGTAATTCGGTTCTTTCATAGCATTGTATAAAACGAAAAAATCCCCAGTTTATTACAAAAATTCTTTCTCAAGTCCCTTTTCACCCAAAATGCCTTTCAACTCTTTGAGCGCACGGAATTGAAGAACACGGATGTTCCCTTCTCGTTCACCCAAAATTTCTGCGATTTCTGGATTCGACAATCCAATCAAAAATTTGAGAGTAATAACCTGTTTGTAGGGGTCTTTGAGTTGTTCCACGGCCTCACGGATTTCACGACTAAGCATGTTTTTGTGAGTGGCCTGTTTGGGCGCATTGTCCTCGGATTTGTCCTCCAAGCGTTCATCCATGGGCGCCAAACTGCGGTGCTGACGACGGAAGTCGATGATGGCGTTGTGGGCAATCCGAAACAGCCATGCCGAAAATTGCACGTCTCGTTTTTCGTATTTTTCCAAGTTCATCCACGCTTTGATGAAAACCATCTCACACAAATCATCCACTTCAGAAGGCGGAACACGAAAGAAGATGTACTTATAAATGGATTCAAAGTACAAATCGTAGAGTTTGCCGAAGGCTTCTTTGTCACCTTCTTGAGCGGCAAACACCAAGGCATCAACATCAAAAGGATTGGGCGTGGCGGCGGACATGGGGTGGATTAGCGTGAAACTCCTGAGGAGTAAGCCAACTATAGCATAGCCATGCAAATTTTTTCCACTTCTTCCTTGACGCCCAAATAGACCGGCGTCTTTTGTGTGAGTGATGAGATTTGGATGTCGAGCACGGAGCATTTTCCGTTGCTGCTAGCGCCTCCAGCCTGTTCCATCAAAAAAGCCATGGGGCCACATTCGTACATCAAACGAAGTTTCCCGTCGGGCGCACTAGGCATGCCAGGATACATGAAGACTCCGCTGCCTTTTTTAAAGATGTGATTGATGTCCGGAACCATTCCTCCCGAATAACGAAGCGTGTATTGCTCGGTGATGTAATTCGTCACGAGTTTCAAATAATCTTCACGTTCTGCGGTGGCCCGCAAATTTCCAGGAGCAAAGTACTTCTTGCCAGCAGCAACCTTCACTTCTTCGGTCATGAGCACCCAGCCTTCTTCGGTGAGCAAAAATTCGTGCACTCCCTTCCCGATCGTGAGCATGACCGTGGTGCGAGGTCCGTAAACCGCATAAAGTGCCGCCACTTGTTCACGTGGTGTGTGCCCGAGCACATCCGCATGAGGGTAAATTCCGATGATCGTTCCGACTGAAAAATTCACATCAAACAAACTGGACCCGTCGAGAGGATCGTGAAAAACACTGAATTGCCCTTCAATCGAAGCGGGCTGAAGTCCATCCTGTTCTTCGCTGCAGTAAGTCACTACATAAGGATTGGTGCTGAGGGTGCGATTCATGATCTCATCCGCCTTCACATCCATGGCGATTTGCTCCTCACCGTAGGCATTGTGACTGCCCGCTTTTTTCATGCTCGTGCCAATGATGGACTTAGAAATTTCTTCGATGGCACGACCCAATTCCACAAGCAATTCTGTGAGTTCAGGGCTAGCTCCCTTTTGGATGAGAAAATCGTAAATCATAAGTGAAAATTAAAGAGAAGTTTCCATTTCAGGACTCCATTTTCCTTCGGCAGCCAAACCGTTCATGTGGGCACGGTGCACCAAAACTTTTTGAGCGGCTTCAAAGGCACTGCGATCCTTGGCCCACATTTCAAGCGCAGGCTGCTGGATTCCACGTCCGTAAGAGAAGCTGAGAGGCCAAGGCAAAGTCACACCGAGTTGGTGCATCAAATTGAGGTGAATCGTGGATTTGGCATCGCTCTGTCCACCGGACAAGAACACGACCCCAGCAATATTGGCGGGAACATTTTCCATCAAACACTTCACCGTTTGTTCAGCCACGGTCTTTTCATCGGATTGAACGGCTGCACTCTTGCCTGCGATCACCATGCTCACCTTCAAAATAGCGCCTTCCAAAGCAACACCTTGTTCGGCGAGTTCGGCAAACAGCGCTTTCAAAACTTGAGCGGTCACGGCGTAACAACGTTCCACCGAGTGAGTTCCATCCATGATCATTTCAGGTTCCACCATAGGAACAATGTCCGCTTCTTGGCAAAGTGCCGCGTAACGAGCGAGCGCGTGCGCATTGGCTTTGATGCAAGCAGCACTGGGCAAAGTGTCCGAAATGTTGATTACCGCGCGCCACTTGGCAAACGTCGCTCCAAGACCACGATATTCTGCAAGTCGTTCTCGAAGCCCGTCCAAGCCTTCGGTCACTTGTTCCCCTGCATGAAGAGCCAAGTCTTTCGCTCCCGTGTCCACTTTGATTCCCGGTTGGATTCCTTTTTGCTTCAGAACATCGACAAACTTTCGCCCGTCGCGAGTCGACTGTCGCAGTGTTTCATCAAACAAAATCATGCCGCCCAAATATTGCTCGGAACCCGGTGCTGTGATCAAAAGTTCGCGGTATTCACGACGAGTGTCTTCGGTGCAGTCCACACCCAAAGCGTCAAAACGCTTTTTACAGGTGGAATGGCTTTCATCAATGGCTAAAACTCCCTTGCCAGGAGCAACCATGGCTTTGGCAGTGGCTTGTAGGACTTGAAGGTTCATAAGGATGAATTTAATTTCGTGGCGTCACTATAGCATTAAGGCTAAAATAAATTTAAGCTAAATTTCACCCCCACCTCATGCAAACTCAAGTTTTCATCAATCTCTGCGTCGCCGACCTTCCCAAATCCATGGCGTTTTTCAAGACGCTCGACCTCAGCTTCAACTCTCAATTCACCAACGAAGACGCCGCTTGTCTAGTGATCTCAGACACCATCTTCGCCATGCTCATCACCCCAGCGCGCTTCAAAGATTTCACCAAGAAAGAGGTGGTGGACGCCAAAAAATCCACCGAAGTTCTCCTCGCCCTCTCCTGCGATAGTAAGGAAAAGGTGAACGAACTCGCCGACAAAGCCCTCTCCGCTGGTGGCCAACTCGCTCGCGACCCTGAAGACCACGGTTTTATGTTCGCTCGTGCCATTGAAGACCTCGACGGACACATCTGGGAATTCTTCTGGATGGATCCAAATCATGTGCAATAGACTTGAAATCATAAAGCTAGCACTCTATAATTGGGAGTGCTAATAAGCCAACTCACTTATGGACATCGAACGTTTCACCAATAAAGCCGCAGAGGCTCTGGAAAAAACGGGCAAGCTCGTGCAAAAACGCGGCCACGCTTCCCTGACTCCTTTGCACCTCCTCTACACCTTGCTTGAGCAAGAAGGCGGTGTTGTGCCTGGGCTTTTTAAGAGTATGGACCTCAGCCCCGAAGCCTACAAAACTCGCATCGAAGAAACCTTCAACGCCTACCCCAAAATCAGCGGTGCTTACAAACCTCAAGTCTCGCCCGAACTCGCCGAAGTGTTTGATCGCGCCGAAAAAGAAGCCAGCGAATTGCAAGACGAATTCATCAGCACCGAGCACCTCTTCCTCGCCCTTTTAAAAGACCGCAGCATCACTCCAATTTTGCCACTCAAACGCGATCAAGTTTTGGAGAAACTCAAAGCCTACCGTGGCTCTCATCGTGTGACCGACCAAGAACCCGAAAACAAGTATCAAGCGCTCGCCAAATACACCATCGATTTCACCAAACTCGCAAGCAGCGGAAAGATCGATCCAGTGATTGGACGCAATGAAGAAATCCGTCGCGTGATGCAAATTTTGTCTCGCCGCACGAAGAACAATCCTGTGCTCGTGGGAGAACCCGGAACCGGAAAAACCGCCATCGTCGAAGGCCTCGCTAAAAAAATAATCGATGGCGATGTGCCCGAAAGTTTGAAGCGAAAACAATTGCTCGGACTGGACCTCGGCGCACTGCTCGCAGGAACCAAATTCCGTGGCGAATTTGAAGAACGTCTCAAAGCCATCATCAAAGAAATTGAAGACTCGGATGGACACATCATTTTGTTCATCGATGAGCTCCACACCATCGTGGGCGCAGGCGCGGGCGAAGGCTCCACCGATGCCGGAAATTTATTGAAGCCCGCACTCGCACGTGGACAACTTCGCACCATCGGCGCAACCACAATAAAAGAGTATCGAAAGTACATCGAAAAAGACGCAGCGCTCGAACGTCGCTTTCAGCCGGTGAACGTGGAAGAACCCAACGTGAAAGACGCACTTTCAATTTTGCGCGGCATCAAAGAAAAGTACGAAGTCCATCATGGCGTGAAGATTCGTGACAACGCTTTGGTCGCTGCCGTGAATCTTTCGAGCCGCTACATCACCGATCGTTTCTTGCCCGACAAAGCCATCGACTTAATGGACGAAGCCTGCTCCGTGATCCGCATTGAAAACGACAGCATGCCGACGGAAATCGATCAACTTCAACGCCAAATTCGTCAGCTCGAAATCGAGCGCGAGGCGCTCAAAAAAGAAGCCGACCCTGAGCTCAAAAATCCAGACTTAAACGCGCAAAAACGTCTCAAAGTTTTGGATAAAGAACTCAGCGAAGCCAAAGAAAAACTCAGCGTCTTAGACACGCAATGGCGCAGCGAAAAAGAACTCATTGATGAGCTCAAAAACATCGACAAACAAATCGACGTGCTCAAAATGGAGGCGCAGAATTTAGAACGCCAAAGCGACCTCGCGCGCGTCGCCGAAATTAAATATGGGAAAATCCCTGAGCTTCAAAAACAAGCCGAAGAAATCAAAGAAAAATTAAAGGCGCGCCAAGGCGACGCGCACCTCCTTCGCGACGAAGTCACCGAAGAAGACATCGCCGCTGTGGTGTCGCGCTGGACCGGAATTCCCGTGAGCAAAATGCTCAGCACCGAAAGCGAAAAACTCACCCACATGGAAGATGAACTTTCGAAGCGTGTCATCGGTCAAAAAGAAGCCATCAGCGCGGTGAGCAATGCGGTGCGCCGCAGTCGCGCGGGCATCCAAGACGAGAACCGCCCTGTGGGTTCTTTCATCTTCCTTGGTCCCACCGGTGTGGGTAAAACTGAACTCGCCAAAGCCCTCGCGGAACAACTCTTCGACGACGAAAAACGCATCCTCAGACTAGACATGTCCGAGTACATGGAGAAACATTCCGTTGCGCGCCTTGTCGGCTCTCCTCCAGGTTACATTGGACACGACGAAGGTGGACAACTCACCGAAGCGCTGCGTCGTCACCCCTACTCCGTGGTGCTCTTCGATGAAATCGAAAAAGCCCATCCCGACGTCTTCAATATTTTGCTGCAAATGCTCGACGACGGTCGCCTCACCGATTCCAAAGGCCGCACCGTGGATTGCAAAAATACCGTCGTGATCATGACATCGAATTTGAAAGAAGAGCAGCTCAAAACCAACTTCCGTCCGGAATTTTTAAACCGCATCGATGACATCATCGTCTTCCACAAATTGACACCCGACAACATCGCCAGCATCGTTAAAATCCAACTCAAAAAAGTGGAAGAGCGCCTCGCCAAACGCGGCATCACCCTCACCCTCAGCAAAGCCGCTCTCGCCCATTTTGCGGAAGCCGGCTACGACGACGATTTCGGTGCGCGCCCCCTCAAACGCCTCATCCAAAATGAACTCCTCGACGAACTTTCTCTCCGCATTTTAGAGGGCAAAGTCAAAGAAGGATCGAGTGTTGAGGTCAACTGGAAAGACAATGAAATTACACTCTAGATTTAGAATTCTCTACCTCGATAAGATCCTAAATCTGAACTAGGTCGTGGAGCACTACGAGCAGCTTCTTCAGCACGTGCACGAGCTAGACCAGCATCCCAATCATGCCTTTCAGCACGATCCGCGGCTTCTTTAGCTCTCTTTGCTGCGTCCTCAGCAACTTTAAGTGCATCCTGAAGTGCTTTTAAAGTCGCTTCTCTCTCGGGAGCTTTTTCATCCGATCCCTTTTTCTCGGGAGCTTTTTCATCCGATCCCTTTTTCTCGGGAGCTTTTTCATCAGATACCTTTGCAATAGCATCACGAGCTTCTTGAGCAGCTTTCTCTGCCAACTCTGCTTGTTCTTTTGCAGCTTTTGCAACTGCTTCTTTTTGCGCAAGATCTGCCGCTTCTTTCTTTGCAGCAGCCTCCTTCTTAGCAGCCTCTGCAATAGCATCACGAGCTTCTTGAGCAGCTTTCTCTGCCAACTCTGCTTGTTCTTTTGCAGCTTTTGCAACTGCTTCTTTTTGCGCAAGATCTGCCGCTTCTTTCTTTGCAGCAGCCTCCTTGTCAGCCGCTTCTTTCTTTGCAGCAGCCTCCTTGTCAGCCGCTTCTTTCTTTACAGCAGCTTCCTCGGCCTCTTTCTTGGCAGCAGCTTCTTTTTCAGCAGCCTTTGCAATAGCATCAAGGGCTTTCTCATTTTCTTTCTTGACCAACTCCGCCTGTTCTTTAGCAGACTTTGCAACTGCTTCTTTCTGAGCAAGTTCCGCCTCTTTGAGAGGGTCAACAAGTGGTTCTCGCGGAGCTTTTTCACGAGCTCCAGCCGCACCCCATGTTCTAAGTCCAATCACAATCGCAAGATCGCTACCTGCACGACTCCACCAATCAGGATCGCGTGAGGCATCGTATTCCAATTGAGACATACCCACTTCATCACTCACATGTTCGTTCAGAAAAACGGCAGAAGATTGTTGTGCCTCTGCCAAGAGATACAAAGCTGAAGTTTCAGCTGCAATCTCTCCTGTAGTCACAGAAGCAGTGCCCAAACGGGAACCTTCACGTAAAGCAGAATTATTTTTACCCAACCAGCCACTAAATTCTCCCAGCTTAGTATAGGCGCGTCCAGGTAAATTCCATCGAGGAACAGTTCGTGTGCCTGCAGAAACTTCTCTAGCAAAAGTCGTCGCACCCAACTGACCACGAGTCAATTGTTGCATCTTACCAAGTCCATACATCGTGACCGCGGTAGCTCCAATCGCATACATTCCTTCTTTGCTTGTGGGATCAATAAAGGTGGCATCATGAAGTAGACTCTGCCCTTCAACAAAGGCAGTGGAATGCGCAAGCGTGCGCACACCCCGTGCTTGCCAACTTGCTCCTTCTCCAACCCAACCTATCGAACGAGCTCCAAGGCCGCCCAAACGAGTAGCTCCAGGAACTTTTGAGAGTACATCACCAGCTCCACCCACTAAACGAGTGCTGCGCACCCATTCTCCTCCAGCTCTTCCAAATCTAAATGCTTTCCCAGCTCCGTTGAAAGCGCGTGTACCAACTGCTGCGGCCTCCACACCAGTAGTAGCCAAACCAGCAGCACCACCAGCTAGACCAACCGCGAAACCTGTTCCAGTCATAATGGCCAGTTCAACCATAGCGATTTCAGCAACGATTTTGGCCTTGCTTTCCACCCAATCGATCTTCTCTCGCTTAAAGGTCAAATTACCATAACCATTGAGCTCACTAAGAGCTCCAAGAAGACTCGCTTCAAACATAGAAAATCCATCGGCATCCATTCTCTGAATATCCAATCTACCAGCCACGTTAGCATAACGATCAAAGATTGCTTCCCCTACTTCTCCTTGAAGTTCAAGAGTTGCTCGGTGTTGAATTTCAGAAGTCGCAATATCGGTAGCGAATTGCGCCATATTTGTATACACACCTCCACTGGCTCGAGGTTGTCCTGCGATAGAGGCATCAGTGATGCCCTTGGCCTGCATTTCGAGCATTGCCTGAGCAACCAACGGTGTGAGTAACTTCCCTTGGAGTTCTGTGTAACGAGCACTCTCTTCAGCGGGAGTAATGACTTTCTCTTTTGCCAGCTTGTCTTTGAGCTTATCCATACAAAGATCACGAGCTTCGTCATAACGCCCTGTACTCAAAAGCATCATGATTTTCTGCATATAAAGAATTTCAGCTCCACCCATTTTGCCGTTCTGCTCAAACAAATCCCCCTCTAAAATAGTTTTTGACCCATCCACCATTCCTGTGGCTGAGGAAAGCAAGAAGCCAGCCTCCCCCATAAAAGCTCCAGTGTCACCTTCATAACCATTCCACAAACCATTTTCACCCAAACTTTCGCTTCCAGATTGGTATTCCTCAAAAAGTCGTATCTCCTCTGTTTTATTGGCAAAAAACGCATCTACATCAAAAACTCCTCCAGTAGGATAAGAAAGGCCACGTCCAAGAGGATCTTCTACGTTTTCCATATATTCTCCAGTTGCTGGTGGAATATCGATTGTTTTAAGAGACCCATCTTTGATCTTACCCATGTAATATTGAACCGGATTAGCGATCTCAACATGATTCATAAAATCTTTAGGATACTCATACATGAGAGCTAAACGAAGCACTTCAAGCACATGCATAGATCCAAGGAAAACTTCAGCATCTGAGTCCATCTGACTCCACTTATCTTCAAGCGAAGCCGAGAGATCGGCAGCAGACATTGCAACAAGTTCATCCAATGCTTCTTCGTCCGTGAACGAACTTCGTGCAAGATCCAAAGAAGTAGTCACCATATCTAATGCCAACGGACGTTTACCAAAAAATTCTAGGGTTTTCTTATTCGAATCAAACATCTCTTGAACGTCAGGTTTGAGATCTTCTCTCTTGATCTTAGACATGGTCGTAAACAATCCTCTCAATTGATTTGGATCGGTTGACTCATGCTGTCCTAAGAAAAGCGCTTTCTCCAATTCCCAAAAAGCCTTGGTAGAAGGGTTATTTGCAGGATCATTTGCCAACTGATCGAACTGAGCAGCAAGAGTCTCATGCATTGTGCTGGCAACGTTATCCATCACCTCTTGCATCAACTGTTTTGCACGTTCAGGATCAGTGGTACCCAAGGTGCGCAACATGTCACTCATCACCTCTTGTTGTTCGGCAGGCGTAAGTGTATCCATAGCTGCCAAAAGAGGCTCAATACCTAATGTGGTGTAATCACTTAGCAATTCTTTAGAGACCAAAGCCACATCACCGCCTTTATGATAAGCATCAAGAACAGGTATTAATCGAGAGCGAGCTGCATCTGAAATAATAAACCGATCGCTCAAGCTACCCATCGAGTCGACACTTGGATCCGGCTCTTTTTCCGGATTTGGTTCGGGATTTGGTTCGGGATTTGGTTCGGGTTCGGGATTGTAATTGAGTCCTGGCCCATCTTCAAGATCAATGATCACAAGATTTCCTTCACATCCGTTTCCCATCTGGGCATAAATTCGATCCTCTACAAAAGCCACATTCTTAAGCTCCAAACTTTCACGCATATTCTCAGGAACATCAATCAAATCACCTCCAACCGTCACTCTGAAGCGTGCCACATGGCGTTCATCCTTCAGTTCCTTAGAGAGTCCGCCCAAAGCATTCAAGCAATGGCTATAGTCTCCTTTAGTAAGGACCTTATAAGGTGAGGCTTCCATTTGAGAAGCAATTTTTCGGCGTATAGACTTATCTCGAATTGCTCCATCCAAGTGCATGGAAACCATGAGGGCTTCACCTGCTGAGTCTTCCCCCTTATTTACGATTTGACTTGCCATCATGCGCTCGACGATGTCCGATTTATCTGGGTCAGACCTATCGGAATCACTTTCAAGAAGTTTCACTAAACGGTTCGTTATCTCAGTTCGCCAAATTTGACGAGCGTAAACCAAAGCGCGGTCTTTTTTCTTATCACCAGCACCATCCATCAAAACGGTTGCCAGTTCACGTCGTTGCTCAGGGTCTGGGAAAAATTTTTCATTTCCCCACGCTCTCCACGCATTTGAAAGGTCATAGAAATCAACCTTTGTCAGGCTTTGAACAAAAGCAGGATCATCAAGCCGTTCTTTTGTCGTTTTCAAGGCCTTATCGACGATTCCAAAAGTACGCTCCATTTCCTTCTTTTCAAGAAGTCCACGAGCTGCTCGGCCTTCATAACGAACGAGCATTTTCTCAACAGGTTCACTGCTGTGCTTTTTTAGGGATTCAAAGGATTCCGAAGCCATACGTTTTGTTTTGATAAATCCGCTAATTGTACTACAGATGAGCTAAAAACACAAGCTCGGTACGGCAAATACATGCAAACCATACACAACTTGCTCTAAAAGTGAAATTATGTTATAATAAGTCGACGTTCGTCTCAAATCAACTCAATGGAAGTAACCAACTTCAACAAATCCATAGCCGAAGTAATGGCGAAAAATCCTGAATTGGAGGAGTTCTTCACTGAAGAAGAGCTTCTAGAACTCACAAACGACATGGTGAGGGCCGTTACTGAAGTCGCTGGCCAACACAATGTGAAGAAAATCGAATTCAGTGAGACTGAAGAGATGTATTGTCAGATGATAGAGAAACGAGTGCGCCTTGGACTCGGGAATCTGGTTAAAATGTCACAAACCTGGGCGCGAAAATTAGGCCACACGAAAGGAAATCATGAAACGGCAGAACAGGTTAAAATTCAAACCATCAGCTCTTTACGATCAGATGCCGCCCATGAAGGAGGCCACGCTGTCATCGATCGTTATCCTTTAGATTTGGGTATGGCCCCTGAACTGTTCAATCAAGCGGGCATGCAATCCTTGCAAAACGCTGTTTGGGACTGCCGCAACGATCAACGCATCATCAATCAACATCCGGGGCTGAGTGACGACATGCGGACCAACATGGATTTTGCGTTTTCCTATGGCGGCGGACGTTTGGCCTGGGACGACCCAGTGGAACAAGCTGAAAAACTGGAGGAACTCGGCTACACCCCCCTCTTCTCTCAATTCACATGCGAAGTGATTCGCCATTGGGCTCATGGCGAAATACACCCAGACACCGATGAACGCGTGAGAGCCGCTTTGGAATCGGAGCTTTCAAACCTAAATTTTTTAGCAACAAGCTCAGCCACTATTCCAGTGGCAAATCCAATCGAGCCCGAAGTCCGTTACAAAGCAAAATTGACCTACGAAAATGTCCTCGACATATACGGACGCGAGTATGAGAAGTTAGTGAAAATAGACACGGAGAATCAAATGGTCCATCAAGCCGCTGATCTCATGGGCTTGGATCACATCGGTTACCCTCTTCATCCCAATTTAAAGGCAAAAATCGAAGAAGCAAAAACAAAAGCAACTCCAGAGATTTTAGAAGAACTCAATTGTCATCTAGAGTTTCAACAGACCGCAAAAGAGTTTAAGAAAATGGAAGAAGCCCCAGTTGAAAGCGGTATCACTGGTATCTTTAAGAAGATAGTCAAAGCAATCACAGGAAGCAATGCTACTGATGATTTGGAAAAAACTGACGATTTTAAAACCACGAAAAAATCAACCGAAAGGGAGCTGATCGGTCCTGCCATTCAAGTGGAACCACTTTCTCCAGAACTCAGAAAATGGTTGATGGAACTCTTTAAGGAAGCGAAGCAGGAAGCAGATAAAATTCAAATGACACAAGCCTTGGAACAAATGATCAAAGACTTGTTGATGGACCCCGAAGGCAAAATCAAAATGCTCGATGAAGAAAATGCCGAAGGAATGAAGCCTCACACAATTCCAGACACCTATCCTTCCTACAAAGCCTTAGAAGACGCAATTGAAGCGGCTCAAAATCCTCCAGCTCCACTGTCCCCAAGCGATCATAGTGAAAATACAAATATTTCACCAGATGGAGGGGGCTTCTATCTCATTCCAGCCGAAACGGATGGGGTGGACATGCGTGAATTCCCAGAGATCGAACAGTGGTTGGACGACAATATCGACATGAAAGAAAAAATACGCCAATGGCGAGAGGCAATCAAAGCCATGGGTAAAGGCGGATCGAAACTTCAATACGACTTCACCACAGACTTAGACATGGAGGCAATCATAGACGACGAAGTTCGTGTAGAGGCCGGGATTTTACCCGAAATGAAAATATTCAGAAAAGAAGTAAAAAGCCAAGAAAAAGTAACCCTCTCCATTTTGTGGAGGACTCAAGCCGCCGAAGCAAAAAACACCCTCAAGCTTTTCCTATTTTTAAAACGAATTTATGAAGATCCGGAAGTGCGAAAATATTTGGACCTAGAAGTTCTACTCTCTCAGGATGTGCCTGGAATCCCTCAAGAAGACGAAGCTCACATTCCCTTGATCATTGGCTTTGGACAAGACCCCATCCGAGATCACGACGACATCATGGACAATCTTCATAAGTTGAAGGGCTCTTATTCCTTCCCCATCAATCAAGATGCAACGGCTCTAGAAGTTCAACGAAAGCGCTTAATCAAACATGCTCATCCAGAATCCAGACGCAGATTCACCATCGACATTTGGGACGAAGCTGCGGTTCAAATGGGAGTAGCCAATCCTATGCAAGCGGTAAGAGACGAAATAGGGAAAACTCGAGAAGCGCTCAAAGACCACTCGTTCTGCATCGTGATCAATGGAGGTTCAGGAAACACAGCCAAGCAAAGTTACGGAGAAAAACACGTTTTAGCAGCAAAAGGCCCTGTGGAGTTGATAGATAACCTAGACATAGTGGTAAGAAACATGATAAAATCAGGAGATGACTTTGCTGACGCTGTTCAGGCGGAGCTCGCAACCAAAAAATAAACAAAACCGAAAATGACGAAAATAGACCTCTTTGTTTCCATGGGAAGCACTCCTCCCCAAAAAGCTCTATTCGTTGGTTCTGAGGAGGAATTGACCCAACTTGAAAACAGTTTTAAAAAAGAACACCGAACGGGCCTCGTCGTAGAAAACCTAGACAAGGTCGGAAGCTCCCCCAGCATCCTCCTTTGGAAAACAAATGCCGAAGGATTCTTAGCAAATGTAAATACGTATGAAGAATTAAACGATATGAGCATCACCTTCCTTGCACTGAGTAAGGCTGAATTCCACAAACTGAGCTCTGAATGGCAAGGAGAGCTTCTGGCAAGTTCCACTTTCATTTACAACGACTAACATGAGTGAGATTCAAACTCCTTTTCCAGAAATAACCACTCAACGTTGGGGTGGAGACAGCATTAAAATTGTAGAACGCTACAATGCAGACAAAGGTCAGCCAGAAGAGTTGGTGGACGTATTGGGTGTACGAGTGAAACGCAGAAACCCAAGCCTCAGCAATCTTCCCGGCACAAATCTCAGCCCAGAAGAATTCACAGACCTTAGCTTCACAACCGCAGAAATAAGCTATTTGCAAACCGCATTGATGCGCCACAAAATGGGCCACCACGTGCTATTCTTGGGTCCTCCAGGACTCGGGAAATCCCGTATGACAGAGTTCATCGCCTATCTTCTAAACGTCCCTTTTTATCGCGTGGGATGTCAACGTGGGATGAATGTCACAAAAGAAATCCTTTGGACCATGGTGCCCAAAGAAAACGGAGGATGGGAAGGACGCCTCGGACCCCTGCCCATTTCTATGAAAGAGGGGGCAATCCTCTTGGTGGATGAATTGGCAAACTTAGAACCAGCAGAACGCCAAGCTCTTTTGCAACCCACGGAAAAACCCAATAATCGAAAAATTTCTCCAAGTACTCCAACTCTGAACCTTCCAGGCTTTCCAGGAAATGAAGTTAAAATTAAAGCCGCAGAAGGGTGGTTGATCATCGCGACCGGAAACTACGCAGAAGGACAAGGAGCAGGAGAAATTCATCCATTTTCCGATCGCGAAGTACGCCGCGTCCGACCTCACATGCTTGGCAGTTTGCCAGCAGGAGTGAGACGAAGACGTGCCGTCGGCCGTTGGTTTCCAGGAGAACTGCCTCAACCCACCATCAATCTTCCTAGAGTCAACTACTACGATGAGGATGAAAATCCAATCATGAATGCAGAAACCGCAGAAGCTGTGACAGAATTATTTGAAGAATTCGATAGGCAGTTGGAAGGGATTTTAAAAACGGTGCGTCAAGATCCACCCGTCTACATGACTGAAGCTCTGGAAAGGGCCTTCGATCAAACGATGCTCTTCCACATAAAACATTCTAAAAAAGCACCTGATGGTACTGATAAAAGCACACTCATCCGTCGAAAGGAAGAAGTCATGGCAACGGCCAAAGCAGCCATCGAGTTTTGTTTTATCTCTGGTTTTAGAGACGAAACCCTCGTTAGAGTTCCAGACATAGAACAAGATGGATTCAAAGGCGGTGGTGGAAAGATGGAAGATAACGGTAGAGCAAAGGTAAAAGATTATCTTCGTTGGAAGATGAATAGACTATTTGCAACAGCAACCTATGAAGTCCTACAACCGGGCGGAGCTAAATTAACAGTGAATTTTGAAGAACGATTGAAAGCAGCACTCAAAAAAGCCGTGGACACTAGTGATAGTACGGAGGTGATAATGAAACTCGTGGATCAACAAATCCATGCTGCACAGGCGATCACCAGCAAGATGGTCCCACCAGGAACACCCTTGCCCAGTGCAGAAAAATTGAAAACCGCTTTGGCCAAAATGACCGCTGCCGAACTGCAATGCTACCAAGAAATGAAACGCCCCATCCTGATCATTGAAGCCGATGTCGAGGCATCAGAAATCAGAAAAGGGTTTGACATTGCCTGCCCTGGTAAACGTTTCAACGATAATAATTTCAACGCCATATGGGACGGTAGTTCAAGTAAAACAGACCCTATTCGATTCCATGCCGTTATCATTGAAGGAGACAACAAAGCTCCTGACCTACAGGGGGACAACCCAAACGAAACTTTGGATCAAAGAATAAATAAGTCCACACTTCCTCCTCTAACAACAAACACCTACTACCAACTGACTGCACGAGTTTTATCGCAAGGCGGCGCTCTAGACAAAGAAAGTACGAAAACCATCATCAAAGGAACAACTGCTACAGGAAAAGTTGCACTTGGAAAACAGACCACTTTGATGTCGACGGAAATGAAAAATACAAACCTAGTAACACCCGATGCTCGATTCCGCAGCTTAATCAGAAAAGAAGTGCAGTAAATAAAACCACATACTTGACAGGTGCTGCAAATAAGGTTATTGTAATCGCTAACTCCACCCCACTAACTACTCATATATGCCTCTGAATAAAGTCTCAGGTCTCAACGAGAATCCAGAAATTCTCGCTGCAGACATCCCTGAACGCATCAGCAAAGAACTCAAAATCGCATTGACTGGGAAAAAAAACCTCCCAAATGATGCCGTTGCAGACAAGGTTCTAAACGCAATAGCTGCAACAGATTCAAAGTTAGCTAAATTGGGTGATCGACGCGAATCGCTAAAAAGAGAAATCGTCAAAATGGTAGAGGCACTAAAAAAGGTAGATGCACCAGATCAGGACGATTTGGACTCTTATGGAATGCGAATCACGTTGTTGCTCGCAGCTGCACTAGGAGGAAAAGTTCTGATGGACCCACGACTTGCGGAGGAAATCAAAGGAGATAAAACACTGTTAGATGCTCTCAACGCATCCCTTGTCGGGATTGGATTGGGAACACGAATGGCACTCGTAACAGAAGCCGTAGGAAACACGGGCGCTCTGGTTTTTTCTTGGTACACCAGCGTGAGAGGTATTGAAGGACAAACGGCAGATTGGATGGACACCACAACCTGGGACGATCCAGTAGCCGCTGGAAGGGCAGCATTAGCAACAGGTCTTTTCCTAGGAACTCTCAGTAGCGCTTATCTTGGAAAATACAAAAAAGGAGTACGTGCAGGAATGCGCGCTTCTGAAGGTTTACCTGAAAGTGACTGGAAAGAAAGGCCCGTTCGTACAGCAGTGCGCCACTATGCCTCAACCATTCGCGAGGGAGTAAAACGTGGAAACCACGACTTCATACATGGGAATGGAAGAAAGCTCTTTAGAAGCACCCTTTTTGCTGGACTATTTCTAAGTGCGATACAGTTGGCTGATGAAGCAACGAATGTAATGGGAGTCGCAGAATATGCCTTGGGAACAGCAGACCGCTCAACTCAACTCAGTGATGCAAAGCAAACACTGGACGACCGCCAAGCTGCTTTGCTTGCCGCAATAGAAGCTGCAAAAACCAGCACAGTGGAACAAGTCCAAGGACAAATCAAACAGAAGTTGGATGATGAAGCCGCAGGTGCCTCTGAATCAGGAATCGCTACACAAGGACCTATCTGGCGTGCAAAAGCGGTGATGTACAATGAAGACAACAACGCTGCGCGTGACTTGAAATTGGGAAGTGATTTCAGTCATGGCATTTTAAGACTTGTACAAAGTGGCGCTGTGATCGACGGAAAAACTCTTCCCGATGAAGTAGGCGCTATTTTTGATGAAGAGTCAGCAAAGATCAAGGGTGAAATGGAAAGAATCGACGAGCTCGAAAAACGCCTTTCAAGTTTGGATAAACCAGAAGAAAGCCAAGTCATCTTAAATGACATTGTTCGAGAACTAGACCGTGTCATGGCGGATTTGAACAGTGACACACAAAGTAAATTGGACAGTCGCCTAGGAAAGTACACAACGTTAAACAGAAAGTTGATTGAATATGCAGTCGCTCATGGTGGTCCAGGCTATGCAAAAGCTACACCTGACTCCATAGAAGGCATCAATGCAGACGAAATGAGCATTGAAAATACTCCCATCAAGCTCGGAATCGAAGCACGTTCAGCCACTAATATTTGGCTGCGCATGTGGCATGAAATGGGGGCTGCTGCTCCTTTAACCATGCTGGCACTCTTTGCTTTAATAGGAATGTTGCCAACAAATTTAGAACTGTTTGGAATTTCCCCTTGGACAGCACGCGGAGCCCAAAAAAAACGTGCGGAAATGGATGAAAAAGATGCCAAGCATTTTGAACCAGCCTTAGAAGCGATCGTCACCGCTCTTGACCATTACCTCAACAAAGGTACCGCTGCACAATTACTCCACACCGAACCAATCGACCGAGAATACATCAAAGAAAAACTCGTCGAGTGGATGGAGGAAGCCGTGAAGCCAAGCGGTATCCTTTCTGGTTTTGTAGACATTGCTCGTTTCAAAGATGTGAGCGATCGCAATGCACGCATCAAAGCTCTAAGTCAAATCATGAGCAATGACATAAAAATTTTCCACTCTCTGTTGAGACGAATTCTTCCAGGCATGGACCTGTTAGAGTTGGAAGAAGGTGACAGAATCACAGAAGCTACAGAAAAAAATGATGAACTCCACAAAGGAGTCCGTAAAGATAAAGAACAAAAGCACGTTGATGCCGTACAAAACAAATTGTCCAAATTTTTGGAGGCAAACCTTGAAGGTAAAGCTTTCCTCGATAAAGCGACTGACATCATAGATGAAATCATCGCTCTCGGAACACCTCCTCCAGAATTTGACGAAACTAAAACTGCCATCAGTGAAGCAAGTGAGACCCTAGGAAAAGCTTTAGTAGAATTCATAGAGGATGAGGACGCTATTATGGGCGCCAGTACTTCACTGACAACAGCGGTAGATCTCCAAGCCAGTCTTACTGAGCTCAGCTTAGTCATTGACGACAATCCCGACCTCTTCCAAGGAACCAGCGTTGAAGAAAAAATAGCTACGCTTAAGGACGTCATCAGCGAAATGATTATACATATTGCAGCGAATCCAAAACTAGAGGCATTGAATTCGTTTGTACCCCCTGTGCTAAATGATGAGACCTCACTAGAAGCTGCCAAGCTCTATGCAGTCACCATGGACGCTCTCAAAGCACAGATCCTAGATGGTCTAGAGCCCGCTGCCAAGCTCTATGCAGAAGCTAAGATCGCAGCAAAAACAACAGCTTGGACAAAGAAATGTTCGGATCACATGGAAACGAAGCTTGACCTTGCAAATGATTACACAGACGCCACCAAAGAGGAGTTGGCTGCAGCCAATGCTAAATTCGTTGCCTTCAAAAAAGGGATGGAAAACAATCCTTACGCTGCGGAACTGGTAGATGCAGCATTCCAAAATGCAATAAGCGTAGCGGAATTAAATCTAAAGATAGCAAGTGACGACTTGGAAGAAAAAATTGCAAATGCTCAAGTAGAAACTTTAAACAAGTTCGATTATAACAACCAAGATCCCAAAAATATCAAGCTCCTTCTCGAACTGATTTTAGGTAGCAACATGCATGCAACTGTACGTCTAACCGCTGGCTCCACAACCGTTCTCATCGATAAACGTGAGCAAACACACCTCTTGAGCGCACTCCCTTCCTTGAAAGCCAAACTGGATACTGAGAAAGGCGAGCAGTTCGAAACCTTCGTTGTAGGTTTACATTGTGAAAACGTCGCAAATGGAGGCAAACCCGTATTACTTGATGACATCCACGATTTAGATGTTGGTCTCGCCGAAGACGGCCAATATGTCGTCGTGGCAGATATGTACGGAAATCCTGTGTTGATGGCGCGTGACAAAGGTCACAACACTCGTACAGAGAACCAAGACACAGTCGCCTTGAATCCTAAAACGGGAGCAATTCTAGTAGTAGATGGCATGGGTGGTCACGCGAATGGAGGTGAATTTTCAGCAGCAATCAGCGGAAATTTTGCGGACGGAAACATCGATGACCTCGCTGCACTCATTGAAGCCAGCCACGAAAAAGTGAAAACAGACAATGCAGGTAAAACTGATGCAGATAAAATCTCTTATAGTGCAGGTGCCGCGTTAGCAGGAATGAAGCTCGACGATAAAACTCTGTTCACTTCTTTGGCAGGAGACGTGCGCATTTATATCTTTGGAGCAGATGGTAAAAAGAAGTGGGCATCAAAACCACAACATAAGACAGATGCACCCAATATACTCACCAACGATGTCAACATGACGAGCCCAGTGAACTTAGAAAATGAACCAAATATAGTGGAATCTGGAGATCGAATTTTGGTCTGTACCGATGGAGTATGGGGCAAGGTAACGGATGAAAGCCTTGGAGGACTACTTTCTGAAGTGAATCTCGAAGATCCCGATGCTGTTAAATCTTTCCTAAAGAAATTGGATCAAGCCTCTAAGGGCAATGCAGACAATCGTGGATTGAGCCTAACCGTCGTTCGTTAATACCAACAAAAAACCCTCAGGTGGACTTGCGTCTTCCAGAGGGTTTTTTGTGATTTCCCCTTAACCCCATTAACATGGGTTCATTTGTAATGTGAGCGCCTCAACTAGGCTAGTATCCAAACTCGGAATCGTTCTTGGCCACCACAGTGACGGGCAAAACGTAAGTGATTTCAGTGCTTGCAGGTTTGATCATGTCCATCGTTTTCGCTTCAATTTGATCCATAGCGCGGGCTCGTAGTGCCAGCATGTCCGTGATTTCCCCATCCTCCACCAATTGTTGGCGAGTTTGTTCCAATTCTCCCAAGGTGTAACCATTCATTGCCTTTCCGTTCAGAAGAGTCAGAGAGATGACGCTCATGATGACCATGGCCACGACGAGCAAAGCTCCAATGGAGGCGAGACTCAACTTTTCATGGCGCGTGAACAACGCTTGAAGAGAAGCTGGAAGGTAAGAAATTAAAACAGACATGGGCGTGAGAGAGACGGTGAAATTATAACTTTTCTGCAGCCCGTAAAACGGCGCTGCGGGCTCGCGAGTTGCGAGCCACTTCCTCTTTCGAGGGGACGATCGGCTTTTTAGTCAAGAGGGAAAGGCTCTTCAATCTAAGGACTCTGGCTCCAAATATGTCAGTCGGATCGCGGAGGTCTGTGGCGAGTTGCTTGAAGGTTTGCTTTACAAAGCGATCTTCAAGAGAGTGGTAACTCAGCACAACCACGCGTCCGTGAGGAGCTAAAAGCTCAATCGCTTGATTGAGACCAAGCTCCAGGGCCATAAGTTCCTCGTTCACTTCCATACGAAGTGCCTGAAATATTTGGGTCGCACGATGACGTCCCGGTTTTCCTCTACCCAGCACTCGATTGACGAATTCTGCGAATTGCAAAGTGTTTGTGAACGGAGTTTGTTTCCGATCATGCACCACCGCTGCGGCCAATTTGCGAGAGGAGCGTTCTTCACCGAGGTAAAAAAACACATCCGCCAGCTCCTTTTCCGAATAAGTGTTGAGCACATCCGCTGCCGTTTTGGTCTGGCGTGGATCAAAACGCATGTCGAGGGGACCTTCTTTTAGAAAAGAGAAACCGCGCTCGGCATCATCAACGTGTGGGGAGGAGAGTCCTAGATCAAAGAGAATAGCATCCGCTCGGGATGCCCCTTCCCCCTTGAGCCGATCTGTCAAAGAACTGAATGAGTCGTGGAAAATGGTGAATTTTCCTCCAACTTCCCTAGCCACTTCCTCGAGTCGTTTTTGAGCGACTTTGAGATTGCGTTCATCCTTCTCAAAGGCGTACAGATGTCCATTCGGTGCAACTGCTTTGAGCAATTCACAGGAATGGCCTCCGAGGCCTAAGGTACAGTCCACAACCGTCATGCCGGGTTTGAGGTTCAAATACTGAATGCACTCCTTGAGGAGCACTGGGTCGTGACGGGGAGTCACAGGCCCTTCAACTTGAGCCACAATCTCTGGATAACTTTTGTGCACAGCCTTGTATAAGTTTTTTGAACGTGCGTGGTAGTGAGACCACCCTAGGACGGACGTGACCGCGCGTCAATGATTATTTAAAAGATCGTTTAAAATCTGGGTACAAAATGTGTGCACTTAAAAAGACAATTGGGTAAATTTAAACCTGTTATCGCTGGGGTCCAATGAGCAAGAAAAAAAACTTGCATACTTGCTCAAGCGGTTGTGCAATTAATTTGAACAAGCCCACCGATTTGTGGTCACTTTTAAAAGCCACCCACAAGCCCTAGTGGTGCGGAAGAACTCACCTCAACATTTCAAATCAATGCTGGAGTTCTGAAATTTCTTTGTCATCCAACCACAGAATAAATAGCCCGAGCAAGAGCGACGACAAATAACTCAACATTGGGTTTTCTGGGAAAAGATAATGGTCCAAAATGCCCCAAACCCCTCTCCAAAAGAACACCACAGCAGCCGCTGTCACCAGAACGGTGGCAAAATGCTTGAACCCTGATTTTTCTTTTCTGAATAGTGAAAACATCACTCAATTGTACCACAAACTTGACCTTTGTGCTAGGCTTAGCCCACTTAAATCGCCATGCCCACCTTCCTCCTCGCCTTCGCCTTCTGGTCTTCATTGAGTTCACCCAGCTCTTGGGCTCCTCATGTCGAGGCCACCATTCTGGATCTTTTCAAAAGTAGCTCCCCTGTCGATGCTCACTTCATTTACGAGAATAAAAAACTCAGCCTAATCCCCGAACAAAACACCCTGCACCTCACCACGAGTCTGCTGAGTGATTTCGCGGACTCCACTGTGAGCGAAGAAGACCTCGCTCCACGCACCGAACAAGTTGAGCAACTTTTAAAACAAGGAGTGGTGCTGACTTTGGATGGCGAAGATTGGGTGCTCCCCACCGAGCTCAAAGACCTCACCTTTAAAAAAAGTGAAACGGGCGTGCAAATGGGCCTGACCGATGCTTACATGAATTACGTCCTCACCACAGCTGAAGAACTGATCAATCGAGATGCTCAAGATTTGACCTTAGTAAAAGTGGCAGCGGGTCATGAAGCCAATCAAGAAAGTGGAAAAGCTTTTAAAGTGGACTTGGACGGAACCATTTCCGAAGGATTCGAAGTGAATCCCCTGCTCTTAAAAGTGGCCATGATCAAAACCATACAAGAAGGACAAACCGCTCAAGAAGTGCCCGTGACTCGATCCGAAGGCAAAATCATCAATCAAACTGGATTGGAGCTAGGTCCTCTGCAGGAACTTGCCGAAGGAAAAACCACGTACTGGGGTTCCTCGCCCGAACGCGAATTCAACATCGAGAAAGCTTTGAACGAAAAATTCAATGGCATCGTGATTCCGGCCGGCGCTGAATTTTCTTACGTGGAATTTTTGGGCCCCGTCGACGACGGCAGCTGGAAACAAGCCTACACAATTTTCAAAGGAACTCAGCTCGAACGTGCGCCGGCCGGCGGCGTTTGCCAAATCTCAACCACCATTTATCGTGCGGCCTTGGACGCAGCCCTCGACATCACCGAGCAACGCCATCACAGTTTGTATGTGGTGTACTACAACGACTACGGCGACGGCTTGGACGCCACCGTTTTTCCTGGAGAACAGGATTTTAAATTCGTGAACAACACTCCCAATGACCTTTTGCTCGTGACCCAAGAAGAAGGCTATTACGAAGCCGTGGCTCGTTTTTACGGCCAAGACGACGGACGCGAAACCACACTCATCGGACCCTACACCGCCAGCAATCAAACCGATGAAACCCAAGCCGAGCTCGGAACTTTGGGCATCGGAGACATGGCATGGAAGTACCTCGTGAAAAACGCCGACGGAACGACAAAAAGTTCATGGATTCACTCTTCGTACATGAGCATTGCCAAACAGCATCGCGAAGAAGCCACCGAGCTGAGCACCAAGCTTCACATGCCTCATCCCTAAGTGAGATTGATCGCAGAAAAAAAATCGTTATACTTTGCGCGATTAACCCCTTCGCACATGCGTGTCGCTATCAATGGTTTTGGACGAATTGGCCGAATGATTTTCCGCGCCAAC
>CAZROM010000002.1:0-104044 GCA_964601715.1 uncultured Candidatus Peribacteria bacterium | reverse complement strand
CTTCTAAGCTGTTGGTCGGTGGTTCGATTCCACCCCGGGGTACCATTTTAAAAATGAACTGGTTCGTTTTTAAAATGGTAGAACGAAGCGACAATCGAAACCATGGTTCGTGAGGGAGCTTGCGACCGTTTAGCGAGCAGGGCGAGCGTCTTCCACCCCGGGGTACCATTTTAAACAACTCCGATTTACAAGCGTCAATTTGCGTTGTGAAGTCGGCATTTCAACTGTGAAAAACATAAATCTTGTAATAGAATTTCTTCACCTAAATTAAGATTTAAATGAAGATGAGCTTTAAAAAACCACGCCTACACCGTTTAGTCAGTGTAGTTTTACTTCTGAGTATTCTCTGCGCTTTTCCTGGGCATTTCATCGATGTCAGTCAGGCGGCCGCTCCCGATGTCGTGACAATCGTGACGCCCACACCAGGGGACGGGGAAGTAGTGCTGACGTGGACCAATCCAGCTTCTGTGGATTTCACAGGGACAATGGTGCGAGTGAGCACGAGTGCTTTCCCCGCAACTGTTTCCGATGGAAGCCTCGTTTCTGACGTAGCGGGAGCGCCCAGTGGATCCAGCACGGTGACTCACTCGGGGCTTGAAAATGGAACCACCTACTACTACTCACTTTTTTCTCATAATGGGACGCCTGAATACAGCGCAGCGGTGAACACTCAACAATTGGTGATGAAGAGCCAATTTTCCGAAGATTTCGAGTCTCGCAGCATCGCGAACATCGACGGACAAAATGGCTGGGACGCCATCGGATGTTCATGGTCAGTTATTGATACAACGGGTGAGCAAACTCTAAAAAGTACAGCCGGCACAGCGGGTTATGAAACGTGCCGCGTTTTGAATGGAGGAAATGTAGCAACATACAGCGATCAAATGATTCGGGCCGACTGGAAAGGGTCAACGACCACCACTCCGGGGCAAGTTTTCTTGCGAGCACAATCCAATTCTGCCGATGCAGGAGGTTATTTTTTGTGGCAGGCGACGGGAACTTTAAGAATCAACTACAAAACCGGGTCAGGCACCGCGCAAACCCAGCTCACCTCAGCCGCCTTCACGCCAACCGCAGGAGTTTGGTACACTTATGAGTTCTCGGTCGTGAACAATTCTGCTGGCTTACCTGTTTTAACTGGTTATGTTTGGCAACGAGGCACTTCAAAACCTTCCACGCCAACCTTGCAAGTCACCGACACAGTGAATCGACTGCCTCAAGGGGTATTTAGCGTTGGTAAGACAGGCACTTCACTCGCTGAGTACGACAATGTTCAATTTTATGGGCGTATGGGTGATTCCGCCCCAACCATAACTTCAGCAATAACTCAAAACACACTGACTTGGACAAATCCCGTTCACGCCGATTACGTGGGCAGCATGGTCCGTTACAGCACTTCAGCATATCCAACTTCGGTAACAGACGGCACCCTCCTTTCCAATGTGCTGGGAGCTTCAGGAGGTTCGAGCAGCGTCACTCACTCTGATTTGGTGAATGGGACTCAATATTATTATACCGTTTTCCCTTACGACAATTTGGGCGAGTACGGAACGCCACTTCGACTCTCTCAAACGGTTTATCCATCTTTGTTCACAGATGACTTCACCAGCTCAACTTTAGGAGATGTGACAGGACAAAATGCATGGAGTTTACAGGGAGGGACTTGGGTTGTGGCCGATTCTTTAGGGGATCAAGTTCTGCAGGCCACGTCAGCGACTACCTATCCAACAAACAAAGCGACCAACGGAAGCATCGAAACAACGGATCAAGTTTTGTTCACCAAATTCAAATCTGATTCTGCAAGCAATTCCGCCGGCTACGTTTGGCTTAGGCATCAAGACAACAACTCAGGGTACATTTTATGGCACAGCACCAACGTGTGGACGATCAGTCATTACGACAGCACAGGACCTACTTTAACCAATTTGGCTACATCCAGCTCCACTGCAGCAGCTCCAATGGAAGCCAATGCGTGGTTCAATATGGAAGTGTCGTGCATCAACAATGGGTCCGACTTACCCGTCTTAAGCATCTACGTGTGGAAAGAGGGAACCGAAAAACCATCGGCACCAACGGTGAGCGCCACCGACTCCATCAATCGCTTCACAAGAGGAACCTTCGCATTAGGTAGGACGGCAGGCGCCGCTACCGTTCTTTACGACGACGTGGCTTTTTTCGGATCTGCTCCAAGTATAGACATCACTTCACCAAGTGCGGCAGTGGAGGCTGCGCCCAATGTTGCCACTCTTGCAATCACAGACGAAGGGGGAACCTTTTACATTCCCTACATCCAGACTTCAACCACATTGACCGTGAATGCAACGGCGGCGACGGTACCCGACGGAGGAGGAATCGAATTTGTTTTAAACGAAGGCCTCGCAGGGGAAGACAGCATGATCGATCTCACTTTCCCTTACAGCGTGTCGTTTGCAGGTTTGGCAAAGGCAGAGTACACAATCGATGCCTACATATTGGAAGGGGATGGCGTGAGTCGCTTGCCTGACCCTGAATACCACGATTCCCGAACCGACGTGGGGATTGGTGACATCATTGCTGTGATTGGCGATTCTGTCGTAGAAGGCTTAGGGGGAACGGTTGACGATGGAGTTGTGACCAATTGGTTGGACGCCGATGCAGGAACGGTTTCAGCAGACAATAGAAACTTCCCACAACACGGAATAGTCACCGGAACCTACAACGAAAGCTTTTTGACCGACTTGAATGACAAACTTGCAAATTATTACGGCTACCCAGTCTTTTTAATGAACGAAGGGAGAGGAAGTATTGGGGCTAGAAGTTACGAAGCAAGCGTAATGTCAGTAGCCTGGAGAAATCGCGAAACGGCACTTGCTGCAAATAAGTGGCTGATAGCGCTTGGGATCAATGACTCTCGAGTCAGTATTTCTGCAGCCGATTTTGAAATCGATATGACCGACTTTATATCCATGCTCATGACCGACTTTGGTGCAACGGCAGACAACATATGGCTCTCCTATCCTTCTTACGATTTTGGAATGGGGCTGGAGCCTTTTTATATCAATTTCTCGACCTACGGAACTGCCTATCAAAACATACGTGAAGCCCTAGGGCTTCAGGGTGGACCCGACCTATTCAATGTCATGAAGTATTATCAAGCAGACGAATATTCCGACAACGTTCATCCCAATGCTCTTGGAGATGTACGCCTCGCCAAACTCTGGTTTTTAAGCATGATCAAACCGACTCTTTCTTCCTCCGACGTAATGAACGACAATACGGCGAATTTATCATGGACCTCACTAAGCGCCTACGACCCAACGATTGCCGGTTATCGCGTTTCTTATGGAACGAGCGCCGACAATTTAGACCAAACGGTAGACACCGCTCTGACCACCTTGAGTATTCCCGATTTGACGGATGGCAGTAACTATTATTTCTCCGTGAAGGCTTATGACAACAATGAAAATCAAGTTTCTTATTCGGATGACAGCACAGTCATTGGGCCTTATTTAGCGTCAATTCCAGACACAGTGCCAGACGCGCCCACCATTGGAACAGCCACACGAGGGAACGGGCAAGCAACGGTGACTTTCACAGCCCCAGCTTCAGACGGAGGATCTGCCATCACTTCATACGCAGTTACATCCAATCCAGGAGGCTTAACGGCAACAGGTGGTTCTTCACCACTCACGGTTTCTGGACTGACAAACGGAACGTCATACACCTTCACCGTGACCGCCACGAATGCCATTGGAACTGGAGCTGCCTCTGCAGCAAGCAACGCTGTGACTCCAGCCACTAGTCCAGACGCGCCCACCATTGGAACAGCCACACGAGGGAACGGGCAGGCAACGGTGACTTTCACAGCCCCAGCTTCAGACGGAGGATCTGCCATCACTTCATACGCAGTTACATCCAATCCAGGAGGCTTAACGGCAACAGGTGGTTCTTCACCACTCACGGTTTCTGGACTGACAAACGGAACGTCATACACCTTCACCGTGACCGCCACGAATGCCATTGGAACTGGAGCTGCCTCTGCAGCAAGCAACGCTGCGGTGCCACAAGAAGAATCAAGCTCTTCTGGCAGCAGCGGTGGTTCAACTGTCATTTTCACACCGCCTTCAACAAATGGAACTCAAACGGACGAAACTCAAGGAAACAACTCTTCTTCAGGTACAAGTGCCACATCTCCCTTCCAAGACATTCTTGAAAGTTGGGCGAGAGACGCGATCAACGACTTGTACACGCGTAACGTCATCGAAGGACGTAGTTCAAATTCTTACGAACCTGAATTGCGTATCACTCGCGCTGAATTCCTTAAGATTTCTCTCTTGAATAGTGGTTTTGAAATCGGCAACTACGAAGAAGAACCTTTCAGCGACGTGGAATCAGAAAATTGGTTTGGCACTTACGTTTCTTTTGCCTACAAGAATGGTTTCGTTTTGGGTTATGAAGACTTAACGTTCAAACCAAATGAATTCATCAATAGAGCCGAAGCCATCGAACTGATCATGAGAATCAACGGTAAAAATTCAACGGACGTCAGAGGAGAGGAATCGAGCTTCAGCGACGTCACCGACACCGACTGGTATTGGAATGCCGTTGTTCAGGCAAGCCTCGACGGAATCCTTTCTTCGTTCGAAGATGGAACCTTCAATCCAACTGAAATGCTGACTCGCGCTGAGGCCGCTGATTTGGCCCAAAAGTGCTACGACGCTTATTTGAACTAACCCCAATTTTTGAACTACTCGCTCAAAGACTTGATTCATGACATCTGGGCTTATATCAAGCCCTACAGAAGCAAGTTTTTTGCGGGTACTTTTTTACGCTTCAGCAGCGATGTCATTTGGCTTTATCCCGCGTGGGCTCTCAGTCAGATCATCAACTTCGCCAGCACTTACAAAGAAGGCGATTCAACACACACGTTCTGGGTTTATTTCTCAACGGTTTGCGCGCTTGCGGTTTATCATTATTTGAGCCACGACGGAGCCAAATATTTGATCTATCAGGTTTCTGAAAAAATGAGGCTCGACGCCATCAAACAAGCGGTGCTTCACATTTTTAAATTGGATCCCGATTGGCATGAAAAAGAAAACAGCGGGAACAAACTTCAGCGCATCCACAAGGCTGGAGAAAGTTTGGATCAAATGATGCGCCTGTATGTGGACCTGTGCATCGAATCCACCATCAATGTGATTGGAGTCACGCTAGTGCTCCTGACGCTAGGAACTTGGGTCAGCGCTCTGATGGTCGGTTTCTTTTTGACCTACTATTTGATCTCGCGCACACTCACAAAAAAATCCTCAGCCCATTCTTTGCAGTCGAATATGGAATGGGAAAAATACGAAGGCGTTTTGTTCGAGTCCGTGAACAACATTTCAACCATCCGAGCACTTGGGTTTTGGCGTCCCATCATGGCGTGGCTAGAAAAAAACTCCATCACCCTTTACGCCTCGATCCGCAAACGAATTTTCTGGTATCGAACTCGCTCTGCAACCTTGAATTTATGGAGAGAAGCCTTCCGCCAAGTCATCATTTGGTACGTGGTCTTTCAAGTGCTTCAAGGCAATTTAGAAGTCGGGACCATCGCTCTGGTGCTGCTCTACTTCCAAAAAATCACAGATTCCGCCAGCGAACTTTCGGAAGTGGCCTATCAATTTGAATTGGGCCGCATCTCTCTCATGCGCTTCCGCGAAATGTTGGACGCCATGCCCACAGCCGAGACCTCCGGCAAAAAAGACTTCCCCAAAAAATGGACAGCACTTCAAGTGAAAGACTTGGAGTTTGCTTACGCAGAAAACCCTGTGCTCAAAAAAGTGAACTTCACTCTCAGGCGTGGCGAAAAACTCGGCATCGTTGGCCTCTCGGGAGCAGGGAAGTCGACTTTGTTCAAATTACTTCTCAAGCTCTACGATCGTTACGAAGGGTCCATTGCTTTCGAAGGGCAGGAGCTCAAGGACATTCGCAGAGAATCTTACTTGGAGCACTTTTCTTACGTGCCTCAAGAAACCGAACTTTTCAATCTTTCACTCAAAGACAACGTGACGCTGGCCTTGGATGAAAAAGTGGACGAAAAGCGTTTGAAGAAAGCCCTTGAAATCGCTCACGTCAAAGACTTTCTTCACAAGTTACCTCAAGGCGTGGAATCTCTCATCGGTGAAAAAGGGGTGAAACTGTCTGGAGGCGAGCGTCAACGCGTGGGCATTGCACGAGCGGTGTACCGAAATCCTGAACTGCTGTTTTTAGATGAGGCCACTTCGCATTTAGACGCCGAGTCCGAAGGCAAGATCCAAGAAACGCTGCACGAATTTTTCAAAGAGGTGACGGCGGTGGTCATCGCACATCGACTCTCCACGCTCAAAGAAATGGACAGGATTTTAGTGCTCTCGCAAGGCAAGGTTCTTGAAGAAGGAAGCTTCGAATCCCTCCTGAAAAAAGAAGGCGTCTTCTACAAACTGTGGAAGAAACAAGCCCTCTAAAACCATTAAAACCATTGACGGTGAGCGTACGCTCACCTATCATGGAGGCATGAGTTCAATAGCCCACATCGATGCCGATTGTTTTTACGTCTCGTGCGAACGCATTCGAGATTCCAGTCTTTTAGGAAAACCCGTTGGTGTGCTCGGAAATCAAGGCTCGTGTGTGATCGCGCGCAGCTACGAAATGAAAGCCAAAGGAGTCACAGTGGCGCTGCCCATTCACATGGCAAAAAAACTGTGCCCTGAAGGCATTTACATCAAACGAGACTTCGAGTGGTACGGTGTGGTCTCGCATCACATTCAAGATATTTTGAAGCGCTTCAGCCCTTACGTGGAATACTATTCGGTGGATGAAAGTTTTTTGGAATTTAAAAAGCCAATCGAGAACCAAGAATACTTGGCGCGCAAAATGCAAAACAGCATTTTGGAAGAAGCACGCATCCCGGTGAGCATCGGTTTTGCCGAAACGCGCACCTTGGCCAAACTCGGCTCCGACAAAAACAAACCTTTTGGCGTCACCATCATCACACCAGAAAATCGCGATGAAATCCTTGCAGAAACCGAAGTGGAAGAGATCTTTGGCATAGGAAGACACCTCGGCGAACGACTCAAAAATCAAGGCATATTCACTGCCTTGGATTTCATTCGGCAGGATCGCAAGCAAATCGTGAAGTTGCTCAACAAACCCGGAGAATGTTTGTGGTACGAGCTTCAAGGCATACAAATCACTCCACTCAAAACCGAGAGGCCCGTGCACAAAAGTCTTTCACGCGGAGGACAATTGTGGGGCGTGCAAAAAGACCCCAAAGTCATTTACGGTTTTGTGATCCGCAACCTGGAGCGTTTCGTCGAAGCCCTGTGGCACAATCGATTGGAATCGCTGCATCTGTGTTTAACGCTGATCGAAGACAGCGGACGGGCTTGCAGTGCAGAGCAAGGTTTCGCAGATTACGGCGACGACTACGGAACTTTTTTACAAGCGGCCAAAACCCTATTCATAAAACTCTACAAAAAAGACCACGCGTATTCGGCCGTGCATTTGTACGCCAGCAATCTGCGGGCCAGCGAGCGAAAACAAATGCCGCTGTTCAGCAGCGAGAACGCTCAGTCACAGCGGCTTCAAGCCCTCAAGCAAAACCTTTCGGAGCGTTTTGGACCTTTCACACTTCGCAGTGCCAGCACCGCTTTCGTACCTCAAGTGTTTTCAGACACCGCCAGCAATTATGAAATTTGCGACATCGACGGAAAACTCTGTTTTTAATCACCGCTTTCATGTGCACTGTATTTCAATACCCAAGTCCAAAGGATCCCAGCCAAAGCACGGTGGTTCGGCTCAGCAAAGACAAACCTTTGCTGCCCGTGCACTATCGCGGGCGCGAAGCGTGGTTCCCGTGGCTCGGATTTTGTGAGGCCGAAGTTTTGAAAAAAGGTGCATGGCAAGAACGAAAGCCACGTCTGGTCAAAGTGCTGGTGAATAGAGGCCAAGCCAACGGCGTTTGGTTCGTGATTCGCCAAGGCGTCTATGCGCTTCTGCTCAGCGATAAAAATGGGGAAGGACTCTACGTGCTCACTCAAGCTTCCACGCATTATTACAAAACCATGACCGGAGCGAGACAAATGCCCGTGCTCATCAATCAGATCATTTAGGCGTTTTAAGCACTGAGTAAGGCTCTTGGTTGTTGTCCAAAACCGTGATGAAACGGTAAATCACTTCAGCCACCTCCAAACGACTCATGGGCTGGGAAGGATTGAAGTTGTGTCCCGTGACAGGGAACAGATTCATCTCTTTGGAATACGCCACATAAGGAGCATACCAAGAAAGATTGTTCACATCGTCGTAAGGGTCTTCGGTTACCACAGGATCAACACTCACCTCCACAGTAGTGAAGAGCATTTTCAAGAACTCAACACGATTCACACCTTGATTGGGTTTGAAGGTTCCATCAGGATAGCCTTGAACCACACCTTTAGAGCTGGCGGTAGCCAAATATGAGGCATACCAACCTTTAGGCTCAGTATCCTTATATGAAGCTTTCAATTTACTGCTCACAGGTTGCTCAAGCCCTACAAAAATAAACTTGAGGGATTCCACACGAGACACCGTTCGGTCAGGTTGAAAAGTCCCATCAGGGTAGCCTTGAACAGTTCCTTGTTTGTACAAGTAGCTCACGGCCGGATAAGAGCTATCGTCTTCACTCAAGTCATTGAAAAGTTGAGAGGTCAAAGTCGCAGATGTACCCACCTCTTTACCATAGCTATACTTAATAATGACTGGTTCGTCGGTGGAGCCAGTGAAGCTCACTTCGGCAATGCCTTTTTTGAAGTCTTCATTGCGGACCTTGTCTGGACTCAAAGATCCTTTACCTTGAGCGAGACTGAGGCTCACGGTTCCATAGCTTGAAAAACTAAGAACGGGAGATCCATTCTTGTCCACAGCTTGAATTTGAAGGGTTTCAGCCTTTTTAGGAACAAAGACCCCATCGCTTACGATTTCGAAATGATCGAAGGTTCCCAACTCGCTCACCACTTCAAAGGGAAGTGAAGTATAAGTCTTTCCGTCGAAGGAAACGCTGATCGTTGTTGTTCCTGCGTGGTCTCCATAAAAGCGCACAGTCGCATCACCTTCATCAAAAGCATACTTATCCAAAGTAGTACGGTTCACAGATCCAACAGTAGAGTCGGAGACGCTCACCGTCACATTTCCAGAAAAAGAAGCATCGTCTTCTACCACCTCACCATCAGAATCAACAAGATAGACGTGAACAGTTTCCTGCTCACCGACTTGAACGACTTCAGGAACTTTTATCGCAAGGCCTGAGAAAGATTCCCCTGAAACTTGATCCACTGGAGTGGAGTCTTGGGAAGAGTCCTCTTCGCTAGTGTCGTTTGAAGAATCATTGTTTGAAGAGTCATCATTCGAGTCCGTTTGAGCATCGTCGTTCATTACCGCATCTTCATCCAAATGATCTTGAACATACTTCAAAGGATTTTCGGTGTAGGCGTAAACGTTGTCCTTACCCACGCCATACGAAACGGCGTCCCAAAAATCATGACCGGCAGCGCTTGCCTCCGCAGTGGTGAAAGGCCAATAAGGATGCCAAGGTGCATTGGCATTGTCGATTTGGAAGTGCAAATGGAAGGTCGTTGCCGTCCCTGTGTCTCCCACCTCACCAAGGACAGAACCTTTTGAAATGGCTTTACCTTCACTCACAAAAATTTGATCCAAGTGTGAGTAGGAAGAAAACAAAGTGGTGGTTTTTTTGGAATTGTCAGGGTCGGGAACATCAGAATGGCGAATCACCACATAATTTCCCCAGCTGCTGGAAGATCCAGCTTCTTCGATCACTCCGTTGGCAATTGCATACACAGGAGTGTCTTTCAGGGTTTTAATGTCGATGGCAGGATGACTTCCACAGTTTTCACCGCAATGATCCAACTCGTAATTTCCAGCGTAAGGCACGGGGTAAGTGATTTGAGCGTTCCGGATCTTCTTGTCGGAAGAAGTCCAAGCCAAAGTCGCAGGATCAATGGTGAGCACATCATTGTCGTACTCAGGAATAGCTATGAGTTTTGAAGTGGGAAGGTCGGCGTATGCAAGAGAGTTCTGCCCGCTAGTGAGATTGCTCCAGTCAGGAACATTTTGGATGGGCATCACCGTTCCATCGAAAGGGTCTTGATTCACAGTGCTTGTGACAGAGCTGAGGTAGTTGTGACCCGTGCCCATCACATTGACGGCGAAAACAGAGACGGCCATCATGCTTAAGATGCCAAGCCAATGTTGCCTGTTTGCAGTGTGGAAGAAAGAGCGGACTTTTCCCATATTTGTTTTTATTTATATAAATCTATAAATTATAGCAGATTTCATGATTTTTTTCAATGAGCCAAATCACTCACAACGTTCAAGAGACTCAAGCCCTAGCAAAAGAATGGATCAAAGCACATTCAGACCTTAAAATCTGGCTGCTCAAGGGAGACTTGGGGGCCGGCAAAACCAGTTTTGTAAAAGGCATCGCCGAAGCGTTTGGCGAAGACGCAGCACTCGTCAAAAGTCCAACCTTCTCAATCATTGAAGAACACAAGGGCTGGATTCATGCCGATTTGTATCGACTCGACCAAGACGACGCTTTCATTGCCGAAGAACTGGAAGAGTATTTAAAAGCCGGCTACACACTCTTCATCGAATGGCCCGAACGCTTGAGTCTTTGGCAGAATCATCCTCGCGTTGAAATTGAGTTTCAACACTTAGGTGGAGAAAAACGAGAGCTAACGCTTAATCTTCTTCCTTGAGAGAAGCAACCATCACGCTGGGCAAAGGAATAACCTTGCGTCCGCTAGAAATTTCTTCTCGTTGGAAAGCCAACTGAGTTTTTTCTTCGTAGCGACTGGCGAAGATGGAGTTGAAGAGATCACGAGTTTGAGGGCCCATGTATCCAGCTCCCGCATCAGAAGCATCGGTGATCAAGCCTTGAGACTGTTGGAACTTGAACAAGGCATGTTCAGTGGTGTCACCAAAGTAACCCGTTGCAGGGATGCGAAGGTAGCCAAGACGAGAAAGCTCTTCTTGGAGTTTGGTGACTTCCTCACCGCGATCTCCGAGACCAAGAGCCTTAGAGAAGGTGATTCTTTCTTCATAGAGGTCTTGATACTTCATGAGCAAATTTTCGCCTTTCTTCTCTTCAAGCGTGCTTGCAAGAGTGTCTGGATGTTTGATCAAAGAGTCGAAAGTACGACGGGTGTTCACTCCAAAGTGTCCGGCTCCGAGTTCATCGGGACCTGTAACGATTCCAAAATCCAATTGGAATTCGTATACGGCTTCAGCCGTGTTGTCACCATAGAATCCATCCGGTTCGATGTTCAAATAACCCCAATCTTTGAGGTAAGTTTGCATTTCCTTGATCTTGTCGCTGCTGTTTCCAAAATACAAGTCATTGGGGAATTCCATGCTTGGCAAGAAAATTTGAGTCGCAAGGTTCTCCACAGTGGAATAAGCATCGAAGTACACCAATTCCTGAAGGTCAGGATTCATGCCGTAGACATAAGCTTCTACGGTACGTTTACCCCAACCAAGCGCATTGCGAAGGCCTTCGTCCCCTTTTCCCATCCAAATGTCCAAACGGTCGTAGGAATAACCACGGTTACCTGCGGTCACAATGGCGCCACCTCGGTCATGAACAGAAGTGAGCCCAACTCCAGGAATATAAAGTTTCATCCCAAAAGGATAAGTCTTTGGAGCTGCAATCATCCCAGGAAAAACAGGAGTCCCGTCGGCACCATTGGTTCCATTCCCATTCAAACGAATATCCCCTTCGTAAGAGCCCGTCACATAATGATCTTGGCCAGGAAGTGGGGAGTAATAAGCGGTGATGATGAAGGTTTGAACCGTGTAATTGGGCTCATCTTCAGGGGGAGGAGGAACTTCAGAAGCCAAAGAGGCAGCTTCCAAAACTCCAGGGCAAAGTTGTAGGGCGAGCACTGCGGACGCGAACATGAGTGCTAAAGAGCGTTTGATTTTCATTTTTGTTTTAGTTTTATTTTTTCGACTTTCTCCCAATTATAGCAGAAAACGGACTGCCACGCCTTGAACTCTTGTAGACAAATTAGGCAATAATGGTATTTTAAAGTCCATTATTCCTAAGTACTCATGGCTAAAGGTTTGAACACACTCGCAGCTGTCCTCGCACCTCTTGTCTTAGCAACTTGTGATGCACAGGCATCCACACCTCAAGTTGTTGAAGACACACAAGCCTTCCAAACAAAAATGCAAGCTATTGTGAGTCAGTTCGAAAAAGGTATGCAGGTGTTGAAAGAAAACCCAGGAGATCTTGTGAAACGTGAAAACAAAGACGGCGAGCCAGCCGAATGGAGTAGTGGGAACCCTGTGTACTACCCAGACGGATTTGTAGCTACTGCTTCAGAAAACAGTACACTCAATTGCATGGGGCAAGCGTACATGCCCATCAGGGGAAATACCAGTGTCCCCAGAGACTTCTATGAAGGCTGCGTCTCGATGGTACCTCTTGGGACTCAAGTCCAGAGTTATGCAAACGTGAGACTAGCTGATGCCGAAAAAGTTGTTACACCATTTAGAAGGCAATATGATGAGGAAAAAGACGCCTCACTCACAGTCATGAAAGGAGAGGCAACCCCAAGCCCTCTTTGCCCAGCTGATGCCAATAGCAGCGTTGAGTTCGTCGTGGTGGATTTGACGGAAAGAGGAAAAGAAGAAGGGAAGAAATTTTATTTTGATCATGCAGTGAGAATGGAATGGACCCATCATTTGTGTCCAACCGTAAGTGGGCGATACTCAGACAGACCTCTCGAATCAAATGCCGTAGTCGTCACTCGATCCAATTCCACATACAAAAAAAAGGGTCCTTATGCCATTGAGTTGAGGAAAAGTACCGGAGTTACGATTTATCCTGTCGTGGAAAGGTCTTATCCAAGTGATGCAGCTCACTATTATGGAGATGTTTACGGGATGACCGATGGTGATATGAGCCTTGTCTTCAATGATCACGATCAGGCTGAGGGGTTGAAAGAACAAGTTAAAAGACTCCAAGAAGAAGCGATTGATCTCATAGATCTTGTCCGCCAAACAGAGGGAAGTGAAAAAAAGAATTAAACCACTGTTCCGAGTCTCCTAAAGATTTCTCGTTCCACAAATTCCTTGTCGCGGCCGTATTTCAGACGAGAAAGCTGCTTATAGGCCTCGGCCGCTTCGTGATCGCCTTTCTCTGTGTAAGGGTTCAGCGGGATGATGCTGAAGGGTTTGGAAGGTTGAGTGTCGATCGAGAGTTTCATCACAGCTTTGAACTTATCGATGTTCACCAAATCTTGATCGCTGAACACGGGGGACATTTCCTTGGCCATGTACTCAGCATCCTGAGCACCAATCTTATAAGACATCATGGTCCCCACGTTACCGAAAATAGCATCTTTAAGGTTCACGCCTTTCTTACCTTTGTCTTGTTCCAGCTGAGCCAAATACTGGTGAGCCATTGCGAGTCCAAGACGATATTTACGAGCTTCAGACAGAATCACTTCAATCGAGTCGGTCACGTAGTTCTGGAATTCATCGATGTAGAGGAAGAAATCTCGTCGTTCCTCTTTGGGCAGTCGTTGGCGGCGCAAAGCAGCCACTTGCAATTTGGACACGATCAAAAGTCCGAGCAGCTTACTATTCAGATCTCCCGTTTCTCCTTTTGAAAGATTCATGAGTAAGATTTTGCCCGTGTTCATCACCTGACCGATGTCGAAGGCGCTCTTGGTTTGACCGATCACATTACGCATCATTCCATTCGTCACGAACTGACCGAATTTTGCCGCAAAGTAAGGAATCATTTCCTGCTTTTCACGAGCACCCGTCTTGGCCATCTGTTGTTCCCAGAAGGAACGAACGATGGGATTCTTAAGGTCTTTGGTGCGCTCGTATTGAAAGTCATCGTCGGTGAACAGACGCACCATGTCGGTGAGACAGCCACCGTCTTTGTATTCCATCAGAGTCAAACAACCGTTTCGGAAGTAATCCTGAATACGAGGTCCAAAGATTTCTTCGTCGAATAATTTGATCATGATGTTCATGGCATCCATGGCCACCATGTCACGCTCTTCAGGTGTTTCCGCCTCGAGCAGGTTCAGTCCCATGGGGCGCTCCAAATCCGCAGGATTGAAGTAGATCACATCATCCGCACGCTCTCGTGGAATGAAAGGCATGATGTCGTCGATGAGCTGTCCGTGAGGATCAATGACCGCGATCCCTTTCCCTGCACGCAAATCTTGGCGAATCATGGTTTGCAAAATGGAGGATTTACCCGTTCCTGTTTGCCCAATCACATAGAAGTGACGGAAACGATCCTCATTTTTCATCCTGATTTCAGTGCTGACGCCACGATAAATGCTGTGACCAAGCAAGATTCCCTCCTTTGGAATATTGTTTGGAGGAGGGGCAATTTTGTAATTCTGCCAGTTGATCGTGGGCGCCTTGTTGTAACGAATGTTGGGCAGATGGAAAACACTCGCAATCTCTTCAGGACACAGAATCATTTTGTGAACATGAAATGGTTTTCGCATGTCACGCATCAAGAAGCGTCGAACAATGGGGCCAATGTAATTTTCTTTGTGATGAAAAGAGTTGTTGTCGGTCGTGGAGTATTGAGCAAAAGCACTCTTCATGGAGGAGAGTAGAACTTCTGCTTTGTGATGGGTGTCCGAAACGGCAATGAGTCGGAGCACAGCCTCGTAACCGATCTGAGTGTTCTTCTCTTCAATGGCTTTGACTTGCTCGTCCACCATGGGAGTCGCACGATTGGGAGTTTCATGTGCTTCCACCGCTTCACCTCTGAACAAAATGCTGATCATGTCGCCAACCCAAACCAAAGGGTTGATGGTGTGAAAAAAGCCTCCATGCTTTCCTTCTAAAATCTCTTTCGCCTCTTCGCGACCCTTTTTTTGCCATCCGTTTTTAATCGGTCTAAGCATCAATTGAATCCCTGCACTTTCGGTTGGCTCAAGTTTCGAAAGCACATTGGTGATGTTGTTCAGCGGATCCGCCGTCATTCGTTGATAAGTGCGGATTGGAAAAGGGAAGTGTTTGGCAAGGCAAAGGTAAGCGGTCGCTACCTTGGATCCTTTCTGGAAAAGGTTGTAATCCGCTTCCTCCTCCACATAACTATCAGGGAAGAAAGAAGTGATTTGTTTTTCAACAAGCAAAACCAAGGGGCGAGGCACCACCATGTAAAAATCGATCAGATTGTTTCGGGCCACATACTCACAAGAAAGAAAATCGTTCCCAAAAAAATGGTAACGCCACGTGGAGTCGTCGATAGCCCCCAAAGCTTCAAAAAACTGCTTCATGATGGCGGTCGTGTCTTTAAAATCACGATTCGCCCCCATGGAGTCGGACTCACTTTCACGATCTTCTTTGGATTCTTTTTTCGGAATCTTGATCTTCAAAAAAGTCATGTTCAAGGAACGATGATGATCCGCACGATGATGCAGCCACCATTTGGTGCCAAAGAAAGTTCCGACAATGAGGAGTACAATGAAGGCGTAAAGCATGGCAAAGCTAGCTTAACATAGACTCGAAGATTAGCTAGAGAAAGTGGCTTGAATTAAGCCTGTTTCTCTATCGTCTTAATGTGCATTTCGCGAATCGCCGCTTCAGGCAAAGTCGAAGGAGCTCCCGTGAGCAAATCCTTAGCCTTTGAATCCTTGGGGAAGGCGATCACTTCACGAATGTTGGGTTCATCGCGAAGCAACATCAAAATGCGGTCGAGACCCCAAGCAATTCCTCCGTGTGGAGGTGCTCCATACGAGAAGGCTTCGAGCAAGTGTCCGAAACGTCGTTCGATTTCAATCTCAGAAATGCCGAGCACTTCAAAAATTTTCTTTTGAACTTCGGGGGAGTGAATACGAATGGATCCGCCTCCGATTTCACTTCCGTTCATAGCCACATCGTAAGCCTTCGCAAGCACGTTGCGAGGATCGGTGTCGAGCATGTCGATCTGATCCAACTTAGGTGAGGTGAAAGGATGATGTGCAGAAGCCAAGCGATTTTCTTCTTTGCTGTACTCAAAAAGAGGGAAGTCGATCACCCAGAGCAAGGCGAGCTTGTTGGGATCACGCAAATTGAAACGGTCTCCGCAGGCAAGACGAACATAACCGAGAGCGTTGCAGGCAATTTCGAATTCATCGGCAGCAAAGAACACAATGTCTCCGGTTTTAGCGGCTGCTCTTTCCATGAGGGCTGCCAACTCTTCTTCTTTGAAGAATTTGGTTATGGGCCCTTTGATTCCATCCTCAGCCAAAGTCACGTAAGCAAGACCTTTAGCACCGTATACTTTTGCGATTTCCGTCATGTCATCGATTTCTTTGCGGCTGAATTCAGCGCCACCTTCCACACGCAAACATTTCACCACGCCTCCATTTTGAAGAGCACCGGTGAACACTTGAAATCCACAGTCTTTGACCAAGTCCGAAACATCTTTGATTTCCATTCCAAAACGCATGTCGGGTTTGTCGGTACCAAAACGGCTCATCGCTTCCTTCCAAGTGAGACGAGGGAAGGGAGTTTGCATGATTTCTTTTTCAGGAACGAGCTCTTTCAAAAGTTGAGTGAGCACCGCTTCGTTGAGCGACATGATGTCTTCTTCATCCACAAAAGACATTTCCAAGTCCATCTGGGTGAATTCAGGTTGACGATCTCCACGACTGTCTTCGTCGCGGAAGCAACGTGCAATCTGGAAATAGCGGTCCATCCCAGCCACCATCAAAAGCTGTTTGAGTTGTTGAGGAGACTGAGGAAGCACGTAGAAAGTTCCAGGATACAAACGAGCAGGCACGATGAATTCACGAGACCCTTCAGGGGTTCCCTTCATGAGCATGGGCGTTTCAATTTCACAGAATCCACGTTCGTCCATGAGGTCACGAAGTCGTTTGATGAACTTGTGACGGAACATGATGTTGTTCTTCATTCTGTCTTTACGAAGGTCGAGATAACGGTACTTGAGACGAGTTTCTTCGTTCACCTCCTTGTTTTGATCGATTTCAAAAGGAGGAGTTTTAGCCTTGTTGAGAACTTCCAATTCCATAGCAGCCACTTCGATTTCGCCCGTAGCGAAGTCTTTGTTGGTTTGACCAGCAGGACGAGCACGAACCACACCTGTTAATTTAAGCACGTATTCAGAACGAATGCTGTTGGCAAGTTCATGAGCCGCAGCAGAGTTCGAAGGGTCAAATACCACTTGAGTCAGACCATAACGATCGCGAAGATCAATGAAAATGAGTTCTCCATGATCACGGCGGCGGTGAACCCAACCGCTGAGGGTAACGCTTTGACCTTCGTTTTCTTTTCGAAGTTCGCCGCAAGTGTGTGTTCTGTACATAAGTCGATTATAAATTCCGGCTCATTGTAAAGGAACCCTAGAAAAAGTCTACGGAAGCTTTTGGCTAAGACCTCTAGCCGAGCAACTGTTTTAAAGTTTCTTTGAGCTCATTGTCCACATTCACTCCAAACGGCACTTTCACGCGTTTCAAAGTCGTTCCATTAGGAATATGAATCTCAACCACGGTTTCACCTTTTTTGGATTCCAGCAAAGTCTTAAGTTGTTTGAGTAAATCGGGTGAACTGTTTTCTTGGAGTGAAATGATGAAGGGTTCGGCGCTCACGGTCACAGCCGGTGCCTCCACGCCTTCCGTCGTTTCTGTCGCAACCACTTCCTCCACTGGATTTTCTGAATGTAAAGGAGGAACGCCAATGATACGTTCGTTTTCGTCGAACATGTTTTTTTCTTTCGCAGATTTGATCATGTTTTCCAGGGAAAGGGGCTTGAGCGCTTCCACAATGAATTGGAAGTCCTCACCGCGTTTGTCGAGTTTTCCATCCACGCTGTAAACCCGTTCTTCTTGAAGCACGCTTCCAAATTGATCGTAGGCACGCGGGAATAAAACGAAAGGAACACGGGCGGTAGGATCTTCCATTTCGCCCATGGCCATGTACTTGCCAGCCTTGGTCATGATTTTGCGAATCTGAGAAATGAAACAAGTGAGCGTGATTTTTTTATCGACGTTTTTCTCCGTCAAAGAGCCGATCAGTCGGCCCTTGCTTTGAAAGTAACGTTTCATTCCTTGCAAAGGATGTCCGCTCACATAAAGTCCAACATAATCTTTTTCCCAACGGAAACGTTGAGCGCTGTCCGCCGGAGGTATCGCACGCAAATGGAGGGGGTCGATGGAACCCTCGTCCATCATGCCGAAAATGTCGGTCTGACCATCCGACAAAGAAGCTTGAATATTTTTTGCATACGTATTGATTTCATCGTAGTTGGCGGCGAGTTGAGCACGTTCTCCAAGCTCGTCCAGCGCTCCTGAATAAGCCAAACACTCGATGGCCTTTTTGTTGATGAGTTTAGCGGGCACGCGACGAGCCATGTCCTCCAAAGAAGTGAATTTGCCCTCCGCTTCACGAACGTGAATGATCTCACGCACAGGACCTTCGCCCATTCCTTTCACCGCCATGAGTCCGAAACGGATGGTTTTTTCGTCGATCACAGTGAAGTGCGCTCGTGACTCATTCACATTCGGAGGCAACACCTCGATACCCATGTTGCGACATTCTTCAATCTCAATCACCACGCGATCGGTGTTGTCCGCGTCAGACGTGAGCAAGGCAGCCATGAATTCAGCAGGGAAGTGAGCCTTGAGGTAAGCCGTTTGATAGGCAATGTAAGCGTAACACGCCGCGTGGGATTTGTTGAATCCGTAGCCCGCAAAGGGTTCCACAACTTCATCAAAGATTTTCGCGGCGAGTTTTTTATCACGGCCTTGCGCCACCGCTCCTTCGATGAATTTTTCACGCTGAGCCACAAGCTCAGAAGCAATTTTTTTACCAATCGCACGTCGCAGCAAGTCCGCTTCTCCCAATGAGAAACCCGCAAACACTTTTGCAATTTCCAAAATTTGCTCCTGATAAATCGCAATTCCATAGGTTTCAGTCAGCACTTGTTCCAACGATTCGTGGAGATACTCAACTTTTTTCTTGCCGTGTTTACCGTCGATGTAGGTCGAAATGAATTGCATAGGCCCCGGACGGTACAAAGAAACCATGGCGATGATGTCCACAAAGTCGGTGGGCTTGAGTTCGCGCAAATAGCGTTTCATCCCAGCCGATTCCATTTGGAACACTCCTGTCGTTTCACCTCTTTGCAAAAGCTCGTAGGTGATTTTGTCATCCATGGGCAGCTCCGAAAGTTTAATCTTGAGGTCTGGACGTGTGCGTTTCAAAATCCCCAAAGTGGTTTGCAAAATCGTTAAGTTGCGAAGCCCCAAGAAGTCCATTTTGAGCAGACCCAATTCTTCACAGGGTTTCATGGAGTACTGAGTCACGATTCCTTCACCGTCACCCGTCGCTTTTTGAAGTGGCGTGTACAAATCCAAAGGATCGCGAGAAATGATCACGGCACAGGCGTGAGTTCCCACTTGACGGATCGTTCCTTCCAATTTAACCGCCGTATCCAAAATTTCTTTGGCAGCCGTGTCTTCTTTATAAAGCTTGGAAAGCTCAGGGTCCTCAGTTAAGGATTCAATGAGAGGAGCGTACTTACCTAAAATCGCAGGAGGCACCATTTTGGCCACACGATCCACGTCCGCATAACTGTAACCGAGCGCGCGACCCGCATCGCGAATGGCGGCCTTGGGAGCCAAAGTTCCAAACGTGATGATTTGAGCCACGTGATCCTCGCCATATTTTTGAGTCACGTATTTAAGAACTTCGTCGCGACGCATGTCATCGAAATCCACGTCGATATCAGGCATCGAGATGCGTTCAGGATTGAGGAAACGTTCAAACAGCAATTTGTATTTGAGCGGATCGAGTTCCGTGATTTTCAGACAGTACGAAATGATGGAGCCCGCCGCGCTACCACGTCCAGGACCCACCACGATTCCGTTTTCTTTCGCGTAATGAATGAAGTCGTGAACGATCAAAAAGTAAGCATCGAATCCCATCTTATGAATGGTGTCGAGCTCAAATTCGAGTCGTTCCACCGCTCCTTCAGGTGGCTCTTTGCCATAACGTTCTTCAAAACCTTTCAAACACAATTTTCGCAAATAAGCCTCAGGCGTTTCCTTGCCCGTGTCAAAATAAGGAATCAAATGTTCACCAAACTTGATCTCTACATTACACAGCTCCGCCACCTTGAGCGTGTTCTCATACGCTTCGGGGCAAAAACGAAAAGATTCCTTCATGTCTTCCGGTGAGCGCATGGAGTAGTTCCCGTTGTAACGAAAACGATGTTCATCATTGACAGTCTTTTGGTTCTGAATACAAATCAAAACATCGTGAGCCTCAGCGTCCTCCGGCTTTATATAATGACAGTCGTTGGCCGCCACCACGGGCGCACCCGTTTCTTTTGAAAGCTCCAAAAGCTTGCTATTCACAATGCTCCAGTTTGCAATTTCAGGATGGTGCTGCAGTTCTAAAAAGAAATATTCTTTCCCAAAAATGTTTTGATATTTCTCAATTTGAGCCTTTGCCGCCTCCATTTGATTTTCCAAAATGAGTTTTGGAATGACTCCATTCAAACTACCCGTGAGTGCGATGAGCCCAGATCCAAATTTTTCTAAAAGTTCGTCATCGATGCGAGGCTTATAATAAAATCCTTCCAACGCTGCGACCGTGCAAAGTTTCAAAAGATTTTGATACCCTTCATTGTTTCGCGCCAATAGCACTAAAGAAGAGTAACGATTTTCAGCCGTCTTTGTCGCGATTCCCATGGGCGCGACATTGGCCTCCACTCCCATAATGGGCTTGATCCCTTCTGCCTTAGCGTATTTATACAGTTCCAAAGCTCCATAAAAAACTCCACTGTCTGTGATGGCAACTGCAGGCGAGCCTTGTTGTTTGGCCAATTTCACGTATTCCTTGGGTTTAGCAAGACCCGTCAAAATACTGTAGTGGGTGTGATTGTGAAGGTGAACAAAACTCATGATTGAGCGCTTAATACAGAATTCATCCAGGCCTGAATCGCCACAGCAAAGTCAGAAAAGAAAGGGATTTCACCCAAAACTCTGCTCAAAATGAAACTCAATAAAGAAAGGAAGAGGGCGGTTCCGAATAAAATTCCAAGCCCCTGAAAAGCACCAGCTAAAAAGTTTCGCCACGCGATAGCCACAGGATTTGAAAGATATTTGATGAATTTTGAAAATTCCTTTTCCTTTTCTAAATTGAAATGAATCTCAGCAACTTGTAGGGAGCCTTTCTTTTTTTTAAAGAAAACCATAATGAGGGGTGAATTGGTGCTCGGAGAGAGACTTGAACTCTCACTCCCGAAGGAACTAGCTCCTAAGGCTAGCGCGTCTGCCATTTCGCCATCCGAGCACACAGGGATTCTAACGGATTGAAAAGGGAAGTTGCAAGCGGTGAATGGCCATTTTTAAAAAACTCAACAAAGGGTCTTGACAGAATTTAATAATGAGGTTAATTTAATCGCTACTCACGAAGTTGACGAAATGGCCCATAAATTTTCTATTGACGCTATCAAAAAGGAACAATATCTTAGGAACACCTAAGTTTTCGCTTTATTTAACAGAGAAAACACATGTCCAGTACAATCAAGTCCAGCACACCCATTCTTAAACTCAATCTCACCGAGATCATCGAAGACATCTTCATGGTCCTCACAGATAAAGAAAAAGAAGTGGTGGTTCAACGCTTTTCTCTCGACAACAAAGAACGTCGCACTCTCGAAAGCATCGGACAAAGTTTCAATGTGACTCGTGAACGCGTTCGTCAGATTGAAAAGATCGCCCTCGGCAAACTTCGCCGCACCGTGAACAGCAGCAAACTTCACTACATTCATGAAGTGGCTGAAGCCATTTTGCGTGAAAACGGAGGGCTTTTGCTCGAAGAAGAATTGGTGAAAAACATCCTCAACTTGATTGAAAAAACCGTGGACGTGGATGGACAAATCGTTCGTTTGGCACTCACCATCTGCCCTGGACTGACTTCTATTGAAAAGAACAATCTTTACCGTTTGGCTTGGCACCTCACCAGCATTCCTCAAACTTCTATTTACAGCGTGAGTGATGCCGCTCATGAAGCGCTCAAGACCAACAAAGACATCCTTTCATCCGAAGACATGCTTCGCGCTATGTCCAAGATCAAATCCATTCAAGACTTGAACCTCACCGATGAATTCTTCCTCGCGGCACTTCGCATGGATGAACGCATCAAGAAGGTGGAAGAAGGATACGGACTCGTGATCTGGAGACACATCAACCCAAAGAGCATTCGTGACAAGGCACTCATCGTGCTTCGCCAAGAAGAAAAGCCTTTGCACTTCGTGGACATTGCAAAGAAAATCACCGAAAACCGTTTCGATGCAAAAAAAGTAACTGTACAAGCGGTTCACAACGAACTCATCCGCTACCCTCAATTCGTTTTGGTGGGACGTGGACTTTATGCCCTCAAGGAATGGGGTTACGAAGACGGAACGGTGACCGACATCATCGAATCCTTGCTCTCCAAAAAGAGCCCAATGACCAAGCAAGACATCATCAAAGGGGTGCTCAAGCAACGTCGTGTTAAGAAGGGAACCATTTCTCTCAACCTTCAAAAGAATCCTCAATTCGTGCGTGTTGGACGTGCCGTCTACGCTCTCGATAAATCTAAAAAATAAGTCTTCGCCACGCCATGGCAGAAAAAACTTTGTTTCAAAAAATAATCGACAGGGAAATCCCTGCCGATTTTGTGTACGAAGATGAGCTTTGCGTCGCCATCAAAGACCTCTACCCCAAAGCACCGGTTCACTTTTTAGTGATTCCGCGCAAAGCAATCCCAAGCGTGAATGAACTTGAAGAATCCGATGCCGCTCTGGTCGCACATCTCGTCTTTGTCGCAAAAAAACTCGCCCAAGAAAACGCCTGCGCTGGCTATCGCCTTCAATTCAACGTTGGTGAAAAAGGCGGACAAGTGATTTTCCACCTGCACCTCCACATGATGGGGTGGCTCTAGCTTGACAAAGAATAACAAGTTATTCAAAATAAGGTCTATTTCTTATGTTGAAAACAATGTTAGATCAAGTTTTAGTTGAACCAGATCCTGAGGAGTCTTATGATATTGAGAATCCAAATATTCAAGGTTCTAGTACCGGACACGAAAGTGATGAATGGGACGCCCAGAATAGAGATAAAAAACCTAAAGGGGGAAGAAGAAATCGTTGGCCAGAACCCCATGTCCTTCGCTCAGAAGGGAAGCCGACTCTTGAGCCAGGGAAAAAGACACTGCGTCTTTCTGAAGAAGACCTCGCTCAGTACAGAGAAATTTATGTTGAGAAAATCATACAAGCTCTTAGGTCAGGAAGTCTGGACGCTGTGAAAAGAATTTTGCGTAAGAACCTAAGGTCTGTTTTAAGGCTGGATAGGAATGAGGCGTTAACAGAAGCCATAGGGGCATCATTTGATGGAGCGCCAGAAAGACTACAGGTATCTAATTTATTTCACGCAACGTTTATGGACAGCGTGATCGCTGATTTTCGTTTAACTGAGGATGAAAGCGTTAGAGTAGTTCCATTCGGAGGTAATCTAGATAATGATAGAGTCAATCTCTGCGTGTTTCCTAACGGCAGAAAGAAAAGTGGGAACGACTTGCACGCGTTGGTGTGCTTTGTCGTAGCTCAAACAACTCAGCAAGTAAGTCTAAATGAACTTATTGGCGAAGCGTCAGTTAATCCAAAATTAAATCCAACGGTGCAACTGAGAGTAATGAAGCCTGAAAAACACAAGCCAAGGAATACCATTCCCGCCCCAAATCCAAAATTCGAAGACCTAACACCAGAAGGATGGAGGCAAATTTTCGCGAGGTCACCTGCGAATACGAGAGCGAAAAAAAGAAAAGAAAGAAATTCACGACGGAGAGGAGAAATTTCTTACAAAGGAAACGCCGAGGCAATTATGAAAGAACTCGAGAGCAAAGTGGGCCAACAAGTCACTCTTGTCCGTAAAGGTGAAGGAATTCGCGGTAGACTGGAAAAGATAGGAGGCAGATTCTCTATACTAAGGCAGGATGGAAGCAGACTTTACTCCTTTGAACGTATAAAAATAAACCTACATCTCGTTGCATCGGGTGTAGAAACTTTAAATTACAGTGCTTAAGCAAACTTGTGCACCACACGTAGCCAAATTTCTTTAAGCACTTCGTAGCTCGCATGAGCGGCAAGGGAGATTTGATGAACCACCAATCGGAGTTCGGCAATCGTGCGGCTGAGTAAATCGAAATCCGTCCCACGAGACAATCTACTGATGCTCGATTCGAGGTGACTTTTTTTGGTCAGCAAAATGCTCTCAACCTGCGAGCGCATTTCACGAGCTTCAGGAGCTGTTGCGAGTAGTTTTTCCCGAAGCATTATATGCTCTTCAAAAGCAGGGTCACGTTTTTTCGTAGCCTTTTGCGCCCGATCGTCTTTCTTCTTACCCCCTTTCGCTTGTTCAGAGGCATTTTCTGAAGCCACTTCGCCCACTTGTTCACCCACCATGCCCACTTCGGCGTCTAAAACCTCATTGGTCGAAGAATCGACAACTCGAACCTCAACAGAATTGGATTCTGAATTGTGGCTTTCTTTAGCGCTGTATGGGTCTTTTTTTGGATTCATAATGAATTCCTAACAGTATAACACATTCTTGTCTTCACTTAAAGGTTAACAAAACGCGTTTGCCATGCTATAAAAACTGCATGCAAGAACTACCAAAAGCCTTCAACGCACAAGATTTCGAAGAAAACCTCTATAAGAAGTGGGAAGAGTCTGGTTTTTTTGCACCCGATCCCGATCCTAAAAAAGAACCTTACAGCATCATGCTGCCACCGCCCAATGCAACGGGAACTTTGCATTTGGGGCACGCCAACATGCTCGCCCTTCAAGACATTCTGATCCGTTTCAAACGCATGCAAGGCTACGCAACTTTGTGGCTGCCAGGAACCGATCATGCCCCCATCGCCACTCAATCAGTAGTGGAGAGAAAACTGCAATCAGAAGGAATGAAAAACCCCCGTCAAGAACTCGGAAGGGCAGGCTTAATCGCAGAGATCAATAAATTCATTGAAAATAGCAAAGACACCATTCGCAACCAGATGAGAAAAATGGGGGCTAGCGTGGATTGGAACCGTGAGCGCTACACCTACAGTGAAGAGATGAACCACTCGGTAAATACACTCTTCCAAATGATGTACGACGACGGATTGATTTACCGTGGTGATCGCATCGTGAACTGGGATCCTAAAATGCAAACCACCGTAGCCGATGACGAACTGGAATACCTGGAAGAGAAAACACCGTTCTACTATTTCAAATATGGTCCCGTAGTGATCTCCACCGCTCGCCCTGAAACCAAATTCGGCGACAAAGTGATCGTGGTTCACCCTGACGACGAACGCTACAAACACTTGATCGGAAAGGAATTCGACGTGGAATGGATCGAGGGCACTATCAAAGCCACAGTCATTGCCGACGAATGCATCGACATGGAATTGGGGACCGGCGCCATGACCATCACACCTGCTCACAGTATGGTGGATTTTGACATCGCTCAAAAACACGGACTCGAAAAACCCCAAATCATTGACCTTCAAGGCAAAATCAAAGCCGAATGGTCCTCTAGCTGTGGAGGGATGAGCCTTAAAGAGGCTCGTGCAAAAGTAGTAGAAATCCTCACGGAAAAAGGTTTGGTGGAACGCATCGATGAAAATTACATGCATAACATCGCAGTGAGTTATAGAGGAAAAGGAGTCATCGAACCTCAAATCATGAAGCAGTGGTTTGTGGATGTGAACAAACCTGTTATCGACTGGAAAGGTAGAAAGTGCACCGTGAAGGAAGTGATGCAAGACGTGGTCAATGCAAAAATGATTCACATCGTGCCTGATCGATTTGAAAAAACCTATTTCCATTGGATCGACAATCTGCGTGACTGGTGCATCTCACGCCAACTCTGGTTTGGACACCGCATTCCTGTTTGGTACAAAGGGGGCGAAATCCGTGTGGGAGAAGAAAATCCTGGGGAAGGATGGATTCAAGACGAAGACACGCTCGACACATGGTTCAGCTCTGGACTTTGGACTTTCTCGACTTTGGGCTGGCCTGAAAAAACAGACGATCTTTTGCGTTTCACGCCCAGCAATGTTTTAGAAACAGGGTACGACATCCTCTTTTTCTGGGTGGCTCGCATGATCATTCAATCGACTTACGCGCTTCGAAAATCCGGATTCAGTGAAGAAAAATCTGTTCCTTTTAAAGATGTGTACTTGCACGGTTTGATCCGAGACATCCATGGTAAAAAAATGAGCAAGTCTCGTCCAGAAACCTGCATCGATCCTTTGGACATGATTGAAAAGTACGGAACCGACGCGATTCGTCTCAGTTTAGTGATCGGAGGAACTCCCGGAAACGACATGCGACTTTACGAAGAAAAAATCTCAGGCTTCCGCAATTTTGTGAATAAAATCTGGAACGGAGCTCGCTTCGTGCTCATGAATTTGGACGAAAATAGCAATCAAGCACTGGATCCAAAAACCTTTGGCCGTGCCGACAAATGGATCCTCACTCGTCTCAATGAAATCATCGAAAAAGTCACCAAAGAACTCGAATCCTATCAGTTCTCAGAGGCTGGAATGACGGTTTACGACTTCTTTTGGGGTGAATACTGCGACTGGTATGTGGAGATGAGCAAAGTGAACAAAAACGCTGCCGTGCTCAAACACGTGCTCAGTGAAACGCTCAAGCTCTTACACCCATTCATGCCTTTTGTGACGGAAGCAATCTGGGAACAGTTGGAGCCAAAGCAAATGCTCATGATCAGTGAATGGCCTAAGACGGTGCCAGAATGGAACTTTGCAGAAGAAACCGAAGAAGTTCAGCGCGTGATGGAATTGGTTTCCACACTTCGATCTTTGCGTGCAGAATCCAATGTGGATGCCACCAAAAAAATTCACGCCATCGTCTACGCTCACGAAGATCTGGCTTTGCTGCAAGACAAAGCCGAAATCATCAAGCGTCTCGCAAACTTGGGTCAGCTCGACCTCAGCGAAACAGGTGAAAAAGTCGAAAAAGCCTTGGCCACTTTTGTGGGCGACATCGAAATCTTCCTTCCTTTAGCAGACCTCATCGACTTCGATCAGGAACGAAAACGCATCGGCAAAGAGATCGCCGAACTCGAGAAATACATCGAGGGAATTGAGCGTAAATTGTCCAACGAAGCCTTTGTCAAAAACGCTCCAAAAGAAATCCTTGAAAAGGAGAAAGCTAAACTGGAAGAAAGTAGATTGAAGCTCGAAAAGAACAAGACGCAACTCCAAAGCCTCGGCACCAATTGAAAAACCCGCGTTTTTCAGGTACAATGAGGAGATGCAAAAAACAGAATTCCTCAATTTGATTCAAGAAGCCAAGGCTAAAAAGGATTACGACCTGATGCTGGCCAACGCCAGAGACGCCGTACAGGCTTATCCGAGTGAGGAAGATTTTCGTGAACTTCTGCACGACGCTCAAGGCTATTATGTGAATCAAAAACTCGAATCAGACTTGCTCATCACACTTGAAGAAAAGGAAGACTGGCAAGCCTTGCAAGCCGTGTATTTGAAATTACTTTCGGTCTTTCCTGAATCAAAGAAATTGCATCAATTGCTCGACAAAGTTCGCGCCAAAATCAACAAACAAGCCGAGGCGCAGAAAGTAAGCTTCTACAAAAACGCCGAAAATCAAATCCGCGAAATGATTTCAAAAAATCAATTGGAAGACGCCGAAAGCGCTTGTTACGAAATCTTAGGCCTCGATCCCAACAATTCCACCGTGATTCATTTGCTCGCTAAGGTGCAACACCGCATCGATCAAGATATTGAATCCGCACTCAGTCTCTACTACAAATCCGCCAGCCCTGCCCTCAAAAAAGAGTACAAGGCCCACAAAGAAGACTACATCCGCGTCTAGCGAACAAAATCCGCCGAATAGAGCGATCAGCTTTTTCCTGAACTTTTCCCAAAAAGATTTTTGCGCAAGTAAGACTTGGCCTAGCGGCCCGGAGCGCTCAGTAAAAAGCTTTTTGGAAAAGGTCCTTAGCGAATCAAAAGCTGATCGCGTCTTTGTCCGACCCCAATGTACTTGAGTGGGCAACCGAGCAAGCTTTCAAGACGGAGTACGTAGTTCTTCGCATTTTCAGGCAAAGCCTCCCAAGAGGTCACGTCTTTGAGTGACGTTTTCCATCCGGGTAAAGTTTCGTACTGAACTTCCACACGAGCCAAATCTTCGAGGCTGGCAGGAATGCTTTGCAAAACTTTTCTATCCAAAGTGTAAGAAACCGCAATCTTGATTTCATCCAAATCGTCGAGCACGTCGAGTTTGGTGAGGTTGAGCGCCGTGAAACCATTGAGACGAACCGAGTACTTGGTCATGGGCACATCAAACCATCCGCAACGTCGAGGACGACCCGTGGTCGAACCATATTCTCCGCCCGCTTCACGAATGGAGTCGCCAAGCGCATCCAAAAGTTCTGTAGGGAAGGGCCCACTACCCACACGAGTCATGTAAGCTTTCACAATTCCGATCGCGTCACCAAGGTCACGAGGAGCAAGACCTGTACCTGTAAATACACCTCCAACGCTGGGGCTGGAAGAAGTCACGAAAGGATAAGTTCCATGATCAATGTCGAGCAAAGTCGCATTCGCTCCTTCCACAAGAACTTTCTTTCCGGCAGCAATCGCCTCATCCAAAACAAAGGCCCCATCCACCATCATGGCGAGGAGTCGTTCACGAACTGTTTCGTAGAACTTGAGTTCCGTTTCGGTGTCGTACTCGAAGCCATAAACTTTTTGGTGCCACGCCACATTGGCTTTGAATTTTTCAACAAAGCTGTCCCAGTGAGCCAAGTCGCAGAGACGAAGTCCACGTCGATTGATTTTGTCCGCGTAGCAAGGTCCAATACCACGGCGAGTGGTTCCCACTTTTGAAGTCCCCTTAGAATCTTCTTGAGCTCCGTCAATCATTTTGTGATAGTCGAACAGCAAAGCCACACGATCCGAAATCTTCACGCGAGCTTCCACATCGTAACCTTTTCCTTTCAATTCTTCGATTTCCTCAAACATGCTGGGAACACTCAGTACCACTCCGTTCCCAATCACACAGCTGACGTGAGGATATAAAAGTCCGCTGGGCAAGAGATGGAAGATAAACTTTTTCGTCTCCGTTTCGGTTTTCACATACACCGTGTGACCCGCATTCGCGCCACCCGTGGCACGCGCCACAATGTCAAAATTCGCACTCATAATATCCACCAATTTTCCCTTACCCTCGTCGCCCCATTGAGCCCCAAGGATAACGGTGAAAGGATTTCGTGTCATGATAGAAAGGGTAAATCGCGGATATATTAAACAAAGAGCCTTGAACTTACCAGTGGGATTTTCTATGCTCTGCACATGCGACATCTCGAACTTAGAATCACTGGAAAAGTACAGGGCGTATCGTTTCGCTCACTAGCCCAAGCATTGGCTAAAGATCTAGGTTTGACCGGCTATGTTGAAAATCTGGCAGACGGCAGTGTCCACATAGAAGCGGAAGGAACCGTCAAAGACCTAGAAAATTTATTAGATTGGAGCTATCGTGGCCCCGACCTTGCAATAGTGAAGAATGTCGAAGTAAAGTGGAGCGACCGCTACTGCGGTTACTATGACTTTTCCATTCACGAATAAAATCTTATGAAACGACTTTTCTTAGCCATCGAATTTCCAAAAGAGCTCGGCAATGAGCTTGAAGAATTCATGAAACCTTACAAAACTCACGCCGACCTCAAAGACGCCAAATGGGTGGATAAAGAGAATTACCATCTGACGACTCTCTTTTTAGGAGACGTCCCCGACTCATTGGTGCCCGAAGTTCAATCTCTAGCTCGAGGAGTGTGTGCCAAAATTCCACGTTTCATCATGACGCCCAAACGCGTCAGCCTTTTTCCGGAAGTGGGTGTGGCGAAAAAAATCTGGCTCAAATTCGAACGCAGTCTCGAATACCAAGAGTTGTGCAAGGAACTGCTCCTTTTCTTGAAGCACACGCTGCCTGATCTAGAAATCCGCGAATCCATCGCTCATTTGACCGTAGCACGTCTCAAAAGTCACATCGACGGAAAAGCAATCAGTTTCAAAAATCTGCCCTTGGGAGCCTTTGAAGTGACAGAATCGGTACTTTACGAATCTAAAGTCAGTCCCGAAGGAAATGTTTATACAGTGCTTGAGCGCTACCCTCATGACCTTTAAAGATTCCGTTTACGAGGTTGTACGTCACATTCCCGCAGGGAAGACTTTGACCTACAAAGAGGTTGCTCATTTGGCCGGTTCTCCTCGTGCTTTTCGCGCCGTCGGCAACATTCTGAACAAAAACTACAATCCCGAAATCCCCTGCCACCGCGTCATCCGCAGCGACGGAAGCACCGGAGGCTACAATCGAGGAGCAGAAATGAAAATAAAAAAGCTGAATGATGAAGGTGTTGTTGGAACTTCAACAACGTCGATTTAAGGAGTAACTTCACTTCAAAATTGTCTTCACGATTTGGTCCATTAGGATCAAGGCATGATTATCAGATACCACAAAAAATTCATTAAAAGATTCAATCGCTTGACCTATAAGCTTCAGAAGAAAGTAAGTGAAAGGATTGAAGAATTCAAGAGAAATCCAAATGAGCAAAGTTTAAAAAACCATCCCCTGAAGGGCAAGATGATCGGACGAAAGTCATTCTCAATCACAGGAGACATCCGAATCATTTACGAAGAACATGAGAACTGTACGCACGTTTTAATGTTAGACGTCGGGAAACACACTCAAGTCTATTAGTGTAGTGACAATGTATTGACATAATGAGGGGCAATTACTAACATAAAGTTAATTCAAAAAAATATGACCACACTTCAACTTCGCATCGACGAAAAAGAAAAAAACGAAGCTAAGAAAGTCTTTGAACGTCTTGGTTTGGATATGTCCAGCGCTGTCAAAATCTACTTTAGACAGGTTGTTCTAACGCAGAGCATTCCTTTCCCTCTACTCACAGAGAACGGCCTAACCGTAAAACAAGAAAATGCGATCTTAAAAGCTTCTGCAGAGGCTAAAAAAGGAATCAATACTACTGGTCCGATGAACGATGAAACGTCAAAAGCGTTCTTGAAAAGACTGATGAAAAGAAAGTAAATGCTGACACCCTACGCCATCACTTTCACTTCAGAAATTTGGCTTTATCCAAGCCCAGAAGCGAGCTGGCACTTCATCACACTTCCACAAAAAGATTCCGAAGCGATCAAACTCCGCTCCGGTCCCGTTCGTCGTGGCTGGGGAGCCCTCAAGGTCACCGCCACTATCGGCTCCTCCTCATGGCAAACCTCCATTTTCCCCGACAAAACCCGCGGCTACCTCCTTCCACTCAAAGCCTCCATCCGCAAAAAAGAAAAACTAGAAGCCGGACAGAAAGTGGAGGTGAGGATAGTGCTTTGAGTGTTGTTGATGCTTCAACGACTTGATGGGTTCAAGTCCTGGCTTCAAAATTTCTTACATTCTCTAGAAGGGGGGGTACCTACGTCACTCAAGTAAAGTATTGCCGATCCACCAAGCAATTAATAAAGAGGAGACTCGTAAAGTTTAGATTGTTCCAATAGATCTTCTTTTAAGCCATAACGCTTAATGATTTTTTTTATTAATTCAAATGTCCAATTCGAAGCGTTGGGGGCTATGAAAATTCGTTCGATCAATTTAGCCAAATCAACCTGGACCTCTCCACCAGAGTTATCCACACGACTTAATACCACAGCACGTAATTCCTTTTCATGCTCAAAACTTTTCCTTTTATGCAAGGCGTAATCAAAGATATTAGTCCAATTAATTATTTCCGTATCTTCATCTACATATTTTATCACGCCAATATTCACTTCGATATCTGGATCAATAATACTATCCCTTAACCTTTTAAAGGTAGACTGGATGGCAATTCCATCGTTATTCTTTAAGTAGAGTTGCCACATGGCGGCAGACTCATAATCGCTCATATGCCAAGAGCACACATTTAAAAAATCTCTAGCCTCTTTCATTACTTTCAAATTAGCTTCAACTGTCATTTGTTTTTTTGTGTACTCAAGGATGGGGAGATCCTTAGGGATATTTCGGAGTGCCTTTACAGTAGCCCGGTTTAGAAAACCCTCTAAAGGATCTTCTAAAGCAGTGACATTGGAAAACCATAAACAGTGTGTTTCTAAAATTGAAAGTAGTTTCGTAAGATCCATATATTTCCAAATTTTGATTTCTTCATTATCGGGAGGTATACACGAGGAGTGAGGTGAAAACATTTTATTGAGGTTACAGAGTCAATATATTTAATTTTAGTGTAAAGTAAACAGTGGGCTATAAATCTCCTCTTCACCAACCCAACTTCTTCCTCTACAATACAAGCACCCTTAACCATCTTCGGAAATGCTTGATGCTTCTGTCATTGCCTCTCAAATCCCTCACGTTTTGAAAGGCACAAATTTTACGAACCTTGGGTCACGTTACGAAGGTAAAGTTCGCGACAATTACACGCAAGGCGACAGACGCATTTTAGTCACAACGGATCGCTTATCCGCTTTTGACCGAATCATTGCTCTCATTCCTTTCAAAGGAGAGGTGCTCAATGCGATCACTAAGTTTTGGTTTGAAAACACCAAGGACATTTGCCCGAACTACATCGAATCCTATCCTGATCCCAACGTGATTGTGGGAACGGAATGCAAGCCCCTCATGCTCGAAATGATCGTGCGAGGTTACATCACCGGCTCCACCACCACTTCCATCTGGTACAACTACAACGAAAAGGGAGTGCGCAACTTCTGCGGAAATGAATTGCCAGAAGGACTCAAGAAGAACACTCGTTTGCCTCATCCCATCATCACTCCAACCACCAAGGCTGCTCACGGTGAACACGACGAAAACGTGACCCCTCAGCAAGCGGTGGAAATGGGACTCGTGACTCAAGAAGAATGGGAACAGCTTTCTAACTACGCCCTTGGACTTTACGCTCGTGGGGTGGAAGTGGCTGCTCGCCAAGGAGTGATTCTCGTGGACACCAAATACGAATTCGGACGTTTGCCCAACGGACAAATCGTGGTGATCGACGAAATCCACACTCCAGACTCTTCTCGTTTCTGGATTGCAGACACCTACGAAGCAAAACTCGCGGCAGGTGAAGAACCCGACAATATCAACAAAGAATTCCTCCGCCTTTGGCTTTCTAACCAAGGTTACCGTGGGGAAGGAGAAATGCCTGTGATTCCACAAGAAATCTTGATCGAAACCGCTCAGAAATACATGCAAGCCTTCGAAATGATCACCGGACAAAAGTTTGAAGCAACTCCCGGTGATGTGGAAGCGCGTCTTGCTAAGAATCTCGAACCTTACTTCATTTCTTAACCTTGCCTCCCATGATTGTTCCCTTCCTTCTCGGTTCCAAGGTCGATCTCGACCACGCAAAGAACATTGCCAAAGTGCTCGATGACTATGGCGTGAAGTACGAAATCTACGTTTCTTCCGCTCACAAAGTTCCTGAAAAAACGCTAGAAATCATCAAAAAATTCAACGAGAAGAAAGAGACTGTTGTTTGGGTGACCATGGCCGGACGCTCCAACGCGCTCAGCGGATTGGTTTCTGCCAACACTCACTTTCCAGTGATCGCTTGCCCTCCTTTCAAGGATTACGCAGACTACCTCGCCAACATTCACTCCACCCTGCAAATGCCAGGGGAGACTCCAGCCATCACCGTGGTGGATCCTAAAAATGCAGCGCAAGCCGTGGTTCGCATCCTTGCTTTGGCCGACAAAGACCTCGCTAAAAAAGTAAAGAATCATATCAAAGTGGTTCAAAATTCCTTTGACACTAAACCCGTATCCATTGATTAAAGCACTTTCTCCCCTCGACGGTCGCTACAACGAAAAAGTAGCCGAACTCACCCCCATTTTTTCTGAAGCCGGACTCATCCGCAGCCGCATCGGCGTGGAAGTGGAATGGCTGATCTTCATCTGCAACACCTTGCATCTCGAAGGCAGCGTACGACTCGAAAAGATGGAAGTGGAAGCCCTGCGTAAACTCTACGTGAACTTTCAAGACGAGTTTGCCGAAGAGGTGAAAGCGCTCGAAAAAACAACCAACCACGACGTGAAAGCCGTGGAATATTTTCTGCAAAAAGCTCTGACCGTTTTGAAGCGCGAGGAACTGATTCCTTTCATTCACTTCGCTTGCACCTCAGAAGACATCAACAATTTGGCTTACGCTCAAATGATGAAGGCTGGGATGAACAGCGTGATTTTGAAAAGCTTGGAAGAAGTGCTCGCCAAACTCAAAGAACTTTCAGAAGCTCATCGCAAGGTTCCCATGATGGCTCACACGCATGGCCAACCCGCCACCCCAACAACTGTAGGGAAGGAATTTAAAAACGTGGGTGCGCGTCTTTTCCGTCAATTCGAACAACTGCAAAAAGCTGAATTTTTAGGGAAAATCAACGGAGCAACCGGCAACTTCAACGCGCACATGGTGGCTTACCCAAAAGTGGACTGGGTGAACGCGTCCAAACAGTTCGTGGAACACCTCGAGCTCACGTGGCAACGCTACAGCACCCAGATCGAACCTCACGATTACTTGGCCGAAATCTTCGACAACTTGCGCCGTGCCAACACCATCGTGATGGATTTCAGTCGCGACATTTGGTCCTACATTTCCATGGGCTACTTCAAACAAAAAGTGGTGGCCGGGGAAGTGGGATCCTCAACCATGCCTCACAAAGTGAACCCCATCGATTTCGAAAACGCAGAAGGGAACCTCGGTTTGGCCAACGCCTTGCTCGGCCACTTCAGCGAAAAATTGCCCGTGTCTCGCATGCAACGCGACCTGACCGACAGCACCGTTTTGCGAAACATCGGCTTGGCTTTCGGCTATTCCTTGCTCGCTTACAAGAGCTTCCTCAAAGGTCTCGGCAAACTCGAAGTGAACGAAGCCAAACTGGCAGAAGACCTCGATAAAAACTGGGCACTCCTCGCGGAACCCATTCAAACCGTACTTCGCCGTTATGGGGTGAAGGATGCCTACGAACAACTCAAAAAACTGACTCGTGGCGCTGAGGTGAATCAAGAAACCATCCGCGAATTCGTGGAAGGGCTCGAGATTCCCGACGATGCCAAAAAACGCTTGCTGGAGTTGACTCCGGCGACTTACATCGGATTAGCATCTGAGCTTTAAATCATGAAATCTAAAAAAATAGCCCTCCTAACCACTTTTATTCTAGGTGCATTTGGAGGACAACATTTTTACTTGGGCAATCGGAATAAGGGCTTGCTCTACTTACTCTTCTGCTGGACTGGGATACCTGCCGTTCTCGCCATTTTCTTTTTCATAAAGCTCCTTCTTACTTCTGAACTTGAGTTCGACAGGCAATACAACGCCGCACCCAACTCATCTTCAGAAGACGATAATAATCAAGAACAGATGATGAAGAAACCAGAGAATTTAGGGGATGTCATTAAAGGAATTAAAGCAACGTGGAATGATCCCAAATCAAGAAAAAAAATACTTAAAAAAGCGTTCTTGAAAAATTTTCTAGAATAAACGTGGCTTGTAGGGTTGAACATCGGTAGCAACCGTTTGATCTCCATACCCTTCAGTTTTAAAAGTACACGCGAAAACCTTATTGCCATCCGATCGGACAGAGATAGAAGGCGGATTAACAACAAAATTCGGATTTCTGTTGTGATTCGTGCCACTGTAGCCAAAGGGATAAACGATTTCCACAGCCGCAGAAGTCGCAGACTTGTCAGGATTAAAAATCCCAATATATCTGTTTTCGCAAAGGCCTCCATGCGTGGCAACAAAAGGCACATACCCCAATAAGAAATGATCCCTATCATCATTAGGGAGCAAATCACTATTCATTGAAACCGCAAATTTAGAACTACTCCTCACTAAACGAGAAGAAAGCGTGAGGTCAAGCTTCGCACGGGTCAGCGGGTCCACCATCTCGATGTCAACACCCGCATGCAAAGGACTTAAGCCAGGAACCCAGTCACGCCTTACCTGTAATCGAGCTAAACCGTCGGAATGAGGGTCATTAATAACAACTCTATCGCCTTGAATTGCGTTAACAGTAGTAGGAAATGCGAAACAATACTCACCATCAAATATATAACGTTCCCTAATTACAGGTGTATCGCACAAGAAGGAGGGTGTGACTGCCCAAGGAATAGTCATGTTCGGATCGGCATTTTTTACACTACGAGGTATTTGTGTCGTTAGTTCTTCCATGCCTCCACGAGAAACATGCTCGGAAAACAAAACGTCGACTGGTCCAGAATACGGACTAGCAAGCAAATCTCGCTCTTCGAGAGTGACTTGAGAATTATAAGTGCAGGCTCCGAACAATCGTTTTGCCGCTGCAATTTCTTCCGAAGATATGTCACAAGCATAAACTTGAACACGGGGGTCAAAAGCAGCAGCAAAGAGAGCATAGGCACCAACTCCACACCCAGCTTCAACAAAGTGGACCGCACCATCCTTGCGTCTCAATGCCTCCAAAAGCTTTACAGATAGAGCAATGAGATTTGAGGTGACATTACTTGTGTCATCCGTAAAGTAGGAAGTAGAGGGTGGATCTTGAGGCAATGATCTAGCTCCACGAAAGAGCCTATCCCTACGAGCCTCAACGAACAAAATATCCTGAAGACAGGCACTCAGCGCACGTGAATAATCCAAAATCACTGGCACAGACGGCACAGGTCCTTCAATTTCTTTACGAAAGGCTCGCGTCAAAGTAGCAAAATCACCCTGAGTTTTCTTCTCTAAGAGAAATAGCATCTAGCTCTAGAAAACTAAAAGAATGCAGCTTAACAATAAATTCGATTTTTTACAAGTATTGCTGGCCTTCACTTCCACAGTGGAATTTGCCCTTCAAGGCCAACAAAGCCTCCGAGTTGTGCTTGATACTGATTCAGCCCATCTCCACCTGGAGTGCGCTCCACTATTGCAACGTAACCCCCATACACACCTCCCACCAAATTGAGAGGAGAACTTTCAGGATTGAGACCAACTTCGGCAGCTAAAATGGGACTAAAGGAAAGATCTCCTTCTGATCTTGGGCCAGTGACAGCACTGTCATAAGAAACGCTTCCACCTACAAACCATGGGCTAGTGCCGATCGGCGCACGTGCTCCAATCTCAGCTCCTAGATCGATCTCAGCAAAATTCGGTCCTTTAAAACTTGGGTAAACGCAAGCCCTCAGTTCAGTTCCAAAATCATGATAAGCACACACCTCAAGTGTAAGGCCAGGCACTGGGCCTCTTTCAACCTCACCTAATTCTGCTCCAACAGTAGCAAGAACGCCAAGCATTAGTCCTCCAGCCATAATAGTTGTTTTAAAGTAAGATGATAGTACGTTACATTTTAGTAAGTTGTCAATAAAACCAAAGAAGGTGAGGTTGCTCGGTTGACTGATTTAAGATTAAAGTACACACATGATCCTCTCTGACCACGACATCAAACTTGCACTTCAAAGCGGACGCATCGCTGTTGAATCTGAAAGCAACGACCACGAAAAGAACATTCATGCCTCCAGCATGGATTTGCGCCTCGGTAAGTATTTTAAAGTTTACGAACATTCCAAGTTTCCTGTACTCGATCCACTCAAAATGGATTCCTTTGCCGGACTCACCAAATTGGTGGAAATCAACAATCCGGACGAACCTTTCATCGTTCATCCTGGTGACTTTGTGCTGGGTGTGACCTACGAAAAAGTGAAACTCGCCGACGACATCGTTGCTCGTGTGGAAGGAAGAAGTTCTCTCGGCCGTCTCGGCATCATCGTTCACTCAACAGCCGGCTTCATCGATGCAGGCTTTGAAGGAACCATCACTCTTGAAATCACCAACATCAACCGCATGCCCGTGGCTTTATACCCAGGAATGCGCGTTTGCCAATTGGCTTTCGAAGAAATGAGCAGTCCAGCCGACGTTCCTTACAATAAAAAAGCGTCTTCCAAGTACCAAGGTCAAACCTTGCCCGAAGAAAGCCGCCTCACGATCGACCCAGAATTCGACAAGGTAAAACTGGTTTAATCCATGTTCAACCCCATTCAATCTCGTAAGATTCCGGCCCTCATGGCCACGCAGCATCCCGACAATGCCAGCGCGCCTTTTTGGACAGACAATCCTTTCATCAACACGCACAAAGAGGTGGAAGAGATTTATCAAAGTTTTTTTGGTTTGGGTTGCGACGACTACATGTGGGACTGGGAAGGTAAGTTCGCCGACGAAGGAATGATCGAACGTTTGCTTTCGAAATACTTCGAAGCCTTTCAAAAAGAACAACTGGGAAAGGATCGCTTCATCACTTTGCGCATCCCAAACATTTGGGAGGAAAAATCCTTCAAGCTCGCGCGCGCTTACATGAGCGTGCTTTCAGCGGGGGAGTTCATGAAGTCTTTGAACCTGAAGACGCCGCCCGTGTTTGAGCTCATTTTGCCCATGACCAAGTCCGCGGATCAGCTCATTCATATTCAAAAAACCTTCCAAAAAACAGCGCAACTTCACGAACAAATTTTCTGCGAAGAAGAGGGCAGCGACTGCAATCGATTCGGGGAAGGTTACATTCACATTGTGCCTTTGTTCGAAAGCGTGGACGACCTTTCAGGCTGTGCCACAGTTTTAAAAGAATTTCTGCGACTCCACAAAGAACATTTTAAAAAAGATCCTCCTTACCTTCGTGTGTTCATCGCACGCTCAGACCCCGCCTTGAACGCAGGGTTCGTGCCCGCGGTCCTCGCGTCGCGCCTCGCGCTCCGCGAAATCGCTCGTCTCGAAAAAGAAACAGGCATCCCCATGTATCCGATCATCGGTAGCGGCTCACTCCCATTCCGTGGAGGAATCAATCCTGAAAACATTGAAAAAGTGCTTCCTCAATACGAAGGTGTGCGAACCATCTCGATTCAATCCGCTTTCCGCTACGATTACCCGCAAGAAGAAGTTCAAAAGGCACTCAAGTTCATCGCTGACGAGCTGCCTAAAAAAAAGGCTCCCGAATTCGACGACGCCACTTTTGAAAAACTGAAAGAACTCATCCAACTCTTCAAAAGTGTTTACCGCCCAACTTTGGAAGCCTTCGCTCCACTCATCAACGAAATGGCAAAGCACATCCCAAGCCGTCGCGAACGTGTTCAGCACATCGGACTTTTTGGCTACAACCGAGGAGTGGGTGAAATCAAATTGCCCCGCGCCATCACCTTCACAGGAGCGTGCTATTCTCTTGGCGTTCCACCCGAATTCATTGGAACTGGACGCGCGCTCAAGCAAGCCAAAGAGCAGGGCCTTTTACCTTTGTTGGAAGAGCACTTTTTCACGATGCGCTCAGAGCTTCGTCACGCAGGCAAATTTCTCAACATTGAAAACTTGATCAAGTTCGCCGAAGGAACCGAAACCGAAGCCCCCGCGGAGTGGGCCAAAGAGTTGCTGGAAGACGTCCGCCTCACCGAAGAAATTTTAGGCATCGAGCTGGGCCCCCAAAAACCTCATCACACTCTGCATCGCAACCTGACCTCCAACATCATCCTCAAGCGTGCCATGGGCATCGACTTTCAAGAAGACTTGGTGGAAGCCGCCGTGATGAGGAAGAGCTTAGGTTGACCCCCAATCTCCATCGGACTGAGTCAACTCAGGAAAAACTCTTGCTAAATCAACAAAACAGTCATCGAGATCCTGGCTCAGTTCAAAAGAAAACTGAGAATGAGCGGGAGTTTGAGAAAGAAGTGATGCAACGATTTCAAGCAATTCTTCCAAATAAAGAGTCCACGATTGTTCATCAAATGGAAGACTGGATTCTTCAAGAATAGTCAGATCCCTCCTTAAAGAATTTGATCTTTTCACTGAACCTAGCGTGCCTTGAACGGCAGACCTATCGACACGTATAAGCAACTGTTCCTCAGCTTTAGCTTTAAATTCAGTAAAAAGGCGCTCAAAATCATTATACGTGTTGATTGAAAGCAAATGCCCCACAAAGATCAGTATTTCTTCTGAGCCGATCTCATTAAAATACGAGAAAGGAGGGACATTGCCTAGTTTGAGGCAGGCTGCTTCAAAACGAGAATTACCCATTTTTTGTCGTCTTTTAAGATAAGCAGACAGTAAATCTCTAGAATTGAGATCAGGAGAATCTAAATGAGTCATAGCTAGAATTATAGTATAAATTCTAGAAATGACAAGTTAGCTCGCCAAGTACTGTTCAATAGCCTTCGCGAGCGTGGCATAAATCGCATCCAGGCGTGCTGGGTCGCGAGTTAGGGTTGTCACGCGGAAGCCATAGTAAGGGCTGAAGAAGCCGGTGGCAGGAACCACACAAATTCCCGTGCTTGCCACGAGGTAATAAACAAAACGTTTATCGAGTGCCATGTCAGGATCGGCTGTTTTTTCTTCCACAAACGTGCGAACCGCTTCATTGGCGATGGGCAAAGTTTGGTGAGCTTTCAAAACTCCTTCTTCAAAAATTGGCATCATGTAGAAGGCTCCATTCGTGGCGTTGACTTTTAGACCTTTCACAGCCTTTAACTTTTCGGTGATCACGCGGCTGTTGCGCTCCAAAAGTTGGTTGTTGGCAGCAAGCCAAGCCGCAAATTCAGGATGATCATAAACCTTGGGCATCACGACTTGTGGCAAATGTGTGGAACACACTTCAAGCAAGGCGCGACGCTTCACGCTGTCGGCGTATTTTTTGAAATCGGCATCCAAATTCACGTTGTGGAATTCCACCCAACCGCTGCGTCCTCCCGGCCAAGGCACATCTTTTGAGAGACCACGCATCACAATAAGGGGCACACGATTTTTCGCAATCTCCGTGATTTGAGGGAAGGTGAATCCGTTGTAAACCATGCGGAAGTAAATCTCGTCCGAAAGAATCATGAGTTGATACTTTTCAGCGAGTTGAACGATTTTCTCCAAAGTCTCTGCACTGTAAATGGCTCCCGTTGGATTGTTGGGATTGATGACCAAAATTCCCGCCACTTCCGGGTGCTGAACGATCATGTTCTCCATGTCCGCCAAATCAGGTTCCCACGCATTGTCAGGGTCGAGTTTATAAGTCAGAGCCTCTTCCCCTTCCGAGAAAGATTCAAAAGCTCCGTGCGTTGGATAAGCAGGGGAAGGTTGCAAAATGCGTGCACCTTTGGGAAGCATTTGGTACATCATTGAAATCGCAGCACCAAGACCAGAGGTCACAAGTACGTCTTCGTAATCGAGCTCACTGTTGGGAGAAAAACGACGCGAATATTCCGCAATCCATTTGCGAACGGGAATCGCACCACGAGAATGAGTGTAACCAAACACCGCGTCACCCGGTTTATCCACTTCTTGCTTGATCAATTCCTTCATAAAAGCAGGCACTGGCCAACCCTTCGCAATGGGGTCACCAATGTTTTCATTTTCAATTTTCATCGTTGGATCGAGCTCCGTCAGTTGTTGTACAAAATCCACAATCTCGCGAATTTCGTAACGAAGCAGGTAGGCAGAAGGGTGAACGAGTGAGTGGCGCATAGGCAAATTTAAGTGATCTGAAGCTACCATAAAACCACTCTTGAAAAAATCCATTTTGAATGGCTAGCTAGACGAATCATAGAAACCAAGGTATAACTGGGTCGTGAGAAACACTTGCCTCAACTCAACAATTATTATTCCCCGCACTTAAGCGAGGATATTTTGTTTAAACAAATTCCCTCGCTCCCAGCGAGGTTTTTTAAATCTCTTGTTTCTCAGTCCGTCCCTCTTTAAACTTCAAACATTAATCACCGCTTATGTACCGACCCATCGATCCCAAAACCCATCTCCCTGACGTTGAGCACAAGCACCTTGAATACTGGAAGGCTGCAAATATTTTCAATCGCAGTGTAGAGCAGCGCAAAGGTCGCGAGAAATTTGTGTTCTTTGACGGGCCTCCTTTTGCGAACGGGCTTCCACACTATGGCCACATCATGGCGAACTCTCTCAAAGATGCGGTGACTCGCTATTTCACCATGCGAGGTTATTTCGTTCCTCGAACCAACGGTTGGGATTGTCATGGACTTCCTGTGGAATACGAAATCGAAAAAGAACTCGGGCTTTCAGGACGCAAAGACATCGTGGACATGGGCGTGGAACAGTTCAACACCAAGTGCCGCGAATCCGTTTTTCGTTACACCGCTCAGTGGGAAGAGTTGCTGACTCGCATCGGACGCTGGGTGGATTTTGAAGATTCATACGCAACACTCGATTCCGACTACATGGAATCCATCTGGTGGGTCTTCAAAAGTATCTGGGACAAGAAAATGGTGTATCAAGACTTCAAGTCCATGCACACCTGTCCTCGTTGCGTAACGCCACTCTCCAATTTTGAAGTTTCATTGGGCTACAAAGATGTCACTGACCTATCAATAACAGCTAAATTTCAATCGAAAAAAGATCCAAACTTGTTCTTCCTCGCGTGGACGACCACACCTTGGACTTTACCCGGAAACGCCGCTCTCGCAGTGGGCGCAGATATCGATTATGTTCGCGTGAGCAACGAAGGAAAATCCTACATTCTTGCAAAAGGTTTAGTCGCTAAGTTTTTTGAAGAGGGAAGCTACACTATCGATTCCGAGATGAAGGGAGCAAGTTTAGTCGGTGAAACCTACGAACCCCTTTTCCATTACTATAAAAACTCTACCCTCGCTGGCATTGAGAACTGCTGGAAGGTGATTGCCGGCGACTTCGTTACAACAGAAGATGGAACTGGAATAGTGCACATTGCTCCGGGATATGGGGAAGACGACTATCTCGCTGGAAAAAGAGAAAACATAGCTGTCATTCAACACGTGAACATGGCTGGACTTTTTGAACCAGAAATCACAGACTTCGCTGGAAAATTTGTAAAAGGGCAGGAACAGAACGTAGCCGCTTGGCTTGAAGAACGAGACCTTTTATTCAAAAAAGAAAACTTCCGTCACAGCTACCCACACTGCTGGCGCTGCGATACACCTTTGCTCAACTTTGCCACCAAAGCATGGTTTGTACGTGTGACCGAAATCAAAGATAAGCTCATCGCCAACAATAAAAAGATCCACTGGCAGCCCGACCACATTCAAGAGGGCCGCTTTGGAAAGTGGCTCGAAAATGTGCGAGACTGGAACATCTCTCGCAATCGTTTCTGGGGTTGCCCAATCCCAGTATGGGAATGTGAATCATGCAAAACTCAAGAATGCATCGGTTCCGTGGAGGAACTTTCCAATCGCAGCGGAGGCGTTTTGCCAAAACGTGACGGCGAGCTCGACCTTCACAAACCTTACATCGACGAAGTGACCATGCCTTGTCAAAAATGTCAGGCAACCATGAAACGCATTCCTGAAGTACTCGATTGCTGGTTTGAATCGGGAGCCATGCCTTACGCTCAACTCCACTATCCTTTTGAAAACAAAGAGGAATTTGAAAAAAACTTCCCAGCCAATTTCATCGCAGAAGGCTTGGATCAAACCCGAGGTTGGTTCTACACCTTGCATGTGCTTGCGACTATTTTGTTCGACAAACCAGCCTTCCAAAACGTGATCGTGAACGGAATTTTGCTCGCAGCCGACGGAGAAAAACTTTCCAAACGCAAAAAGAATTATCCCGATCCCAACGCTTTGTTCGAAGCAAAGGGAGTCGACACCACTCGTATGTTCCTTTATAGCTCCACCGCTCCGCTCGCCGAAGACGTGCGCTTCTCCGAACAACACGTGGAAGACTTGATGAAAAAGTTCACCCTGACGCTCTGGAACACTTACAGTTTCTACGTGACCTACGCTAACATTGATGAAGTCACACCAACACTTTTAGAAACCCTTCCTTCTCACAAGTTGGATCAATGGATCCTTTCACGTTTGAACGGGGTGATTGCAGAAGTGACCGAAAACATGGAAGTTTACAATCTGACCAAAGCAACTCGACCTCTCATTGAGTTTGTCGATGAACTTTCGAATTGGTACATCCGTCGTAGCCGTCGCCGTTTCTGGAAATCCGAAAACGATGGAGACAAGGCCGAGGCGTATCAAACCTTGTACACGGTGCTCGTTAAGTTCTCTCAACTCTTGGCGCCTTTCATGCCATTCTTGTCCGATGAGATTTATCGCAACCTAACCGGTGAAGAATCCGTGCATCTCAGCGATTGGCCAAAACCCAATGCAGCACAAATCTCTCAAGACCTCGACAAAGAAATCGGCCTCGCACGTCGCGTGGTGAATTTGGGTCATGCCATCCGTTCCAAAAAGAAGATTCGCGTTCGCCAGCCTCTCGCAAAAGTAACCATCGGTTTGCCAAAATCCGTGAACCCTGAAGTGGTGCTCTTGCAAAAAGAAGTGATTTTAGAAGAACTCAATGTTAAAAACCTAGAAATCCTCAAAGACGCTGGGGAAGTGGCCGAGTTCGTCGCTTTGCCCAATGCAAAACTGCTTGGACCCAAATATGGCAAGGACGTTCAAAAAATCATTCAAGACGCCAAGGCGGGCAACTTTGAGGTACAAGCCGACCACACGGTGAAAGTCGCTGGCTTTACCCTGATTCCAGGAGAAATTGAACTCGCTTTCAAAGGCAAAGAAGGCTTCGACGTGGAATCCGAAGAAGGAGTCGTGGTTGCCATCGACACCGAAATCACCGACGAGTTGTATCAAGAAGGTTTGATGCGCGAAGTGGTTCGCTTGGTCCAAGACCTACGAAAGGAAGCGGGCTACGAAGTCAGCGACCGCATTCAACTCCAGATCAAAACTTCGGGCGGACTCGAAGAAGCGATCCTCAAATTCTCAGATGTGATCAAAGGTGAAACCCTCGCTGAAGATTTGCAGATGAGTGGCAGCATGGAATGGGATCTCGAAAAAGCCTTCGAAATCGACGAATTCACTGGTACACTCGCTGTAAAGAAATGCTAACCACGCCTTATGAGTATTCTTTACACACTTCTTGCCAACAGTCTCGCTCTCTTTTTAGTGAGCCGCGTACTGGATGGCATCATCTTTGAAGGGGGAATCGCGACCTACGTCATTGTTGCAGCGATCGTGAGCATCTTGAATTTCGTGCTCAAGCCCATCCTCAAAGTTCTCGCTTTTCCGCTGGTATTCATCACGGGTGGCTTGTTTTTGATCGTCATCAATGCACTAATTCTGTATGTGGCGCAGCATTTGCTCACCACCATGGACTTCAGTGGACTAAGCATGACCGTCGACAGCCCCTTGACCTATCTCTTTGCAGCAGCTATCTTTGGCGTCGCAAACTGGATCATTCATTTGTTCTTAAAAGAAGATTAAAATGCAAACAGCAGTACTCATCGCTCAACAAATCTCTGGAGCTCTCCTTATTCTCCTCATCCTTGTCCAAGAAAAGGGCAGCGGACTCGGTGAAGCCATTGGTGGGACTGGAGCTTCTTACCAAACCACTAAACGAGGAGCTGAGAAAGTTTTGGCTAGCACCACAGTCGTTTTCTTGATTGTGTTCATCGCCCTTTCTATCACGCTTAACTTCATCTAATGAATCTCTTCGCTCGAACCTTAAAGTCCTTCTCAACAAAGGAACGATGGGTGGCAGGAGCTTTCCTTGTAGTGTTCCTAGGAAGCTTGTTTTCGCTTATTTTCCAAAGCTTCTTCACTTTCAATAGCTATACAAGCAAAATCTATACTGAAGGAGTCGTTGGGGAAATCACCCATTTGAATCCTGTTTTCACTGAATTCAGCGAAGCCGATGCGGACATTTCCAGCCTCATCTTCTCTGGTCTCGTTAAGTACACCCCTCAGACCGCGACTTTTGACGAAGACCTCGCTTCTCACACCTTGAGTGACGACAAGTTGATCTACACCTTCACACTTAAAAACGACATTTTTTGGCAGGACGGTGAACCCGTGACCGCCGATGACGTCTACTTCACCTTTGCCGAAGTCATTCAATCCCCAGAATTCAGCAATATTTTGCTCAAATCCAATTTTGACGGGGTAAAAATTGAAGAAGTGAACAGTCGAACCGTGACATTCACTCTTAATTCAGTAAACTCCTTCTTCTTCACTTCCCTCACAGTTGGATTGCTGCCAAAACACATTCTTGGAGATGTTGCCGTTGCCGATCTTGACCAGAACGACTTCAACAAAATGCCAATCGGGACTGGCCCTTATGCCGTGGAAGAACCTTACAGCATGAACGGCGATGGCAGCAGCAGTGTGACTTTGACCGCCAATGACAAGTATTACGGAGAAAAACCCAACCTAGAAACCATCCGTTTCGTGGCTTACCCCACAATCTCAGATCTCATCGCAAACCGATCCACCTGGCATGGGGCTGGACGCATCAAGGAGAGCCTGCTCAAGGATATGGATTTGACCGATGTGGTCAGTTATGAGTACGAACTTCCTCAATACACAGCCTTGTTCTTCAACACCGATTCGCCCTTCCTGACCAAGAATAAAACTCGCTTAGGAATTTCCAAAGGCATCAATAAAGAAGAAATCATTGCTGCAATCGGGGGAGCCACACAAATCGACACTCCACTCCTCGAATTGAACCAAGAAGAATGGATCAACAAATGGAATCAAGAAGAAGCCATGGGCGCCTTGTTTGACACAGGCTGGGCCATGCAAGAAGGACAAACTTACCGCACAAACGAAGACGGAACGGTGCTCACACTCAGACTGATCCGTCGTGATTTCTCAGGGGTGAATGAACCTCAAGAAGAAGTCGCGAAGAAAACCTCAGAGCTCATTCAAACTCAATTGGCAGCCGTGGGCGTTCAAGTGAACATCGAAGTGTATCCAGCCGACGAACTCAGTGAAAAAATCAGAACTCGCGACTACGACATGCTGCTCTACGGTCAAAGCCTTGGTTACAATCTGGACACCTTTGCGTACTGGCATTCCAGCCAAGCCAACGAAGCCGGATTCAATCTATCGAACTATCAGAACCCAAGTGCCGATCTTTTGATCGAGAAAATCCGAGGCACCTTTGACAACAGCGAACGCGAAGAGCTACTCACTAAGTTGGCCACGACCATTGCCGAAGACGTGCCAGCCGTCTTCCTTTACACTCCCACTTTCTACTATCTTGTGGACGCTAAGGTTGAAGGAATCGAATTCCAAAAACTCGCGCTGCCCAAAGATCGCCTCTCGAACATCACCGAGTGGGAACTCAATTAATCCAAACTTTATGAAAGTCATCCTCACCAGTCACATCAAAGGTTTAGGTCAAAAAGGAGACGTCAAAGAAGTCTCTGATGGCTACTACCAAAACTTTCTCGCTCCACGAAAATTGGCCACCATTGCCACCTCCGGCAAAGTGACTTTGGTTCAAGCTCAAAAAGCCAAGGCTGTGGAAAAACTGGAAAACATGAAGGAAAGCGCAATGGCGGTGAAAGACAAAATCGATGGCAAAGCCGTGAGTTTGGCTGAAAAAAGCAGCGACGGAGGCAAGCTCTATGCTGCGCTTCATCAAAAAGAAATTTCTGCCGCCATCAAAGCTCAACTTTCAGCAGACATTCCAGAGAAGGCGATCAACATGGATCCCATCAAAAACACAGGCTCCTACACGATCAAAATCGATCTCTACAAAGAAATCAAAGCAACCGTGCATGTCTCTGTGACAGCCGCTTAGCCTTCACACCAAACCAGGTGAAACTCCCCGTAGGCAAACTCTTAGCGCTAGACATTGGAACGCGACGCACCGGCGTCGCCGTGACCGATGAAAAACAACGTGTGGCTTTTTCGCGCCCCGAATTGGAGCACCAAAGTCAAAGCGAAGCACTCGAAAAAATCAAAGCCACCATCCAAATCGAAAACATCAAAGGCATCGTCGCAGGCATGCCACTGAAGCTGGATGGAACCTCGACCTTACAAACAGAGAAAACCAAAAAAGTCTTGAGCGAAATCTCGGCATGGGGACTCCCAATCTTAGAAATGGATGAGCGCCTCACCACCGAATTTGCAAAAAATTTAGACGGTCACGAAACTGGCGATAAATTCGTGGACAGTCGCTCAGCCCAAATTTTGCTCGAAAATTACTTAGCCTCCTTGCCACAAGAACCATGAAGAAAATCAAATGGATCGAATACTTCGACGAGCCTCACGAAATTCTAGGTTGGTTAGGTGCCTTGTCGATTTTGGTGGCCTACGGACTCAATAGTCTTGGGAAGATTGAGGCTCAGACTTTCACTTTTCAATTCCTCAATTTTTTCGGGGCTTTTGGAATGTTGATCAATGCATATAAAAACAAGGCCTACCCATCCTTCATTTTGAACATCATTTGGATGGGCATCGGTTTTTACGCGCTTACTCAGGTCTACATACTGGCTTACCTCAACTAAGCGAGAAGCACCTCCACACCAGGAAGCATTTTTCCTTCCAAGAATTCAAGCATCGCGCCACCACCCGTAGAAATGTGGGTGAACTTTTCAGTTGGTATGCCAAAGTGGGCGAGGGCATCAATGGTGTCGCCTCCTCCCAACACTTTGACCGCAGGCAGCTCAGCAATGGCTAGAGCCAAATCGCGTGTTCCAGCCGCAAAAGCATCTTGTTCATAAAGTCCCATGGGTCCATTCCACAAAATGGTTTGAACGCCTGAAAGTCCATCCGCAAAGGCTTTACGCGTGGCTGCGCCGAGATCCAAGATTTTCTGGTCCGCAGGAACGGCAGAGATCAAAACTTCCTGAACAGGCAAGCCAGGAGTCAGATCCGCAGCAATCACAACATCGGTGGGTAAAAGCACCGTTTTTCCAGAAGCGGCAGCCAAGAACTGTTTCGCAACCTCCACTTTATCCGCTTCAAACAAGGAACTGCCCACTGCGTACCCTTGAGCAGCAAGGAAAGTATTTGCCAAGGCTCCTCCAATCACAAAGACATCGGCAATGTTTAAGAATTTCTCCAAAATTCCAATTTTCGTATCAACTTTTGCGCCACCCACCACCAAGGCGAGGGGTTTCTTAGGATTTTCCAAAATTCCGCTGAGCACTTCCACTTCTTTTTGGACTAAAAGTCCTGCGTAAGAGGGCAAGAGCTTCGTCACCCCAACCGTGCTGGCATGAGCTCGGTGCACCGTTCCAAAGGCATCACTCACGTACAAATCTTTGCCAGCCGCGAGCGCGGCAGCAAAAGCAGCGTCATTGGCCTCTTCTTCAGGGTGAAAACGCAAATTTTCAAGCAAAATCACAGAACCAAAGGGCGCGGCTGCCACAGCGGCTTCCACCTCAGCACCGATGCAGTCATTGAGTTTAGCAACAGGTTTGCCAAGCAGGGCAGACAAGGCAGCCGCCACCGCATCCAAACGCAATCCCTCCACCACTAGACCCTTAGGACGACCCAAATGCGTCGCAATCACCACTTTCGCTCCCTTTTCGAGCAAAAGACGAAGGGTGGGGAGGCTTTCACGAAGTCGAGTCTGATCTTGAACCACACCATCCTGCAAAGGCACATTGAAGTCCGTTCGAAGCAGTACCGTTTTACCTTCCAAAGCGACATTTTCTAGGGTTTTGAGTTTCATATTCAAAGTTTAAATCACGCCTATTCTAGGCAATATTGCCGAATAGCGAAAAAGAAAGGTGTGACAAACCTTCAAAAAAGATGTACAATAACATGATGCCACACAAGAACCTAAAAATAGACGTACTCAGTGGATTAGGCACCGGACTCATCTTGAGTCTGGCGATCGGTCTTACCTACGAACTCTATTTACACGGAATCGAAAACGACGTGTACACCAACAATTACACGACCTCGATTCTATTTTCCGACACACTTTCAACAGGAACAGGCGCCGCCCCTTTGGCGCTTGCGGGCCTCAACTGGTTCCTCTGCCGAACCGGTATTAAAAAATGGAGAAAAGCGGTTAGAATGTTTATGGAGAAATAAAACCAAATTAAAGCTATGACTGTTGACGATCCTACGATAGAGGATGAAGAGCCAGAAGAGATTGGCCCACCAGAAACTCGAATCTACTTTGAAGGCTATTATTACAGGGGTAGCCTTTTAGATTCAGAAGGGTTTGGCGATGGTGATCTAAACTACTATGACGGAAGAACATTCACAGGAACCATCAAAGATGGCAAACCATACAATGGTTTCATGACGACTCCACATCAAGAAGGAAGTGAAATTTGTGAATACAAAGACTCTAAACCCTTTCAGGGAGTGATTCTAAATTCAGAAAAAAAATGGGTTAAGTATCAAGATGGGAGTGGACAAGAGTCCTCAAGAACGAAAAAAGGACATAAATGGTGGGAATTAGGAGTGGGGACAAGTTTAGTAGCTTCAATGGGATTTCTACTGTATAACCACGAACCAGATCAAACTCCACAGCCTGATCAAACTCCACAAATAGAGCACAAGAAAACGCCACTTCAAACCGAAGAATCTTCCAACAAGTACTCTGCACCACACGACGTCTACATCCCAGATGGAAAAACCAAGTCAGAATTGCTAGCAGAATACGGCGACCTGACTAAAACTTGCACGTCTAAAGAGCTCTACAAAATTGCTTGGGCAAAAGAGTGGCTTCAGAAAAACGTGGACGCCATCGACGGCAAAATTGACACAATTAGAACTTCAGAAGAAAGAGCATGGATGAACCGATTAATAGTGATGGATGTTGCATTTCCTGAAGATAAATTCAGCAGAACAAACGAAATTTTTAAAAGCAAAGAAGCGTTCAATTTCAAATGCCCCGGTCCGTCAGAAAAATATCTTGGACTAAGCAGATTCAATGAAGTTGGCTCTATAGCACTTTACGAAGATGCTTTTTGGGATAGATGCACACTAGTCAACACACTTTTGCATGAAACGCTCCATGAAAATGCACACTGGAACCACCCACACGACGCAGAATACACAGGCGCAGACTGGATCTTCTACGCAGGTGACACTGCAGAAGATTACTGTCGAGAGAGTTTAAGCAGAAAGAAACGGAAATAACTCCTAAGCTTGTAGTTTCGCAGCCATTTCAGTCGCCACAAAAGCCGCATGGTAACCTTTTGAAATGCGATCCAAGGCTTTTTGTTTGTCGTCCACCATCAACACCTCAAACACCACGGGAACACCACTGGTGAGCATCACATCCATGATTCCGGCACTGCACATTTCACAAACAGCGTCGTAATGTTCGGTGTCGCCCTTGATCACGCAACCCAAAGCAACCACGCAGTCGAATTCACCTCTGTCCAACTGATTTTGAATCATGAGTGGAATTTCAACGGCTCCCGGAACGTCGATGACCTTAGGGTCGAGCCCTTGTTCCTCAAAACCCTTCACACATTCCTCAAGCAAAGGGAGAGTGACGTCTTCGTTGAATCGAGAGTAAACAATCAGAGCATTCATGAGCGAGCAGTTAAGAGGCGATCAAGATAGCGTGCGATCAAATCCACTTCAAGATTAACGAGATCACCTTTTTTTAAAAGTCCCAAATTCGTCTCTTTTAACGTTTCCGGGATCAATGCGATTTCAACCGTGTCTTTGACTTGATCCACGAGAGTCAAACTCACTCCATTAACCACAATGGAACCTTTGACAGCAAAGAATTTAAGCAAGTCTTTGGGCACTTGAAGGATGAGCTTAGAGCCAGCGTGAACGACTTCTCCAACGCCATCCACGTGACCAGAAACCAAGTGCCCACCCAAGGGAGTCCCTAAGGTGAGTGCCGCTTCGAGATTGAGTTTTTGCTTCACTTTCAATTTAGAGAGCGTGGTTTTTTTCAACGTTTCTTCTACGGCCGTCACTAAAAAATTCCCTTCGGGGAAGTAGCGTTCAACCGTCAGGCAAGCCCCATTCACCATGATGCTCGCCCCTTTTTTAAAAGTTTCTGCCGGTAAACTACTTTGAATCAGAAATTCCTTAGATTTACCCACGTTTTGCACCTCCATTAAGGTTCCAAGGTTTTGCACAAGTCCAGTGAACATATTCGATTTGTAAGAAAAATTTAAGGTGAATGAAAGAAAAATTTCAGGATTCTATTCAGGTCGATGGCTTATAACGGTTTCGCTTATTCATTAACCCCTTACTCTATGAAAAGCATCAATCGCGTGACCTTCCTTGGCCACATAGTAGCAGATCCGGAAGTCAAAAACACGAAAAATAAAAAGCACGTGAGTAGCTTTGCCATCGCCACCAACAACGAGTGGTTCGATGCCGAAGGTGAGCTCAAAAAAAGCGTGGACTTCCACCGCGTCGTTGCGTGGGATCATTTAGCCGACTTGAGCGGCAAGTTTTTACGCAAAGGCTCGCCTATTTTTTTGGAAGGACGTTTGACCAATCGCGCCTACGAAGGCAAGGACAAAACCATGCACTACATCACCGAAGTGGTGGCCAGCACCATCACTCTGCTTCAATGGCAAAAGGAACGAGTGGACACCAAGGAATTGGAAGCAAAAGAGGAAGACCTCGCCGTAGCCGCCTAAGCGTGCTATAACGTTGTCATGCAAAAAACAGCATTCATCTGTGGGGCCGGCCCCTTACCGAATGAAGAAGGAGTTCTGTGGCAAACCGCCTACGGACTTCGAACGTGGCAATTCCTCCAAGCCTTTATAGACAAAAAAGAATGGGAAGTGTTTTTGGTGCTTTTAACAGAACAAAAAAACTACAAAAATGCTCGCCCATTAAAGAAATGGGTTAAGAAAGATGGTATCCACATCCTATATTTAGACAAGGACGAAGGAGGCTTTAAAAATGAGCTCAAAAAAGCCTTTAAAGATTCCAACGCAGATCTTTGTATCGGCGTGAACAATCTCCCCAGCTTTTATTTGGCAGAGCTAAGTTCACAAATCCCATTCTGGGCAGACCTCAATGGTTGGCTCATGGGTGAGGCGCAAAGTGCCGCTTTCGTGCACCAAGACAGCAGCTACTTAAAAACTCTGTGGCAACGCGAAAAGAAAATCCTAGAAAAGATGGATTGTGGTTCCGTAGCCAGCACTCCTCAAAAAGAGGCAAGTTATGGAGAAATCGCCACGCTTTTCAGGCTCAATCATTTGACCGAAGGGCAGGAGTTTTTTCACGTGATTCCTCCTGCAAATGAACTCGAAACAGAAAAAGCATCCCACTACAAACTCGATTTAAAGTCCAACGAAAGGGCGATTTTATTCTGCGGCTCTTACAACACATGGCTCGATGAAGAAACATTGTTTGCGGGTCTTGAGCTCGCAATGAAACAAAATCCAACGCTTCATTTTATGAGCACAGGCAGTGAAGCGGATGCAGAAGGAAATCCTGTTTTAAAAAACTTCTTAGCTAAAATTCAAAACTCCGAGTACAAGCATCGCTATCACTTTTTAGGGCGTCTTGAGAAAAAGGATTTGCTCGCGGTTTATGAGCAAGTCTTAGGCGCAATCAACTTAGATCGAGACAATCTCGAAACACATTTCGGAGCACGCAATCGCATCAACGAATGGCTTCATTACGGCGTGCCAACCCTCAGCACCGCAGGCTCAGAATTCACCAAACACTTGGCCCAAGAAAAAATCATTTTCGCTCTCCCATTCAAAGATCCAAAAGCCTTGAGCAAAGCCATTGCAACGCTCTTCGACTTAGACAGAAAATCATGGGCGGAAACTGCCAAAAAATTCATGAGTAAAGAATACAGTTACAAAAAAACACTCGCGCCGTTTGTTGCTTGGCTAAACGCTCCAAAAATTGCACCCGACAAAAACCAATACTTTTCAGGCTCAACACTTGCAAAACTTAAATTCAGAATCAAAAAAGACGGGGTTTTCTTTTTAGCAAAATGGCTCCTAAAAAAACTGCGATGAAAACCATTCTACTCATCGGCTCATATGGGTCCGGGAATTTGGGGGACGAAGCCTTGAAAGAAATAGCCTTGCAGAAGCTTGGTAAACACTTTCATTGCTTGGTTTTAACAGGAAATCCAAAAGAGAAGAATGAAGCAAGGCATCTGCCTTTTGGTTTTCGTTCGGCACTCAGTTTCGGATGGCTCAAATCCTTCTACTATCTTTTTAAATGCAAAGCCGTGGTTTTTACAGGAGGAGGACTTTTCACCGAACACGAAGGTAAAAAAGCCATCGCTTTATGGAGTTGGCACGTGCTGTGGGCAAGGCTCTTCATGAAGCCCGTTCATTTTCTCGGACAGTCGATTGGCCCACTCCACAGCCGCTTTGGCAAAACTCTGACCAAGTGGGCGTTCTCTCGAGCGAAAAACATCACCGTCCGCGATAAAACTTCAGCCGAAACACTCAAAAAACTGGCTAAGACCTTCGGCCCTCGCATCAGCACCGATCTGTGTTTTGCCTTTGAAGCTCAAAAAAATCATCCAACAAAAAAAATCGCGATCAACCTAAGACCTTGGGGAGGAAAGGTGGACGAATTCAAACATTTTACAGAGAAACTCGCAAAAAAAGGTTACGAACTCCACTTCGTCAGCATGGACCTCAAAGATCCGACGGTGCTCAAGGAATTTGGGGAAGTGGAGCAGTTCGAGTCCTTCACATCGCTGATCCAATTTCTAAGCACTTGTGACACCTGCATCGGAATGAGATTGCACTTTTTAATCGCCGCCGCTTTGAGCGGAACAAAAGTGCTCGGACTCTCTTACACTCAAAAAGTAAGCGGTGTTTTAAAGGATTTGAATCTAGCCAGTCTGGATTTGGACGAAATGTCTTCACGCAATTTGAGCCTAGCCTTTGATTCCGCCAAACCCGCTGAAAACATTTCTGAACTCCACAAAGAAGCTCTAGCCTTATTGGAACAGTTTTCTATATAATCAAGGCACGCCATTTTCGCCTCACCAATGAAAAAATTCATCAGCTTAAGCCTCACGCTTTCGATTCTCGCTTTGAGTACGCTCACGGGATGTTCTCCAAAAACAAGCGTCACAACGCAAACACCGACGCCCATCACGCTGACTTTTTACGGTCTATTCGACAACGAAGAAGTCATCACGCCCTTCATTGAAAGCTATCAAGACGCTCATCCCAATGTGACAATTTTGTATAAAAAATTCACCGATCCCACGGCGTACATGGATTTGATCGTGAATGAACTGGCCGAAGGCGAGGGACCCGACCTCTTCATGATGAATAACACGTGGTTCCCCGAAAACTATAAAAAACTCACCCCAGCACCTCAAAATTCCGTAAGTGTGGAAGACTTCCGAAGCAGCTTTGTAGACATCGCGGCAAAAGATTTGATCATTCCCGACGAAAACGGAATCGAGCAAATCTACGGAATTCCTCTCTATGTCGACACCTTGGCGCTCTACTACAATGACTCTCATTTCGAAGATGCCATCCCAGCTCAAGGTCAGCCATCCAGCACGTGGGAAGGAATTAAGAACGATGTGAGCTTACTGAGCAAACAAGATCAAAGCTTTGAACGCTTCGCTCGAGCCGGAATTGCCTTGGGACGCAGCGACAACATTTTGCGTGCCTTCGATGTGCTCGCCTTGATGATGCTTCAATACAAAACCAGTTTCTACACAGGCGACTACACCAAAGTCTTATTCGAAAGTGATCCAAACGCTTTGGCCGCCCTCGATCTTTACACGAGTTTTGGATTGCCTAGCAAAAAAAATTACAGCTGGAACAAGTACCTCGCGGATTCCGAAAGTTCCGAAAAAGAATTGGAAACCTTTGCCCGTGGAAAAGTTTCCATGGTCTTTGGATACAGTTATACCTACGAAGATTTGATCAACGAAGTGAAACTCCTTTCCAGCCAAGGCGAAGAAACCATGGATTGGGGCGACATTAAAATAGCACCCGTTCCTCAAGTGAATGATCCAGAAACATCCGCCGATAGCCGCATCGCTTATGCAAATTATTTCGTGCCCGTAGTCGGAAGAACCAGTCCAAACTCCGAGGTGGCTTGGGACTTTTTGCTCAGCATGACTTCTTCCGATTTGCTTCGCACCTACAATCAAACAACACACCGCCCCAGCGCGCGTCGCAGCTTGATCACCGAGCAAACTGCTGATCCAATTTATGGGGTATTCGCCTCACAAGTGGGCTACGCAACCGATCTCACCATGAGTGATCCAGACGCATATAAAACCATTTTCTTAGATGGAATTTCTAGCGTGCTCGGCACGGCTCGCAGTCAAGATGTGCTGAAAAGCATGGCAGACAAAATTCAAGCTTTAATCCCAAGCAGTGGAATCAAACCCACGTACGTGGCTCCAGCAACAACTGAAAAATAAATGGAGCGGAGTTCTTTTTAAGATCTTCTTATTCACGCTTCCGTTTCAGAGTTCAATTTTGATTTACGAAACGATGTGGGGAAGAGGATTCATCAATCCCTACACAAGTATTTCACTCAGCATTTCGGAATGCTTTTTGTTTTTAGCGGCGCTCGTTTTCTTTCTAGAAGATCCAAAGCGCAATTTTAACTTCGGAAAAAAAGTTTTAAGTTCTGCGTTTCTATTGTGTCTTGGGGTCGGAGCATTGTCCTTACTTCTCAGTCCAGTTGAAGATTCAACACTCAAATTTTTCACACTCATCGGCTTAACTGAACTGCTGTGCATCTATTTTTTAATTGCGAACAAAATTTTAAAGGTGAACGAAATTTTCAGAGTGCTCACTTGGAGCATGAGTTTTCAAGCTTTGCTCGCCATTCTTCAACTCGCGCTAGGTCACAGTTTAGGCTTAGGTTTTTTAGGAGAACCAACGCTTTCGCTCACCACCGCGCACCTTGCAAAGCTTCAACTCGGTTCATTCGAACTCATTCGTTCCTACGGCACCTTCGAGCACCCCAATATCCTCGGCGGATTTTTGGCGTTCAGCATTTTAGGAACTTTGCTCTATCCACCCAGCTCCATACGACTACGCAATGCTTTGCTCGTGCTACAATTGCTGGGCTTGGTTTGTAGCTTTTCTAGGTCCGCACTCTTGGGACTGATCCTCGGAATCCTCATGCTCAGTTATCGCTCCGTACCGCTCATAAAAGAAAAATACAATCGATTCGTCAGCTACGGAATTTTCATCCTAATGTTTTTAGAAATTTTAGTGCTTGTGCTCACGAGGCCTTTGCCCCTGCTCAGTGATCCTGCCATTCAAACACGCATAGAAGGCTACGAACAAGCAGGTCAAATTTTCATCGAGCACCCTTTGGGAACAGGATGGAGTTTTGAAACTTTATTCATCGACGAAAATCCAACACGAACATGGCTGCCGTGGGACTATCAACCCACTCACAACATCTTCTTGTTGGCTTGGGTCGAGACCGGTTTGCAAGGCCTCTTCGCCTTCGTCTTGCTTCTAATTCTCACCAGCAAAAAACTCCTCGAACACGAAAAAATGCTGGGCACCAGTCACGAAGAAAGCAAGAAGAATTTTTTCTTTTCAATGGGGCTCATTCTCATCACCACAGGTTTTTTCGACCACTACTGGATGACGCTTGAACCCGCACGTTTTCTGGCCATCATTTTGTTCGCCTCCATTTCAAGATTTTTATCCGACCCAGTGCCGATCAAAGCCATCAAGAAGCTAAAGAAGTCGAAGCCCACTCAGGGGAACCCTGGATGAAATCTTTTGGTGCAATCGCTTTTTTCCCCTCGGCCTGAAGCAAGGTGAGTCGCACGTCAAAATCCAAAGTACCAAGATAAAAAGCAAAATCCTTATAAAGCACCTCGCCTGGTTTCAATGATTTTTCAGTTGTTTTTTCGAGGCCTAAAAGTTTGATGCGTTCGCCCTTGTGCGTCGTCCAAAGCCCAGGCCACGGCGTGTAAGCTCGAAAGCGTCGCAGCAAAGTTTCCGCCTCGCATTGAAAATCCACATAACCGTCTTCCTTCTTAATTTTCTTGGTGAAAGTGGCCTGCGTCGCATCCTGCTCGTGAAATTTTAGATCATGACTCAATGCAAGCAAATCCTCAGGTATCACTTCAGCCGCAAGATTCGCGAGTCCGTCAAAAAGATCTTCACTCGTCATGTCTTCATCAATCGCAAATGAATGTTGAAAGGCGATGGGACCCGCATCCATTTCTTTTTCCATTTTCATGAGCGTGAGTCCCGTTTCCGTCTTTCCATCCAAAAGTGCTGCTTGAATCGGGGAGGCTCCACGATACAAAGGCAGAAGGGAAGTGTGCACATTGAGCGGCGCACGCATCGGAAGCGCGAGCCAGTCTTCCGATAAAATCTGGCCATAAGCAAAGGTCAGCATGAAGTCAGGTGGATTCAATTTGAAGCGTTCAAGAAGCTCGTGATCGGTACGGAGCAGTGGCGTTTGAAAAACAGAAACTCCTTCTTTTTCGGCGAGAGCTTTAGTCTCAGGTGCTGTGAGTTCTTGACCACGTCCAGCCGGCTTATCGGGCTGACAAAAAAGCCCCACCACTTTAAAACGATCGTCTTTCAGCAAAGCGCTGAGAAGCGGAAGACTGATGGGACTGCTGGAAAAAAATAAAATCGAGATTGGCATCATGGATTGCTAGGATGACAAAGCAATTGTAACATGAAAGCACGCCTATGAACGAAGAAAAACAATTCAAGAATCGCTACCTCATCATTCCTCACTATCGAACCCTTCTTTATTTTGGATTCGGAACAGTCATGGCTTGGGCGGCTTGGGGAGTGGTTTTGAGCAAATTAGACCCATACACGAATCCCAATTTTGCACTGCCCCTATTCTTTCTCACCAGTTTTGTTGCTCTGGCAGGAACCTTCACAATTCTCTTGTCCTTGCTCAAAAAATGGAAAAATAAAGATCAAATCTATCTCAAACACGTGATGATTTCTCTTCGCCAAGGAACCCTGCTCAGCCTCTGCACCACTTTGTGCCTAGGGCTTTTGATGCTGGGATTTTTAAGAGTATGGAATGGCCTTTTACTGGTCACCCTCATGATGCTCATCGAATTTTATTTCAGTGGCAAAGACGAACTTTAGAGTGCGTAATCCGTGTCGTAGACAAGCCTCAAATGACTGAGAGGGAAGAGCACCACTTCCACTTCGCCTTCGATGGCACTGGCATCGAGGTAAGGGGAGCTTTGATCGGTGCACCCCAATTGCTGGAAGCAACGACGTGAGTCACTGCTCTTCGTGCGATTGTCTCCCATCACAAAATATTGGCCTTCAGGAACAGTGAAAGTTTCAGAACTGGAACGGTGAGGATAGGTATTGCCCGCGTTGTCGGCATTCAAATAAGGTTCGTCGATCTCAATGAATTGTCCGTCAGCATTTTTCACATAAACGAGACCATCTTTGATCAGAACTGAATCGCCGGGAACTCCAATGATGCGCTTGATGTAAAACTCACCCTCTTCGGCATAAGGAGCTTGAAAAACAATCACATCGCCACGCTCCAGAGTGCTGGGTGTCCAACCAAAAAGATCCCAAGTCGAAAGTCGAGAAACCAAAATGAATTCCCCATCTCCGTTGTAGCACTCTCCATTGAAATTATTGAAGGTGTCACACATCGAAGGTCCGTGAATTCGAAAAGGCGCAAAAAGAAAGTTTTGAATGAAGAGCACGAGCACCGCAACGATCGCAACGTCCACCACAATGTCTAAAATAAAACGTCCGAGTTTAAAATCTTTGTTCGTCTTTTGAGTCATAGCGGTGTAAGATGGCTTTGGAAGCTTAGCAAGAAAAAAACTCCTCCACAATGAAATCAGTTCTTGATCAAATTCTCTTCCGAAAACTTTTGGATGAAGGGGAAGAAATCGTCTACGTCGCTCACATTCATCCCTTTGTCGTTTACCCCGTTTTATTCAAAGCACTCACTCTCGGCATCCTAATGCCAGGAATCGGTTATTGGCTTTTTCCACTCATGCCTGAAGTGTGGAGCGCATGGCTGATCATAGGTCTCATGATTTGCAGCTACCGTTTGATTCAGTGGTACATGGACGCGTGGATCGTCACCAATTTATCGGTGATCAATTTTGAATGGAATTCGCCCTTCAGCCAATCCACCAATCGGATTGAATTTGGAACCATCGAAACAACCACCAGCGAAATTCACGGCTTTTGGGGAACGATATTCCGTTTCGGAAACCTTCAAATCGACAACGTTTCCTCCAGTCCAGTCACTTTGAAAAATGTAGCTTTGCCACAAAAAGTGGAACGCATCATCATGGAGAATCAGAGCAAATTCGTGCACAGCCAAACCATTCGTGATCACGGCCAGCTCAAAGAACTGCTCACAAGCCTGTTGCGCTCCTCACGAAAATAAGATTAAATACGAGCCATGGAACTAGAAGCAATCATCGGACTCGAAATTCACGCTGAAATGAACACCCAGACCAAAATGTTCTGTGGCTGCAACAACGATAATTTCGCAAAAGAGCCCAACACCAACGTTTGCCCAATCTGTATGGGCTTCCCTGGAATGCTGCCATCCGCCAACGGAGAAAGCATCAAAAAAGGTGTGATCGCCGCTTTGGCGCTCAACTGCACCATTCGCAAACACTCCAAATTCGACCGAAAAAACTATTTTTATCCTGATCTACCTTCCGGATATCAGATCTCTCAATACGATGAACCCGTGTCTGAACACGGCCATTTAGACATTCTTGTGAATGGAGGAAAGAAGCGCATCGGTATCACTCGACTCCACCTTGAAAACGACGCAGGTAAACTCAGTCACAGCACTCAAGGTACCTTGCTCGACTTCAATCGTGCCGGCAAACCTTTAATGGAAATCGTTTCCGATCCCGACATGCGTTCTTCTGTAGAAGCCAAAGAATACGCCATGAGCATCCAGAAAATCGTGCGTTACTGCGGAAGCAGCGACTGCGACATGGAAAAAGGTCAAATGCGTTTTGACGCCAGCGTGTCACTCCGCCCAGTGGGGGACACTAAACTCTATCCAAGAGCCGAGATCAAAAACCTCAATTCCTTCCGCTCCTTAGAATCCGCCATCGAATGTGAAATCGCCAAACAACGTGAACTCTGGGAAGCAGGAACTCCTCCCACCATCGAAACCACTGTAGGTTGGGACGACCTGAAAGGAACTACTTACTTGATGCGTGAGAAAGAAAGCGCAGCCGACTACCGCTATTTCCCAGAACCTGACTTGCCACCTCTAGAGCTCACGGACGAACAGATCGAAGAATGGAAAAAAGAAGTGCCAGAATCACCCATGCACGTTTACGAACGTTTCATCAGTGACTACGCCTTGGGCGAAGCCGAAGCGCGCTTCTTCTCAGAAGATTACAAGTTCGCAAAACTCTTTGAAGAGATCGCCAAAGCAACCAAGAATCCAAAAACAGCTTCATCCTTTGTGGGAACCGTGCTCGTGAGTCGTCTCAAGGAAACGGGAAAAACTCTGAGCAGTTCTCCTGTCACCGCGGCTCATCTCATTGAGCTCATTCAAATGATCGATTCCGGAGCCATTTCCAACAACGTGGCCAAATCTTCAGTGTTTGAAAACATGATGGAAAGTGGAAAGATGCCCAAACAAATCGTAGAAGAATTGGGTCTCAGCCAAGTCAGCGACACCGGTGCCATCGAAGAATTCTGCAAGAAAGCGATCGAAGCCAATCCAGCTGCTGTAGCGGATGTGAAAGCCGGGAAAACCAAAGCCATGGCCGCCATCGTTGGAACCGTAATGAAAGAGAGCAAAGGCAAAGCCAATCCTCAAATGGTCAACGAACTTCTCACTAAACTCTTATCTTAATTTTATGAAGAACACCAAACTCAAAGTTTTCCTGCTCGTTTTAGTCCTCGTCATCACCAACATCGTAACAGGTGCGATCGTCTACCAAGTCAAACAAAAGGAGTACGACAGTTTGAAAAACATGATCCAAACCACCATCACTCAAAAGCTCAAGGTTCAAGATGAACTGGAAGCCTACAAGAATGCTTGCCCCGACGTTAAGATCGACGAATAGGTCAAAGAAAAGTTCCACACTTTAACTCCACGCCCCATGCAATCTCTCGACATTCTCTACCTCACGCTTTCGGTTTGCATCACCTTGCTCACGGTTTTTCTTTCCGTGACCCTTGTGTACTTGCTCTTCATTTTGCGCGACGTGGTTAAAGTGACCGACCAAGTCAAAGACCTCGTCGATAAAGTGAACACCTACGTCACCAAACCCATCTTGCTCACCAAGAGCATCATCGAATTCATCTCACCCTTCATCCAAGGCGCCCAAGAAAAAGTAGGGAAGAAGAGAAGGGATTAAAACCCTTGTTCTCGCAACTCACGAGCCATTTTAGCACGAAGGTACAAATCCTTAGACGGATCAACAGGCACACGAGTTGCAGAAACATCCATGTTCCTTTGAACTATACTAAGATAAAGGTCATGCGTAGGATCTTTGGGAACACGTTGCTCAGTTGGATCTTGATTTCTTAACGAGATACTAGCGATAAGTTCAGCCGTAGCATCAAGAGTGGAATTAACTTCATCCCCTCTTAAGACTCGAGCTGCATGAATTTGCTCATACAAAGCTTCAGTTGCTCCAACAGTACCGTTTGGCGAAAAAGACAAAGCCATAAGAATTAGATTACAAGCATGCGCGAACTTTAGCACTTACTTTAAAAGTGTCAAGACCGGAAACACCACCACCGCATTCCAGATGCGTTTTGCGCGCTGAACGGGATTCATGAGTAAACGCCAGAGCCATTCAAGTCCGAGCTTTCGCATGAGTTTAGGCGCTCGTTTCACGGTGCCTGCATAAAAATCAAAGGAGCCGCCAACGCCCATGCCCAGTCTTAAGTCGGGGAGGCGTGACGCATACTCAGCGAGCCAAAGCTCTTGCTTGGGCGCCCCATAAGCCACAAAAAGCACCTGTGCTCTCGAAGCCAAGACTAAATCAAACGCCGCTTCACTTGGATCCAAGGAAGAAACGCCTGCGATTTTAAGACAAGGAAACTCATCGCTGAAATGACTCGCAGCTTTGTCGGCAACACCCGCTTTTGCCCCTAAAAAGAACACAGACCATCCTTTGGACTCTGCCTTCGCCACCACATCGTGCATGAAGTCGGAGCCGTGAATGATTTCAGGGAATCCAAACAATTTGAAATAAGATTTTTTGAAAAGGAAAAGGAGCAAAACACTGGGCAGCAAGAGGAGTCGCAGAAAACGAGATCGCAGCTTCATCAGAAAGCTGACCAGCTGAAGCCCATTGCCATCGGGGAGCATCATGGTTCCGTGCTGCAGTGCTTTTTTATATCGTTCATTGCGAGACGCTTCCAGCAAAATTTCAGGATTTGGCGTGAAGATGAGTTGTTTCTCGTTCAAAAGCTCGCGCGCTTCTTCACGGGTGAATCCATCCACATGCACTCCAAAAAATGTTCCTCCTTTTTTCATTATTGAGCCACGGTTACATAATTTCTACCAGGTTCTTCGTGCAGCACCGTATAACCTTCATCTTGCAGCAAAGTGCGGATTTCATTCTGCGTGAAAGCATAGTAATAACGATGGACGCGATTTTGGAAGGGAATGAGCAGCCCTTTAAAACCGTAATTCGGCCAGAACAAATTCCTAAGCCACGCCTTCCAAAATCGCCACCCCCACAAATTCCAATTCGTCATGCAAATCACTGCATTCGGCGCCAGTACCGATTTGAGTTGTCTTAGAAAAAATCGTTGGTCCTTGGGCGGCAAGTGATGAAAAGAAGCGATCAAAAAAACCGCATCAAAAGGTCCCTCCACTTCGTTCATCTCCATCATGTCCAGATTCAAAAACTTCACACCTTCGCCCTTATACTTTTTCTTAGCCTCTTCCAAAAGCCCTGTCGACTGGTCAACGCCCACATACAATGCAGGCTTAAAATCCTTCAGAAAATCCAGCAGTCGTCCGTTCCCACAACCCAGATCCAAAACGCGCATTCCTTGCTTCAAATAAGGCTTAAAAACCTCGAATTCAGACCAGCCCGCTTGGCGCGTTCCCGAAAACTCCGAAGCGATCAAATCGTAGTCCTGCTTGACCTTTTCGCGGATTCTCTTAGAGTGCATAGTGCTTATGAAAATCATTCAAGAGGAGAATATACTTCAAAACCTGCTGAAACAAGCTTCCAAACTCAAGGAGAAATCTGAGGAGGAGCTTCACAAACTCAAAAAACTCTTCGCCCGCGAGTTCAAAATTCCTTTACCCAGCAACTTTCAGCTTCAAGTCGCCTACGAAGACTTGCTCAAAACCGGATGGGAAGGGGATAAAGTCCTGCAGCGCCTCATCCGCAAACGCAAAATCCGAACCTTGTCGGGCGTGAGCGTGCTCACGGTGCTCACCAAACCTTATCCGTGCCCAGGAAAGTGTGTGTTCTGCCCCACAGAACCGGGAATGCCCAAGTCCTATCTTTCGAACGAACCCGGCGCCATGCGCGCCGTTTTGGACGATTTCCATCCTGAAGATCAGGTTATAACTCGCATCGACAGTCTCACTCGTCAGGGTCACGAAACCGATAAAATCGAAATGATCGTGCTGGGCGGAACCTTTTCAGCCTACAACCGTCGCTATCAAACCGATTTCGTACGCGCTCTGTTCAACGCCTGCAACAAAGGACTTCCCGACGAAAAAGGGAAGACAGGCCGCTCACTGGAAGAAGCGCAAATCATCAATGAATCCGCCAAACACAAGATCATCGGACTGAGTCTCGAAACACGTCCCGATCACATCACCGAAGACGAAATTCTAAACATGCGACGTCTCGGCTGCACCAAAGTTCAAATCGGAGTGCAACACATCGACCAAGCCGTGCTCGACCTCAACAAACGCGGCGAAAAAATCGAAGACACCGTTCATGCCATGAAACTCCTCCGTGACGCAGGCTTTAAAATCGCGACTCACCTCATGCCGAACCTGCCCGGCAGCACTCCCGAACTTGACCTCTGGGTGGTCCAAGAATTTTTCCGCAATCCCGCTTTCAAACCCGATCAAGTCAAGATTTACCCTTGCGTGGTCACGCCTTACGCGGAGCTCGAACAGTGGTGGAAGGAAGGTCGTTACGAAGCCTACAGCGACGAAGTGCTCATGGATTTGCTCTACAAAATGCAGCTCGAGCTGCCGGATTACGTTCGCGTCGAACGTCTCTTCCGCGACATTCCAGGAGAATCCATTTTAGAAGGAAGTCAAAAAACCAACATGCGCCAATTGCTCGAAGAGCGCATGAACGCCGACAAAAAATTCTGCCGCTGCATCCGCTGCCGCGAAATCAAAGGCGAATCCTACGATCCCAACGTCACCATCCTTCGGGTGGAAGAATACGAAGCGGCCGATGGAAAAGAATTCTTCATCAGCTTCAACGATGAAAAACGAGACAAACTCTGCTCGCTTCTGCGCATGCGTTACTCCTCGTATTCCTTACAAGGCAAACCACACTTCATTCCTGAACTCGATGGTGCTGCTCTCATTCGCGAAGTCCACGTCTACGGCGCCGAAATGCAAATCGGAACCGCAAACAAAGAAGCCTCACAACACGCCGGCCTCGGACGACGCATGCTCGAAAAAGCCGAAGAACTCGCCAAAAAAGACGGCTTCAAAAAAATGGCCATCATCGCCGGCGTCGGCACTCGTAACTACTACCGCAAATGGGGTTACGAGCTCGAAGGAACCTATATGACCAAAGCCCTTTAAAAAAAACAGATTTTCAGGTATAATGAAGAGATTTAAAACCTCTTCAATGAACGCCAGACTTCCACAAGGATCACAAAACACTCTTGAAACGGGTAATGAAAGCCAACTCGAAAGAGAAAAAACACCAGCTCAAGCACGTGCGGATCTTTCTTTAGATATTCACCAAAGAAATAATAGTTTTGGGGAGAGAGTCGATGCGTATCTTCGAAGCAAGGAAGGAGAAAAAATGCGAGAACGAATGGAAAAAGGAGAAAATCCCAAAGAGTTCAGCTGGATGACCCTCACAGCTTACCTGGCAGCAGGTGGAATCGGAGCCATCGGTGCCTACAAAATGACCAAATGGGCAGAGTCCCTATTTACAGATGACACCACAGAAAAAGATAAAGGAGAGGGGAAAACCGACGAGGAAAAAGAAGACAAAGGACTCATTGAAAAAGGAAAGGACTTTGTAGAAAAAGTGAAAGATTTTCCATGGGGCTGGGGGCTCGGACTGCTCGGCGCCACAGGATTTGTTTTTAGAGGCACGTTTTTTGAATGGATTCAAAAGGCTTTCGACTTCACTATCAATAACGGAAGCTTGAAGAAGTTCTTTGAAACCTTGAAAAAAGGGCCAGATCATCTTAAAGAGGCTTACGAACAACTCGTTTACGACACCGACAATCCAACCATTGAATATTTTTCCGACGAACTCGATATCGAAAAACGCCACCTCGCCGAACTTCAAACGGTAGGGTACAACCACTTTAAAGAACAACGCGCCAAAGACCGCAAAAAAAGCTACCTCACCAAAGGGCTTGAATGGGCAGGCGTCCAAGTGGAAGACATCCCATTTACCAATGTGGATGACGAACTCAAACGTGTGGCCGAAGAAGATAAAATCGCCGACTACATCGAAGCTCACAAAGCCGAACTTAAAATCTCCGACAAAGAACTCGAAAAGCTCACCATCGGAGAAATTTTTCAAAAATTCCTAGCTCTTAAAGCTCACGAACAAGTCGGTGAAAAAGGAGAAAAAACAGAAGAAGGCGACGATAAGAGCCCAGAAAATGGCGACCTAACCATTACCGATGATCCCGAAAAGGCAAAAGGAGAATTGCCCGCAACCGCAGAGGCATTCAAGCGAGCAAAAGATGCCGAAAGCAAAGAAGAAGCTGCTGTGATTCTTACCGAAGGAGCTCTTAAAGACGGCGCCACTCTTGTTCAAACTGAATGGGGGACCTTCATCGCAAAAGGAGCGACAGGGATTCTTGTTTCTTCTGGAACCATTCTAGCAGACGAATTCAAACACGCTGGTTTATTCGTTTACAATGCGGGAAGAGGGGATTTCCATGGCGCTGCCAAAAACGTTGTCGAAGGAGGAATCAGTTGGTACGAAAACGGGGGGGTATGGTTCATGGGAACAGGAATGGCAATGGGAACCATGGCGGCCTTATGGAAAGGAGAAAGCATCACGAGAGGGCTTACAATAGGAGGATTGAGAGGAGCACTCCTCGGCCCCGTAGGTGCCATCTGGAATTCCATAAAAATGGTCAAAGCGGGTGAAAAAGGTTTGGCAAAAGTCCTCACGGAGGCAGACTACAGAATGGCCCAGGCTCAAAATGAAGGAGAAAAACTAGGAAGTCTATTCCGGACCCAAGACGTCAAAATAACACGAGCCAAAGATCAAGCCCTTAGGCACATTAAAGAATACGAAAAATACTTCGATCGAGTGCAACGAGTAGAAAAAGGGCGATTAACCGATGCACATCTCGTACGTCTCAACACTCTGGAGCCCGAGCATTTTGAACGAATGGAGAAATTCCACTTCGTAGAATTCGGTAAAAGTTGGGAGGATTATCAGAGGGCAAAAGGCGTTAAAAATCCAAAATTTCCATATGATCTTCGTGACTTCAGAGAACATCGTGAAGACATAAAAGAATTCATCCACGCCTTCCAAGACGAAGTAAATCCAAGAGCACCTCAAATGAATTCCTTAGACGAAACCAAGGCCCGATTAGCACCCGATGCCATTGAAGCTCAGCCCAACATGGGGAAAATTGAAGCCCTTCGCAAGAGTGTAGAAGAAAGTGATGCCTACATGAAATCTTTCCAAGAAAAGGTAGAGCAAATGACTCGAGACGGAAAACCTCAAACAGAGATTGATGCACTTACACAAGAAACTCGAGCGCACCTCGAAGAAGTAAGAACTCGTTACAAGAGTATATTCGAAGACCTAAAAACTCATTCTAAAGAGCTCAGCAAAGAAGAACAAACCGCACTCAAAGGATTGCTCAAAACAGAAATGGCACACGCAAGTGGGGTCCGAGGAATCTTAAGAGAAATGGGAGAACGATCTACAGGAAAATTACAAATCATATTCGGAACAGCCGCTATTGGGCTTGAATATCTTGAATGTAGTGATGAACAAAAAGAAGCCTATGCAGCTGGAAAAGTCTACGACTGGGGTAAAGAATTCGGTTGGGATGTACTCCAAATCATTGCTGACGTACTGTCTCCATTTGGAGCTTCCGACTGGTACACCGTCGCAACCGGAAAAGAATTATTCACGGGAAAAGAGGCAGGAACATGGAATCGACTAACACGTGTAGTCTTTGGCGCCTACAATTTGGGAAGCGACGCTTTAGCAGCTATTGGTGGAGGTGCGACAGTTGAAGTGGGTGGCGCAGGAGGCGCTGCTATTTACGGAACTTCAAATACTATTGAAGGCGCCCTTCGAGCTGCAGGTAAAGGCCCTGAAGTGATCGCCGCAGCCAAAGCCATTGTTCCAGAAGTACAAGGTCTAGCCAAAGCACTCGGTGGATACCAAGAACTTTTACGTGTGATGAAGAACGTCGCAGGGAAGGGGATGGTCGGAGTCACCGCTGTTGAAGTGGGCAAACTGGGTTACGAACTCATATTCGATACGAAAGATCAAGAGCCCATTGAAATCGATTTGCCCCTTGCAGAAGACCCGGAAGAAACACCCGCCAAGTAGGGGAGCTGATCGATCACCAGATTAGAATGATTAATAATCCCGCACAATGTATCTTGTGCGAAGTTACTCCTTAGTTAAGAAGGTTCGTATAAAATCAGTAAGAGCAGCTAAAGCCCTCGCGACCTGCTCTCTTGTAGAGCAGATATCGTCTAACCGTTCATCTCCATTAGCAATCCGCCAACATTCCTCATTATTATTGATGTCATCCGGATTATTTAGTAGATGCTCATCATCATCGTGTCCTAAATCACATCCCATAAAAATGCGCTATAACGTGATAAATTTTTAAAAACAACTTAAGCTGCGTCTGTGACTTCCATTTGGGACTCTAATTTGAGGATTTTCTGTGCGAGTGCTGGATAGCCGCTCAAATTGGGATCTTCGTCCACAAGACGCTGTGCGCAGGCTCGAACACGATCCAAAAGTTCTTTGTTGCTGAAACTTGCCATGCGCAGGTCCGGAATTCCACTTTGTTTCACGCCGTAGATTTCTCCGGGACCTCTGAGTTCGAGGTCTTTTTCAGCCAAATCGAAGCCAGAATTAAACTGTACCATAAATTTCAATCTTTGCAAGGCTTGGTCCGTGTTTGAATCTGTAAACAAGAAGCAATAGGACTGGTGCGCACCTCGCCCGACTCTCCCCCGAAATTGATGCAATTGAGCCAAGCCAAATCGATCCGCGCCTTCAATCATCATGATGGACGCATTCGGCACATCGATTCCGACTTCCACGACGGACGTTGAAACGAGAATGTCCACGGTGCCTTGCGAAAAAGCCTGCATCACGGTGTCCTTGTCGTCGGCCTTCATTTTTCCATGCAAGAGTGCGAGTCGATGTTGCGGGAAGACGTCTTTCGAAAGCCGTTCAAACTCCATGGTCGCCGCTTTAACCTGCACCGCATCGGACTCTTCGATGAGCGGACACACCACAAACACTTGTCGTCCTTTGGTCACTTGATCCGAGACCCAGAATTCGGCATCGCCTCGTTTGGCTTCCGGCACCAGTCGCGTCACGATCGGCGTGCGTCCGGGAGGCAGTTCATCGAGGATCGACAAATCCTGATCGCCATAAATCGTTAGCGCCATGGTGCGAGGAATCGGTGTGGCCGACAAATTGAGCAAGTGCGGAAATCCCTGAGCCTTGAGTTTGGCGCGCTGCTTCACTCCAAAGCGGTGCTGCTCGTCGATCACCACCAGACCCAATTTAGGAAAAGTGATTCCTTCTTGAATCAAGGCGTGCGTACCAATCACCACGTCGCAGGTTCCCGTAGCCAGTTGCATGGCCACGGCGCTGTGCTCGCCAGCCGTCATCGAACCCGTCATCAGTTGAACATTGAATCCAAAACGAGTGAGCAGCTCTGTCAAATTCTTGTAGTGCTGACGAGCCAAGATTTCCGTCGGCGCCATGAGCACACACTGATAACCCGACTTCACCATCGCAAAAATGGCCGCAGCCGCCACCGCCGTTTTACCCGAGCCCACGTCTCCTTGAACCAAGCGCAACATCGGGAAATCTCGCCTCAAGTCATCAAAAATCTCACCAATCGTGCGCTTTTGCGCGCCCGTGAGTTCAAAAGGCAAAGCCAAATAAAAAGGATCCATGTCAAGTTCGGGGCTCAGTTGCTTTTTCTCGCCCGAAAACCCTTCTTGCCACCATTTTTTGCGACGCAGCGCCATGAACTGCAGCATGAACAGTTCATCAAACGCCAAGCGTTCGCGCGCTTTGTTTAAAAAATCTTCGTCTTTTGCAAAATGCGCGTGATAAATCGCCTCGCTATAAGGTAAGAGCCCCTCCCCTTGCAAGACCCAAAAAGGCAAATATTCGTCGAAGAATTTTGCATAGGGCAACACGCTATAAATCTTTTCCCTAAGCCATTTCGACGTGATTTCCTCACTTTCTGGATACACCGGCACAATGCGCCCCGTGTGCAGCAGCACCGTCGAAGGTTTTTCGTACTTGGGACTCATCATCATGCTCCTCCCCTTTTCGAACTTGATTTTCCCTGTCAAAACGATGTCGCTTCCCTTAAAAAACATCTGTTTTAAGTGACGTTGATTGAACCACATCACCGGCAGTTCACCTGTGTCGTCCGCCACCACCGCACGCGTCACCACTCCCCCAGCCCGCGTGGGCACATTGAGGATGGATTTGATCTTGGCCTGAATCACATTCACCTCATCCGTTCGCATTTCATTGATCTTGGTGAACTCCTGTTCATCTCGATACGCCCTCGGAAAATACGTCAGCAAATCCGCCAACGTCTTCACGCCCATATCCTTGAGCTTCAGGATATAAGCATCGCGCGTTTTCAGAATTTTGGAATCGAGTCGATAGTCGAGCATAAAAAAGCTTAGTATTCTTAAAATACCCGCCTCACCGCCATGAAACAATCACTGCTGAGAGAGTTTACAAATTAGCGTTATTATGTTATTTTAACTGCAATGAATAATCTAGATAGCACACAGTTAGGACTAGCGGTAGACCACCTTCGTCTCGCTGGAAGGATTCCTTACAACACTGCAACAGGTCATTATCACGTCGCAAGACAAGAGACCGATCCTCGTTTTGGTGGTGACTGCAGATATATTTCTCGAGATTTATGCACTCGCCTTCAAGAGATCGACTTAGATGCCATAGAGATTGAAAAGACGAATGTTTCAGGTGACGATCCGCGCAGACACACCGGCGTCTTAGTGAAAGATCTACCAACAGATGACGGCCGACAAGCTCACTTTCTAGACGCTCGCATTCAAATGCGAGATCCCATCCCCGTCTACCGTGCTGGTGTTTTTGAAACAAGCGCTTATCCCGTTGTTCGAGGAGTTTGGACGAGCATCAAAGGTTCTGTGAATGAAGATGGAACATTTGGTGTCGAACGAAAGATCCCCTTCAGAGATATAACCAACAATTTCGAATTCGATCCTGCGCAACCCCTACCTGAGGTCCGCGCCACACCTCTAGAAGTAGTGCAACAACAAGGACGTACCTTCATCTTCGTGGTAATCGGAGACGATGGAGGACTTTATCAAATGAGCTACACAGTCAATGGAGGACAAATGGCCATGAAACGTATTGGAGGAATAGGCGAGAAAAACAACATTGAAAAAGCCTCACGAGGTTCAGAAAACTTCAATCGATGGATGGATAAAGTCACTCAAGCGAGCAGAGTCACCCTTCCTGAGATCGAAGCTTACTTCGATGGCGCTGCTCAACTGCATAAGGAACGAAGAACAACATAAGATAGGGCGTAGATCCAGGCGTCCAACTGAATCTAAAACCAAGATTCAAACACCAGTCACCCCACCAGCAACTTCAAAGCCAAAAACGCTCCAATGACGATGAAAACTCGCTTCACAAAGCGGTTCCCCTTGAAGCGCGCCAAGCGTGAACCCAAGGTGCTTCCCACCATAGAGCCAAGCACGCCAGCCAGCATGATCTTCCAATCAAAATACCCAGCCTGAATCAAGAGTACAGACTCGAAAGTGACCCAAAAGAAAGCGATCGCAAAGTAGTAACCCAAGGCGTGGATCAAATCAAAGCCACGCGTGTAAAACGTGAGGGCCGCAAAAGCTATTCCATTGCCCGAACCCAGCAGCCCCTCATAAAACCCCATAGGGAGCGCCAAAAAATAGGAAAGTTTACGCTTGAAGTCGGAGGAAATCCTATGCTCCTTAAGACCAAGATCTTTCTTAAGAGCTGTATACAGAACAAAAATCAAAATGACCCCTCCTATCACCTTAGAAAGAACCTCAGCGTCCACTTGAGTGATGAACTGCACGCCAAAATAAATCCCTATCAAACCAATCGCCGCGAATAAAAAAAGAAAACTCCAATCCACCTTTCGTCCTTTCAAATAAGTTTGCGCCGAAATGGGCGTCCAAAAAACTGCAGCCACTTTATGCACCGCAATCGCCAAAGGCAAAGGCACACCCGCCCACAAAAGGATGGGCAGACTGATGACCGACGACCCCCCTCCCGACATTGAACTCAAAAAAGTGGAGAACAAAATCGAGAAGAAAACGAGAAGATAAAGACCCATGGCCAAAGTTTAGCACTTCTCAAAGAAAGGTAAAAACCAGTCCAAAAGACCTTTTGACAAACGAAAAATTAATATTTAAATTCATAGCCTCACAACAAAAAACATGCCCATCGTCTGTTTGAGCGCCGATAAAGAAACATCCTCCATCATCAGTTTTGAAGTGACCAAAGATGATACGGTTGATCAGCTTTTAAAAAAGTTCAGACACGCCGCAGTAACAATTCAGTTTACTGAAGACATCCCGAAAGGCAGTGAAATTAAGGTACAAGTTTTAAATGTCGAAGTCGGCAGTCCTGAAGAAGCGCTGATTTTCTCCGTCGTCGCAGTGATTACACAATCGGTAAGGATGGCGATGGAAAATCAAACGAACGCTCAGTCTCTATCAAAAACAAACTGAACCACAATGGCGGGAAGTAAGCCTGCCTGAGTATTTACTCTAGCTGAATCCACCCAACCTCTTGGTGAAATCACATCAGCAACTCTAACCTCAGCTGGGCTACCTTTTCTGCGCTCTCTGGGTGGAACGGGCAACACTTCCTCTGTGCCCGGAATCCAAATAGGGGCATCTGTAACGGGGAAATGCCCATTAATAAAAAACCTCCTCAAATCAGTAAGTTGATTGACGCGAAGATCAACAGCTCTAGACATAGCTTCTGCAAAATGATTGGCTTTATCAGAAGCTCCCGTGCGAGCAGGAATTTCATCACCTCCCAGTACAAGTGCATTTCCACCTACTCCAAAAACAAAGGGATTAGACAAAACACCAATTCGTCTCAACAAGGCCTGATTTCCTAAAAGCGCAGTACGAATCACTTCTCTCGCTTGCTCTTCATCCGCAGGTAACTCAGCCACCGGCAGTTCGAGACGTTCAGAATAATCAGGGGCAGATAAACCATCTGCAATCTCTACCTCCACATCAGGAAAAACTGGGAAAGGTTCATTTTCCAATCTTGAGTATCGATTCGATGCAGCCATTTTATTCTAAATTAAGTGCGTAATTATAAGACTTAATTTAGATATGTCAACCGTCCAACACTTGATGAAAAAAACTAATTATGGTCTCATTTCTTCTTAATATAAATCCACATGGAAGACTTCGGATTCGACCATTCTAAAGACGCAGCCGATTACATCGGAGAGCATGCAGATAAAAAAGGCCTCGCCCTGCCAAAGGTCGCCGTGACACTAGGTTCAGGCCTCAAGAGCTTTGCAAACCGTTACACAAATCCCGACACTCGCTTGGTTATTCCTACTTCGGACGTCCCTCACTTTGCAAAAGCGGAGACGGCAGCCAATGGTCACGATGGAAATCTGATCATCGCCCCCATCGAAGAAGGCTCAAAGGAAACCATGGCCATCTGGGCGGGTCGCATTCACTTCTACCAAAGACTCCTTCAAAAAATGGAGGGTGAATGGAAACGAATCACCGATCCAGAAATCAGAAAAGCAGCGATCACTTACTACGTTGCCATCAGCAAACAGTTGGGTATTCAAGATCTTTTCACTTCCAACGCAGTGGGATCATCCAACCCAGTGCACCAAGTGGGAGACATCGTTCGCGTTTCAGATCATATGCTCGATCCCGACGATGACTTTGGTGTGCCCGAGGAAGAAGCTTGGTTCAAAGAAAAAAAGGAAAAGGATCCAAAATACGTCTACGGCAACGAAGACTATTTTTACGGACAAGGAAATCTGTATTCCGCAGAAGTACATCGACTGGCTCAAGAAGTCGCTCGAGAACAAGGCTGGAACTTAACAGAAGGAGTTCTCAACTGGAGAAAGGGACGTGGCTACGAAACCCCCGCCTACACTCGAGCCCGCACCAAGCAAGGAGCCACTCTGTTCGGAATGTCCACAGGCCCAGAAGCCGTTAAAGCGCGGTCCATCGGCTTCACCAACGAAGGCGCAGGAAGTCATTTCGCCTCCTTCTCAATGGTCACCAATGTCGCCCAACTCGAAGCAGACCAAAAATTAAGTCACGGTGAAGTGAGCGACGCCGGCCAAAGCAACGAAGACCGCTTCAATCCCTTTATGATGGAGTTGATTAGGAGACGGGCAGAGGAGAGAAAGCTGGCTGACCTACTTTGACAGGATAAATAGGAAAATAAAGCACTGAATTAAGTCGCAATTAACGTTCAATCTCCTGTCTAATTTGAAGCAAATAAGCAGATGATTTTTGTTTTAACAGGACCATACTTGAATCAGAAGATTCTTCGAATTTTTCAAAATCACTTAAAGCTTGCTCCAAATTTCTCTCCTTGAAAAAAGATAAGAATCCCATCCAGAAATAAAGTTGAGGCTTGGAATCTACATTTTTTAATAAATTGAGATTAAAGGCCCTTACTTCCTGTAAAGTCCTAGGCTCTAAATCATAATTTTGGTTTCTAATTTTTAGGCACATTTTAAAGGCATGAGCATAATCCCCCCTCCAAAAATAAAGAAACGCTTTACTATATTTCCATTCAAAAGCATTTAGCGCATATTTTTCAGCTTTAGAAACACTTCTAAATGCCTCATCCGTATCCCGGAATTCTGAAAACTCAAAAGCAGCCTTAAACAACCAAGCGCCATAATTATTAGGATTTTCACGCAAAGATAATTCCAAAAAATCTTTAGCCTTACCTATATCCTTATTTTTATAGTAGTGCCACTTTGCCATCCAGAGGGCTTCATCAGATAACAAGCCTGGTATGCGGTTTCTAATTTCTTGCAAAGCAGGTGGCAAAGGTCGGTAACAATTGAACTGATCCTTTAAACCATTGTGAAGCTTAAGGGCAAGCTCAGGATCCTGTGACACAAAGGCAGCTAATCCTATAATATATTTAGCAGCTAGATGAACAGCAGTGGCAGTTGCCTGAAACCCCTTAAAACTTCTTTTCTCTAAAAAGTTGATTTCACTTGGAAGAACAGAAGCAAATTCTCTAGAAATCTTTTGGCTCAAATCACGTGGTATAGGCCTATGGACTACATAACCCTGAAAGTTGAGGAAATACTTGTCACCCTCATCACCATCAGGCCTTCTCTTAACATCTCCCCAAACATAAAAATGTGCTTTTATTGTTTCATTCATCCCTTCAATCTCGCTTAGGGGGTTATTTGAATCATGAATCCTTTCGGAAAAATGATTTTTTAAAAAAATTAATTCTGAAAAATCTAAGATGCCCTCATTTTGAAAGTTTTTTCTAAGTTCAGAAATAAAATCAGCCTTAAGCTTTAATCTCTCAGATTCATTTTCAGAAAAGATTGCGATAACAATTCCAACCTTTTCATATTTATTCCTAGGAAGATAAAATTTATTAAAAAACCAGAAAGAAGTCCAAGCACCAATTAGGATAAAGTAAATATACGTTCTTACACTTAAATTAAAATACTGAGATAAAAAACTGTTAGCAGCGATAAAAGAACCAAATAAGATAGTATAAACAAAAAAAAGTACCTTTTTTTGTGGTAGTTTTTCATCTACTAAACAACTGAATGTTTCGAAAGTCATATTCAAACTGTTTTTATCCTCCTAAAATTCCTCTTCCCAACCTGTAAAAGTGCAGGCTCGCCACTCAGCGCCACCTCCCGCTTCACATCCTCCACCTTTTCGTTTTCCCATTTCACGCCTCCACCTTCCACCAATTGACGAGCTTTGCTCTTCGTTTCGGCCAATCCCAACTCGCAAATCAGGTCCACGATGTTCCAAGTGGCCTTATCTAAAGTCACCTCTTCAATCTCATCCGGAATCTCTTTCTTTTGGTGCACGGTCTTGAAGTGTTCTTCCGCCTTCTTTGCTTCTTCTTCGCCTTTGTAGAGTTTCACCAATTCGTAGCCGAGTTCCATCTTCAAATTGCGAGGGTTTTCGCCACCTTTCAAACGAGCGGAGACCTCGGACAGCTTGTCGCCAGTAGCGCGTCCAGCCAACTCAAAATAGGTCAAAATCAGATCATCGGGAATGGACATGGTTTTTCCGTACATGTCCTCGGGCTTTTCATCCACCGCGATGTAGTTGCCAGTGCTCTTGCCCATCTTCATGCTGCCATCCGTTCCCACCAAAATGGGCACGGTCAAAATGTTTTGAGGCTCCTGTCCGTAAGCTTTTTGCAAAGTGCGCCCTGCAAGCAGGTTGAAAGTTTGATCCGTTCCGCCGAGCTCCACATCGGCCTTGAGTGCCACGGAGTCGTAACCTTGCATGAGCGGATACATGAATTCGTGCACCGAAATCGGCTGATTCGCCTTGATGCGATCTTGGAACATGTCTCGCTCGAGCATTTGCGCCACCGTGAACTGAGAAGCCAAAGTCACCACATCCGCAAAACTGAGCGGAGCGAGCCATTCGGCGTTCCAACGAACTTCCACTTTAGAAATGTCTAAAACATAAGAAGCTTGCTTCATGTAATCTTTGGCATTCGCCTCGAGTTCTTCCTGCGTGCGCATGGGACGAGTTTCGTTTTTACCCGTTGGGTCTCCAATCCTTCCGGTGAAATTTCCAAACAACAAAATGATTTGATGACCGAGGTCTTGGAATTCCTTGAGTTTGTGCACCACCACCATGTGGCCAAGGTGCAGATCAAAACCCGTGGGATCGATTCCCAGCTTGATGCGAAGTTGCTTGCCGCTCATCAGTTTCTTTTTGAGGTCTTCTTTCACAATCACATCCGCTACGCCAAGGTTCAAAAGCCGATCTATCGCTTTTTCGTCGGTATTCACTGCCATAAACTTTTAAAATGAAGTAGAATAAACAAGAACAGATTAACAAGCCCCCCACTCAAATGCAATTTGAAACCCAAATCACCGAGAAAGACAGCCGCAAACGCATCGATCAATTCATCGCCGAAGCCACAGGGCAAAGTCGAAGCGCCATTCAAAAGCAAATCGACGCCGGTCGAGTGAAAGTGAATGGAAAAGCTTGCACCAAAACCGGTTACCGCCTCACTACGGGTGAAAAACTGCATATGCCACTGGCCGCAGCACCCCGTCGTGGCGTTTTGCCAAATGAGATGCCCCTCAACATTCTCTACGAAGACGAAGAGATGATGGTCATCAACAAACCAGCCGGCATCGTGGTTCACCCAGACACCACCGGACATCAAAACAACACCATCGCCAACGCCATCGTTTCTCACCTCAAAATCAAAAAACCTAAGGACGAGCTCCGTCCAGGAATTGTGCATCGTCTGGATAAAGACACCTCCGGAGCCTTGGTCATTGCAAAAACCGCAGAAAGTTTGCGCAAACTTTCCAATCTCTTTCAAAAACGCAAAGTTCACAAGACCTACTGGGCTCTTGTTAAGGATTACCCAAAAACCACAAGTGGACGCATCAGCGCCCCCATCAAACGAGACACCAAGAATCGTCAACAAATGGCCATGCACAGCCAAGGCAAAGCCGCCGTCACCACTTTTGAAATCATCGAAAATTACGGATGGTGTTCTTTACTTAAAGTGAACATCGAAACCGGACGAACCCACCAAATCCGCCTTCACCTCGCCGGCATCGGTCATCCTGTGCTTGGAGATGCCACCTACGGCAACAAAGCTCTCAACGCCCGCGCTTTAAAAGACTTGGGCCTGACTCGCCAATGGCTGCACGCCAAAGAACTGGACCTGGACGGCAAACATTTCGAAGCCGATCTACCCGAGGATCTGACCAATACCTTAGCCCTCCTAAACGGATGATAGAACTCAGCCAAATCACCTTGCTCCTACAGAATCTCGGACTCAGCAAGCGTGAAGCTGAAGTCTATCTCACTTTGCTTGAACTGAACGAAGCCCTGCCGAGCACGCTCGCCAAAAAATTGAACCAAAAGCGTCCCACTTGCTACCTAACCCTCGAAAAACTTCAGGCTCGCGGCCTCGCCTCCAGCGTGAAAAAGAAGGGAGTCCTGTACTACCAAGCCACCAAACCAGAATACTTCCTCGAAAAAGAACGTACCCGCGCCCAAGAACTCGAAAAAACACTCACCAGCCTCACCAGCGCCCTGCCCGAACTGCTCTCCCTTCACCAAAAATACTCCGCCACTCCTCAAATGTCCGTCTTCTACGGCAAAGAAGGCTTGATACAAGTGATGGAAGATACGTTGACCTCCAAAACCGAACTACTTTGCTGGTGCAATGGAGATTTAGCACTTGAATCATTAAAAGAGTATTACCCAGAATATCTAAGAAGAAAAATAAAGAAGAATCTATGGCTCAAAGGTGTTTCGACCTATGACAAAGCTTCGCTTCACGACAAAAAATATGGTGCAAAGGAATTACGTGAAGTTTATCTCATTCCAAAAGAGGAATACCCAATTCAAAATGAGATCAACATCTATGATGATAAAGTAGCGATTATTTCACACACTGATGAAATTGGGGTAATCATACAAAATGAACACATAGCAAATACTCAACGAGCGATATTTAAACTTACTTTTGAAAGAGCAAAGGAATTAGAAAAAAAAGTTCTGACAGAGGAAGATATCAAGTATTTAAAAGGCAAATCCAAATCATGACCACACTCGCCCTTCAACACGCCTTACAAGCACTGAACTTCACCGAAAAGGAAGCGAAAACTTATCTAGCTTTGCTTGAATTGCATGAAGCACTTCCAAGTGTGATTTCGAAAAAAGTTGGCCTCAAAAGACCAACGACCTACATGGCCCTCGAGAAACTACTCGAGAGAGGACTCGTCACCTGTGTCAAGAAACAAAAAGTCCTCTATTACCAAGCCATTAAACCTGAAATTTTCTTGGAAAAGGAACAGAGTCGGCTCGAAGACAGCAAGTCCAATCTGAGCACTCTGACCGAAGCCATTCCGAAGCTATATGCAACCCACGAAAACTACACAAAAACTCCTCAAATGTCGGTGTATCATGGACGAGATGGCGTGATTCAAGTCATGGAGGACTCACTCACAACGAAAGGAGAAATTCTTTGTTGGTCTAATGTAGAAATTGCAGAAAGTACTTTTTTGACAAACTACCACCCATCGTACGTAAAAAAGAAGGTGGAGAGGAAGATTCATTCAAAATGCTTATTCGACAAAAGTGTTGGTGCCATCTACTTAAAAACTCAGAGCATGAAACAGCTGCGTGAAGTTAGATTCATAAGTGACAGCAAATACAAATTCGAAAACGAAATAAACATCTATGACGACAAAGTTAGCATTATTTCCCCAAGAGATGAGATCGGCGTGATCATACAAAACAAAGCCATCGCTGATTCACAACGAGCTCTGTTTTACATGGCGTTTGAAAAAGCAGAGAGTGCTAGTTAGGCCTTTTAATTGTAAGCCCACCTCTTGTATCGAAAATCGACTCATGGACCCCTCCTTCATGTGGAACAAAGAAATGTGTAACTACAGGAGCCGTTAGTCCTAATGTCTTCTGGGCAAATTCCGCGCCAAATGTAACGACATTAGGATCAACTCGATTAGGAGCTGTATTGTCATATTGATAAAAAGCCTCCACCCTATCCGCCTGGTCCATACTAGAAAGCGTGGCGGCACGAAGAGTTAGAGCTGTAGCAACAGCACGACAGCGTGCCAAATAATCTTCAAACGAAACACTAACTTGAGTCAAATCACCTGCAGGAGAACGAATTAGAGAACAACTATCAGCTGAGAACTCAACATTATCTTCAACTGAATCACTGTCTTCATCCTCGGCACCATCATCAATCATATCAAATAAGCGTGTCTGCCCAACAAGCTGCCCTCTAGGCAGTGGGCCAAAGGCCTTTGGCCCTAACAAACCATTCTCCAAAAGCATCCTAACATCTAACTGCCTCTGTTTAGCCAAATTTAAAAACAAAAATTTTAACTTCTCTTCTGGCAACGCCTCCAACTCATCTAAAAAAGTTAATGGAAGGCCTGAGTGTATTACAAACTTAGCTAAAGGATCTTTAAACTGCTCTTTAAGCCTCGAAAGAGTGATCCTTTTCTTACTTTGACTCAAAGAAGAGGCTTGGATAAAATCCCTCCAAGGACCTGCCTGATCAAACATAAAAATTGCATTCCCAAGTTCTTGACGCCTTGAATTCCTAATCTCAACTACAGTTTTCATAGCAGACACGAAAGCAGCATCTTGATAGTCAGCACCCCTATCGGAAGACCCAAAAAAAACATCACCAGCAATAACAGAGATGACCTCAGTCACTTCAGCTTCAGACTCTGCTCCCCCGGAATTCGGCTCAATACAGCGCATAATATGATACGTAGCGCTATATATAAACAAAATAGTCAAACATGTCAATGTTAAACCTTATCTAAAACTGTAAATACTTCATTCAAAAGAGTAGAATTACCATATTCGCGGACCAAAATTCACAAACATGTCAGACAATGAAAAACATATTACAAAACACTCTTAACTCCATTGGTTTTACGGAAAAAGAATCTTTGATCTACCTAACACTGCTTGAGTTAAACGAATCACTACCAAGCACGATCTCCAGGAAATCAGGAGTCAAACGTCCAACAACTTACGTTATCCTTGAGCAGTTACAGAAAAAGGGATTTGTTAGCCACATTAGCAAAAAAGGCAACTTATTCTATAGAGCAGTAGACCCATCATTGCTACTAGAAGAGGAGAAAAACAAATTCCTGAAGCTACAAAACGTAATGCCATTGCTTCAAAAGCTAAATCAAAAATTCGAAGTAACACCACAAATGAGCGTTTACGAAGGCAAAGAGGGGCTAATTCAAATTATGGAGGATACGTTAACTGCAAAGAGCGATTTGAATTGTTGGGCTAACCCAAACATCGCAATGGATTTACTTGAAGACTATTACCCCACCTACGTTAAGAAAAAAGTAGAACGGAAGATTTGGCTCAGAGGTATATTCTGTTATGACAACATAGGATTAAAGTTCAAAACTAGAGGCAAGGAAGAACTAAGAGAGGTCTACCTGGTCCCAGTGGAAAAATTTCCATTTAAAAATGAAATTAATATTTACGACGACAAAGTAGCAATAATCTCTCATCAGGACCAGATAGGAGTGATTATTCAAAATCAGAACATAGCCGACACACAAAAGGCAATTTTTAATTTAGCCTTTGAATACGCAAAACTTTTAGAAAAAGACCTTTTGAAGATAAAATCGAGAAAGTGACCTATTAGCGGAATTACAGATTAGAGATCCTAGCTGTCAATAATTTTGACAACACCAAATGGGGGTCTAGCTCTTTACAAATTTTGAAATTGTCGGAGAATCTGGGTTGTCATCGGCGGGAAAATAACAAAAATTCCGTCAACCCCCTTACCCACTGTCAAAATGGTTAACACGAACTTCACGTTCGATCGCAAGCTTTCACCCCAAGACATCAAATTGCATGACTTGGTGGAAAATCTCTTGATCGTTCTTTCCGACAAAGAAAAGTACATCATCAAGAACCGCTTTGCGCTGGAAACCACCGAAAAGCAAACGCTTGAGGAAATTGGACAGCACTTCGGGGTCACCCGCGAACGTGTGCGTCAAATCGAAAAGACCGCGCTCCGCAAATTGGAACGCAACGCCCAAAACACCAATCTTAAAATCCTCAGCGAATTCTCCAAGGCTCTCCTCGAAAAAGAAGGCGGAATCGCTTCCGACGAACACTTCAAAGAACTGCTCCTCAAGATTTTGCCAAACATCAGCGCTCAAGAAATTCAAGATTTGCACCTCGCCCTTTCTTTAGACAGCGACATCCACTTCGAATCCAACACCCTCAAAACCAATCCTTACTGGAGAACCGCTCGCTTCAACGAAGCTTTTGTGAGCAAAGCCGGCAACGCAGGGATCAAATTCCTCAGCAAGAACAAGCACGTTCTGCCCGTGGATAAATTGGCTGAAAAGATCAACGAAGCCGTTGAAAGTGATCTGACGGTGAACCAAATCACCAACATTCTCCGCATCGTAAAAGAGTACAAACTCACCGATCAAGGAGTGGGACTCTACAGCTGGAGACACATCAATCCTCGCACGCTCAAAGACAAGATCGCCTTCGTTTTGAACCGAGAAAAGAAACCTCTTCACTTCGAAAAGTTGGCGCTCCTCATTCGAGAATCGGACTTCGACTCCAAACGCGTGAACGTACAAGCCGTGCACAACGAACTCATCCGCAACGAAAACTTCATTCTGATCGGACGTGGAATCTACGCCCTCAAAGAATGGGGCTACAAAACAGGTACCGTCGCCGATGTGATCACCGAAATCCTATCGGATGGAGTGGCTCGCAGCCGTGAAGAAATCACCAAAGCCGTGCTCGATCAACGACACGTGAAGACCATCACCATCTACTTGAACCTCAAAAACAAGAATCAATTCGCTCGCGTGGGACGCGATAAATACACCTTAACGAGACTTGTTTAAGGTTAAACAGAAGCTTCTAAGGCAAAAACATTTTAAAAAGATTTCTTCTCAGCGCTCCGGGCCGCTAGGCCAAGTCTCACTTGCGAAGAAATCTTTTTAAATGTTTTGAGGGTTTTAACCTTAAACAGCCCATTTTATAGAGCAGCCCATCGAATGGCTTTGATTTTGAGCGGGCGCTTGTCCTTTCAAAAGAGCGTCAATCGCTGAGCCGAGACCTTCAAAAGCGCCGCGATAAGCGAGCGCCCTTGCTTCGTCATAGACAAAGAAGTCAGGCGTGCATTCTGCTTCAAAAGCACGGCCCGCCTCCTGATTCTCATCCAACAAATAAGGGAATTCCTGACTTTTTTGCGCCGCGTACTCCTTCATTTTATCAAATGCATCTTCGGGATAAGCGGGATTCCCTCCATTGGGGTTGATGCCCACGAACTGAACTTCGGCCGAAGAAGCCTTATCCAAAGCCACCAAATCGTCCCAAATCTTCTGCACATAAGGGCAATGGTTGCACATGAACACCACCACCAAAACCTTCGCACGAGCGTAATCGGCCAAAGTGTGACGCTCTCCATCGATTCCGAGCAGATCAAAATCAGGAGCCGGCGTGCCCAGCGGAACCATTTTAGAATGTAAAAGCACCATAACTTGCAGGGATAAAGAAAGTCAGACAACCTGCCGCAATGATGAGCAGCGTCGCAAACAAAGTGCGCTTGCCCACCTCACGAGAGGCAAAGAACAGAACAATACAGCCCTTTGAGAGCGTGTTCGTCATCACCGCGATAAGAACTCCCAGTGCACCGGTATGTGGCGTGATATTGCCCGCCATGCTCAAATGCGCCATCGAAACCGTAATCGCGTCCACATCAAAGGTTCCCGAAAGGAATGCTGTCAGATAAAGTCCCACATCGCCAAAACTGTTGGCGGCAAATTTAGAGGCAAAAAGCAAAGCCGCGAAAATCACTCCAAACTTGATGGCCGAACCCAGTTCAAAAGGACTTTTCAAATCTAAATCTTTGGCAGAAACGTCTGCACTGGGCTGCCCACGTTTTTTAAACCAATAATAAAGAGCGATCACAAAACCCGTTCCGCCCATCGCGAGCAAAGGCAAAAGCAGATAGCCGAGCAGATCTTTGTTGATGACCGAAATAGTGAACAAAACACGCACAAACATGGCGGAAGCCGCGATCAAAATTCCAAAAATAAAAGGATTCACAACTTTCTGAGACTTCTTGCTCAAGGCTGAAAAACTCAGAGCCACGGCCGTGGATGAGATCAGTCCCCCTAAAAATCCTCCAAAACCGATTCCATTTTTGGGCCCCAAGAGCTTGATCCCGATGTAGCTGGCAAAGGAGATGGAACAGATCAGAACCACCACGAACCAGATCTCGTAAGGATTGAGCACGTCCAAAGGTCCATAGAACTGATTGGGCAGCAACGGCAAAACCACAAAAACCACCGCAATGAACTTGAGCGTGTCGTAGAGCTCGGCGTTCCCGATCTGATGAGCGAAGCGATGCAAAGGCGCCTTAAAGTACATGATGAGCACCACTAGAAGCGTGATCACCGTCGCATACAGCTCTTCCTGACCTCCCATTCCAACGAGCATTCCTATTAAATATGCAAAAAGGCCCGCCACTTCTGTTGTGGCACCCGAATTTTTATTTTGGACGGAAGACATCACATAGGACGCCACCACCAAAGCAAAATAAGCCGCCGTGAGCAGGGCGAAGACCAAAACATTGTCGAAGAACAAACGGTAAGCCAAAAATCCATACATGGTGACGAGCGCCATGGTACGCAAACCTCCAAACTCATGCGTTTCCTGCGCATTCTTCAAATCTTTATGATTTCTCTCACGCTCGAGGCCAATCAAGCTACCCATGAGCAAGGCAAGACCAAGGTCTTCAAAAAAGTGGAAAAAATCAGGCATTTAGGTTGGCGTGTAAAAATAGCATATAAAAATCTTGTGCATTTCGCAAGATTCGCTATAATCGGTCGGCACTTCGACGAAAACAAACGCGCAGGTGGCGAAATTGGCAGACGCACTACCTTGAGGTGGTAGCTCCTTTTACCGGGATTGGAGGTTCAAGTCCTCTCCTGCGCACCATTCTCGGCATCGCCGAGTCGTCCGAAGTCATCCACTTATGTGGGCGCTTAGCTCAGTTGGCTAGAGCATCTCGTTTACACCGAGAGGGTCGGGGGTTCGAATCCCTCAGCGCCCACCATCAATTCACTTAGAAAGATGGTGGGTCTATTGACGTAAGCGAAAAAGGTTCTAAAATTTAGTGGTGATAGAAAATTCCATCTTAATCACTCGAGGAGAAAACAGCCCTCCCTACTTACGCGAAGCAATAGCCATGGGAAGAGGCAACATGCACTACGAAGGTGCGCTCCCCGCTGTGTTGGGCATCGAAAGTGGACGACTTGGACCAAAACTGTTTAGTGGTGCTTTAGTTGAAGCACCTCGACGAAGTGGATTACGCTGGGATCTTGATTCCGTCCTAGATAAAATTGCGAACTCGATACCAACGGTCGTCTGCGTAACTCAAGGTGTTGCTCACGCCATCACTACAGCAGGATCTCCAAGCGAAGGCTGGGAAGTTTTAGTGGACAGACTCGTATGCAGAGGTGATGTGGGGATCATTGTTGCCCCACCCACAGCACACTGTGATGATTTCTTGAGGGCGTGGGAACAAGCCCAATTGCATTCCATCAAAACTACTACTAAAATCGGTCCACGTGGGCAATTAGCTCAGCTGGTTAGAGCGCACGATTCACATTCGTGAGGTCGATGGTTCGAGTCCATTATTGCCCACCAGAACTTCATTGCTCGCTCTTTTCAAGCTTCACATCCAAGTCCAACGTTTTACCATCACGGGAAACCTGAACTTTAACCGTGTCACCCACGGCGTACTGCGCAATGGCATTTTGAAGTGAAAATTCTTCGGTGATGTCTTTTCCATTCACGGATAAAATCACATCCCCTTCCAGAATCCCTGCTTTATCGGCAGGACTTCCATCCACCACGCCAGGGCCAGAGTTGGGATCGCCAATCACATAAGCTCCGTGATCCACGGTCAAACTGAAGTGTTCTTCAAGACGAGGAGTCACAGGCACATAACGGACTCCGAAGAAGGCACGGACGATTTCTCCATTCTCTTGATAAGACTTGAGAACCACAGCAATGTCATTCGCAGGAATCGCAAACCCAATTCCGCTGGCCGTCGTGTCGATGGCGGTGTTCATTCCCACCACTTCTCCAGCCAAATTCAGAAGTGGACCTCCGCTGTTGCCTGGATTGATGGCTGCATCGGTTTGAATCAAATTCACCAAGTTTTCTGAACCGAATCCCGCGCCGCTCGCCACGATTTGGCGATCCGTAGCAGAGATGATTCCAGAAGTCGTTGTGTTGGAATATTCACCCAGCGCATTGCCAATGGCAAGGACCGGATCGCCAACCTGAATTTGATCGGAATCGGCAAAGCTCAAACTGGGCAATTCACCGATGCGATCATCGTCCCCTGTGATTTGCAGCAAAGCGATGTCGTTCAAAGAGTCTTTGGCGAGCACGTCCGCATCGAGCTGCGTTCCATCATCCAAAATCACCACATAAGTCGCCTCTTCATCTGAGACCACGTGTTTGTTCGTCACCACCAGTCCATCCGCCGTCACAATGAAACCCGTTCCACTGCTGACTTCAGATAGATTGGGTTCGTCATTCTCATCTGGCTCCGTGGGTTGAGTTTGTTCAGGCGTCATTCCAAAAAATTGGAAGGGGCCAAAGTTTAGATTTTGACTCGAAGCCGAAACGTCTTTGAGGGCCACCACCGAAACCACTGCAGGGGAAGTTTTTTGGACCACTTCGCCAAAGCCACCTTCCATCGTAATAGTCGTGTTGCCACCCGTTTCAACAGTGGAATTGGGCACCGTGGTCAGGACCAATGCCGAGATCAGTCCTCCCCCTAAGGCTCCGCAAACAACAGAAACCAAAGCGGTGAATAAAATAGTTTTTTTCAGAGAATTCTCCATAAAAATAATATTTAAAGAAAAGAATAAGGTCGTGAGATTTGAGAACGCGTGTGGCCCTAATTTAGCACCATTTTTTGCTTTACAAAAGGGGTCTACGGCCTCACACTGGTCACGGTTTCATCCCAATGAACAAACAAGCTCTTCGAAAGCAATTTGGGGAGAAGCGACTCACGCTTCTGCCAACCGTCCGCGAGGAAAAAAGTCTCCTCATCACTCGCAAACTTCTCGAACTCCAAGAATTCAAAGACGCCAAAAGCGTCCTTTTTTATGTCTCCACTCCTGAAGAAGTGGCCACCCACGACGCAATTGAGCAGAGCCTCGCGCTCGGCAAAACGGTGTTCGCACCCAAAGTCGACGGACTGAATCTTTTGCTCTGCCCACTCAACTCTCTCGATGAACTCAGTCCCAGCGAAATCGGCATTCTTGAACCCCGTGAAACCCAAAACCTCGCTCATCCACAAAGCATCGACCTCATCGTGATTCCAGGGCTTGCCTTCGACCTCAAAGGCAATCGCCTCGGACATGGCAAAGGCTTTTACGATCGCTTGCTCAAAGAAACAAAGGGCTTTAAAGTCGCTCTGGCTTTTGATGAACAAGTGACCGAAGAATTGCCCACCGAAAGCCACGATGTGCCTGTTGATCTCGTCCTCACGGACACCCATACTTACACCTTCTAACCCCTTCCCCCATGCTTCCCAAGCTCCAAGCTCAGGATCCCGCAATCTACAACGCCATCATGGCGGAGTCCAAGCGTCAATCCGAAGAACTCGAACTGATCGCTTCCGAAAACTATGTTTCCCCAGCCGTGCTCGAAGCCATGGGAACCATTTTGACCAACAAATATTCCGAAGGATATGTAGGAAAGCGTTACTACGCCGGACAAGTGAACATCGACACCGTCGAGACTCTTGCCATCGATCGCGCTAAAGAATTGTTTGGAGCCGAACACGTGAACGTTCAACCTCTCTCCGGATCCCCAGCCAACGCAGCCGTGTACTTCGCCACCATCAAACCCGGTGACAAAGTGCTCGGACTCAGTTTGGATCACGGAGGACACCTCTCCCACGGTCACCCCGTGAACTTCAGCGGAATGCTCTACGACTTCGTTCGTTACGGAGTGGAAGAAAACGGAATCATCGACATGGATAAAGTAGAAGAAATCGCGCTTCGTGAAAAACCAAAAATGATTGTGGCTGGATTCTCCGCTTACTCACGCAGCATGGACTGGAAACGTTTCAAAGAAATCGCAGACAAGATTGGAGCCATCACTTTTGCCGACATCGCTCACATCGCTGGGCTCATCGCAGGGGGGCAACTCGAAAATCCAGTACCTTACTTTGACATCGTCAGCACCACAACTCACAAAACTTTGCGTGGACCTCGTGGCGCCATGATCATGTGCAAAGAAGCGTATGCCAAAGCCATCGACAAAGCCGTGTTCCCTGGAATGCAAGGCGGACCTCACGACCACATCAATGCGGCCAAAGCCGTTGCGTTTGCAGAAGCGCTCAAGCCTGAATTCAAAGAATACAGCCGCCAAGTCATCGCCAACGCCAAAGTGCTCGCTGCCGAGCTCATGGCTCGCGGATTCAAAATCGTTTCCAACGGAACCGACAACCACCTCATGCTCATCGACACCATGGCGAGCAAGGGCGTCCCTGGAAAAGACGCTGAAAAAGCTTTGGAACTCGCCGGAATCTCCTGCAACAAGAACATGGTTCCTTTCGACACTCGCTCCCCTTTCGATCCTTCTGGAATCCGTATGGGAACTCCAGCGATCACCACTCGTGGCATGAAGGAAGACCAAATGAAAATCCTCGCAGGCTGGATCGACGAAGTCGTTTCAAACGCAAGCGACGCTTCCGTTCAAAGCAAAGTCCAAGGCGAAGTGAAGGAACTCTGCAAAGGATTCCCTGTACCTGGAATTGAAAGCTAAATTCTTCGAACTTAGGAAATAAAAAAGGAAATCCCGAAAGTAAGACTCGGCCTAGCGGCCCGGAGCGCTGAGGGATTTCCTTTTTTATTTCCTCTTCATCACCACAATCGTGATGTCGTCGAGGTGATCTTGTTTGTCGATGAATTGAAGCACGTCCGAAAAGACTGCATTTTTGATGCCTTCCGCTGTGAGCAAATCGTCGCCGGCTTGTTGCACGATGCGGCGAAGTCGTTGCATTCCATACTGTTCGTGATGCAAATCTTGCGCTTCGGGGAAACCGTCGGAATACAAAACGATCACATCGCCAGCATCGAGTTTGAGCTCGAGAACTTGGAGTAAGTTCGTCACATCATCCGCCATTCCGAACGCAATTCCGGGCAATTTGATTTCATTCACTTTCTTATCTTTTGCGCTGTAATGCAAAAGTGGAAGATGCCCTGCGTTTAAATAACTGAGCACGCCCGTCGTTGGGTTCCAACGTGTGAGACCCATGCTCATGAACATGTTGCTGGAAGATTTCTTTTGGATGACTTCATTGATTCGCAGTGCCAACTTTTTCAAATCGGTTTCGTCACGAAGCGTGTACAAAAGTCCATTCACAATTGAGGATAAGATTCCAGCAGGCACGCCGTGCCCGCTCACATCTCCCAAGTACACAATGGTTTCACCGGATGCGGTGGGAATGAAGTCGAACGCGTCTCCTCCAATTTCAGTGGCTGGATCAAGTCCGCCCGCCAAATCCAAAGTGGGCAATTGAACTCGTTCTTTCGGAAGCAGATCCGCTTGAATTTTCGCAGCCAATTCCAGTTCTTTGGTGACACGTTCTTTGTACAAACGAATTTCAAGAGCAGCAGACAAATCCTTGGCCATTTGATTGAAGGTGCTGGCCAAAAGACCCACTTCATCCTTGGTTTTAACAATGACTCGAGTGGTGAAGTCACCTGTCGCTAGCTTCATGGCGCCTTCCTTAAGCGCTTTGAGAGGATTGGTCACACTCACCGAAAGCATGTAAGACAAAAGTAAAGTCAGCACCATGCCGACCAAAGCAATGATTCCAATTTGGAGTTTGGCCGCCGCGAGACGCTCCTCCATCAGTTGATAACTCACGGAGTATTTGAGCGCATAAGCGTTGTTCACAGGAACCACAATGTCCACGATTCGATCGGCTGCCACGGGCGCAGCCACAGGATTCTCATTGAAATTCACGTAAGAAATTTGTTTCTGCTCGTCGATTTTCATGTACACAACTCGTCCATCACTCAGAAGCAAAGAGGTTTTGTTGGCCTGAGAACGTTCCACTTCCGTGGGATTTGTCAGGGTGCGAAGCATTCCTGTGTATCGAGCAGTCTGTTCTTCAGAAGAGATGAAAAGTACAACGCCGCCATAGGTCGACATCTTGAAATCCGAGATGGAAGAATTTTGACGCAGCAAGGCAGAAGCCTCACGACTGAAGGCCAAATAGTTTCCGGGTTTGAGATATTGCTCATAACTTTCTACAAATTTTTCAGAAGTGAGCTGAGCAAAACTTTGCGTGCTGTCGGCAATGTCGAGAGAAAGTTCTTGAGTTTTCGCATCCACCAAAAACAAGCCCAAAACAGTGAACAGAACCAGAATCAATGTTCCAAACGCGAGGACAAATTTTGCTTTGAGAGAATTGAGCATTTCCGAACTCCTTTAAATCATCTGATCATTTTACCACACTTTCGATGATTTCAGAAGCCCAAAGCTGACCGTCCAAACGGAGGTTCCAATAAAGTCCCGCCTGAAGTCCATACAAAGTTTTGGACTCAAAGAGCGGAATGATGCTTTTATCGTCCAAAAGTCGTGCCGAAATTTCATCCAAAATGTCACGTCTTTCTTCCACCGAAAGCGAACTAGCCGCCTGTTCAATGAGAGCGTCCAAATCTGAATCTTGATAATTCACGCCGTTGAATTGTCCAAAATCTTCAGAGTGCGAATGCACCGCAGCTTCGTAAAAATCCGAGGCATCGGCCAGATCATACTTCCAGCCAAAAAAATAAAATTCCGACTGCTCCGCTTTGATTTTGTCATCCAAAGCCTGAGGATTGAGCTCATTCACCGTCACATCAATTTGCACCTCACTCAAATCTTTGGCGATGGCTTCACCCAAAACTTTGAGGCCCTCGGGCACATCCAAAGTCACCGCAACATCTCCCTCCACGAGTGCCCTGAATTGCTTGGCCAAATCCAAATTTTGCTCACGACTGACTTCATCCGAACGGTAGCCAAAAATTCCGGTGGCCGCGTACTGACTTGTGTTTTGCAAAAATCCTCCTCCAAACGAAGAGGCGTAATCCGCAGAAAGTGCGTACCAAACCGCTTCTCTCAAATTGGAATTGGAAAAGGTTCCATCGCGACTCATCATCAAATAACTCACTTCCAAACTGGGAAATTCCTCGAGCTCATAGCCCGCATCTTTGTAGTCTTGAACGTACTGAGGTGGAACATTGGCTAGCACCGAATAAGTTCCATCCAAAAATCCGGCATTGCGTTGTTCCACTTCGGGCACAAATTCCAAACTCACCTTTGGGAAGTAGCCCTGCGCTCCCCAATACGCATCGAAGCGCTCCAAATTCAAAGCATTGTCCGAAAAACTGCTCACGCGATAAGGTCCCGTTCCAATCGGCAAGTCAAAAGCGGTGTAGCCGTTCGGAACCATGTAAACGTAGGTCAGTTTGTTCAGCAAAAGTGGATCGGGTTTGCTCGTGGTGATTTCAATGCGCGAGTCGCTGATTTTTTTCACATCCACAATCGTTGACAGCAGCGCTCCAAGTTCTGAGTCACCTTCCGCCTTAGCCAATCCCAAAGAATACACCGCATCATCCGCCGTGAAAGCCACGCCCGAATGAAAGGTCACGCCTTGGCGAAGTTGAAAATCCCAGGTCGTGTCATCGAGTCTTCCCCACGAAACCGCCAAAGCAGAATCGGTGTTAAAGGTGCCATCAAATCGCACCAAAGGTTCGTACAAATTGCTCAAATATTTTCGGTCCACGGTGTTGTACGAAAGTGGCGAATAACTCGAAATCGGCTCCGCATACGCAATGCTGAGTGTGTCGAAACTGGGGCCCGCTTGGCTTAAGTCAGAAAAATCCCCCGTGCAGGCGGAACAAAATAAAACGGAAAAAAGACAAAGCGCGCGGAAAAATTTTGGCATAACTAGAGCAGATAATAACAACAAAATAAAAAATCCAAAAGGGGTTTTGACAGCCTGAGGCCAAGGTGTAAAATGAGGTCTAACATTCTTTCATGACCAAGCTTCCCCTTTCAATTGCTGGTGCTGGCCTCCTTGCACTCAGTGCTTGCGATCAAATCCCCAGACGCGCTGCAGAAAGCGATCTACCCGAAGAGGCAAAGACACACATCGCTGTGCTTGAAGATAGATACCAAAAGGCTTGTATCGTCGCCCTAAAGCCAGAAGAAAGATGCTCAACCATGTACGAGAACAGAGAAGAAGCTGCCAGAAGACAACAAGCAAACGAAGCCGCTTGCAAACAACACAATGAGCAGGGTCTAAAGGCCGCCAGTGATTTAATCAGTTTAGAAACGGCAGCACAAACATTTTTGGCAAGCAGTGGCGCTCGAGTGATCACCGACTGGGAATGCAAAAAGGACGTGATCCAAACTGACACTTGGGTCGTGAACCCCTAGCCATCTTTTCTCAGCACCGCAAGGAAGGCTTCTTGAGGCACTTCCACGCGTCCGAACATCTTCATGCGTTTCTTCCCTTTCTTCTGTTTGTCGAGCAGTTTGTTCTTTCGAGACACATCCCCTCCGTACAAATACCCCGTCACGTCTTTGCGATAAGCCGCAATCGTTTCGCGTGCAATGATTTTAGCGCCAATCGCCGCTTGAATGGGAATTTCAAATTGTCCTCTTGGAATGATTTCTTTGAGGCGTTTGCAGACTTTGATTCCATGGTGAAACGCTTCGTCACGGTGAATGATGATGGCGAGCGCGTCCAAAGCTTCGTGGTGAACGAGAATATCGAGGCGCACCAAATCTCCGGGTCTAAAATCCATGAATTCATAACTCATGGAAGCGTAGCCTGAGGTCAAACTTTTCAGCTCGTCATAAAAGTCGATCACGATGGACGCGAGCGGCACTTCATAGTGCAAATTCACACGATTTTGATCGAGATAAGTCACGTTTTTTGAGACACCACGACGATCCGCGAGCATTTGCATGAGCGCCCCCATGTATTCTTTTGGCGTCAGCAATTCCACTTTGATCCAAGGCTCCAAAATCGCCTCAATGTGCGAAGGTTCTGGGAGCTCAGAAGGATTGGAAATTTCGATGAGTTCGCCGCCCATTTTCAGCACTTGGTAACGCACGCTGGGCGCCGTCACAATCAAATCCAAATTGTATTCTCGTTCCAAACGTTCCTGCACAATGTCCATGTGAAGAAGTCCCAAAAATCCACAACGGAATCCGTGCCCCAAAGCCCCCGAGTTTTCAGGTTCAAAAGTGAGTGACGAATCGTTGAGACTGAGCTTTTCCAGAGCATCGCGGAGCAAAGGATATTGATCATTGTCGGTGGCAAAAACTCCGGCAAAAACGAAGGGTAAAACTTTTTTATAACCGGGTAAAGGATCGGGCTTTTGCTCGTCGCGCAAATGCCATTCTTTGGGACGCCAAATCGTGTCTCCGACGCGAGCGTCTGCCACGGATTTCATCCCTGTGACCACATAACCGACTTCCCCCGCTTGCAAACTATTCGTCGTTTCGTATTTGGGTCTAAAACATCCCACTTCCGTGACTTCGGTTTCCGCTCGCGTGTTGAGCATTTTGATGCGATCTCCGCGTTTGAGCGAGCCTTGCATGAGTCGCACGTAAGCCACAATGCCTTTATAAGGATCGTAAACCGAATCAAAAATCAAAGCGCGCGTTTCCGCCTCAACCCCAATCGATTTGGGCGCAGGTACTCGATCAATGACCCGTTCCAAAAGCTCTTTCACATTGGTTCCTTCTTTGGCTGAAATGCACAAAATGCCCTCGCGAGGGATTCCCAAGGCATTTTCAATCTCCGTGGAACGTCCTTCCACATCCGCGGCGGGTAAATCGATTTTATTGAGCACAGCGATGATTTCCAAATTGTGCTCCAAAGCCATGTAACAGTTGGCCAAGGTTTGTGCTTGGATTCCTTGCGTCGCATCCACCACCAAAACCGCTCCTTCACAGGCCGCCAAACTACGAGAAACTTCGTAGGAAAAGTCCACATGTCCGGGAGTGTCGATCAGGTTCAATTGATACTCTTCGCCCTTGTAGTTGTACTCCATGCGAACCGGCTGCAATTTGATCGTGATTCCACGTTCTTGCTCAAGCTCCATGGTGTCGAGCATCTGGCCGTGCTTCATTTCACGTCGAGTCAGCGTTCCCGTAACCTCCAAAAAGCGATCCGCCAAGGTGGATTTACCGTGGTCAATGTGCGCGATGATACAAAAATTTCGAATGTTTTTCATGTGGCAGGAGTGTACCAGATTAGGCTCCTTGAAAAAAGCCCCGTTTTGTGATACAATAAACAGATTGAAAACAAATAAATGCAATACAAAATTCCTCAAAACGTGCAAGTAGAAGACAAAATCGTGGGCCCACTGACCCTGCGCCAACTGATCTATTTGGGCGTGGGCGGAGGCATCACCTACGTGATCTACAACTATTTCGGAAGTCGCTATTACATGGGCGCTTGGCTCATCCTTCCCTTCATCACGGGTTCCTTGACCCTCATGGTCACCTTTCTCAAATTGAACGGAATTCCTTTTGGGAAATGGGTTTTTCTCATGGCCGAATACTTCTTCCTCCCCAATAAGCGAATCTTCATCATGGGAGCGGGAGACAATTATTCGTTAAGCTTGTTTGCTCAAAAGGATAAAAAAGTGCAAACTGGTCCTGTTGAAAGCAGCAAAGCCGAACGCGATCACGAACGTCTTGAAAAAATCGGAGAAATTTCGAAACTGCTCGACTCTTACGGCAAACCCCAAACCTTATGACACCCACGCCAGGGACAAAAGATTCGGTGAAAGGAAGCAAAAAAGACAAACGTCTCAGCACACAGTTGTATCTGAAGGTTTCTGAAATCCGCGACGATGCCGTCATTTTGAAGAACGGAGGACTTCGCATGGTGCTCAAAACCTCGAGCATCAATTTGAATTTGAAATCCGAACAGGAACAAAACGCCGTCATCTATTCCTACCAAAACTTTTTGAACTCTTTGGAATTTCCCATTCAAGTCGTGATCCGCAGTAAAAAACTCGACCTCGAACAGTACATCGACAAACTCAAAAAAATCGGCGTCAAACAAGGCAATCCTCTCCTGCAAAAACAGACTTTTGAATACATCGAATACGTCAGTCGTCTGGTGGAATACGCCGACATCATGGAAAAACAATTCTACGTTGTCATTCCTCAAGACCCCATCGGTGAAGAACGCCGCAGTTTTTTGAAGAGCTTCATCGAATCCATCTTTCCAGGAGACGACGTCGCCAAAATCAAAAAACGCCACGCTCAATTCGACGACCTTAAAAAACGCCTCACACAACGTGTGAACACCGTGCGAGCTGGCCTCGAAAGCTGTGGCCTCCAAGCTCAAATTTTGGGCACTCAGGAGCTGATCGAACTCTACTACGAAACCTACAATCCTCTGACTTCACGCAGTCAACGCTTCGAAACCGACAAAGAACTCGCTCTCGAACAAGACGAAGCCACCGTCGCCCCCATCAGCGCTGAAGTGCCGAAGAGCGCCTAACAGATTGACGAAAAGCGGTTTTGGGTGTTCAATCAGACACTGTTTATGCTAATAAAATGTCAGAAACGGTACATTCAACCGAAGAATTAAAGGAAGAGTACGCCGAATTCGATTACACAAGGCCTCCCTTTAATGTTCCTCATGAGAAATGGCAAAAAAATCCTTCTTATCCAGAAATCGAAGAGAGATCACTATGGCTTAATGAGGAGCAAATCTTCAACATAAACAGTTATCCAATTCCACCAGAAGGTTTAAGTCCAGATCACCCGCTTCAACTTGCATTCACAGATCTTTTAAGAGAACACAGAAATCTAGAAGCAAATATGGATCAAATCGTAGAGTGTTCTCCAAGTAAAAGCATAATTAAAGGTCAAATGGGGGGATACCGAAGACAAGTGCAAGAACTGATGCAAGTTTCGCCCAACGTCAAAGTAATGGACCCTCCTCCATTTCTAGATTCAAAAGAGCCAAGAAACTCACCGAAATTAAAGACTTTGAATCGGATGCACTTCACAACTAAAAAGCTGTTCTTTCAAAGCGCGATCAATTACATGAGACTGTATCTCGCCTGCCCCGAAGTGCCGGAAGAGTTGAAAAAAGAATCACTAAAAGAGTTAACAGAGTGGATAGAAGTCATCCAAGCTGGTCACATCGTTTATAATCCCATCAAGAGTGCTGTACACGCAAAAGAGCCAAAACGAAAAAGTGGTGAATTAACAATGAACCATCTTTATCAAGTCTGCGTTCACATCATAAATCGAGGTAGGGCAACACTTGGTCTGTGTAAAACTTTTGAAGAAAAAAAACAAGTTTTTGCTGATCTAAAAGAACGTGTCATCGAGGCTGAATGTCACGATTATGATGAAGACTATCCAGAATTAGGTTTAGACTTTTTATCTGAGAAACTCTCAGAACACTTCACCCCAGACACAGCGAAAGAACTATCTTACCGATCATCTGGATACAAGGGTTTACCCCATCCGACCAACCTATTCCGAAGATCCCAGCACAACGTCGTTCCAGTACTAGCAGCATTAAGCAAACCAAAAGAGAGAACTCTAAAAAAAGGATATCTCACTCGACATCGAGATGGACTTATAGAGAAATCTCAGATAATCCAATTTCTGTCGGTTAAAGCAGCCGATCGACTTAATAACTTAAAGAACCTCAAACCACAAAAAATAAAAAGTAAACATAGGACGATATGCGAGTCTGCAGAAATCATCCAACTTTTAGAGGATACACGTTCATATCACCCTTACCCACGAATTTTAGATTTAGACATCCAGGCGTTACGAAGTGCCGCACTAACAGAAGGACGAATCCTTAGAGATCAACATTCTCCGGAAATGGATCTGGAACAATTGAGTGCACTAGAAGCAGCGATTACATTTTTTGAAACCAACTGAGAACTAAAAAAGCGACTTAGTCCAGGCAACGTCCTACACTCCCACAACTCAGGTTGCAGTACTATCGGCGATGAGAAGCTTAACTACTGTGTTCGGAATGGGAACAGGTGTGACCTTCTCTCTAAAATTGCCTGGACCAAATCGCTTTTCAAAGTTTCTGGAAAACTCGAAGCGTTTCTATATAAAGTTTGATCTCTCCAGATTATAGCATTACTCTCTCGAATTGCCATAAAAGTCTAGAAGAAGACGTTAACAACATCAATGATCTGTTAGTACCACTCGGCTGAACACATCGCTGTGCGTACACCTGTGGCCTATCAACCTCGTAGTCTACAAGGAGATTCAATAGGGAAAATTTTCTTAGGACTAGCTTCCCGCTTAGATGCTTTCAGCGGTTATCTAGACCAAACATAGCTACCCTGCAATGCCGCGGACGCGACAACAGGTACACTAGAGGTTTGTTCACCCCGGTCCTCTCGTACTAGGGGCAACTTCCTTCAATTTTCCTACAGATATGGCGGATAGAGGCCAAACTGTCTCACGACGTTTTGAACCCAGCTCGCGTACCGCTTTAATTGGCGAACAGCCAAACCCTTGGGAGCTTCTCCACCCCCAGGATGCGACGAGCCGACATCGAGGTGCCGAACCTGGTCGTCGATGTGGACTCTTGGACCAGACTAGCCTGTTATCCCCGGCGTAACTTTTATCCGTTGAGCGATACCCCACCCACATGGTGGTACCGGATCATTTTCACCTACTTTCGTACCTGCTCGGCTTGTAGGCCTTGCAGTCAAGCTCACTTGTGCGAATACACGACTAGATCGGTTTCCATCCGACCTTAGTGAACCAATTGCGCGCCTCCGTTACTCTTTAGGAGGCAACCGCCCCAGTTAAACTACCCATCAAACACTGTTCCCCCAGTGGGGGTTAGATTCAAAGCAAAACAAGGGTGGTATCTCACTGTTGGCTCCACCAAGGCTTGCGCCTCGGCTTCAACGCCTCCCACCTATACTGCACAAATAGTGCCCTGAATCAATGTCAGACTATAGTAAAGCTGCACGGGGTCTTATCGTCCTGCCATATCTAATGGGCATTTTTACCCGTATTGTAATTTCACCGAGTCTGCGCTCGAGACAGTACTCCCATCATTACCCCATTCGTGCGGGTCGGAACTTACCCGACAAGGAATTTCGCTACCTTAGGACCGTTATAGTTACGGCCGCCGTTCACCAGGGCTTAGATTCGAAGCATACACCTCTCCTCTTGACCTTCTGGCACTGGGCAGGGGTCAGCCAGTATACATCGTCTTACGACTTAGCACTGACTTGTGTTTTTGATAAACAGTTGCAGGAGTTCATTCGCTGCGACCTACACCAGATTGATATAATCTCACGGTATAGGTAAGGCTTATCCCGAAGTTACGCCTGCTGTTTTGCCGAGTTCCTTAAGCGCAGTTATCTCGATCACCTTAGTATTCTCTACCTACCCACCAGCGTTGGTTTGCGGTACGGTAAGATGCAACTCTCGAAACGAGGATTTTCTCGTCCGCTGGATTCACCAGAATCAGTACCTTGCGATACCTTTACATCGTGCTTCGCGAACCTGTGCGGATTTACCTACACAAGCATGGGCTAGACACTTATACGCAAATTCTTAATGCGCTCTGACTATCCTGCGGCGTCCCCCCGGATCTAGCGCCACTTTCATTCAAACAGTCGCTCAGCGCATCCCCGAAGGGACTTGCTTTGCAAAAGCTCTCATTCCAGTTTTGCTTGGACGATTTGCATCTTGTTCAGGAATATTAACCTGAAATCCATCAGTTTACGGCTTTCGCCTGGACCTTAGGACCGACTAACCCCAAGTCGATTAACGTGGCTTGGGAAACCTTGGGTTTTCGGTGGGAGCGTTTTTCACACTCCTGACGTTACTTATACCAACATTTGCACTTCTCAACGCTCCACCAGACTTTACAATCTGACTTCACAGCAGATGAGAACGCTCTTCTACCATATATATAAATATATATTCGTATCTTCGGTTAGAAACATGAGACCCGTTACATTTTCGGCGCAAGAACGCATAGACCAGTGAGCTGTTACGCACTCTTTAAAGGAATGGCTGCTTCTAAGCCAACCTCCTGGTTGTATACGCATCCTCACATCCTTTACCACTAAGTTTCTATTTGGGACCTTAGATGACGATCTGGGCTGTTACCCTCTCGACGATGGCACTTAGCTGTCACCGTCTGACTCCCGATCTCAAGTATGGGTATTCGGAGTTTATTTAGGTTTGGTAGACGGATTTTGCCCCCTAGCCTATATAGTGCTCTACCCCCCATACGTATAATCGAGGCTAGCCCGAAAGCTATTTCGAAGAGAACCAGCTATCTCGGAGTTCGATAAGAATTTCTCTCCTACCCACAGGTCATCCACTTGTCTTGCAATACAAGTTGGTTCGGACCTCCAATAGGTTTTACCCTATTTTCATCCTGCCCATGGGTAGCTCACCCCGTTTCGGGTCTAGTGCATGATACTTAGCGCCGGTTAAGACTCGCTTTCGCTACGCCTGCGGATTTAAACTTCCTTAAGCTTGCATCATACAGCTAACTCGTTGGTCCGTTCTACAAAAAGTAGGCCGTCACCCCGAAGGGCTCCGACTCATTTTGAGCAAAGAATTTCAGGTTCTATTTCACTCCCCTATCTGGGGTACTTTTCACCTTTCCCTCATGGTACTTGTTCGCTATCGATCTCAAAATTTATTTAGCCTTGGAAAGTGGTCTTCCCAGATTCAGGCCGGATTTCACGTGTCCGACCCTACTCAGGAACACTCTAGAGTTCTTACCTATTTTCGTCGACGGGGCTATCACCCTCTTTGGCCGCCCTTTCCAGGGTCGTTTGACTAATAGGGTAAGACATCATATTGAGGTCCTACAACCCCTAATCCCGAAGGATTAGGTTTGGGCTGATCCCGGTTCACTCGCCGCTACTACGGGAATCTTTATTAATTTCTTTTATCCAGGGTACTAAGATGTTTCAGTTCCCCTAGTTACCGCCCCTTTCGAGGCTACAGGACATAACTCCTGTAAGGTTTCCCCATTCGGAAATCTCCGGGTCAAAGCTTGCTTAGCAGCTCGCCGAAGCTTATCGCAGCTGGCCGCGTCCTTCATCGGAATTTTGAGTCAAGGCATCCATTCTTTGCTCTTTTTACAATGTTGTAACGTCATCTTCTAATTACTTTTATGGCAATCTGAAAGACTAATACATTTAATTTGAAAAGACTGACTTTATATAATTTGATCAGCTCCGAATTTTCAAGGAACAAAAAGAGTGTATGTTTCCATACACTCCAGAATCCCAAACGGTCCTAAAAGACCTTAATGTTTGATGCTCTGGAGTTTATGGACTAGATCCATTCAGTTGAAGAAGTACGCCTATCGAACTAGGCTGGGGCATTATAGGAAGTGTCCACTCTGCAGTCAAGAGATTTTTTAGGGATTTTCTTAAGCCCTACGTCAAAGCTGACTGGACGTACATCCTAACACATAATTCTGAGGTCAGCAAGCCGCCCTATTCCTTTTATAGAAATTGAGAGAACTTGCTGGACATGAAAGCCTGTAAGGTACCCGTTGCCCACATCAAACTGAGCACAAAGGTTCCAACTCCCACCAATATAAAGAAAGTCCACGTTCCACCCGAACCAAACCAACGTTCCGCAAAGCCAATGTCCCCCGTGAAATCTTTGATCTTGGGTCTGTACACTAAAATCAGAAGTCCGATCACCATTCCAATGAAGCCTTGAAGGTATTGCATAAACGAAAGTTCATTAAGCGACGTGCGAGTTTAAGTCTGCACAGTTTTTTAGCGAAGATCAAATGTAAAATCTCGTCTTGATTTTCAACTTCTTTAAATGATATAAGTTCCCTGCTTTCAATTTTTGAAAGTGAAATGAGAAACATGGGGCTGTAGCTCAGTTGGCTAGAGCGCCTCGCTTGCACCGAGGAGGTCAGGAGTTCGACTCTCCTCAGCTCCACCATTCTCACTCTTTACGGTAAACGGGCGATTAGCTCAGTTGGTTAGAGCGCGACACTGATAATGTCGAGGTCCGAAGTTCAAATCTTCGATCGCCCACCATCTTTTAGATTCAAAACAAAAGCCCCTCGCGAGAGGGGCTTTTTCGTCGCAAACCTGTTGTAGCTGTATTAGAGCGCAAACACTTCACTGAAGAGAGAAACGATTTTAAACATTTCTGCTCGATTCACTGTTTTGCTAGGCTTGAACTCTCCATCAGGATAACCCGAAACAATGTCGAGCTCATCTGCCTTAGAAACCATGTCTTGGTATTGAGACTCGAGTCCGCTTCCTACAAGATCCGTCAAAGTAGAGTCTGTAGAATCAGAAGCATCCACTCCAAGCATTTCGAAGGCAGTCACCACGACTTCCCAGCGAAGCGCAGCTTCATTTCCAGCATCCATGGAGCCGTTGATCACATCACTCAGGACGGTCAGATCTACACCTGAGTTTTCAATGCATTGCACATAACCTCGTGCCCAATCCTCACCCATCCAATCGGTAGAAGAGTCTTGAGTCACGGTTTCTGGATCACAAGCGGAAGTCGCAACTCCCATCTCCAATTTGGAAGAGAGTTCAAACATCACTTTGAGCAATTGAAAGCGAGTGAGATTGTCACCAGGACCAATCTTTCCATTCAACTTTCCTTTGTCATCTTTGTAACCTTGAAAGAACCCATTGTCCACCGAGTAATTCATGTAAGATTCGTACCAAGCGCCTTGCTCGGCATCTTCATGCTTTTCACCGTGATTTTTTCCACGGTGTTCAGAGTGGGATTGAAGCCAATCGTCATGATCAAAAACAGACATCACCACTTTGTAATCTCCGTAGGCAAATTCCGTGCTTCCCGCTTCGATCAAATCCTGCAAATAGGCAGAAGCCACTTGATCGTCAAAAGCCGTTTCGAACCAGACCTTGGTGTCTTCTTGGTTAGAAAGATCTGCTTTGACCTTGAACAAAATACCGTCATTCAAACCAAAAATAGTGGAATTGAAAACGGTTTGATCAATCGTTGTAGCATCAAAATCGATGGAATCTTCATCCTTTTCGAAATGAACCAATTTATAAGGACGAGCCAACAAAGAAGTTCCATTGTCCGTGCCAAAATTCACACTTCCGTCCCAAACTGTTTCATCTTTTAAAACCGCCGTTTCACCTGTAGCAGGGAAATAACCCCATTGAACCAAAAGATAAACACGATCTGGGTAGTCACCAGATTCTGTTGCATCCTCATAGGCCTGTTCAACTTCATCCGTAAGATCCGATTCTTCGATCTCTTCAGACGAAACAGTCACGCCACCATCAACACTTTCAACCAACTCGCCTTCATTTTCAAAGACATCAGTCACCGCATCTTCAACATCATTTTCAAGTTCATCGTCAATTCCATCATCATCGTCATCGTCGTCGTCATCGCCCATCATGTCATCATCATCGTCGTCACCCATCATGTCATCATCATCGTCGTCACCCATCATGCCATCATCGTCATCGTCGCCGAGCTCTACGTCCACTTCAGTGTCAGTAGAGCCATCTACTTCTACTTGATCCGTTGAATCATTCGAACTGTCGTCCGAACCATCTCTAGCAAATGCCAAAGGTGTTGAGCCAAGCGTCAAAGCGCCCAGCAATAATAAAGATAGAAATTGCTTCATAATCATGGTGTTAAGAGTAAAGAAGCTACACATCATATAACACCCATAGAGCGAAGAACCTTACAAACAAAACTTGACAAGATACCAAAAAAACTTCCCGAAGGAAGTCTCTTAAGTGATGACTCTGACAGAACGAACTTAATAGAGAGGCCAAAAGTCAGGGTGAGCATGCCTCGCGGCACCTCAGCTCTGCAATTAAGCAGAGACGACCTGGGAATATATTACACGAATTCTTACGAATTCCTTGTAACTCCTTAAAAGGAGATGGTCCATCCGCACGTTCTCGTACGGATACCTTGTTACGACTTAGTCCCAATTGATAGTTTTGCCTTAGCCCCCGCTGAGCGGGATCTTTGGGCACCCCTATCTTTCATGACTTGACGGGCGGTGAGTACAAGACCCAGGAACATATTCAATGCGCCGTGGCTGATACGCATTTACTAGCGATTCCAGCTTCATGAGGTCGAGTTGCAGACCTCAATCCGAACTTGGACCGGTTTTGGGGATTCGCTCCGGATTACTCCTTGGCTGCCCGTTGTACCGGCCATTGTAGCGCGTGTGTCGCCCAGGGCATAAGGGCCATGCTGATTTGGCGTCATCCCTACCTTCCTCCTTGTTATGCAAGGCAGTCTCCTGTGAAAAATACAACACAGGATAAGGGTTGCGCTCGTTTACGGACTTAACCGAACACCTCAAGGCACGAGCTGACGACAACCATGCAGCACCTGTCTTCGGGTTCCTTGCGGCACTCCTCTATTTCTAGTGGATTCCCGAGATGTCAAGCCCTGGTAAGGTTCCTCGCTTATTATCGAATTAAACCACACGCTCCACCGCTTGTGTGGGTCCCCGTCTATTCCTTTGAGTTTTAATCTTGCGATCGTACTACTCAGGCGGATCACTTATCGTGTTAACTTAGGCACCGAGAGGGTCGAACTCCCGACACCGAGTGATCATCGTTTACGGCGTAGACTACCGGGGTATCTAATCCCGTTTGCTACCTACGCTTTCGTCCATGAGTGTCAGATATAGGCCAGTGAGCTGCCTTCGCTTTTGGTGTTCCTCTGCATATCTACGGATTTTACCCCTACATGCAGAATTCCGCTCACCTCTCCTAATCTCTAGTGAGATAGTTTAGGGCACAGCCTTGAAGTTGAGCCTCAAGATTTAACACCCTACTTATCAAACCACCTGCGGACGCTTTACGCCCAATGATTCCGGGTAACGTTTGTACCTCTCGTATTACCGCGGCTGCTGGCACGAGATTTGCCGGTACTTATTCCTGAAATACCTTCAGAATTATTCTTTCAGAAAAGCAGTTTACAACCCGAAGGCCTTCATCCTGCACGCGGCGTCGCTCCGTCAGACTTTCGTCCATTGCGGAAGATTCTT
>CAZROM010000001.1:109634-113858 GCA_964601715.1 uncultured Candidatus Peribacteria bacterium | reverse complement strand
AATTATGTTGGCTTGGCCATTGGAGACATTTTAGGAACGGTGATCAGCGATGCCACTTTGGTTTTGGGCGTGATGATTTTGGTGCGTCCTTTCGACTTTGATCCAAACCTGATGCTGGTGACGGGGCTCTTCATGTTCCTTTCTGCAGTATTGCTCTTCATCCTAATGAGGACAAATCGCGTGCTCAGTAAAAAAGAAGGAGCCTTACTCCTTATGGTTTATCTTGCTTTTGTGGCGTGTGAGTTTTGGGCGAACCGTTAGTTGATCTTTTTTTGCAGCATGCCGATGAAAATACCGAGCATGAGGAAGCCGAAGAGGGCTTCGGAAGCGGTGAGGATTTTGCCTGCGAGAGTGAGGGGGTAGATGTCCCCGAGACCGGCGGTGGTCATGATGATGGTCGAGAAGTAGAAGTAGTCGAACCAGTGGGCGTCGTGAGGGATCATGCGAAGGTCCGGCACCACGGTTTTGTCGATGAGCATGTAGGCAAAAGACGCTACGAAAGAGAAGAAAACGATGGTGAAAGCCCAACGCACCATGCTGGTTCCGTAGGCGGAACTGAGCTCGAGGAATTTGTATTCCAGCCATTGTCCAAAGCTGCGGTTGAGCAAAAAGGCGTTTTTGCGGAAATCCATCTTGCGCTGATAGGCGTCGGTGCGACGCACTTTGAAGGCATGGCGTTCGTACAAAAATTCGAGTGAGTTGTAGCAACGCTCCATCAATTTGTAAAAGTCGTGGATTTCGGATTTGGTGAATTTTCCTTTGTGAGCGAGATACTCTTTTTCTTGCATTTTAAAGCACTCATCCATTTCTTCGTAAAAGTCCACGGATTCCTCCGTTTCGTGCACCAATTGGGCCTTTAAATAGCTTACAAGCAGGTAATAGTAGCTGAGGCCGCGCTCGGTGTAGTCCGTGGGCTTCAAGGTGCGCAGTTGCTCTTCGAACACAGGCTTCACCTCCGCATAACGGTTGAAGTCGCCGCGCTCTTCGATTTTTTGAATGGCTTCTTGGAAGTCCATAAGTTGAATTTATCCTGTTATTATACAGGAATCTTGAGGTTTATTCAAGGTGAGGGACTTCACTCCCACTCGATGGTTGCCGGTGGTTTGTTGGTGATGTCGTAGAAGACGGCGGAAAGGCTGGGGTCTTCGAGGAGGCGCAGGGTGAGTTCCTGCAATTTGAGCATGGGCAGCTGAGCGAAGTGAGCGGTCATGGCTTCTTCGGAAACGATGGGGCGCAGAACGAGGGATTCGAGGCCGGAACTGTTCACAGAAACAGGAAGCAGCACGGTTGGCATTTGCCACACCGCGCGGTCTTCGGCGATTTCTTTGAGCCAAAGCATGGCGAGTTTGTCTGCGACTTGCAGGCGCTCGGTGCGATCTTGCGTCAGGGTTCCGGCGGTGAGACTGAGACTCTGCACTTGAGCAGGTGCAAAACTGTAAAGCACACGATTGAGATCGTGGAAACGATTGGTGAGGGCGGGAGCGAGCTCCGCGAGCTCCTCCCAAGTGGCTTTACCACTGAGCACGACGGGATGACGATAGGTGCGGAAATCGCCCTGAACACCCACGGATTTGATGGGCAAAGTTTTGGCAGTGAGGGTGTTGACGAGTTTTCCTTCGGACTGTTTTTGTGCGAGGAAGGCATTGATTTCGGCTTCGAGAGCTTCGTGATTGGGCGCGAAGTCTGCTTCGGTGGCGCACAAAATGCGAACTGCTAAACCTGGACCAGGGAAGGGGTGACGCCAAACGAGCGAGGCCGGAAGGCCGAGCTTCTCTCCGACTTCGCGAACTTCGTCTTTGTACAAATCTTTGAGCGGTTCAATGACGCGTCCTTCTTTGATGAGGGCTTCGATTTCGGGCACGCGGTTGTGATGAGTTTTGATTTTGGCAGAATTGCGCGTGCCTCCCGACTCAATGGTGTCTGGGTAGATGGTGCCTTGTCCAAGCATCCAATGTGCAGGATCGAGCGCGAGCCCGCTGCTGACGCGCGCTTGCACTTCCAAGAACACACGTCCGATGATTTCACGTTTCTTTTCTGGTTCGGCCACGCCGGCAAGCGCGCCAAAAAATTCTTGGCTCGCGTCCACCACATGCAGATTCGTGATGCCTTCCAAATGCAAAGCACTTTCCACTTGTTCTCGTTCGCCTGCGCGCATGAAGCCTGTGTCTACAAAAAGTCCGTAGACGCGATCCGCACCCAAGGCTTTGACCAAGAGGACGTAGGCGACGGTGCTGTCCACCCCACCACTGATGAGCATGAACACATTGCGATCTCCCACTTGTGTACGAATTTGCTCCAAAGACTGATCCACGAAGCTTCCCAAATCCCAATCGCGAGCCACGCCCGTGAGGTTCAAAAAGTTGGAAAGCATTTCGTTGCCCTTCACGCTATGTACGACTTCGGCATGGAACTGGATTCCAAAGAAATTGCGCTTCAAATCTCCCACGGCTGAGTAGCCATCGTCTGCGCTGGTGGCGAGCACTTCAAAACCTTCAGGCAGTTTGGTCACTCGGTCTCCGTGACTCATCCACACTTGCGTTTGTTCGTTGGCTGCGAAATTGGCAAAAATGCCTTCGTTTTTTTGAACCGTGATGGCGGCCTTTCCGAATTCAGCTCCGACTCCTTTTCCCGGTTCCACTTTTCCTCCGAGGAGATGAGTGATGAGTTGATGTCCGTAGCAGACTCCAAGAATGGGTTTGCCGAGTTCAAAAATGGCTGCGTCCACGCTGGGCGCACCTTGTTCGTAAACGGAAGCGGGCCCTCCCGAAAGAATGATGCCCGCGTAGTCTTTGAGTTCACTTGCAGGTGTGGTCGTGTCTAAAATTTCACTATAAACGCCAAGCCGTCGCACACGTGTGGCGAGCAAATGCGTGTACTGGCTGCCGAAATCGAGGATGGCGATTTTGTTCATTGGCTGCAGTTTATCGGTTTTGGGTGCGCTTGAAAAGAGGCAGGGGCGTCTGTGAAAAGAATTTTTTCACAGATGCTCGACTAGGATAGCATGGTGGAAAAAAGCAAAAACTGCTTATTGTTACAATGTACCAATAAGCGTTTTTTGAAAATCAGGGCACGACGGGGGCCTCTTCGACCGTCTCGTCGAGCACTTCTTCAGGTTCAACGGGGAGATTTTTTTGCACAACGGTTGTACTGCTGGGGTCTGGGTTTTGCATATTGCCGTGGGTGTCGCTGAGAGAGGTCAGCACCACTTCGTAGGATTCTTTGTCTTGGGCGGTCATGCCGCTGGTGGTGAGAAGCACCGTGTTGCCTTGAAGGGCAGCACTGAGCACCGTGACTTCATCCGTGGTTTCGCTCACTTCATTGAGATCGGTGACGAGGAAATTGCTGGTGTCTTGAGCATAGAGAGAATCGAGGGCTTCGTTGAAAACGAGCGTGATTTGGTTGAGCGCGGTGATCTGACTGGACACAAGATGCGGAGGCTTGGAATCGGGCAGCAAACTGAAACTGAGATTCACGTCGGCGAGCAAGTTCACGTCAAGAAAGGCGACGCCTTCGCGCACATCGAAAGTGGGGGCGCTGAGACCCATGCCGTCGGGAGCTTTGATGATGACGCGGTAATGATCCTGATCTGTTCCTGCTTGCTTGTTGAGGTGCAAATAATAAACGCCGTCGTTCCAGACGTATTCGGGCAATTCATAAGTGTAGGTGAAGGTTTTGCTTTCTCCTGGTTGCAGGGTCACGAGTTCGCCGAGCACTTCGCTGTCGTCTCTTTGTTCGGTGATGTCCGAGCCCACTTCCACTTTGGCGCCCAAAGGGATGAGCGTGCGCAAGAATCCCGTGTAGGTTCCACTGAGAGGAGGATTGTTTCCGCCTTCGTGGGAAAGGGTGATTTGCACCGTGGCTTTGACGATGGGGTTGCCGATCACATCTTTTTGGTCGGTGACTTCGAGTTCATATTGCACGTCGCGGGTGAGGTAGCGATCGCTTTTCATGCCTCCGTAATTGCCTTCGTTCACGGCTAAAAAGTCGCCCATGTCGGATTGAGGCAAGGCTCCGTCCCAGTTACGGAAACGGAAGGAGCTGGCGAGGCCCGAGCGGCTGAAGGCTGCGAGGGCGTGCTTCTCACGGAATGCTTCTGCGAGAAGATCTCGGAAGGTGAGTAAGCGCCAAGGCAGAATCCATGTTTTGGTGATGAGTTTTTGCACCAAAGGCGCAGTCAGTTCTGGATTCGATTCCAAGGATTCAAAAAGGGTGGCTGGCGTGAGG
>CAZROM010000001.1:69842-109534 GCA_964601715.1 uncultured Candidatus Peribacteria bacterium | reverse complement strand
GTGAAGGAGGGGGCGCGCCAGAGCATGAAGCGGAATTCGCCGAGAAAGAACCAAATCACAAATACAAAGAGCGCAAACAGCGCGCCCAGCCCCAGCAAAATCTTCTTCCAAAGCGGCCATTTTAATCCTTGAGTCCGTGCTCCACTCGTTTTCTTTTTTGCACGATCAAACAGATCTTTTGGTCGAAGACGCTTTCTGACTTCAGGAACTTCTTCCCCTTCGGGAATGGGCTCAGGAGCAGGCCTGCGCGTGGGTTGGTAACCGCTGATGCCGTAATTACGATCCATGTAGAGGTCAATGAATTGGCTCCATCATAAAGGGAGCTCTCATTCTTTGAAAGCCTTTACAAATGGTTTTGGGTAAAGTTGATGCTTGAGTTACACTAGATTTCAATAGATACCACCCAGTTGTTTATGGCGAAATCTGCTTTTGAACTCAAGGAAGGCGAAAAAATCCTCTGCACGGATCAAACGGTTCGGCTAAAAGGTGGTTTTCACAACGTGTTCGGCCAAATTTACCTCACCAATCAGCGCTTGCTCTTTGTTCGCAATCACTTCATCTTGGGCGCTTTGTTCGGCCTACTTGGTGGATTGCTGGCTCATTGGACTCAAAAATCAAGCTTTGAGGTGCCACTGAAGGAGGTGACAGGCATTGAATTGAGTAGTTTTGGCTTCAACAAAAGGGTGACATTGTTTCATACCCTACGAGGAGATGAAAAATTCAACATGAAGCGCCCATATGAAGAATGGGAAGCGGTGGTGAAGAGTCTGATCAACAAATGATCAAAGGTGCAATTCTTTTTACTCCACATCGTAACCAACTCGAATCTTTCCACCTTCTGACTTGATCTTGCGGATGGTGATGTGTCCGATTTTTTTACTGTCTTTGACCGGCGTTCCACCGCAAGCCATGCCGTAGTCTGCATACATCATCACGCGGCCTTTCTTTTTGTCGGAGAGGTATTCGGGCACGGAATCGCACACCTTTTCCATTTCTTTTTTGGTCAGAAGTTTGACTTCGACGGGAGGAACTTTTTTGAGGAGTTCGTTGGCCTTTTTCTCGAAGGCTGCCTTGAGTTCTTCTTTGTCGTGACCTTCGAGACTTCCTTCGTACTCATCGTAAGGACCTTCAGGGAAGTGGTATCCCTTGCCTTGAATCCAGCCCAGACCGAGTTCCTTCATGGTCATGTCTACAATGTGACCAGCAGAATGAATGCGAGCGAGGTAAAGGCGACGTTCTTCATCGATTTGGCCTTCCACTTTTTCACCGACTTTGAAGCTGCCTTTGGTGAAGGTTCCGATGTGCTGAACTTTGCGATCCACGAAACGAACTTCTTCCACTTGGAAGGTGCCTGACTTGGAAGTGAGTGAGCCTTGGTCGTAAGGTTGACCTCCTCCTTGAGGGTAGAAAGTGGTTTCTTTGAGAGTGAGAACGGTGCGTCCGTCTTTTTCGCTGACTTCTTCAACGGTGGATTTGAACTTCGTGCATTCGAAATCTTCCCAGTACAAAAGAGTGGTGAGGGGCTCTTCCAAAAATTTGGAGATGTCACGAGTACCCGCTCCTGATTTCTTGGCGGCTTCGCGAGCTTTGTCATTGATTTTTTTCGCAGCTTTCAAGTCTTCGTCGAGTGGTCGCATGATGGGGAAGAGCACGACGTCGCGCAGGTTGTCTTGGCCCGTGAGCAAAGTGACGATGCGGTCGATGCCCATTCCAAAACCGGAGATCGGAGGCATGCCGTGTTCCATGGCGGCGAGGTAATCGATGTCCATGTCCATGGCGTCTTGGTCTCCGCCGGCGGCGGCTTTGGCTTGTTCGATGAAGCGTTCGCGTTGATCGATGGGATCGACGAGCTCGGAGTAGGCGTTCACCACTTCCCACGTGTTCACGAGGAGTTGGAAAGTTTCACACACCTTTGGATTGGCGTCGCTGCGACGAGCGAGGGGTTTGGTACTCGCAGGGTGATTGATCACAAAGCACGGATCGATGAGTTTGGGGCGACTCACTTTTTTGTAGAGGTAATCACAGAGGTTTCCGTAACCCATGGTTTCGGCCCCTTCGATGACGATTTTCTTTTTTGCGATGGCGGCTCGGAGTTTGTCGGCGTCTTCATCCACGGCGTAAATGTCGATGCCGGAGTCGCGCAAAATCAGTTCGCCGAAATCGAGGCGTTTCCACGGAGCGGTGAAGTCCACTTCCATGTCTTCGCCATCACGAGAACGCACTTTGATTTTGAGCGTGCCGAAGCATTTCTCAATCACGGTGGTGAGCATTTGCTCGGTGAAGTTCATGTTGTCTAGGTAGTTCCAATACGCGCCGTAATACTCGAGCATCGTGAACTCTTGCAGGTGAGAAGGATCCATTCCTTCGTTGCGGAAACATTTGGCGAATTCGTAGACACGCTCCATGCCGCCGGCGATGAGGCGTTTTAAATACAGCTCAGGGGCGATGCGAAGATGCACGTCGAGGTCGAGAGCGTTGTGGTGAGTCATGAAGGGGCGAGCGGTGGCGCCGGAGGCGACCGCCGCGAGCACGGGCGTTTCCACTTCCATGAATTGGTGCGCGTTCAAAAATTGACGAGTCTCTTCAATGAAGCGGCTGCGGAACACAAAACGATTCATGGTTTCGTCGCTCATCACGAGGTCGAGGTAGCGTTGACGGTATTTGGCTTCTTGATCTTGAAGTCCGTGCCATTTTTCAGGCAGAGGGCGCAGGGTTTTGCCGAGGAAAGTCCATTCCTGAATCAACAAAGTGAGCTGACCGTGTTTGGTCATGAACAGTTCGCCGGTGGCTCCGATGAAATCTCCCATGTCCACTTTGCGGAGGAGTTTGTAATTTTCCTTGCCCAACACTTGTTCCATGAAACACACTTGAATGGTTCCAGTCACGTCCTTAAGGTTGGCAAAGGCTAGGCGTCCGTGTTCACGCATGGTCATGAGACGACCACGAATGGTGAAACGCGCGTCGATTTTGTCCGCCAAAATGTCTTCCACAGTGCGCGTTTCGTTTGCTTCTTTGGACACATTCACCTGAGCAATCGAATGACTCGCCTCAAAACGAGCCGGATAGGGATTGATGCCGAGGGCGCGGAGTTCTTCCGCTTTTCGAAGCCGTTCTTGATATTCTTGTGAAGCCATATGGCGGCATTATAAAGAGAGACTTTGAGTTTGGCGAGAGCACTCGATTCATTTTTGCAAAAAAGCTGAGTTTGTTTTATAATTCGGACTTCCTTCAAACTTTGATGGGCCTTCAAGAAGACACCGGACTCGGAGAATCTCAACACATCAGCCAAGATCCTGCTTTTAAAAAGGAGCTCCTTTTTCTAGAACCGAACCATGGTTATGAGATTGTTTTGAATGGGAACCCCTACATGCAGCTCTTCACTAAAGAGGGAAGGGTTTTTGGCCGTTTCGCCAATGGCAGGATGAAGCCTTTGAGCCTAACTGAGCACTATGAAAAAGATGGACTGATTCTTGCTACAAATTTTGGCGATTGGCATGCATTTGCTCCAGAAGGGGTGGACGTCACTATTTTGGATCGTATTTTTACCAAAGAAGAACTAAGTGTCACCGAAACCGATTCGCAGAAAAATAATGAGCTCTTGGCTTTGGCTGTTGCTTTACCTTCTCTTATTGTTTCTGGTTATTTTTGCAGTGACCTTGCCCAAACAGCTTTGCGCGAAGTAGCGACGAACTGGATCGCCTTTGAATCGTACTTGCGAAGTGGCTGGTTTATGCAGCCCTGATCAATCTTCGTTGCTGAAGTCGGCGCCGCTGTGGCCACGATCGATGTCGTAGAATTTCATTTGTTCTTTACGGAACATGAGTTCGGCGCGGCCCACCATTCCGTGACGGTGTTTGCGCACGTAAATGTCGGTGATGCCTTGGCGCTCGGTGTCTTCTTCGTAATAATCCTCGCGATACATCATCATCACCACGTCGGCATCTTGCTCGATGGCTCCAGATTCACGAAGGTCAGAAAGTTGAGGGATTTTGACGGGGCGCGCTTCTACAGCACGAGAGAGCTGAGAAAGCGCCATGATGGGAACGTGGAGTTCGCGCGCGAGCTGTTTAAGCGAGCGCGAGATCTCCGAAATTTCTTGCACACGATTGGTGACGGAAAGGGTTCCCTTGCCCATGGACATGAGCTGGAGGTAGTCGACGATGAGCAGATCGAGACCGTGCTCCATTTGAAGACGGCGAGCCTTGGCACGAAGTTCGGAAGTCGCCACTCCGGCGGAATCGTCGATGTAGATTTTGCAGTTGTTGAGTTGATCCATCACTTGGCCCATTCGCATGAAATCGTCTTGGGTGAGTTGCCCATTTTTCATCTTCCAAGAATCCACTCCAAGCATAGAAACGAAAAGACGTTCCACGAGTTGTTCCTTGGACATTTCGAGAGAGATCACACCGACGCTCTTGCCACGAAGCGCCACATTCAGTCCCATGTTGAGGGCGAAAGCGGTTTTACCCATGGAAGGACGCGCGGCCAGAATGATGAGATCCGAAGGCTGCAAACCGGTGAGGATGTGATCGAGAGAGTTGAAGCCTGTGGCGAGTCCTTTGTATTTCATGGCGGCCTCGGGATCGTGGAGGTCTGAGATCTTTTCGTAGGTTCCGGCGAGAATGTCTTTGATGGGCACGAAACGGTTGCGCATGAAGGTTTGGGAAACCTTGAAAAGCTCCTGTTCAGCCTTGTCCACGAGTTCGTCCACTTCCTCTTCTTCTTTGTAACCCAAGCCTGCGATTTGCCCTCCTGCCGTGATCAATTTGCGAAGGGTGGATTTGGCCTTCACAATCATCGCGTATTGATAGACGTGTGAGGCGGTGAGCACTTCGTTGCACATTTCTTCGAGGTAGCTTTGTCCTCCAACTTCGTCGAGTTTGTCGTTGTCTTTGAGCCACGTTTTAACCGTGAGAATATCGATGGGGCTGCGTTTTGCGAAAAGCTCCAAGATACCCGTGTAGATCGTGGCATGAGTCTCATAATAAAAATCCTCAGGCTGAATCAGGTCTGCGATTTTGAGGAGCGCGTTTTTTTCAACCATCACCGAGCCGAGCACAGATTTCTCTGCTTCGACACTGTGGGGAGGGACTTTGAGATCAGCCATAAAAAGGTTCGGGGCTCGCGGAGTGCGAGACGGGTTCCTAGTTTTGCATAAAGGGTTGGGCTCCGCAAGCGGGAAGGTTCGCGGATGCTAGGGTTGTGGTGTCAAAAACGAAAAAACGCCAATTGTTACAATGTACCAATAAGGGTTTTTTGAAAAAAAGCAGGTGAGAGGGATACTTATTCCATGCGCAAAGAACTTGGCAACACGGGCGAGGAGTTGGCTGCACATTATTGCGAGTCCGTTTTGGGCTGGAAAATTGTGGAGCGCAATGCTCGATTCACGTGCGGTGAAATCGATCTGATCGCGCGCGACTCGGAAGGCGTTTTGGTTTTTGTGGAGGTGAAAACACGAAAAAGTGCACGGTTTGGCGGCGTGGAAGAGAGTCTCACTTCTGAAAAAGTGAGGCGCTTCAAACGCGCTTGCGTGGAATGGATGAAGCGGAGGGGCTGGAGCGAGTTTAGGATGGAATTTTTGGGATTGGAGTGGAAAAACGAGGGCTGGAACTTTGAGCATTTTCGCATTGAATAGAGGGGTGTTGTTGACGCTCCAACGACGTCGATTTCACGAGAAGCTTGAGGTCTGAGCGAGCTTTTATGGACAGCGATGCGGACAATGAAAGCCCTAAACAAGAAGAAATGGCGCAGCGACTTTATTCCTACACTTTGAAAGGCCTCGAGGTCATGCCCGTGCACGTGGAAGTGGAGGTGAGCGCCGGCATGCCCGTTTTCTCGATCATCGGCATGGCTGGAACGAGTGTGCAAGAAGCCAAGGACCGCGTGCGCAGTGCACTGGTGAGCAGCGGATTTCATTTTCCGCTCACTCGAAAAATTGTGAATTTGGCTCCGGCGGAACTCAGCAAAACGGGCAGCCATTTTGACCTGCCGATGGCGCTGGGATTTTTGATGGCGGCGAAAGAAATTCCTGAACTGGGCGAGGATGTGTGGGCGCTGGGCGAATTGGGCCTGAGTGGTGAATTGCGTGCAGTGCAGGGTCTTTTGCCAGCACTTTTGTTCGCGAAAAAAAAGGGCGTGAGGCGCGTGCTTTTGCCGCTGGGAAATCGTGAAGAGGCGCGAATGGTGGAGGGACTGGAACTACTCAGTTTTGAGAATTTTGCAGGAGTGGTTGGGTTTTTGAAGTCGGGTCATTATGAAGAGCCGGCGGGTGATGAGGCGCTTGAAAAAAGCGTGGACGAGTCTGTACTGAAAAAGAATTTTTTTGAAATTGCTGGGCAGGCGGCGGCAAAGCGCGCGCTGGCGATTGCGGCGGCAGGAGGGCATCACATTTTGCTTTCGGGACCTCCCGGAAGTGGAAAGACTTTGCTCGCGGAAGCGTTCCCTCAGCTCCTGCCGCCGCTCACGCCCGAGGAACGTTTGGAGGTCATGGCCATTCATTCGGTGGCGGGAAAATCGCGCGGGGTTTTGCAGATTGAAAGGCCGTTTCGTAGCATTCATCCTCGGTCCACACCGTTTGCTGTGTTTGGCGGCGGTGCGTCGCTTTGCCCTGGGGAACTGAGCTTGGCGCATCGCGGAGTTTTGCTCATGGATGAGTTTCCGGAATTTTCACGAGAAATTTTGGAGGGGTTGCGTGGCCCCCTTGAAGGGCACGAACTCGTGCTGCGGCACGGAAAAATGATGAGTCGCTTTCCTTGTGAATTTCAGCTGGTGGCCACGCGCAATCCTTGCCCTTGCGGCTATGGCAGTGATCCTGAAAAGGCGTGCCGCTGCACCGCCTCGGAAAAAACTCGCTACGACAAAAAAGTGTCTGGTCCTATCGTGGATCGTATCGACATTTGCGTGGAAGTTCCGCGGCTGGCTTACGACGATTTCACGGTTTCAGAATCCGTGAATTGGCGTGACAAAATTTGGGCGGCTCGAGATCGAAAAAAGACACGAGGGCACGAGCAAGGCCTTTTGCTCAAACTGAGCTTGGATCTTAAAACGGAAGATTTTTTACGCAAAGCCACCCATCACTACAAACTTTCGGGACGAGGCATTCACAAAGTGCTGAGCGTCGCGCGCAGCATTGCCGACTTTGAGGCCAGCGACACCATCGAATGTGGACATCTCGCTGAGGCACTGCAGTATCGGATCCACTGAGGAATTCGCGTCACTCAACCGTTGGCACATTGCCTTCCCAGCCGGTGATGCGGAGTTGTCCGGAACGGCGAGTGAATTCGGTTTGAGTTCCCGTTGCAAGATCGATGACGAAGACGGCGGACTCTTCAGGATCGGGACCTTTCAAAGCCACGTAAGCCACGGTACTGCCATCCTGTGAAAAACGTGCCCCTCCTGCATGATTGAATTCGTCGGGAGTTTGAAAATTTTGAATGTTCCCACCATTGGGGTAGAGAGCCTGAGTGATGTCCAAGACGGAAATTCCAGTGCTGAACTCCATCGTGCTCGCCACTTTGCTGTCATCGCTCGCGACGTCTTCCACATTTCCATTCACCGTCAGCATTTTGAAGTCGGGTTTAGCGAGATTCACGCGCGCCACTTCCCAAGGATCAAGGAAGGGAACGTAGCCAGACAAACCCTGAGGTTCTAAAGCGAGGTAGGCGTAATGGGCCGTGGTTTTCAAAACGTAAGTTCGGTAATCGTTTGCGGCATCTGTCTCCGAATCACCTTCGGGCAAGTCTTTGAAGAATTCGCCGATTTTTTTGTCTTTGTAGAGCACGTCCACAAAATAATCGCCCTCGGTGACGCGAGCCATGAAGATGAAATCGCCGTCCTTTACGGCATCGAAATTTTGATCTTCGACGACTGGAGCTGACTCCTCAACAGGATCGGTTCCACTCAGCTGGACCTCATCCGTGGAATTTCCACAGGCCGAAAATGCGAGCGAAAGAATAGCGAGCGAGACGAAGATTTTTTTCATGGCGAGGATTTAAGCTTCCTCATGCTAACAATCTCTTGCGTAAAGGGCTAGAGGTCGTTAAATTCTCTAGGAAAGATTTTCCTTAGATTTTCACCACAATTCAAACCTTGGCCCCAGCAACTTCCAAGCTTCGTTTGCCCAAAAAAGTTCTGATCTTAGGATCGGGCGCTCTAAAGATTGGGGAGGCGGGGGAGTTTGACTACAGTGGCTCACAAGCCATCAAGGCCCTGAAGGAAGAAGGCATTGAGGTGGTTTTGATCAATCCGAACATTGCGACGAACCAGACCAGCAAAGGGCTCGCGGACCGCGTGTACTTTTTGCCGATCACTCCGGTGTTTGTGGAAAAAGTTATTGCGAAAGAAAAACCCGACGGACTTTTGCTGAGTTTCGGAGGACAAACCGCTCTGAACTGTGGAGTGGCTCTTAAAAACTTGGGCATTTTGGACAAATACAAAGTGCAGGTTTTGGGAACACCTGTCAGCTCCATCGAAAAAACGGAAGACCGAGAAATTTTCAATAACGAACTCCAAAAGATCGACGTTAAAGTGCCTCGCTCCATTGCGTGCACCAACGCTGCTGCCGCGATGAAAGCCGGAGAAAAAATTGGTTTTCCTCTGCTCGTGCGTGCGGCCTTTGCTCTTGGAGGAAAGGGAAGTGGATTTGCGAACAACGAAGCTGAACTCAAAGAATTGGTGGACACCGCGTTTGCGTTTTCTCCACAAGTTCTCGTTGAAGAAAGTTTGAAAGGATGGAAAGAAGTGGAATACGAAGTGGTGCGCGACTGCAAAGACAACTGCATCACGGTGTGCAACATGGAGAACTTCGATCCTCTGGGAATTCACACCGGAGAAAGCATTGTGATCGCGCCTTCTCAAACTTTGAGCAACAGCGAATACCACATGCTCCGCGAATTGGCTCTCAAAGTCATTCGTCATTTGGGCATCGTGGGGGAATGCAACATTCAGTACGCACTCGATCCAAAATCCGAAGAATATCGTGTGATTGAAGTGAATGCGCGTCTTTCTCGCTCCTCGGCACTGGCTTCCAAAGCTACGGGTTATCCCCTGGCTTATGTGGCGGCAAAGTTGGCCCTCGGCTACAGCTTGCCTGAACTTCGCAACGCCATCACGGGGGTGACCACCGCGTGTTTTGAACCTGCTCTCGACTACGTGGCACTCAAAATTCCACGTTGGGACCTCGACAAATTCCGCAAAGTTTCTCATCAAATTTCGAGCGAAATGAAATCCGTTGGAGAAATCATGGCGCTGGGACGCAGCTTTGAAGAAGTGATCCAAAAGGGACTGCGCATGCTGCAAATTGGAATGATTGGACTCACGGGCAACGAACGACTCAACATCGACACCGAAAACTTGAAGACCGCCATTTCGAAGCCCACGCCCAAACGCATTTTGGCGATTGCTGAAGCGCTGAGACAAGGCTGGGACATTCAAGAAATCTACAAACTTTCGGGCGTGGATCCTTGGTTCCTCGGCAAACTCAAGCGCATCGTTGCGATGGATGAAACGCTTTCGAACACCAAGAATGAACTCGACGAAGACTTGCTGCGCTCTGCAAAAAAACTCGGGTTCTCAGACAAGCAAATTGGAATCGCTCGCGAGTGTGAAGAAATGGAAGTGCGCAAACTCCGCAAAAAATTCAAAGTTCTGCCTTCGGTGAAACAAATCGACACACTCGCGGCAGAATATCCTGCGAAGACGAATTACTTGTACATGACCTATCATGGCGACAAGCACGATGTGAAATTTGAGAGCAAGAAAAAGAAAGCAATTGTGCTCGGAAGTGGGGCTTACTGCATTGGATCCTCGGTGGAATTCGACTGGTGCTCCGTGAACGCCGTGAAGACTTTTCAAAAGAATGGCTATGAGACTTTGATGATCAACTACAATCCAGAAACTGTGTCGACCGACTACGACATGTGCGATCGACTGTACTTTGATGAACTTTCTTTGGAACGTGTTTTGGACATTTATGAACTCGAAGATCCAGAAGGAGTTGTGGTTTCTACCGGAGGACAAATTCCCAACAACTTGGTGAATAAATTGGAAGCGGCAAAAGTGAATATTTTTGGAACGTCCGCGAAGAGCATTGATCAAGCGGAAAACCGTCATAAATTCTCTCAACTGTTGGACAGCATTGAAGTGGATCAACCCAAGTGGAAGGACTTTGCCAAGATTGAAGAAGCCTTCAAATTTGCGGATGAAGTGGGTTACCCCGTGCTCGTACGCCCTTCGTATGTGCTTTCGGGCGCGGCGATGGCGGTGGCGCAAAATGAGGAGAGTTTGCGTGGCTATTTGGCCAAGGCGGCTCGCATTTCGGTGGACGCGCCCGTGGTGATCACCAAATTCGAACTCGGTGCGAAAGAAATTGAAATCGATGGAGTGGCTCAAGATGGAGAAATGCTCATCTATGCGATTGGTGAACACGTTGAAAATGCCGGAGTGCACAGCGGAGATGCAACCATCGTTTTGCCTCCTCAAAAATTGTATTTGGAAACGATCAAACGCGTGCGTTTGGTTGCAAAGAAAATTGCAAAAGCGCTCAAGATTTCTGGGCCTTTCAACATTCAGTTCCTCGCTGTGAACAACGACATCAAAGTGATTGAGTGCAATTTGCGCAGCAGTCGAAGTTTCCCATTCAGCTCCAAAGTGACGGGCTACAATTTCATTGAAATCGCAACCGAAGCGATGCTTGGCATCGCCAAGAAACGCGAATACAAAACCTTGGATTTGGATTACGTTGGTGTGAAAGCGCCTCAATTCTCCTTCTCACGACTCAAGGGAGCGGATCCTGTTTTGGGAGTGGAAATGGCATCCACTGGAGAAGTGGCGTGTTTCGGAGACGATCTGCACGAAGCCTTTTTGAAAGCCATGCTTTCCACTGGATTTGAAATCCCAAAGAAAAATATTTTGGTGTCCATCGGAAGCATCGAAGGTAAGGCGGACTTTTTGCCTGCTGCTCGCAAGCTCATCGAACAGGGCTTCAAATTGTTTGCAACTCCAGGAACGGCAAAGGTCTTTGAAGAGAATGAAATTCCTGTGACGGTGGTGCACAAAATGGACACAGGCCTCAGCCCCAACTTTGCTGAAGTGATTCGCAAAGACAAGGTGGATTGGGTCATCAATGTGCCTCGCAGTGCCTCCCACGAAGAACTGACTTTGGGTTACACAATCCGACGTCTGACCATCGACAACAACATTCCTCTCACGACCGACGTGAAGGTCGCCAAACTCATGGTGGAAGCCATCGAACGCTACACGATCGACGACTTGCCAATCGAAGCGTGGGATCATTACTTGGAGTAGCTCTTTGGTTTTGAATGCACTGTGACATCCAAAAGCAGACCTATTATGGTTGCCGCAACCAGTGCTTTTTGCAGTGATTCATTTCCATTCGCAAGAAAGGCACTCGACTCTAAGATTGAGAAAACGACGGGACCAATGACTGGGATGAACAAAAGAATCATGATGGGAGCGCCTCCGAAAAAAGTCAGCAACCTGCTCTTGAATTCTTTCCAATTTTTTTGCTCGTACGATTCTCTAACGGGGAGTACAAAACCCGCGAGTCCACGGGACACCATCCACCACGTGTTGAGGAAAAGAAAAGAGTGCCACAGTGAGGATCTGAAGATCAGTGCTTGAATGAAAGTGGCGATCAAGGGCCACAAAACCCATTGTTCAAATCGTTTCTTCCAATCTCTTCGGCCTGAATCTTCGTCCGTCATCCCGCCGATCACAGCAACCCACATCACTCCAATGCCAGCGAGGGCCATGGGATGGGCATGAGGAGAAGTGAAAATGAAAACGGCTAAACTGATTGGGGCCAGCAAAATGCTCCAAATAAAAATGATCAATTCGTAGCGAATGTCAGCGAGTTTTGAGGCGATTGTGCGAGCGTGCATAAAGTTGTTCTAAGAATAAACGTGTTTTTTTGGGATATTTGCGAACCCACAAAAAGAGCTGTTCTTGATCAAGAGACTCGATGCTGAGTTTGTGGAGATCTAAAAAATAGCGACCGAGTGAATGAAGATAGAGCGTGTCGAGCAAGGCTTTTTCGGGAGTGGCGATGAGCGCGTGGCCATGTTCCACAAAACCGAAAAACAATTTGCGGGGCAATTTGTAGTAGTGCCACGTCAGATGTCCGGCTTTCTTTTCCCAAGAGCGGAGGGGATTCACGGCCTCTATCCAAGGATGCTTGGCCACAGAAGGCGCAAGGATGTGCTGAGCAGCCAGTACGGTTGAAAAGGAGAGGTAAGATTTGGGCTGAAGCCGCTGACTGAGTTCGTAGGATTCTTCTTTGGTGAGGTGCTGAAACTTCTTTTCGAAAAGATAGAGATCGCGTTTGATGCGGATGAAAATGTTTTTTTTGACGTAGCGAGCCGCAAGAACGCGAGCGGAATCCGCTTGAATGTTCAGTATTTTTTGGATGTCGGCGGTGGTGAAGAAAACGGGGAGTTCTTCGGCGAGCTTGAGGAAGTGCATGCGTTGGAAAAGTCGAGAACTCAAGTATAGATCATTAACATTTTTATTCAAGAGATGTTTTTTTGTTTGCCTTTTATAAGGAACCGCGTGTATAATGATATTACAATTGTTTTTTTGAGGACTCGCACAGCTGCGAGTTTTTTTAATTCTTTTTGAGCGAAAATCATGCTGAAAATTGGGCTGATCGGCGGTGGACATTTTGGATCGGCACTGAAGCAGCGTTTTGAAGAAACGGGCTTTGAAGCAGAGCTGCTTGTTTCGCGCGGCCGCGGCACCAATTTTGAATTGGTGGAAGCCGCCGACGTTTTGCTTTTGTGCGTGAGACCCCAGCAATTGGCGGCTTTGTGCGAGGAGCTGCGAGCACCATTGCAACAATGTGAGTCTGAGCTTTGTATCGTGACTTTTTCGGCAGCGACTTCCGCTCCCGCACTCGCGGCCGCGCTAGGGAAGCCTGTGCTGCGTGCCATGGCTGATCTGCAATTCGATCAAGTGCTGAGTTTTGCGGAGGACCGAATCCGTCCTCTTTTTTCGGCGCTCAGCAAAAACCCTTTGATTGAGGTCCAAAATGAAATCCTGCTCGAGGATTTCACGATTCTCATGGCCTGCCTCAGTGGCGTGGCGGCATGGCAGTATTGGCACAATCCTGAAGGGGCGGATGCGTGGCTCGCCGAGTATTGCAGGTTCATTCAAAAACGTTTGGGCGTGCCGCTGGCTTTGGCGAAGAAAATTTGCGCAAGTACCAAACTCGAGAAAGATCCTGCGGATTTGATTGCACGCATGGCCACACCTGGAGGCATCACGGAATCTTTGGTTCAGGCCTTGGATGCAAACCCAGAGCTCAGTTTTGAGGAACTGTACGAAGCTGGGCGTCAGCGCTCTGGAACTTTGCGAGCCGCGGTAGCGGCGAGCTTAGAGGGAAAGAAGCTTGAGCTTTAAACCTGCAATGCTTTTAAAATCCTTGTCGGCGGTGACCAGCGTGAGTCCTTCGACCAGCGCGGTTGCCGCGATGAGAAGATCCTTGAATTTGAGTTTCTTTTTGCTTTGATGGGCGAGGGCTACCGCCTTTTCCGCAATTTCATTTCGCAAGTCTAGCGGAACAAATTGATGCACCATTTTCTTCAATCTCTCTGCTTCCGCTTTGGATTTTTCGCCAATCAGCACCTCAACAACAGAAACAGCGCTGATGAAAAAATACTCTCTGTTTAGGGCATGTAGTTTTTTCTCAATTTTCTGGTCTCCCTTTGAGAGATAGATCAGGATATTGCTATCCAGAATGAATTCTTGAGTCATAAATAATCAAAAAGGTCAGCTTCCGGTCTTTTGAGGTTCCTAAAAGGCTTTTCTCTGATCATCTCACAGGCGACTTCAAAAGGCGTTTGCGGGCGCTTCTTGCGCTTGAGTTTGATTTCAAGCAAGTGATCTTCGTCGAGCTCCACTTCAATGACCTGCACCTTGTTTTGCAGGAGCTTGTTCTTTAGCGCCTTGTAATTGCGCAGCAGTTCTCGGTTTGAAACAGTGAGATTCATGGGACAAAGTTTAAACTTGTCAGACAAAAGTGTCAAACAATGATACGTTTCGACAGCCTATTGCCAAACTTGCTCTTTATTGCATAAGATATATACTTTCTTTATGAGTATACTCACTCCAAACCCAATTTTACCCGTACAGACGCCCGACGAGGACTCACTTGTCTTGCGCTTGTATCAGCCCACTGAAACGAAACCCACTCGCCAACTTCTCGCTTTTCGCCCACGCTTAGCAGAAGCGGCTGGCGTTGTGACTCAGCACCCCAGTCGAGTTTATATTCAATTTGGTGGGTCCGAACTGTTTGGCGCCGTCCGCGTCCATCTTCAAGTGCACCGAGGGAGTATCCCTCGCCTCGCTTTGCAGCATCCTGAGTGTTCGGAGGCGGCGCCTAATTGGTACGGTCTGGTTGGATATCGTGATAAGAGAGCCTCTCCCTGCTTCTTGTACCCGCAGCAGACTCATACCAATATGGGCTTTGTTCACCTGAGTGAAAGGCCCATCCTGGGGCTTAGAGTCTGGGTCGGACCTGAACAGGGAATTGACATGCAACTCGTAAGGCTCAAGGGCTGCCCAGATACAAACCTGACTATTTTCCCACTTCAGGTTGGTCGTGAATTTACCGTCCCCTCATCCTTTCAATCCTCTTGTTTTGTGGTTGCCACAGGTGATCTGCCTGTTTCTACCGATTTAGATTAATAGAAAATCACTTTTCAAAGGGGGCGTGGGTATAACAAAAGCCCCGCGGAGTGCGGGGCTTTTGGGCGTGAAGGTGAGGTCGGTTTTTTGTGATCAGCTCTTAGTTGAATTCCACTTCCACTTTGCTCTTGATGTCGGCGCAGCTGAGGGTTGGCGCTTCAGCGTAGCCACTGCCGCAAGGACTGTAGAACAAGATCTTCTTTTCGTTCATGCGAACGGCAGAAGTTCCTCCGATGGAGCAAGCGTTGTAGTCGTCCACAAAAGCAGCGAGGTCTTTGTATTCAGCAGCGTTTGGAAAAACGGTGGCTGTGAAGACTTCTTCCGCGTCGGTGTTGGAAGTGAAGCTGTATTGCATCCCTTTCACATCAGCGAATTTAGCCACGAGGTCTTCGAAGTGGTTGGCCTCAACGGTTTCGGAACAATCGGCAGCGCGAGCGTTCAAATTTTCAGCGGTGAAGAGATCGGTGAAGGCCACTTCTTTGCTGGAAGCGGTGGCATCCACTCCATTCAAATCGTAGAAAAGCATTTCTCCTTCGCTGGCTTTTGCAGCGGCTTCAAGAGAAGCGAGTTGTTCGGTCATTTGAGCGTTTTCAAGAGAAAGGTCGCTGGCTTTTAAGCGTTCAGCGTTGTAGAAATAGGCCAAAGGAGCTCCAACCAAAATCACGGTGACCAGGATGGCGAGCAGAACGGACGATGCAGACTTTTTCATTGAGGCGAGGATTAATGATGCGTTTAATTTAAGACTTGGCTTTGCTAATTTCCAGCGAATCTTTAAAATACCGGTGATTTCCCCTATTCATTTCATGGATTTCCTCCCTGACTCCGTCACGAAGTTGATTGACGAACTTGCTCGTTTGCCTGGCATTGGCCCAAAAAGCGCGCAACGTCTTGCCTTTCATTTGCTCAAGAGCGCGGATTTGAAAATCCGTGGGCTGGGGGAGGCGGTTTTGGATATTAAAAATGGCGTTCAAGAATGCGGACAGTGTTTTTCGCTCACGACTTCGGATCCTTGCAAGATTTGCGCGGACCCCAGCCGTGACCGCTCCTTACTCTGTGTGATCGAGAGCACCTTGGATTTGATCGCCATTGAAAAAACAGGAGAATACAAAGGGCTTTATCATGTGCTTCAAGGAAGACTTTCGCCTTTGGATGGAATTGGGCCCGAACAACTGCGCCTTGCAGAACTTTTTGCACGACTCAGCTCTGAACAATGTGAAACGCGCGAAATGATTTTGGCGCTCAACCCTGATCTGGAAGGGGACACGACGGGACTTTATGTGCAACGCCAATTGGCGAGCTTCAGCGCTCTGCACGTGAGCCGCATCGCACGAGGCATCCCATCTGGGGGACACTTGGAATACACCGATGACGCAACCTTAATTCGTGCTTTGGAGGGACGTCAGCGCATGAACTGAGGAGACTTTTTGCAGCGTGGTGCTAGAATGTTCCCATGCTTCATGCCACTGAAGATCGTCTCTACGACGAACTGCTCCAAGAACTCAAGAAGACCAACAACAAGAAGGTGAATTTAAGCCGTCTTGCTCGTGCGTACCAGTTTGCGAGCATGGCGCACGAAGGGCAATTCAGAGCCTCGGGCGAGAGTTACATTTGTCATCCGCTTTGTGTGGCGAAGATTTTGGCGAGCCTGAAGGCGGATGAAAACACCTTGGTGGCCGCTTTGCTGCACGATGTGCCGGAAGACACCAAATACACCTTGAAAGATGTGGAACGACGCTTTGGGAAGGGCGTGGCGAAACTGGTTTTTGCCGTGACGAAACTTTCTAAGTTGCATTATCAGCACTCGATGGATGAGCGCCAAGTGGACACGCTGAGGCGCATGTTTTTAGAAACCGCAAAGGATGTGCGTGTGGCGATCATTAAGCTTGCAGATCGTCTGCACAACATGCGTACGATTCATTATTTGAGACCCGACAAACAACAGCGCATCGCTAAAGAAACTTTGGAAGTGTTCGCGCCGCTTGCGAATGTGTACGGCATTTTCCACGTGAGGCGAGAACTGGAGGATTTGTGTTTCAAAGTCTTGCAGCCGGAAGAATATTCTCGCATTGAAAATTTTGTGATGGAGCACGAAAAAAAGCGCGCTATTTTTGTGAAAGATACGATTGCCGTTTTGCGCAAAGAATTCAAACGATGGAAAATTCCCGTTCGCATTGAAGGCCGTCCAAAACACTATTACTCGATCTATCAAAAGATGGTTAAGCACCGTAAATCGCTCAGCGACATTTACGATTATTTTGCAATTCGCATCATCACCGAAAGCTTGGAGGATTGTTACCGTTCGCTCGGCGTGGTGCATGAACTTTTTAAACCCAAGCCCAAACGCTTCAAAGATTACGTGGCCTTTCCAAAGGCCAATGGCTACCAATCCTTGCACACCACCGTGGTGGGACTGGAAGGAAAATTGACCGAAATTCAAATCCGTTCGGAAGCCATGCATCATGAGTGTGAATATGGCGCGGCTGCGCACTTTTTGTACAAAGAATTCAAAGGTTCTGCCTTGTCGCAAAACTTGGAGCGTCTCAAAAGTTATAAAAATCCCGAGGGTTTCATCCGCACCTTGCAAGAAGATGTTTTGCAGAATCGAATTTTTGTTTTTGCATCGAATGGAGACATCGTGGATTTGCCGGAAGGCGCTTCGGTGCTGGACTTTGTTTACGCCAAAGAAATTCCTGTGGATCAGTGGGTTTTGAAACCTCTCGTGAATGCGAAAAACTATTCTTTGCTCGGAACTTTGCAAAGTGGAGATCACGTTCAAATCCTTTTCGATTCTCACAAACAAAAAGGCCCTGAGCGTGGCTGGCTCGAACATGTGAAAACATCCAAGGCGAAGGATCAAATTCGCGCTTATTTCAAGGAGCAATCCATGTCCACTCGTATTGAACTGGGAACGCAGCTTTTACAACAAGAGTTGGACCACCAGAACCAAGGCTTGGTGCGCACCTTGGATTTTGAACTGCAAAGCAAAGCGCTCGAGAAATTCGGCATGAACAGTTTCGATGAACTTTTGGCTGCGATTGGGGAAGGAGAGCTGTCTTCATCAGAAGTGTATAAAGTCCTTTTCCCAGAACTTGCGCTTGGCCCCACGGCTTGGCTAGCTAGGCAGTGGCACGCGTTCAAGCATCGTTACAATTTTGGAGAAGAGGATTACAAATATCGCATTAAAATCATCGTCGTCGCTTACGATCGCGTGGGACTTTTGAGAGAAATTCTTCAGCCTTTTTATGAATTGAAATTGTCCATCGTGTCGATCAAAGGAAATGGCTACGACGTGCACCGCGAAAATCCCTATCTTTCGGATGGAACACCGGCGAATCCTGAATGCATCAGTCGCGACCAAATTGAAATTTTGATTGAAGATCATGAGCAGCTCATCGCTCTGTTCGATCGCTTGGAGCGAGTGCCCGGAGTGCTGCGGGTGCAACGTGCCTTTAGACAAAAAACGGTGGGCTTTGTGCTTTTGTCTTTGCTGACAGGCGCTTACTTTTTGTGGCATCCTTTTGTGATTGAATACCTGCTGAACTCCCATATTGAACACGAACGCCTGTGGATTCATGTTCTGGTTTATTTGGGTCTTGTGGGACTGATGGGACTGTTGCTGTGGCTGCGTTCAATGGGGAACAAAACCTTTCCGCACTTTGAAGAAACACGAGGCTATTGGTCCCTTAGCTTTGGCCTCAGTTTTTTGGCGATAGGCGTGGCCTTTGTCGAGAACAGACTCTACAATTTGCAGCTGAATTTACCCCTGACCGTGGGGCTTTCGGCGCTCATCCTCCTCTTCTTGCTCTTCAGTTATCGACGACACCAACGACAGCGTGCGCACCACCTGAACCGGCTAAAATCCGGACCTGCTTCTGCTCATGAAATAAAGTGAGCGGCTCGAAGTCGTTGTGAAGGGCGTTCACGATTTTGCTTGCGTCTTGTACGTTCAGTGCCTCCAGCAAAGCTTCGGGCGAGGGCGCTTTTTCGTGAGGAGTTTCATCCCATTTTTTAAATGCTTCTGCCGTGGAAGTGGGCGTGAACTCGGACTCGATTTCGATGTGAAGATTTTTTGGCAAAGCGGGCAAGGGAGTGATGAGGTCGCCGCATCCTGTGCCGTGAGCCACGTCACAGCCCGAGAGGAAGAATGGCACGTCTTTGCCGACGTGCGCGCCGAGATGCATGAGCTCATCGAGACTGAGGCCGAGTCCTTCGTGTTGATTCAAAAAAAGCAGCAGACTGGCGGCATCGCTGGACCCACCTCCGAGTCCACTTTGGAGGGGAATGCCTTTGTGGACGGAAATTGCGTAGCGAAACGAACGTCCGGTTTTTTCTTCCAACAATTGAATGGCTTTGGTGAGGGTGTTGTTTGCAGGATCGATTCCATCCGCTGGGTTGAAGTCGATCTTCAGCTCATCGCTGGGCTCAAGGGTGAGGGTGTCGAAAAGCGTCGCAACTCGGGCAAAAACCGTGTCTAGTTGGTGGTAGCCCGTTTCATCTTTTCCAAGAATCGCGAGGTACAAATTGATTTTGGCAGGGCAGGTGAGCGTGGTCATTTTTTGAGGACTTTAACGAGCGCCAGACAGCGCAATCCTTCGCCACGTCCAAAGGCTGTGAGGTCTTCGCCGGTGTGAGCGGAAAGGTGAATTTGGGTAGATTTAATCTGCAAAATCCTCCCTAGGGAGCTTTTTAAATCTGACTCAAGCGGATCGATGCGGGGTTGCGCGCCCTCGATGCTGAGCGACACGTCTAAGATTTTTACGCCTTCGAGCAAGGGTTCTAAATAGTCGCGACTGTCGAAATCGCCGCCGAGCATGAGTGGATCGGCGAGTTCAGAAAAGTTTTTGTTTTGTGCGGTGGCGAGGGCGCGCCCAATCGCGTGCAAAATCACATCTCCGTCGGAATTGGCTTCCATCGCAGGGCAAGCGGGAACCGTGATGCCACCCAAGGTGAGCTGTCCTTCATTTGAAAAACGATGCGAGTCTTCGCCCAAAAATGTTTGGCTTTGCAAGGCTTCTAAGTCCTCGGTAAAAGTGATTTTTTTGTTGAGGGGATGGGCAGGCAAGAGACGAACTTGCGTGCTTCCTAAAAGGGCAGAGGCGAGATCGGTGGTGTCGTTGAGCTGCAGAGATTCGAGGACATCCGCGCGAACGGCTTGAGGCGTTTGCATGAGGCGCAAATTGCTGCGGTCGTGAAAGTCGGTGATGAACGCTTTGCTGCTGTCCACTTCGGCTACCGTGTCCACCACGGGATGAGCCACAGCGGCTGCCCCGTGTTCTTTGGCAGCGCGTAGCACCGCTGAAATCTCTTCAGCAGTCACGAAAGGATTGGCCGCGTTGTGGTCAAGGATCACGTCATTTGCGGCGAGAATTCCGGCGGCTTCGAGTCCGTTTTTAAAAGACTGCATGCGCGTTTCTCCACCTACGATCACACTGGTTTTTTCGTCCTGAACAAAGGGCAGATAACGAAGTTCTTCCCCTTTGCGCACGACCAACACGATGCGATCGATGTTTGGATGATTCACAAAAGCGTCGTGAGCGAGCGTCCACAGCGGACGTCCATGCAGCTCGGCCCAGAGTTTGTCTTGGCCAGCGCGTGTGCTTTTGCCTGCAGCGAGTAGGATGGCTAGGTTCATGCGGAGAGAAGGTAAAAGCGATTGATGCGTTCATGATACGCCAAAAGTTCATCGAGTGTTTGAGGCGGCGTTTCGTAGAGGAATTGATCCAAGCCTTTTTCGATGAAATCGTAAATGCCGAGGAAGGAGAGTTCACCGCGCAAAAACTTGGACACGGCGAGGTCGTTCATGGCGTTGAGCACAATGGGGAAGTTTGGATTGCCTCCATGAAGCTTGAGCCATTGGAGGCTGCGGAAGGTTTCGGGATCGGGGTCTTCAAATTTCATTTCGCTGCGGCGAGCGCGTTCGATGGGCCAAGGGCTTTCGGGTTGCTCGGGGTAGTGCAGCGCGTAAGAAATGAAGAGGCGCATGTCGTTTTGCGTGATGTGCATTTTGGTGGCGCCGGTTTTGGTGTGAACCATGCTGTGCACCAAACTTTGCGGATGGATGGTGACATGAATGTTGTTCAGAGGAATATCAAAAAGATTGTGGACTTCGTAAACTTCCAGCACTTTGTTGATGAGGGTCGCGCTGTCGATGGAGACTTTGGGGCCCATTTTCCAGGTGGGATGGGCGAGAGCTTCGGCGACCGTGACGCTCGCGAGTTCATCGCGGGTTTTGCCACGGAAGGGCCCGCCGGAGCAGGTGAGGGTGACGGAACTGAGCTTATTTTTTTTGAATTGAATTTTGGGCGAGTCATCCTTTTTTTTAGAAAGCTCACCTTCGGTGAGTAGTTGCCAAATCGCGGAGGCTTCGCTGTCGAGTGGACGGATTTCTGCACCGGTTTTTTGCGCTTCGGCGCGAAGGAATTTGCCGGCAATGGCGAGCGATTCTTTGTTGGCGGAGAGGAGGATTTTTGGGCGTTCTGGCGTGCTGGCACGAACGGTGGCGAGCGAAATCGCGAGCCCATCAAAACCCGGGACGGCGTTGATGATGAAGTCGGCTTGGGCAACAAGGCTGGCGATTTGTTCGTGTGTGGGGGCGAGGTGGGCGGTGGCAGAAAATTCGCGGGCTTGTTCTTCAAGGAGTTCTTTGTTTTTCATTGCCGTCATCCCCACCACTTCAAACTCACCAGGGAAGGCGCGAAGCACTTCCAAGGTTTGTTTACCGATGGAGCCGGTGGAACCGAAAAGAGCTAGGGTTTTGGGGCTAATGGGTTGACTTTTCAAGGGTTTCGGGAGTATTTGAGTTAACCTTTGGGTCGTTGATTTTAGTTCTCTTTTCCAACTAAACTCCATTTACCCCTTCTTGCTTGAAAGGTAAATCCAACATCCTAAAAACTTACGTTCACTTTTCATGTGTTTCACCTACTAGCGAGACTCGAATACCCCGTTTCAGTTCGCGCTCCGTGGTCGGAACTTTCCGAAAATAACTATCAACCGTAGCAGAGTTTACTCTTATCGGTCCTGGCCATTCATCGTAATCGTCGTCACAATCGTAACCAGCAGCTAAACTGGCTCCATAACTTTCGTTTCCCGCAATGTAAGCCTCCCCTGTACCCGTAGAGCTAAGAACCCATTGTTCCGTGTACCTATTTTTGACTATACCTGCCCGCATGAGCTCGGCTAATTCACTTGCACCCATCAAGCTACCCCCGAGGGCTTGTGCTTGTACTAAAGCACTATAGCCTTTTGGAAGGCCCGCCCGCACTGCGTCATCGGGTCCATAGCAGATATTTCGGATGCCCCTTGGGACTTCTTCAGCACCTTCTCCGATAAAGAATACCGTTTCCGCAATGCTATATGTGCTATTATCTACATCAAATCCAGTAATTATAGGCATACCACCACGAGCTTCCAAACCAATTGCCCAATCCAAAAGAGTTGGGTTCAATCGGAGCCAACCGTCAACTCGATTAGGATGTGGAGGGTGCTTACCATAAAGACCACTACCCTGGTGGCTCGCATACCGGGTGAGTATCCTCCCGATCATTTTTTCTCGTTCGGCAGAAATTAGTCTACTGTTTGGACCTTGAAAAGCTTCGTCACCAACATCTCGTAAAACTTGCAATATGACTGCATCCACCTCAGTTAGTCTACCCTCTCTCTCTCTGCTCAAATACTTATTTAGTTCTTCCGCTCTTGTTGCTTCTGGCACACGCAGAAGTGCATCGCGAATATCATGGGAATTGTTTGCAAGAACCATAATTGGAAAATTTAATAGTTTTTATTATAAAACTTCCTAGAAATTATGCAAGCCTTTTGACAAGCTCAACGCACTTTGTCTTTTCTTTCGTGGCAAACATCACATGCAAACCGTCTTTTCTTCAATCAATTTGAGTAACTCGGACACCAAGTCTTTCTCTGGCACATTGGCTTTGTAGAGTTCGCCTTTGTAGTAGAGGGCGCCGGCGTGTTTTCCGCTGGCGATGGCGAAATCGGATTCTTTGGCTTCACCCACGGAGTTCACCACGCAGCCCATCACGGCGACGCGCACGGGTTTTTTGAGGTGGGCGAGGGCGGCTTCGACTTCGTGCACCATTTTAGGCAGATCCACTTCGATGCGGCCGCAGGTGGGACAGGCGATGATGTCTGGTTCTTTGCTGTAGAGGCCGAGGGATTTCAAAATGCTTTTGCAGACTTCCACTTCTTTGACAATGTCGTCGGTGATGGAGGCACGGATGGTGTCGCCGATGCCTTGCATGAGCAGGGTTCCAATGCCGAGTGCGTTTTTAACGGTTCCTGGAATGAGGAGTCCGGCGTGAGTGACGCCGAGATGCAAGGGCACGTCGTTGCCGGCGGCGGCGAAGCGTTGATACGCTTCGACCATCACGGGGACGCGCTCGCTTTTGATGGACACGACAAAGTTGGTGAAGCCGAGGTCTTCGACAAAATCCACCCAACGCAGGGCGGATTCAGCGAGCGCCTCCGCCGTCGGAGCTCCGTGTTTTTTCCACAAATCTTTTTCGAGGGACCCCGCGTTCACTCCAATGCGAAGGGCGGCTTTTTTTTCTTTGGCGAGGGTGATGACTTTTTCGAGATAACTGCGATCCAAAAAATTGCCCGGATTGATGCGAATTTTATCCGCTCCATAATCGAGGGCAGCAATCGCAAGGCGAGGGTCGAAATGAATGTCCGCGACGATGGGGAGTTTGGTGCGTTCTTTGATGAGAGGAATGGCTTTTGCGGCATCGAAACTCGGCATGGCGAGACGGATGACGTCGCAGCCCAAATCTTCCACCGTTTGAATTTCGCGCACCGTGGCTTCCACGTCTTCGGTTTTGCCCATGCACATGGTTTGAATCGCCACAGGATGTTCACTGCCCACCAGCACTTGGCGAGCGGGATCGGCGCCGATGGTGCAGGTTCGAGTTTTACGTCTTAAAATGGACATTTGATTTTGTCAATTGGGAGGCAGTTTAAACCAGTTCTGGCCGTTTTACAAATTCCTCATTTCGTCTGTGCTGGGCAGTGGAAGTTGACTTCTGGCGCTAATCTGTTAAGATTCCTCCGTTCCTAATTCAATACTATAGCTAAACAACTCCGCAGAAACGAAGAAATCCGAGCTCAAACCGTGCGTTTGATCGCGGATGAAGAAAATGGGCTCCCTGGAGGAGTCATGGGCATGTCCAAAGCTTTGGCGCTCGCCAAAGAAATGGGACTTGATCTCGTGGAAGTCTCTCCAACGGTGTTCCCACCCGTGTGTCGCATCATGGACTTTGGAAAGCACTTGTACCGTCAACGTAAGGTTGAACAGAAGCACAAGGCTCACCAAAAAGGAGGAGAAATCAAAGGGATTCGTCTCTCGATTCGTACCGACAAACACGACATCGATACTAAGCTTTCTAAGTGTAAAGACTTCCTGAAAGACGGTAATTCTCTCAAATTCAGCTTGATTTTTCGCGGAAGAGAGGTTACACATATTGAACTCGGTTATGAGAAAATGAATTACGTGAAGGAGCAACTCAAAGATTTCGCTAAGGTTGATCAAGACGCCAAGCGACAAGGAAACTCTCTCGTCATGATTCTCTCACAACTTAAATAACCCACCTCAAAATGCCAGGCAAAGCTAAAGTTGGAAAACAACGCACTCATTCCGGAGCTAAAAAGCGCACTTCCGTTACTGGAACTGGAAAGATCCGTATGGAAAAAGCTGCTCACAAGCACCGTTTGAACCAAAAGGCTACCCGCCAAAAGAACATGGGCGGTAACCAAGCCGTTGTGAGCAAATCCGATGAAAAGCGCTTCAAAGCTCTTCTTTGGAACTAGTTTGTTGCGAGCTGCTTCACTGCAGCCGTGAATTGTGATCTGATTTCATTTATTTCCGGTCGGACCTTGGCAACTGCCCCGCCTATAGGTCCACCACCGTCCAGCTTCGGCTGGCGAACTTAACCCCGTACCTTATGGCACGCGTCAAACGTGGGACGAATCAACGTCGTCGTCACAACAAAATTTTGAAGCTGGCTAAGGGTTACCGAGGGCTCTCTGGTCGTCTCTATTCCATCGCGAAGAGACGTGTCATGAAAGCGGGCATGCATGCGTATGCACACCGTCGTCGCAAAAAACGCGACTTCCGACGTCTGTGGATCGCACGCGTGAACGCTGCATCCCGAGCTCAAGGTCTCTCTTACAGTCAACTCATGTATCGTCTTTCTAAAAAGATGATCGCATTGGACCGCAAAGTCCTTTCTGAGATGGCCATTCACGAACCTGCAGTCTTCAACAAGATTGTGGAATCAGTGAAGTAGTCCCTTCAAGATTTAAAAAGAGCCTCCAGCGATGGGGGCTCTTTTAGCACCTAAAGCGCACTGATCGTCCCGTCGCCGTCGGGAATGGGAGTCCATAAGTCATCTGGCAAATCCATTGGTTCAACCTCTGGTTCAACCTCTTCTGCGGCAACTGACTCCATGTCGGGTTCTAGCGCGGAACGAAGCAGGTTGAGCACCCAAACTCTGACTTCAGAACGAATTGTTTCAGGTAACCCAGTGAGTTGAAAGTCAACAATTTCAGAGCGGGTTTCGGCTAGCTTTCCATCTAAATGAACGACAGGCACCACTCTAGCTGAGCCAGTTAAGATCTTCTGGCCCCCATGAGCAAATCTGACCACTTCGAATGTGGCTCTACCGCCTTGAATGGGTCCAGCCAGTCTCGCTTTCACAGTGCTGCCCTCCGCTTGTATGGTCAGTGTGCCTCGATCTTCTTCGGCTATGAGTACTTCTGGTTGTGACATTTTTTTGAATGGATCAGCGGCATTGTAGTGCTTACAACGCTAAAGGCAAGAGGCCTTTGAGCTCCTCCACCTTTTCCATCTCCTTGGTGCCACGCGTGAAGTGCAAATTGGCGTCGTAGAGGGCTTGGTATTCGTCGAAGAGGGGGGCGAGGGTTTGCGCTAAAGACTCGAGCGCTGCGGTGTCGTTTTGCAGCACGAGGAGTCTCGCGAGATCCAAGTAGTGCGCGAAAGTGTTTTTGGGATTCACCTGCAGGGCAGCTTCAAAGGCTTCACGCGCTGCGGGGAGGTCGTTTTCAGCGAGCTTTTCGTTGCCCAAGGCTGCCCATGCGTCTGCGTCCAAAGGATTGGCCTGCAATTGCTTTTGGATGAACGCTGTTTTGAGCTCAGGATCTTGGGTGGATCCGATTTTTTCATACCACTCGTAGGTGGGGAGCCACGAATGGAAAGCCTCGGTTTGCTCCACGGTATTGAGCGTATTGAAAGTGCGTTCGTCGCTGGTCAGCTTGAGGCCAGAAACGGCGATGGCGAGCCCGACTACAAGGAGGGCGAGCGGGACCAGACGAGACTTTTGCTTGGGCAAGCGGCTGGCGAGCCCTCCGAGGATGAACCAAAAGGGCAGGGCGTTGGTGAGGAAGTTCAGGTTGTAATCGATCATTTCGTGGGCGAGGAGGGCGAGCAGAGCCGTCCATGCCGCTATGGTGAACGCATCGTGATTGTTTTTGCGCAAAGGATTGGTTTTTGCGAACAAGTAGACAATGAAAAGCAACAAACACAGCGCTGCAGGAATGCCGCGCTCCACCGCTAGTTTGAGCCACAAGTTGTGAGGATGATCTGAAATCGCCAAGAAGCCTTGCTGCACGCTGGGGTAAATGGGTTTAAAAGTGGAAGGACCATAGCCCAAGAGTGGTTTTTCTTCGATGAGCTTCACGGCTCCTTCAAAAAACTGAAGCCGTTCGCTGAAGGAATTTCCTCCTTCTGCACCTGAAAAAGTGAGGCGATCGCCAAGGTCCACGGCCTCGGAACTTTGGTTTTTGAGATGAGTGAGACCGCTCACAAAAAAAGCGGTGAAAAACACCACTAACAGGGCGCTGAGCAGGGATTTTTTAGAAAGACCGAAGATCTTATGCCTCAGTTGAACCAAGACTAAAAATCCTACTGCTGGGATGAGAGCGAGAAAAGCACCTCGAGAACCCGAGAGCACAAAACCGGCGAGCACGAGAGCGGTGAGGATGAGAATCAGAGGCTTCCATCGCTTGGTCCAACCAGCATTCTTCCAAAAATACAGGGTGAAAAAAGGAAAAGTGAGCAGGAAGAAATCGGCAAACGCGTTGGGCCATGCGTCTGGTTTGATCAAAGGATCGTAGAAAAATCCAAAAAAACGGGAATGATCGGTGGTGAGAAAGCCTTTGATTCCGATCAGGGTTGCGAGAACCAGCGTGATCCCGAGGGCGGGTGCGATTTTGGCGCGCCACGATTCTTCTTGAGAGAAGGCGAGGTAGATCAAAAAACAGATCCAGAGGACGAAAATTTCGGCGAAACCGAACATTTGAATGTCTGAAAAGACCCAGCTGAGCGTGCTGAGTCCTAGAAAAGCGAGGAATAAAGCAAACAGTGGAAGGTTGGTAGCTTGTGTGTTTTTTTGGCCTCCACGACTGAAAATCCATAGTAAAACGACTGCACCTAGAGCCAGAATGGGGCTCACTTCTCGGATGATTTCAAAGCGATTCCCTTGAGGAAAGAACGTGAAAAGAAGTGGGCTTGCCAAGAGCAAGGGGAGCAAGGATTGGATAGGTCTTGGCGAGGGAGATGTTTGCGTTTTGCCCATTTCTATGGTATTGTATTAAGATTTATACTTTATCTATTAACAAAAATAAATATGAATCCATGGAAAATCTCAACTTTTGTTCTCGGCCTTGCGGTCGTTGGACTCCTCGGACTCTCCACAAGTACAGGTGGTGAATCCCTGCAAGGTTCCTTCGGCTCAGGATCTGGAGCCATTGTGGATGTTATGAAGGAGGTGACCTCTGTTCATGACGAACTTGGATATTCCTCTTGGACTCTCGAAGAGCTCTCTGATCGTATGGACAAAGAGGCTGCAGTTCTTCACGACCAACTTGGATATTCCTCTTGGACTCTAGAAGATGTTGCCGCTCAAGTTTCAAGACTCTGTAACTAGAAATTAAGCTTTTCTAAAATAGCCCGTCTACGGATGGGCTATTTTAGTTTTTCTTCAACTTTTAATGCCTCATCAGACCTGCCAAGAATTTCGTACGTATTTACGATGTGCTCAAAGACCAATGCAAAATCTGGGTGATTTTTCCAAAAGATCCTTTTTGCATCTGGGAATACATCCTCTAAGGGGAGTAAACTCATAAGACTTTCATAAATGGGCACCGCTTCCTCGTAGCGCTCTTGTTTGTAGTACAGCTCTGCCCAATTTTGGTAAAGCACGGGATTCCCCGCGAGTTCCTCACTTGCTTTTTTATAAACAAGTTCGGCCTCTTCCTCCATACCTGCCAATTCATAAAGCTTCGCCTTGTTCAGTCGATTCAGCAAAGTTTCACCTTGTAGCTCACTTGCTTTTTCATTCGACGACACTGCTTTTTGAAAGAAATAATCTAAGTCGTAGGTCTCTGCCAAGGCGAGATTGAATGTAAAGGCTTTGTTGTAAACTTCACCAAACATAAAGCCTTGTCTGATAGCCTGATCTAGTTCTTGAGCGGCCAACTCTGCATCTCCGCTCACGGTGGCCATATACGCAGCTTTAAGATTTCGGTCTAGCGTAAACACTCCAACTCTAAAAAAGAAGGTGACTAGAAACAGAAAGAGGATAAAAAAGGCCGCTAAAGTTTTGGGCGCTGTCCATTTCCACGAAACTGTTTCGTGGCTTTGATGAGAGGCTAAACTCAAAAATGCAGCTGCAAAAGTGAATTGCGTGACAAGAGAAAATCCAAAACAGTTGGCGACCAGCAAGGCAAGCAAGGTTAAGCTTGCGATAGCTTTCTCGGGCTCCATACTGTTCCAAAAAAGTCTGAGCAAATATGCTGCGTAGGCGAGCAACATGAAGAGCCCTGGCAAACCAAGATGAATCCACACCTCCAGGAATTCATTGTGGGGCCTATCGACTAAGTCGCGATAATCTTCGTACTGAAAAAACTCGGCCCCAACGTGTGATTCAAATGCGTAGGGAAAGTTTTCAAGTCCTATCCCTAAGAAGGGTGACTCTTTTACGATTTCAATGCTGTTCTGCCAAATGATGAATCGGGAATTTAAAGACCGCGTATTGCCCCCATAAACAAAGATGAAGCTGGCAAGGGCGAATGCCCCAGCGAGAAGAATCCCCAGAAGGGCTTTTTTGTTGTGCTTGAACTGTTTCAGAAACGATAAGCCTGCACAAAACAATACTGCTAGAATTGCTCCACGACTTTGACTGAGCACCATCGCTGCAATAAGTGGCACAATGCTCATCCCATAAAACAATCTTGTGCGCTTCTGTGTTGCGAAAAGATAAAATGCGGCGCCAATTGGAAACAGTAAAAAAGTACCGAGCTCCGTTGGGTTCCCAAGTGAGGAAAAACTCCTTCCTGAAAAAATATCTGTTACAGAAGAGTCATAGATGTCAAATCCCAGAGCTTGAAGCAGAGCGTAGGCCGCTACAACAAGACCTGAACTCAATACCACTTTCAATAGAGATTCGGCTTTCTTTTCAGATGTCCCTTTCGCTTCTGAGAGATAAAACAATCCCAACAAAAAGAAAACTGCGTATAGAAGCATATTCAAAACGCCTCCTTGCCTAAAGTAGGTCCCAAAGAAACTGACTTCAGGTCTAATTGATGTCAAAAGTGATAAAGTGATGATCGCAAGATAAATCAAAAAAAACAGGCTTTGTTTTTTTGAAATATAAACTGTTGGCTTCTTGCTGCTCAGTAAATCTGCGATTGTGCCCACTGCAAGCAAACTGGCCATTGCTCCAAAAACAATGTTCTTGGGCGTTTCATACATGTCGAACCCAAAAGGGTTGAAAATCAACGGTAGGCAAAAAAGCGTGAATAAGTACCCTGTCTCAAGGATTCTTTTGAAAACTATTTTTTGTTTAGCCATGGGTGGACGTGGTGATTTGTATTTTAGCCTTCTTTCTGCTACTGTTCAAACCTCAAATTAACCGCTTATGAAAGCCCTTTTAAAGCAATGGACGCTGCAAATCCTCCGATTCCTTGCCAAGCGCAGGCTCAGCCAAGTGCATCCGCTCATTGTGGGAATCACGGGAAGCGTTGGGAAAACGGGCGCAAAAGACGCCGTTGCTGAGGTTTTGAGCCGTCGTTTTAGTGTTCGCAAAAGTGAGAAGAATTTGAACTCGGAATTTGGAACCGTGCTGACCATTTTGGGTCTCAAGTCGGGCTACTCTTCTACGAGTGCTTGGATTTCGATTTTTTGGCGAGCGCTGTGGGATGCTTTTAAAAAACCTGAAAAATACCAAATGCTGGTGCTGGAAATGGGCGTGGACAAACCCAATGACATGGATGAAATTTTGAAGGTCTTCACGCCGAACATCATGGTGTTTTTGAATGTGAAGAGTGTGCACATTGGTGCCGGACAATTCGCCAATCGCCAAGCGGTTTATGAAGAAAAATCTAAAGCGGTGGTGGCCGTTCCTCCTGGAGGATGGGTGATTTTGAACCACGACGATCCTTTTGTGCGACAGCTCGAAGGGAAGTTGCCCGCTCACAGCATCACGATTGGAACCGAAGAAGGGGCGGATTTGCTCGCTCGTGACATTGAAATGACCACCGAAGGCCTGATGTTCACCTTGTCTTACGATCAACGCGATTTGTTTGTGCGCATGCCTCACATTTTGGGGCAAGCCCACATCACGTTGGTGCTCGCGGCTGTGGCCGTCGGCTTTGTGAACGGAATGCCTTGGAAGGCCATTCAAAAGGCACTGGAGGAGTTCCGTTTGCCTCCTGGACGCATGAATCGCATCGAAGGGAAGAATGGGTCTTTGATTTTGGACAGCAGTTACAACGCGTCTCCCGACACCATGGAATCTGCGCTTGAAATTTTGGATCTTTTTCATGGACGCAAAATTGCCGCGCTGGGAACCATGAATGAGCTCGGGGAACTTGCCGTGAGTGAGCACATCAAAATTGGAAAGTTGGCCGCGGAGAGGGCGGACATGCTGCTCGCCGTCGGCGAGCACGCCAAGGACTTGGCGGAAGGCGCGCAACGCGGCGGCATGTCCGCCTCCATGATCCATGTGTTCAACACTTCGAAAGAAGCGGGACAATTCCTCAGCAAAATTTTGGACAAACACGACACCGTGCTCGCCAAAGGTTCTCAAAACCGAGTGCGCATGGAGCATCTGGTTAAAATGTGCATGAAGCATCCTGAAGAAGCTCGCGAACTTTTGATCCGTCAGGATTCGTATTGGGCTCGTCACGCTTAAAAAAATTTATGCTCGTAGGTCATCAGCTCATTGTCGAGAAGTTTAAAAAAGACGCGGCCAGCGGAACCTTGCATCACGCGCATTTGTTCGTTGGACCCGCGCACGTGGGCAAGACCAAAACCGCGCTGACTTTGGCGGTGACTTTGCAAGGAGTGGAGGACAAAGTGTTTGAAAAAAAACATCTTTTGGAAGGAATGGATTCGGACACGCTTTTGTTTTTGGATGCGGGCGAAGGGCTGGGAATTGAAGACGTGCGCGGCATCGTGGAACGCTGCAACCAAGGACATCAAAAACCTTATTTGATCGTGATCATCGAAAACTTGGGACGCCTCAAAGCCGAGGCCAGCAATGCCTTGCTCAAAACTTTAGAGGAACCTCACGAAGGAGCTTTGTTTTTGCTCACGGCGAATCAAGAAGACGATGTGCTTCCCACGATTCGTTCTCGCACTCAAGTGCATGCGTTTCAAACCTTGCCCGACGATGAAATGAAGCCCCTGCTCGAAGGCCATCCGCTCTCAGAACGGCTTTTGTTTTTTGCGATGGGAAGACCTGGAAAACTGCTGCGCTTGCTGCAAGATTCTGCGTATTTGGAAGCGCACGAAACCGTGCTCCGCGACATCACCGAGTTCATGGAACGCCCTCAAACCGCGAAGGTTTTCTCACTCACCCGCAAATATGAATCCAGCGAATTGCTCTCTGAATTTTTGGATGTGCTCTTGCGCCGCTGTCGCGTTCAATTGCTTTCACGCGAACCTCATCAAGCCTTGGCGCATTTGGATTTTAGCCGCGTGCTAGAACGCATAGAAGATGCTAAACTAGCCCTACGAAACAATGTGAATGCCAAGCTTTTGCTTGAAAATCTCTTGCTGCCTTTCGTCCCTTAAATTGAATTTCTTATGTTTTCTTATTTTCTCCTTTTCGTCTCTGGAACGGCGCTCGCGCTGATGTTCATCCGTCGCCTTCGTCTGACTCGACAAGATCTTAAGCTTCAAACCAAACTTCTCAACGAAGAACGTGGTGAATTTGCCAGCGACGAGTTGGATGATTTTCCTTCGGACAACAATGCCGAACCGTTCAGCAGTTCCGTGGCGCTTGCACCGAATGGGGAAGAGGCTCTGAAAGAAGAAGATTTGCCTGAGCTGGAAGGAGGAACTCGCAAAGCATTTTTGCGTGCCGATGTGTTTTTTGGCCGCAATCAATTGGAGGAAGCCGAGCCGCTTTTCATGGCGATCATCAAAGAAGATCCCAGTCACTTGGACGCGCATCACAAGCTGGGACTACTCCACATGAAGCGTGGCGATTTTCAAAATGCAGAACTGTATTTTTCAAAGCTCGTGAACCTCAAACAAGATCCTGTGTATTTCAGCAATCTTGGCGCGGCGCTGTACCAACAACAACGTCTTGTCGAAGCCGCTGAAGCTTACGAAAATGCCATCGCTCTCGATGACCGCCGCGCCGAACGTCTTCAAAGTTTGGCTCAAGTTTATTTCGAACTCGGAGACGATGAAAAGGCGCTCTACAACTTTGAACGTGCCGCTCGTCGCAAACCTAAAGACGAAGGCCTCAAGTTGATTCTGGCCGACTATTACGAACGCATGGGGGACCCTGAGCGCGCCAAAAGAATATTGGAAGAATTGCTGGACATGGATCCCTACAATGAAGAGCTTAAAGCTCGCTTGAAGTCGCTGTAGTGTCTGTAGCTTCAGCTCCGCCTTCCGCTTGTCCTTCCCAAATCTTGGTGGGGCGAGCTTCGTAAACGGAGTGGATGTTTTCACGAACTCCACTGGCGGTGGCCGCATAAGGGCTGACGTAGCCTTCTTCTGGGGTGACGTAGGTGACCGTGCGGTACCAATCCACAGTGAAGCCGGTGTGTCCGTGTTCCTTCACCTCTTGTTCACCTGGAGCCAACTTGTCGGTGTAGGTGATGGAAGGCGCTGAAATTGAGTTGTAGTTGTAGGCGTAAGGACCTTCCATGGTCACGGTGCGGGCATCGTTGGTGCCGTAGAAAACGTAAAAGGCAGAATCGCCTTCGGTGTAGGCTTGGACGAGCAGGGCGCCCGCCGTGTCGTTCACAAATTTAAAGTCAGGAGCGGGGTCGTAGACCGTGGCATCCAAACCATAGCCGTAAGGGCGGGCGTAGTAAGAAACCGCGTAGGAGTGATTGCGACGAGCCGTGATGGGCAAGCCACTGTACAAAGCCGCGCGGAACATGGTGGAAGAAATCTGACACAAGCCGCCTCCGTATTCAGGGATGGTTTCGTCGCCTTTGATCACAAGCTCCGGCACGAATCCATTTGCAGCGTCCACAGGGCTCATTTGCTCCATGAACGAGAACTCAGCACCTTGTTCGATCACAACTCCATTGTACTGAGCGATTCCTGTTTGAATGTTGTGCACACGTCCACTGGGGGAGCCGCCAAAATCGGAATAGCCAAGACCCACCAAATCCGTGATTCCTTTTTGTTTGAGCGAATCGGGAACGGTGACTGCAGGCATAACTTTGGTGATGGGCAGGGCAATGGGAGCAGCCATTTCTTCCGCTGTGGCTTCTGGCGCAGGATTCAATTTAGCAAAAACCAAATCCATCAAAGCAGTCTTGTCCAAATCCTTTCCGAAACGTGCGCTGCCTTCAAAAGCAATGCTTCCATCTGCAGCTTGAGTGATGACCACTCCGGTGGGATCTTCTTCAACCTCAGGAACGAGTGTGGTTTCGGCGTAACTCACAAAAGCGCCTTCGTCCAAACTCCATGTGTTTTGATCTTGAGTGGCGAGTTCGCCTCCGTCTTTACTGGGGACGATCCAATCCAAATGATCTTTCATCGCCACGTCCCAGGTGTTGCCGAATTCATCCTGTAAGGTCACGCTTTTGCCAGCGAGTCCTTCGGCCACGGGCAAGAGTTCCACAAGTTCTTCATCCATGACTTCAGGAGCACTGACGAGCAAGGTGAGGGTGTAGAATTCAGGGAGTTTTGCGAGCTGCAAACTGCTCTGCATGAAGGTCAAAAGTTCTTCTTTTTGAATGGCGTAGCCTTGTTCACCAGATTGGATGGTGACTTTGCTTCCGTCCCACATGAAAGCTGCATTCTTGCTGGCTTGTTCGATCCCTGTGGCGAGCAAAGCGCTGTCGAAAACGAAAGAGTCGATGAAGGTTGGGATCTCGATGCTTTGCCCAAACAAATAGGTGCGGATTTTGCCAAAGGCTCCCGAACTTTCCATGAAGTTCTTCACGTCGTTCTCTAGGATTGCTGTTTCCAGATGGGCTCCCAATCCCGCCAAAGTCACGGGCTTTGGCCCGCGGTCGGAAGTCAGTGTCAGAGGCTGATTGAGGCGTGTTTCTGCCCAGACTTGAATGGCTGCGTCCAATTCGGCAAAGCTCGCAAACTGCGTCGCGCGGGAAGGATCTTCATCATAAAAACCCGCCACTTTTGTTTTGCTGAGGTAAACGGATTCAGGAAACTGAGTCAGTTGAAACGCGAAAACACCGGTTCCAACGAGGAGAACGGCGAGGCCTGTTCCAAGCAGCGCCCATTTGAGATAAGGTCGTTTTTTACTTTTTTTCATGAAGAGTTATTCCTTGTCCTGAGTTTCGGGTGGAAAGACTTCCATCTCGTTGGGAAGCGCCTTCATTGGCTTCGCGGGAGAGGCTTTCTTTTTTCCGAAGAGAATTCTTCGGAGCAGGACTTTGAATAAACGCAAAAATCCACTTCCCGTTTCTTTGGCCACGGAACCGACGTCTTGGCTTTTTTCTTTGATGAATTCACGAGTTTCCTTTCCTGTTTTTGGAGCGAGCGTCAAACTGACAGCGGAACCGATGGCCGTTCCAATGAGTGCTCCCATCACGATTTTGTCGAGGGTTGATTTGTTCTTCTTTTCGTCAGCCATGCTGCGTTGGATTACAAAAGGATTAACGTTTGAACTGAGGTTTCTCTCGAGCGTAGTCTACCGACTTGGTGGTTCGGATCAAGTTCACTTTGATCACTCCAGGGAAGGCGATTTCGTCTTGGATTTTGCCCGCCACTTGGTCGGCGAGTTCTTGCATGGCTCCGTCTTGGATGCGGTTGGTGTCGACGATGAGTCGCAGTTCGCGTCCTGCAGACATGGCGAAGACTCGGTTCACTCCACCAAAAGACATGGCGGCTTGTTCCAAGGCTTGGATGCGTTCGAAGTAGTTGGTCACGGATTCTTGGCGCGCACCAGGGCGGCCGCCGGAGATGGCATCCACGGCTTTGACGAGATAGTCTTCAGGACTTTCGCAAGGCACTTTGTCGTGATGAGCGAAGGCGGCATGCACAATGATGGGATCGAAACCGTGTTTGTCCAAAATTTCGCGTGAAAGATCGTCGTGCGCGCCACCCACATCATGGTCGATGGCTTTGCCGATGTCGTGGAAGAAGGCGCCTTGCATGGCGAGGGAAGGATCTTTTAAACCAATCATTTCTGCGAGCATGCGAGCTGCAAATCCCATTTCGTTGGAGTGACCGGTTACGTTTTGTCCGTAACTGGTTCGGTAATAAAGGCGACCGGTGTAGTTCACCACTTCGGGGTCGATTTTTTTAGGATCGAGTCCCATGAGGCGAATGGATTCTTCTCCTTTTTTGTTGCAGAGCGCCATCATTTCGTTGTGCGCTTCGTCCACAGCAACCTTGATCATTTCGTGATCCACGCGTCCTGTTTTTTTGGCGCGATTTTGCAATTTTTCGATGGCACGCTTGGCAATGTTTCTGCGGAACAAGTTCACGCCTCCCACGTGCAAAACGTCGGGAGCGCCGTGATTGAAGATCAAAGAAACAGGCAAAAGACTTTCGAGGTAGATGGCGTTGGTTCCGTTTTTTCCGATCAAAAGACCTTTGAATTTGTCGTCTTTGATGATCATGCTAGTGCTGTTCTTGTCCACCGAACTTTCCACGCCAAGTCGTTGAATCACAACCTGCAAAATGGCTTTGGCATGTTTGGGCGCATCTTCTTGAAGTTCATCCAAGGCCACTTTTGCACGCACATCCGCGTTGTCGGTGATGAGGGTTTCGAGGTTTTTCTTGGAGGCTTCGAGCGCTTCTTCACGACTGAGTTTGGCCTGTTTGCTGAGGAGTTCTGTGCGCTGCTCCATCGTCGCTTTTTCTTGCCCTTTTAAGTTTTGCACTTCGGTGCGCAACTGAGCCACTAGATCTTGTTGAGCCTTGTTTCTTTCTTCACGACGTTTGAGGATTTCTTCTTTTTGCGCCAAAGTTCCTTCCATTTTCGCAAAGGTTTCTTCGGCCTCTTTTTCTTCTCGTTCCAAAGCACGCTTGATGCGTTCCACCGCTTCCGCCGCTTCTTCTTTCAAGCGCTTGGCCTCCGCTTCCGCTTTTTTCAAGGCTTCCGTGGGATCCACTTCATCCAACTCTTCACCTCGAGTGAGCACAAAAACAGCCCCCGCAGAAACGGCGATGCCAAGGATGAGAGCTAAAAGGTTCAGGAACATTGCGCTGGTTAAGTGGGATTAGTTTAACCCACTACTCGAACATCTGCAAAGGATTGGCGCAATTTTATTGCTAGCTATTGATTAATGAAAGGAACCTGATCCCTTACGGCTTTTTGAAAGCGCACAACCAAGTCGTTTTTAGATAGATCAACTGTTTTTGGGTCTAATTTTTCACCAAGAATAAAATGCCCGAACGTAGAGAAGACTAGCCAATTACCTTGATCGTAAGAACGCGACAAAAATAGATAAGTCGCACCCACTTTAAGCAGTTGATCTCCTTCTACTGAATAAAAGATCCCTTGTTCGTACCCTGCATACTGCTTGACTGTAGTTTTTTCAGGCAGTGTCCCTTTTATTTGGTAGAGGTTGGTAACGGAATAAGCTGTGGTTGGCCCGATTTCAGACTTTCCATTTTCTAATTGCTTTTCGACCTTACCCACAAAAATATCATCTGCGAAGCCTGCCAGTACGGGATCCGAGTTTAGATCGATTGTGAATTGCGCCTCAGTTGTTCGCTGTATTGGAAGATGAACTATGTTCTGGCTTATAAGCACGGTTAAAGCGACCACAGCTACAACAAAACCAAGAGAGAAAATTTTTGCGTTTCTTTTCATAAAATCATGGGTAAAGGTAAGAATAATCACTGGTGTCCTGAGAACCTAGGGTGGTCTGAGTTGTCTGTGCTAGATACATAATATTTCCAGAAATACTGTGGGCCAAACCAAGTGCGTGACCCAACTCGTGAGTGCAAGAATTTTGCCTTTTCGATGAAGAAAGGCTGCTTAGATAGTATTTGTTCAATTGGATTTTGTCTGCTCCAGAGCGATAAGTCCAAATTGATGCCGTTGCTGCCCATGCTCCCGTAGAGGAATTTACGTCTGAAACCGTCAAATCCTCAATCGTATAAATCGTATCTGGAGTTATATTTACTTTTCCGAGAGCATTCCATGTTGAAATTGCGGAAGTCCATTCTGTACTGTAGATCGTCGACCCGCCCCAAGCTATCTCATTTCCATCAACTGATGAGTAGCCCGTGACATAATGTGCTGCAAAAGTCGTCGTAACTCCGCAAATTGAGCCAATTAGAAATACCAGTGATCTTGTGACGAATTTTTTCATTTTTGAAGTATTGTTAACGCCTATAATTTAGACCCAAGCCCATTTTCTTTCAAAACAATTCTATTGCCTCAATCCAATTTGGGCTTTTGAGTCGTCACCATTATTTTTCTGAGAATTTTTGCGGCCTTTTTCACTTCTGTCAAAGTCGTTTGCCTTCCAAGAGTGAGTCGCAGAGACTCGAGGGCTTTTTGCTGAGCTTGTCCCATGGCCATGAGCACGTGAGAAGGCTCGGTTTTACCGGAAGAGCAGGCAGAGCCGCTGGAGGCGGCGAGGCCTTCCAAATCGAGGCGCATCACTAGGGTTTCGCCGAGATGTCCGTCGATGTGGAGATTCAGATTGTTTTCCGTTCGCATTTCGCGAGATCCATTCAGTGTCACGCCACTCAGCTTCAAAAGTTCGTCCATCAAAACATCGCGGAGTCTTTTGAGACGAGCCGCTTCTTTGTTTGCGTCATTTAGGACAAGTTCTAAGGCCTTTGCAAAACCCACGATCAGGGCGGCGCTTTCTGTTCCGCCGCGCATTCTGAATTCCTGACCGCCGCCCAAAACATGAGGCGCGATTTTAACTCCTTCGCGAATGTACAAAAGTCCAATTCCTTTGGGTCCGTAGATTTTGGATCCGTTGAGCGAAAGTAAATCCACACCCAATTCTTCCACATTGAGATTCACAAATCCGGGCGCTTGGCAGGCGTCGGTGTGCATCAAAATTCCTCGTTCGCGCGCGAGCTGAGCGATTTCTTTAACAGGTTGAATCGTGCCGACTTCGTTGTTCACCAGCATGACGGAAATCAAGATTGTGTCTGTGCGGATCGCCGCTTCAATCGCTTCGGGGTGAACAAGGCCCTCGGCATCCGGAAGAACTTCGGTGAGTTCGAAGCCCAAATTGTCACGCAAATAGCGGGCGGGCTCTAAAACCGCTGGGTGTTCGATGGCCGAAACAATGAGATGACCCGCGGAGTCACCGGATTTTTTTCGTGCCAAAGCCGCGCCAAAGACAGCTGCATTGCAAGACTCCGTTCCACTGCCGGTGAAGATGATTTCGTGCACCGAAAAAGCGCCGAGCATTTCGAGTACTTTCAAGCGTGCGTCATCGATGGCGCGCCTCGCATCCTGACCGAATTGGTGAATGGACGAGGGATTTCCAAAGTTTTCTTTGAGGTACGGAAGCATCGCCTTTAGAACCCGAGGGTCTAAAGGCGTGCTTGCCGCATAATCCATGTAAATCGCTTTCCGCTTCAGCTTCATTCGTGAGCTAGCTTTTTAAAATGTTTCACGAGTTGCTGTTCCAATTTGTCCGTCGCAAAATCCAGACTTTCGGTGATGCTGTGCTTCACTTCGCTGGAGGTGAGACGCGCCTTGGGCAATTCGAAAACGTAGTCGAATTCGAACGCGGTGTGCTTGTCATGCTTTTGGATGTTTGCACTCACCACCACCTCGTCTTCGTCGGGATGATGCGCGTCGAGGAGAGGCATCAAGGTTGCCAACTTTTTATCGAGGTAAGCCTCGAACTGTTCCTTTTCGGGTTCCGTCAAATTTTTGATGCGTTTTTGGAGTCGCATAGGACAAGGGGTTAGGAGTAAACAATCCCAAGAACTTGGGATTTTTAAGCTTAGCACTTCCAAATGACTTCGGAAACACCTTCTTTAAAATTCAGCTTGCGTGCGTAGGTGAACAAAAAGTCAGACAGGCGATTGACGTAGGGAAGCACGTTTTTGGGGAGGGGCTGAACTTGGCTCAAACTGCGCTCGGCGCGACGACAAACCGCACGGGCTTGGTGCGCACGAATGGCCAAGGGGTGACCTCCGGGCAAAATGAAGTTTTTGAGTGCGGGCAATTCGTCTTCCATCGCATAAATGTCATCCTCGAGTCTTTTGAGCTCGGGAGCCAAAAATTCTTTTTCGCCCGTGCGGCGCATGTCCGCAACGGCTGCGCCCAAACTGAATAAATCTTCTTGAATGTATTCTAAATTGAGCCCCGCGAGATTGGCGCTGAGTTCATCCAAAGCACCCACGGCTTCGATGCGTGGATCGGACTTGGGAACTCTTTCCCCTGAGTACAAAGAGGTGAGCCCCTGATCTCCAGTTTTGGTCACAATACTCATGCCCTGAGTCTACACGAAGTGCAGAGTCCTAGCCACTCATGTTCTTTGCTTTTGTGGGTGAAGCCTTGGATTTTTGGATGGGCGTGATT
>CAZROM010000001.1:56007-69742 GCA_964601715.1 uncultured Candidatus Peribacteria bacterium | reverse complement strand
ACTCATGTTCTTTGCTTTTGTGGGTGAAGCCTTGGATTTTTGGATGGGCGTGATTTTGTTCAATGACTTCCCACACCTTGCCGCATTTTTCACACACACCAAAAGAGTGACAGCCGCTTTTCGCTTTTTCTCCGTATAGTTTTTGACAGCAAAAATAACCTCTTAACGTGGGGGAGAAGTGCACGAATCCTTCTTTGTTAAAGGTTTTTAGAATGCGATAAACCGTAGCCCTGCCAAGACCCGTGACAAGCATCATTCCTTCAATGCTGCATGCCGAAAACCTAGCCTCCAACTCTTTTGCTACGGCTTCTTTTTGCTGAGTGCATCTGTAGCCCCTGATCTGCAAATAGGCCATCAAATGAGTTTGGGTGATTGTTTCTCGGAGGGTTTCTTTTACGTCTCGCGACATGAGTGGACCTTAGGTGGTTGGATTTTATCAAAAATCGCTTATTGGAACAACGTTCCAATTACTCTTTTTTGACTTTTACACATGTGGAAAGGGCGCTTCACTTGAAATAATCGAACCTGAACTCGGTCGCGGCGCCATTTGCGGAGTCCGTCACCACCGCGTGGTCGGTTCTGCCTTGGTTGAAGTGAGTTGAGTCGTAGCCGTACAAATAGCGGTCTTCTTGGGTGAGGCCTTTGTACCAGTCTTCGGGGTGGGCGAAGAACATGTCCACCGTGAGTTCACGGCTTGGGGCGGGAGTGGTGAGCAGTGTGGAGCGCGCGAAAATGTGCGTGGTGTTTTCGAAAGTGTCCACGCCGATGTCTTTGGATGGATTGGTGTTCACCATGTCGGTCAGCACTTCGTCTTTTGCGAGCAGCAGACGGAGGAGGACTTCGACGGCGACGGGGCAGTCCACTTCGAGTGAGGGGGCGGCGGAAACGTCGCGCGCTTTGAGCACATCCATGGAGCGGAGGTCGTGCACATAGGCGATGCCGCCTGGTAAATAGTGAGAAAAATCGATGCTAAAAATGAACAGCGTGTCGGTGCGAGAGGCGAGCTGCTCGGTGAAGGCGATCAGCTCTTCTTCGGTGGCTTCGTTTTGAAGCATGTAGCCTTCGATCGTGGCGTTAGGGAAAACCTCCATGGCGAGGTCGCGATGAACCGTGAATCCGTGTTCGGTTTCGGTGGGCGTGGAAATGTGAGCATCGCCCGCATGAAAATGATCGGGACTCACGATCACAATGTGTTCCCAGTCTTGAGTGCCGAGCTCGTCGAACATCGCCTGCATCTGATTCTTCATCAGCAAATGATGAGGCATGAGCACGATTTCATCGCCCAGATTCTGAGAAGTTCCTGCCGTACAGCCGGTGCACAGCAGGAACGCTAAGCTTAGTACAAAGTTCCTCCCCATTCGATGGCGGTGAATCCGGTGCGAACGGCAGGAGTGTAGGTGGGCATTTCGAGTCCCGACTGAGCCACTCCACGGTACAACATGAAGATACGAATCACTTGATCGGGAGCAGGCACAATGGTGAGGGGAGCGATTTCATCCATGGCCTTGTTTCCGACAAAAGAAAATTCCACGAAAGGTTCGCTGACTGCTTCCAATTTGGGCTGCCAGAACTCCATGAAGTCTTGGGTTTCTTTTTCGTTGAGTCCCATGCCGAGCAAGGCCTTTGGAAGCTCAGTCGCAACATCCGCTTTTGCCAAGGTCCATGTGCTACTGGCTTCTAAATTTTTAGACGAAGTTCCTTCCCAAAAGAGGTAAGGGTAGTTCATTTTGTCCACCATGTTGGTGAGCAGTCCGCTTGCGCGAGCGAGCACCGTCCATCCTTTGGGCCCGTAGGCAGGAATGGTTTTGGTGAATTCTTCGATGCCGACTTGAACGCGAACGAGGGTGTTTTTTTCTGGGTACAAATAGATCACGGGTTTTCCACATTCCGCTGCGGGGGCATCGCCGGCCTTAGTGACGAGGGTGTAAGAACCGCCATCCAATTTGAGCAAGAAGACACTGTTCGAATCCAAGAAATCTTGGATGGTTTCGGTGTTGGTTTCTTTGAAAGTCATGGGGTCCTGACCAGAGGCATAGGCCTGCGCCATCACATGATTGTCGAAGGCCGAGTAGAGGCGTTGATCCAAACTTGGGTCAGCCGTTAGCTCCGGCCGTTCGCCCACGGTTTTTGGAAGATAAACTGTTCGATCATTCAAAGTCCCACGTTCTTCCAAAGAACTTTCTTCTGCTGTGCTGAGTTCAAAAGTGGAGAGGCAAGACCAAGCCAATCCGCATCCTCCGGCGGAAAGGGCAAAACTTTCTTTTTGCGTTTGTCCGTCTTTGCTAACGAAGGTCAATTCTTTTCCAGAGAGTTCGTCCACGGTGAACATGTTGGGGAGCACGGTGTAACGAGCCATCAATCCATCTGGCGCAACTCCGTACAAACATCCTCCTGCCATGTAATAAGCTGGGAAGGAAGGGTCTTGGAAGACGTTCATTGGGGTGATTCCGTCCATGCTGGAAATCGCTTGATCATCGGCAGGGAAGCGGGACGCGTCCAAACGAGACTGGGAGTCCAAGAGTGCAACGCTGTCGTTCGTGTAGCCTTCCAACGATTCAGGTACGTTCAATTCTGGAATCGAGACTTTTGCATCTGCTTTGTCTTGAGGACCAGCGTTGGTCGCTTGTGCGTCGGAGGAATAATTGGTCAAAAGTGTCCATGTGTCGGTGGCTTCGTCCACAGCGTAGCGAAAGTAAACGGGGCTGCAGGGACCCTCACAATCTTGCTGAACCAAGACCAGACTTTGTCCCGCGTAATCTGTGGTCTTGAAAGTTCCTGTTTTCCACATGTGCAGTTCCAATTTTGCATGCTCTGGATCTTCGTAAGCAGCACGATTGTTTTCCACCACTTCTACAGTGGAAAGGCTTTCGGCTTTGTCCAAAAAGTCCACGGTTTGGGAGTAGAGGTTTTCGTCGGTTTGATGTTCGATGACTTCGTTTTCGCCACCCACTTCTGGGTCTTCAACTGGCGGAGTGCTGCAGGCTGCGAAGCTCAAAAGCATCAGAAGGGCAAGAGGGTGTTTCTTCATATAAAATTGTTAAGTCAATTGAGTATACGCACGAGCGCTGGAAATGTAACAGTTTTTTGGCTAAGTTAGGCGAGCTTTAAACCAAACTTATGTCAGACAACTCTATCCTTCAGCAAGCCATTTTAGCGCTCACCGACAAACTTGCGGCTCTCAAAGAGTTCAAAAGCATGATGAAAGAAATCGAGGATGACATTCCAATGGAACTCGAGGAAATCAACATGCAAATCAAAGACCTTAAAAAACAAGCCAAGGATTTGAAGGACGCGCACATCAAACTTATCATCGAACAAAACACCGAATACAACGAATACCGCGAACACGTGCTCGAAGCGAAGGAAGAAATCGCTGAGGCAAAACTCAAGATTTTCACCGTGGCTGCCAACCAAAGCCGTGAACACGGGGATCTCGATCAAACCGTTGTTGTGCAAGGTGCTCCTTTCCGTTTGCAAACTCAAAAAGAGATGCAAGTGTATCTCAATGGGAAAGTGGTGAAGTAGAGGTTAATGCGAGGATTATGAGATTTGCTTGAGAGCGCAGTCCAATTCACTGATGAATTTGCGGTATAGGTTTAACCTTTCATGCTCATGTCTGCTGCCCAATTTTGACATTTCGCGCTTGAGTCCTATTCTCAAATCTAGAACGCCTTGCAGGGCCCATTTCACTTCATTGTCATCGTGATTTAGTTTTTCTTCAAGCCCATCAAAGATGTTCATGAAATGACGAGCCTCTTGGATGGTGAGTCGTTCTAAAAAGACAGGATCTTGAATCACACGTAAGGCTTGACGCACTACTCGCAAGAAATTAGCGATTTGCTCTTGAGGTGTTTCGTACGTAGCCAGCCCTTCTTCTAATGCCATGAAAGTGTGAATTGAAGGTCGGATTCTCACGACTTATTACGCTTTTGTCAAGACTGTGGCTTTCTTGGGCCAGTTTCGCAGTGCCATTTGAAAGAGATTCGCTCCAACCAAACCGAAGAGTTCGGGGTAGGGGGCGGCGGATGACATCAGCACTTGAATGAGAAGAGCGGCAAAAGCGCCATAGGCCAACTGATGATCTGTTCGGAAAGGAGAGGTTTTGGGCTCAATGAGCATGATGGTCGCGAAGAAATAGACCATGGGGTCCGTGAGGATGAACTGGACGGAGTCCAAACCTTGGCCACGAAGCACGAGGCCGAGCAGATATACGACAAAGAAACTGATGATCGCGTATCCACGACGCCAATCTTTCACTCCAAAAATCATCCAAAGGATCATTAAGGCAAAGGCGATGCGCCCATTCGAAGCGGTGCCCCACCAAGAAACAAAGGGATGATCCAGACTAGGAATGAAGGCCAAAACCAAAGCGGAAATCAAAAGCCCTGCGGCGGCGGGGTTCACGACGGGCGAGTTTTTGTACTCCACAAAAAATTTGATGCTGATCGCGATGAAAGTCGCCGTGAGAGGGAAGACCAAATCCGTCCATGTGGAGCCGTAATGCAAAACCAAAAAGAGAATGAGTCCGGTGATGACCGTGTCCCAGACATTCTTGTGTTTGTTGGGGAAGAGCGTGGTGAAAGCCATGTAAAGCACCAGCGCAAAACCGAGGGTTGCCGTGAGATGCAAAGCGAGTTGCGCTGAGGCATTGAAGCCAAAAGAAACAGCGGCGAATACAACGAGGAACGCTGCACAGCGTTCGATGGGTTCAAGCTTGAATTGCATGGCGTGGTGGGATAGGATGCTTCGTGCGCCATTTTAACCAAACGCTATGAAAAAAACCATCCACTCTGCCCTTTTCTTGTTTCTTGTAACAGGAATGCTGTTTACGGGCTGTGAAAACGAAGCCGATGAAGCTGCAGAATCCGATGCCAGCGGCTCTTTGGAAGAAAGCATGGAGGTTGAAAGCAATACATCTTCTTCTAGCAACGGCACGACTACCGTTACGTCTGAGCCAGATGCGGTTGTTGCCGACAGCAAATACAAGGACGGAAGCTACACACAAACTGGAAGCTACACCAGTCCTGGAGGGAAGGACTCCATGAGTGTGACGTTGACGATCAAGGACGGCCTCATCACAGCCGTGAGTGTCACTGAAATGGCAAGCAATGATACCAGCAAGGCTTACATTGAAATGTTTGCCGGCAAAATTTCTAGTTTGGTCGTTGGGAAGTCCATCGATAGCCTCGGCGCCATTGGTGCTGTGAACGGCTCTTCTTTGACTCCAATCGGATTCAACGCTGCAGTTGAAGCCATCAAGACCCAAGCACAAGCGTGAAACGTTTCACTTTTGAAGAACGGCATTTGGGCACGCCCATCGTTCTTCAGCTGATCGTGGAAGGTGAAGATTTTGAAGCCGAGTCGTCTGCAAGTCAGATGGCTCGGCTTTGCTTTGACGAATGCGAGCGCATCGAAAAAACCTATTCTCGGTTTTTGGAAGATACTGCTCTTGCTGAGCTCAATGCGCAGGTGGGGGAGTGGGCTCGCGTGGAGGAAGAATTTTATCGCCTTTTGGAATTTGGTGAGCATTTGCGTGAGCGAACGAGCGGAGCCTTTGATCTTTCGGTGAAAGGGATTTTGGAAAGTTGGGGCTACGACAAAAATTATTCCTTTGAAGCGGGTGAGTCAGGCGGTGTGGGTGCGGCGGGGCGCATGGAATTGCGCACCACTTTGGACGAAGGTTTTGAAGTGCGACTCAGCGTTCCTGTGGAATTGGGCGGACTTGGAAAAGGCTACGCCATCGACCGTATGGTGAATGAACTCAGTGGGCATTGTGGCGAACTTCGCAATTTGCGAGGATTTTGCATCAATGCGGGGGGCGATTTGTTCGTGCAAGGCAGTGACGAAAATGGTGAGCCGTGGAGAATTTTATTTGAGCATCCCACGGATACGAGTTTAGCCATCGGCGAAGTTCGCCTCTACGGCCCTTTGGCTTTGGCGGCCAGCAGTCCGAGTCGTCGCCATTGGAAGAATGGCGAAAAACTCCGCCATCATTTGGTGGACCCTCGCACGGGGGAGCCGGCTCAAAACATGCTCGCGGTTTACATTCAAGCTCCAGCGGCGCTCTTGGCTGACGCTTATTCCACCGCTCTTTTTGTCTTGGGTTTTGAAGACGCCAAAACTCTCGTTCCTCAGCTTCCGCTTGAGGCCATGCTCATTGGGGCTGAAGGGCAGTTCTGGAAGAGTGAAGGATTCAAGGGCGAGCTTTTCACGGAGTGATCGCTGCGTTTATTTGTGAAAAATCGATCCGGTGTACACCACGTGTAAGGCCGAGGGTAGCACCTCGATGTTCACGGTTTTGCTTTTGAAAACTTCGCCGTCGCAGTCGAAGGTGAGTTCTTTCTTGGCTTTGATCGAGATTTGCTTCCCTTTCCACATTTTGACGCCATGAAAACGGCTGACGGCAAACACATTGACGAGGCCGTCTTTTCCACTGATGAAAGCTTCGGGCACTGGCGTCACATTCAGTGCTAAAATTTGCTTGGCCACGGTGTAGATGCGCTCGCCGTCCACGGTGATTTTATAAGGTTGAGATCGGTAGAACAGAAAGGTTTTTAGAAAAGACCACACGTAGGCGAGCGCCCCCCACTTACGTTTTTCTGCTCGAAGCGTTGTCTTCATTAGAAAAGTATCATAGCCACGTCCCACGGCAATGAGCGCGATGTGCTTTCCGTTCACGCGCATCACGTCCAAAGGCTTTCCTGTTTCGGTCAGGCCCAGTTCTAGGGCTTTTTTGAGATTCAAAAAGGGGAGTCCCAGACTGTGAGCCAAGAGATTCGCACTGCCTTGCGCCAAAATCACGAGTGGAGTTTTGCACTTGCTTTGCACCATCCAACTGGCAACTTCCGCCACCGTTCCATCTCCACCCACCACTACGATCCTGTCAAATTTCTTCGCCTCCAAAGGACTAAAATCCTGCCGCTTCACAGGCTTGGTCTCAAACCACGTGCTTTCGAAATCGTGCCTTTCTAAGGTCTGCCGAATCATCGTCGGAACGTCTTTCCACTTTTTGCTGCCCGAAACCGGATTGAAAACAACGAGTGCTTGGCGCATGAGCGCAGTATAGCACTAGTGGGAAGGTGAGTGTGGCTTAACTACTAGGCCAGCTTCGCGAACGAGGTATAGCAATGGAAGCCCACCTGACGTCCTGCTAGCAAAGGGGTCTGGATCAATAGCCTTGTGATGCCAGTTGGCTCTCGTAGCGCCGTCATAACTACAGATGGTAGACCTACTCCTGACTTAGGGAGGTAGCGAGTGCTGTCGAGAAAAGCCCATTGAGCACGATTGATTGTCTCTTCACGCTTATCATTTGGATCATAAAATCGCAGTAGATTTACCCTCACCCAATGGTCAGGGGGCATTAGCAGCGCACCCATTGCAGCGACCCTGTCAACAGCTGTTCCATCCCAGTAGACTTTCTCTTTATCAGGTAATCTCTCGTTCTTTTTATCCACCTCGGCTCCTGCTGCGGCGTTGTACACTGAGTACAACGAGGAATTTGGAGGCATTGTCCATCCCGTACCTACTAAATACAAATGCGCTGGCGTTTCATAATAGACCATTGGCCTGTGCCCTTGTTCAGCCATTCTCAGCCCGTCTTCTCGATTGAGAATCGGCTATGCGTGCGGCATCAGTAACATCGGTAGTGCTATGGTTATCAACTCCATCCATGATTTTTATGGTTAAAATAAAAAAACCTCGCTTGACTGCGAGGAGAAGTTTTTTGGACGTTTTGCTACTTATGCATTGTCCACTTCCACTCGCAAGGCACTCACCTCAATAATCTTGGGGGAGATAAGGTTGCCAATAAGGGAAATAGAGATGCGCATAATTGCTGAAAACAGCCTTAGATTAGACACGGAACTTCAATTTACCAAACCGCCTTCACGCCAAAAGCCTCTGCATATACTGCAAATAGCGTGTCATGTCTTGCGCTTTGAACGCTTTGACATGCCTTGATAAACCTTGACGTCTCAGCGCCAAAAGTAAGTTTTCCTTTGTGGGTTCTCGTACAAAGTCTCTGTATTCAGGATCATTTAACCTCCTTCTTTCGAACTCGGTGTTCGATTTGTCCAATAAATCAAAGTAAGCAGGGGCCAATTCTGAGTCAAACCGTGAGATCAATCGCTTTCGAAAATCCTCGGACAATAAGCGAGTGATATCATCGGGCGCACCGTCGGCACCTAGCTCTTCAGCCACAACATCACTCATATCCCCGTAGAGAATGCGTGCAATTTCCGACGCATTATGGAAGTGAATATCCATCCCATCACGCCTTAGAAAAGCCCTCTGCACATGCGTGGCCGTCCCTTCGTGAATCAAGTCCTCTGTGCTGCGAAGCACGCCCTCTCTATTTTCGAGGAGATGCCATAGTTCGTGTGTCATGAGCGAGGCAAGATACGTTGGGGTCATAGCATCAAGTCCTCCATCGCCAAAGTAGAAAAATACGTCGTTCTCATCGTCCAATTCCTCTGGGTGGTCCTTTTGAAGTTCTGCACCTTTCGTCGATAAGAGCCTTAAAATTCTGTTCCTTTCTTGCTTGGCCGCTTTCCCACTGGTCTGCAGCCCAAAAGTTCGCTCATAAACCCTGCGGTTCATACGTGACAAGCCCGTTGCGGTGTCTTTGTGTGTGACCTGGATGTTTGCGCGTGCATGTAGGCCTGAGTTGCTTCCTAGAAGTCTGAAGTCGGGCAATCCCTTTAACACCAGCTCTTTTCCGCCCAGCTTCGAGGCGACACCTCTTTCGCCTAAAAACCCAAGCGCCCTTTCTGTTGCGGCAGCCATTCTACCTCTCAATTCATCGACATAAACTCTGCTCGCCTCACTTTCCCCATTTCCCGTGGATGGAGAGATTTCTATTCTGACCTGAGGTATTCCTTCTGACATGAAGTTTGTTGGAGGTAGAGAACTGTACAACAAAACTGTCGCTTTGGCAAGTGGTCACGCCAAAATGGCGGGATGAACGGGACTCGAACCCGCGACCTCTGCCGTGACAGGGCAGCGCTCTAACCAACTGAGCTACCATCCCATAAAGGGCTACTCCAAGCGGAGCGGATGCACTTTAGCAAATGCACCTCTGTGGTGCAATAGCTTCTGAGTTTTGCGTTTGAGAGGGTGAGTGCTAGACTCTGCTCGCTTTAAAAAATCCACTCATGCATTTTCCTGATCATGTACACACAACCCTTCCGAAATGGAAGTTTTGGACTCGAATGAACCGCGAGCTTTTGAACGAAAAAGGAGAAGTAGTCGGACGACTGAAAAAGTCGTGGGCGCAGCACGCTTCAGTTTTGAATGCGGAAGGTAACTTCCTCGTGAAAGCCAAACTGCAATTGGGCGTGAAGGCTGATCTTTACGATGCGAACGACAAGAAACTGGGGTCCGTGAAGTCGCTGAAATTTTCAGTGAAGGCTTTTTTTACCGATGTGCGCGAACTGTGGTGCATCTCTGAAGATGGACTCAATCCTTACCTCTACTTGTGGCCTGTTGAGAAGCATAAGGTTGCTTTCGATGCTCCCAACGTGGACATCGCCAACGCCACTGCTGCTTATCAAATCGTCAAAGACAACAACGTGATGGCGACCTTGGTTTGTGGAGGAGGGCAGCTGGGCTTGCACGAAAACTTCGACCTTGTCTTTGAAAAGGGAACAAATGAAGCCGATCGCTTACTGTGCACGGCACTGATGGGCTACAAAGTTCACAATCTTCTTAACTAACTCTATGCGAATTGGAATCGATGCACGCATGTACAGCGCCGAGTTCACAGGGATCGGACGCTACGTCTATGAACTGATCAAACAACTCGCAGAGCAGGACAAGAAAAATGAGTACGTGATTTTTATGAATCGACCTGAGTACGACACGTTTGAACCACCCAACAAACGGTTCAGCAAGGTTTTGGTGAACGCCAAACATTACACGTTAAAAGAGCAGCTGATCTATCTTCGCATTTTGAAAAAGGCCAAATTGGATTTGATGCACTTCACGCATTTCAATGCGCCGATTTTGTACCGAAAACCCAGCATTGTGACGATTCACGATCTCACGCTTTCGTTCTATCCGGGCAAAAAAATGAATTCCGCATTCTATCGTGCCGCCTACAATTTGGTGCTGAAAGCCGCCGTCAATCACAGCCGCGAAGTCATCGCCGTTTCTGAAAACACCAAGCAAGATTTGGTGGAAGTGGTGGGTGCGCCTTCCTCTAAAATTGAGGTGATTTACGAAGGAGTGTGTGAACAATTTGGTCCACGCGCGAACAAAGAACAGGTGGAACACGTGAAACGAAAATATGGAATCACCAAAGATTTCTTGCTCTACACCGGTGTGTGGCGAGGACACAAAAATTTGGTGAATTTGATCAAGGCTTTTGCCATGCTTCGTGACGGCAACGAAGGCTTCGACCTTTCTTTGGTCATCACGGGGGAAGAAGATCCTTACTACCCAGAAGTGAAGCGCACGGTGGGGGAATTGGGCTTGGAACATCATGTGATTTACACAGGGATGGTGCCCGAAAATGAGCTCGTGGCGCTCTACCAATCGGCAAAAGTTTACGTTTTCCCTTCGCTTTACGAAGGCTTTGGACTGCCTCCTTTGGAAGCCATGCGTTGTGGAACCCCCGTTGTGGCCTCCAAAACCTCGTGCATTCCCGAAATTTGCGGCGAGCACAATGCCCTGTTTTTTGATCCTTACGACCCTGAAGACATTGCGAACAATGTGCGCAAAGTTTTGCTCGATCCCACACTTCAAGCGGAGATGCGCGAATGCGGTCTCAAGCACAGTTTGAAATTCTCTTGGGAGAAAATGGCGAAGGAAACACTGGAGGTTTACGAAAGTGTGTTAGAATCTAAGAACTAGTTTTGCGTCATGGATGATTTCTTTTCCTTTGCGGAGTTGGTGCCCAAAGCACTGGCCAAGTACAAGATTGAGCGTGAAGCTCGAGCCGCTTTGGTGTGCCAACGATTCAGAACCTTGATGCCCAGCATTTTGGGCGACGACGCGGGCTCTTCGGTGAAACCCAAATTTGTGAAAGGCGGAACGCTGTATGTTTCCGTTCCCAGCAGCATGTGGGCACAACGTGTGTACGTGCACAGGCACGAACTTTTGGTGCAGCTGAACCTAAATATGGCTGAGAAAAGTGGTGTCGATGATTTAAGAACGGTCGTGGAGTGACATTTTCGCCTCTGCCTCTACAATCGCTTCTGCCTCGAGGCGTTTTTTTTCTCTTTGGCGCTTACTCTTGGACGGCAAAGAATTTAGGTACGCTTCCTGAGCGTCGAGGATTTCCTCAACGATTTTCCATCTTATGGCGATGCGAAGATTTTCCTCCAAAGATCTCTCCGCTAAAAAGACGGTTGTCAGTAAACCTTCTTTCCACTTAGGTCGCACAAGAGTGCCGTAGTGGGCAAGAATGACCTCACGACGAACTCGCTCGGCAGACTCTTCAACCGTTGGCGCCTTTTTTACAGGCGGGTTGGGTAGGGGCTCTGAGCTGACAATCTCCTGTCTTACGAGCAAGTCTATTAGTAGATCTGTGTCCAGCCGTGCGTCTACCCAAAAAGAACTCAAATGGCTCATGGCTGTGATTAAATCTGCCTCTTTTGCTAACTCTTCAAGAAGAATTGCCAGTTTTTTGTCGTCTGGACTGATGCCTTGAGCTAAAAGCACCTCTCTTGCTGCGTTCGCCAACTCGTCAATCTTGGGGTCACGTTCAAGAAGCGGTGCGTTTTTAGCACTTTCTTGGCCTTCCGGAGCTTCTCCATTTGGCTTTCGCATGAGCTTTTTGAGCATACACCCTTTTCTTTCTGCTTGACAATTTATCGCTTCTAACTAAAATCGATAGGCAATTTAACCTAATTCTTGTGCTCGTAATCCGTTTGACCCGTATTGGAAAGACCAACGAACCTGCTTATCGCATTGTGGTTGCAGAAAAACGTAACGCTGTGAAAGGAGCGAACATGGAAGTGCTTGGTTTCTACAATCCTTCTGAAAACAAGAAATTGGAGGTTAAAAAGGATCGTTTTGAATTCTGGGTTTCTAAAGGAGCTACTCCTTCGGACACCGTTGCCAGCATGATGAAGGCACAAGGAGTTCAAGGAATGGAAAAATTCATTGGAAGTCGCAATTTGAAACGTCGTGCTACCAAAGCTCCTGCCGAAGTTGCAGCAGCGCCTGCCGCAGAAGCTCCTGCTTCTGAAGCTGCAGCTCAGTAATTCCCAACTTCATTAACGCCCCGCACTATGCCTTCTGATGTATCAGGAAATGCCGCTCGAGATTTTATTGAATTTGTCGTAAAGAACATTGTCGACGCACCTGATGAGGTTGGCGTGACGATGTCTGTCGACGACCTTGGCGTGCTCATCACGCTGAAGGTGGCTCAAGCCGACATGGGTAAAATCATTGGCAAGTCCGGTCAAACCGCCAAGTCACTTCGTGTATTGCTCCGCATGATGGGAGCCAAGAACGATGCTCGCTTCAACTTGAAAATTGTTGAACCAGACGGAACGGTGCGCTAGTATGGCAGCACTTTAACGCGCCACACCATGTCTTTTCTTCCGCTGATTTTAGCCACTGTGAACGAAGGTTCCATTTTGGACGTGGCTCAGCGTTATGACGCACTCGAAATTGTGAACCGCACGATTGCTTACGGAATCATCGCTGCTGGGTTTTTGAGTGTGGTCTTCATCTTTTTTGGAGGTATTTCTTTCATCCTTTCTGGAGGAGACGAGGGCAAAATCAAACAAGCCGTGTCCACGATTCGTTACGCGATTGTCGGACTTGTGGTCACCATGTTGTCTGTCGTGATTGTGATCATGGTGGGAAACGCCGTGGGACTCAATGTCGTTCAATACATCAATTTGGGTGAAGTGTTCGACTTCATCTCCAACTTCAAATTGCCCGATGGAACGAACAGCGGTGGGGGCATCGACAATTTGGACTAAGCTATGAACAGCAAATTCACTCTCATCGGGGTGGCGTTTATCTTGGTGGTTTTTTTGTTTGTGGCTCTTTTTGGTTTTGGCTTCGGGGCTGAAATGCCTGTTTTGGACCCGCAGGGCTTGTCTATGAGCGAGACTGTGGGTGAAATTTCTCTCAAAGAAGGCGAGGCGCCTTTTAAGGTCAACTCCAATCGCTACGCGGTTGTTGCTGAAGCTTCTTCCTTCTTGCCTTACGACTCTTCCGAACATTTGGCCTACGGTCCTTCGCTTGCTTACGACGAAAACTGGAAGACGGCTTGGTGTACTTCTGAGTCCCTACCTAGCTTGACCCTGACTTTTGAAGAACCTACCGACTTGGGCAGTGTTGGAATGGTGCCAGGGTATGCAACAAGCGAAGAGATGTTCTTCAAGAATTCGCGCTGGAAAACGGTGGCGGTTTCGTACAATGGCTCGGAGCAAGTGGACGGAGTGGATGAGGTGCTTGATTTTGAAGACAGTTACGGAATGCAATTTTTTGCCCTCAATGTTCGTGATATTCAGAGCGTCAGTTTTCGAGTTTTAGAAACCTATGCTGGCTCCAAATACTCGGACCTTTGTTTGGCGGAGGTGGATTTTTGGAGCGATTTTGTCGTAACTCAGGACTCTGAGGAGGCTTTGGCTTCTGGGCTGGATCCTCTTGCATCCGCTCAAACTTGTGAGAATGGTGCGCCTTATCCCGATGAAAGCACGGTGGAAGAGTTGCGCTCACGGACTCTTGTGGAACCACTGCCAATGGATGTTACCACTGAAGGCATTGAGTATTT
>CAZROM010000001.1:9741-55907 GCA_964601715.1 uncultured Candidatus Peribacteria bacterium | reverse complement strand
GGACTCTTGTGGAACCACTGCCAATGGATGTTACCACTGAAGGCATTGAGTATTTTATCCCCGAATGGGACGTGTACTTCACGATTTTACCCGAATACAAAGATTACCGAGCTTACTACCGTCAAGATGAGTACTCCGATACTCTTTCTTTTGGCGAAACCAGCGATGCGGCTTGCTTGCCTTATGGCGACGCGATGGGGATTTATCTTTCCAAAGGAGACAACTGGCTCGATATTCCAGGGGAAGGCTCTGAAAATATAACGAAAGATGGCTTCACGTTTGGTTCACTTGCTGGAAATACTTATCGCGAGGATTGGTTCGGTGGAGACATTTTGATCTATGCGTTCTCGTTCAAAAACGTCCATTTCACCGCTGGCACCTTGGCCTGCCCGCTCGACGAAAAAGACTGTGAGGAGCTGAAGTCGGAAGCCTTTATGAAAAGCCTCTTAAGCACACTCCATTAAACAGCGTCCTTGACTGCGAAGGTTTTCCCAATCGTAGCTGAAGGCGAAGTTTTCGACGGCGCGCACGATGGCTCCGTAAACTTGCCAAGCACTGAGTTCATGAAAAAGGAAAGCGTTGCCTGCTTCCTCCACAGGATTGTAGTTTTCTGCGTCGTGATGGAGTCCTTCTTTCATCACTGGCACGATGCCGCGTTCCACCACCATCGAAAAGTCTTTGGTGAGCTTTGGGCTTAAAACAACCCACACGTGAGCTTCTTCCAAAGCTTCTTCTAAAGAGAAGGCGTGGGGAAGGGTTTTTAACCCTGTTCCGAGCACTCGAACCCGAGCGTCTAGGTTTTCAAGAGCGGGAAGCAGATCGTCCAAGAGTTTGGCGTCTGCGTTTCGTATGTCCAGAATGAGCTTTGGAATACGAACTTTTAGGTTGAGAGCTTGGATTTTTGTTTTTGCCATACGTAAATCAATTAACTCATTGTACCAGAAAGTCACGCGTTTTTCAATTCACTAGTGGCACTGTTTCTAGAGGATGGCTTGCTAAAAGTGGCCGAGGTGTTATAATTTCGCACTTATCTTTTCTATGAGACTCGATACTCTTCTCCTTTCAGGGCTTCTTGCGGGCTGCGATATCGCTGACCACTCAGCCAGCGCTAATTCGGGTTTAGAGGCCCCATCCGCGCCTGATTTTTCTGCTATTTCGGTGGCTCCAGACTCTGAAAAGTGCGTTGCCGAGGAAGTTGCCGAGTTGAAAGGGAGAATGCCCGATCTGGACTCCAAGGCTTTAACTCCTGAAAATAGTCCTATCCCTTTCGTCAACATAGGTCAGCTCATTCAATTGACGTCGGCGTTCAATTCAATTGAGGAAGGTCAAAGTGGCTCTGAGATTTTAGGGAATTTGGGGAGCGCATTTTATAGGGAAGAGTCGGGTGGACCTCTCAAGGCTCAATGGCAAAGTGCCTGTTCCACTGCACGCCCTGAGGACTTTTACCGTTCTGCCTATCTTTTGATGCCTACTTTCGGACCAGAAGGATTCGCCCGCTGCATTCCTGCTGATAAACGCTGTGGTGACTTTTAGTTTGCCCGTGCTTGAGGCTGAGCTAGACTGTCTCCGTGAAAAAACTCATCCTCATTGATGGAAATGCTCTGGTGCACCGCTGTTATCATGCGGTTCCGCCCACTTTGCGTGCTCCGGATGGAACGCAAACCAATGCCGTGTATGGCTTCACCAGTATTTTGCTGGGGATTTTAGAGGTTGAAAAGCCCGACTACTTGGTCACGGCGTGGGATATGAAAGGTCCAACTTTCCGTGATGAAGTGTTCACCGAATACAAAGCAACGCGCATGAAAACCGATGATGCGCTCATCATCCAATTCCCTTTGGTGAGGCAGGTTTTGGACGCGCTTTCCATTCCTGCTTATGAAAAGGAAGGTCTGGAGGCGGATGATTTTTTGGGCATCGTTTCCGAAGAAGTGGAGAAGAATCATCCCGACGTGCAAACGGTGATTGTGACGGGGGACAAGGATGCGTTTCAATTGGTGCGTGGCAGGACCACGGTGGTGACGCCGGTCAGTGGCTACACCAAAGTTGTGCGCTACGATCGGGAGGGGGTGAAGGCAAAGATGGGCGTGTGGCCTGAACAAGTTCCCGACTACAAGGGACTGTGTGGCGACACCAGCGACAATATTCCCGGCGTGAAAGGCATTGGCGAAAAAACGGCGATCAAACTTTTGGAAGAGTTTTCGAGCGTGGAAGGCATTTACGAGCGACTCGAACAGGTTCAGCCGGAACGAATCCGCGAATTGCTTCGAGCGAATGAAGACGCGGCTCGCCTTTGTAAGCATGTGGCTACGATCTTACGAGAGGACCACTTCCATTTGGATTTGAACGACTGCAAAGTCCACGATTTTGACTACGAACGCGTGCGCGTTCTCTTTGAAAAATTTGCGTTCCGCTCTTTGTGGCGCCGCCTGGAACAACTCAACAAAGGCTGGGACTTCAGCCGCGAGTTGGAGCAGCGCGAGGCGCAGGGGCAGTTGTTTTAGGAAACGAGGGAACTTGCATAAAAGTTTTTTCCATCTATAATTCAGGCATGACTTGCGTGAATTTAGATTTGGTGTCTAGTTTAGATACTACTGGGGAACTACAGCTTGGCGGTGTCTTATTTCAAACTAAGCGTGCTCCTGAGGTCCTTGTTCTTCAGCCTAGGCAGGATTTTGTGGATTGCGTTCAGTTTGCCCTAACTGCTTACGGCCAGCTGCTTGAACTTCTTGAGGGCCAGCAGGTGCCATTCCTATTGCTTAAGGATGCGGCTGGCACTCCCAAATCAAGGAACCATCCAGGGGTGGCAAACGTGTGGCATCATGACAAAAGGCGTATGATTGGACTGCACAACCCTCACGAGACGCCCCTCCTTCGCGGGCCAAGTTTTTGGGCACCGAGCGCAGCAGTAACGCCTGTTTTTCTTGAAAATGCGCCTGATATCCTCCGTATTGTTGAGGGCAAAAGTGCTAATGCTGAGGATGCCGTCAGTTCCTTTACTTCGTCTGATCCGCAGTTGGTAAGGGACTCTGTTAAAAAAGTTTCTCTAAATTTAGGCCTATTGGCCAGAAAAGGGGACAAGGCTGCGCAGGGCATTCTCCTCGACTTAGATTCCTCAATCCCTTCCACCTCTGTTGACTTGGGGGGCCTTCCACATTCTTGCGTTTTTTTCTCTGATTCGCTGGGGTTTCATCGCTCCTCTTTCGACTGCACTCTTACGACGGAGCGTTATGGCCGTATCCTAATGGACTAGAGTAACTTTTTTGTTCATCAGTTTTTGGCTTGTACAAAGCATTTGTTCGGGGTCTCGCAAAGTGAGTTTTCTTTTCTCCATAATTTTAGCCTTAGGCAAGGGCATTTTTGGGCTGCGCAAAAAATGAGGGCTTGGGGCTGTTTGAAGCCGTAAAATCCGCATACATTTTTGAGTCAAGAGGCTAAGTTTGGCTTTCCTCTGCGCTATTTTATAAATACATGCTCTTGAAAAGCTGGTCTGGCTGGGCTAAAGTCGCAGCATGCCAAAACACCGAATCATTGCAGGTCTTGATATTGGAAACTCCAAAATCCGCGCGGCGGTTGCCGTGATGGACGACGAAAGCACTCAGCCCAACATCATTGGGGTGGGGGTTTCTCCTTCTGGAGGTCTTCGCAAAGGAAACATCATCGACGTAGAAGAAACCGTCGCGAACATCTCTTCCGCTTTGGAAGACGCTGAGCGCATGGCGGGGGAGCCGATTCATGCGGTGTTTTTGGGAATTTCTGGGGATCACATTGCGTCCATGGACAGCAAGGGGGTGATCGCTATTTCTCACACCGGAAACGAAATCATTGAAGACGATGTGGATCGTGTGCTCGAAGCGGCTCAAGCCGTTGCTATTCCAAACAATCGCCGTATTTTGCGCATCATTCCAAAGAGTTTCACCGTGGATGAACAGATGGGAATCAAATACCCTGTGGGAATGACGGGGATTCGTCTTGAGGTGCTTGCGCATCTTGTGACGGGACTCGTTCCTGCGGTGAAGAACATTGAAAAATGCGTGCACCAAGCTGGTGTGGATATCAACGACATCATCCCTTGTGGACTTGCCGCTGCCGAAGCTGTTTTGACCAAGCGTCAAAAGGAACTTGGCGTGGTGGTGATCGACATTGGATGTGGAGGGACCAACGTTTCTGTGTTTGAAGAAGGAACGGTGCTGCACAGCGCTTCCTTGCCTGTGGGAGGAGACAACGTGACCAACGACATTGCGATTGGACTTCGCACTTCTATCGACACGGCGGAAAAGATTAAAATCGAGTACGGATCCTGCATCCCAGAAGACATTCACGACCGCGAAACCATCGACCTTTCTTTGCTTTCCAAAATCGACACTCAAACGGTTTCTAAGAAGCAACTCGCTGAAATCATTCAAGCGCGTTACCACGAAATTTTTGCCATGGTTAAGGATGAGCTCGCTCGCGTTCAACGCGACGGAATGTTGCCTGCCGGAGCAATTTTGTGTGGAGCCGCTGTGAAAATGCCTGGTGTGATCGATCTCGCTCGTGAAGTTCTGAACTTGCCCATTCAAATCGGATTCCCCACCAACTACGAAGGTGTCGTGGATAAGATTGAAGACCCTGCCTACGCCAGTGTGCTCGGGCTTGTGGTGTGGGGTTCTCGTTTTCAAGGCGACAACCTTGGATTCAAGTTCGATCTCAAAAACTTCAACGTGGAAAAGATGGGCCAAGGAATCAAAAACTGGTTCCGCGGACTGCTTCCATGATAGAGTGACCGCTTAAAAATAAATTCCGAAATAAAAACTCTCTTCACTATTAAAACTCAGCTCCGCTGAGTCATCTACGCCGCCCCTAACTCCTTTACCCAGCCCCTATGGCCAGCTCATCTCAAAACGACGACAGCTTGAAAACGCTGTTCTCCGGCTCCAAGTCCACACGCAAGAACTTCGAAGTGAACCCTTCTGAAGTGACTCCAGTTGCACGCATCAAAGTGATGGGTGCTGGAGGTGGAGGAGGAAACGCCCTCAATCGTATGATCAAATCCAACATCAAAGGAATTGAGTTCATTGCGGTGAACACCGATGCTCAAGCGCTCTACCACAGCGAAGCCGCTACCAAAATCAACATTGGTAAGGCAACGACTCGTGGTCTTGGTGCTGGAAGTCATCCAGACATTGGACGTCAAGCTGCGGAGGAATCCACAGAAGAAATCAAACAAGCTTTGGAGGGAACTGAGATGCTCTTCATCACTTGTGGACTCGGAGGAGGAACTGGAACGGGAGCGGCCCCTGTGGTTGCTGAAATCGCTCGCAACATGGGAATTCTGACCGTGGCTGTGGTGACCAAGCCTTTCACTTTTGAAGGACACCGTCGTCGCACTCAAGCAGAAGAAGGACTCGAGAACTTGAAGAACAAAGTGGACACGCTCATCACGATTCCAAACGACAAGATTTTGTCTCTCATCGACAAAAAGACTCCTCTCACCGAAGCCTTCATGGTTGTGGATGATGTTTTGCGACAAGGTGTGCAAGGCATCTCTGATTTGATCACTGTACACGGAATGATCAACGTGGACTTTGCCGACGTGAAAGCAATCATGGAAAACGCTGGATCCGCCCTCATGGGAATTGGATACGGAACAGGAGAAAATCGTGCTACCGAAGCGGCTCGCGCTGCCGTGGAAAGCCCACTCCTCGAACTCGACATTCAAGGGGCGAAAGGAATTTTGTTCAACATCACTGGAGGAAGCGACTTGTCTATGTTTGAAGTGGATGAAGCGGCTCGCATCATCACTGAAGCGGCTGATCCTGAAGCAAACATCATCTTCGGAGCGGTCATCAACGATTCTTACACGGGAGAAATCAAGATCACGGTGGTTGCGACTGGATTCGACGACGTCAAACGTGGCGTTTCGATCACTCGTCCTCTTGGGGAATTCCGCCCTATGGGAACGAGCGCGGTTGGCATGCAAAAACCCATGCAACAACAACCTTCTGGACTTCCAAAGTCCAACACGGAACTTCGTCCTAGCAACCCATCTCTTCCTATGACGGAAGACGGAGGAAGTGAATACGACATTCCAGCGTTCATTCGACAAAAAATGCAAAAGTAGATTTTAAAGATCTTTCTCCTCAGCGCTCCGGGCCGCTAGGCCGAGTCTTACTTTCGGAGAAAGATCCTTAAAATCAGGTGTAAAAAGAGCCCCGACTGGGGCTCTTTTTTGTGGCCTCCACTTTTTCTGCTAAACTGCCAGCATGCACATTGCAGTTCTCGACTCTACTCATCAAAAACACTTGGCGGCTTTTGTGGCGGCTCAGGTGAACAGTCCCATCGAGCAAACGTGGGCGTGGGGGGAATTGCAGACCAGCCTCAAGGGGCGTCCGGATTTTAGAGTTTTTGTGGTGGTGGAAAAGGAGGGTGACGAAGAAAAGGGCGAGTTTTTGGCCAGTCTTTTGGTGGTCCGACAGGCTATGGGCTTTGGCAAAACATGGCTGTGGGCGCCACGAGGGCCAGTTTTGGCTCAAGGGCTGGCGACGCAGGAAGCGCAAGACGCTTGGGAACTGCTGCTGGAAGCGTGCAAGAATTGGGCGCGCCTGAATGGAGCTGTGTTTTTGCGTGTGGAGCCTGGGCAAACAACTGAGGGGGTGACGCTGACAGGCGCGCCCTCCAAAGAAGAATATTTGCCTTCGCACACCTTGATTTTGGATTTGAAACTTTCTCAGGAAAAATTGCTGGAGCAAATGGCACAGAAAGGCCGTTATAACATCAAGATTGCCGAGAAGGCAGGAGTAGTCGTAAGAAAGGGCAAAGGCGCTGATTTGGACGCTTTCTATGCTATTTTAGGCCAAACGGGAGCGCGGGATGGCTTTGGCGTTCATCCACTTTCGTTCTACAAGGATTTTCTGCGTGTTTTGGGCGAAGAAGCAGAGCTGTATGTGGCGGAATTTGAAGGTCGCATCGTGGGCGGGATGCTCGTCACTTTTTTTGGAGACACCGCGACGTACTACTACGGAGCCTCCTCCAACGAGGACCGGAAGGTGATGGCCCCTTATCTTTTGCAGTGGCACGCGATTTGCGAGGCGAAGAAAATGGGTTTCAAAACCTACGACTTTTTGGGCATTGCGCCTGATGGGGCGGCGGGGGAGAAGCACGCACTTGCGGGAGTGACTCAGTTCAAAACCCGTTTTGGAGGAACACGAGTGGACACGCTCGGCTCACGTGTGTTTGTGTATCGAAGGGCGTGGTGGATGGTGAGAAATCTCGCCAAAAGCTTTCGCCGCCTGATTTAGTCTAAACATTTTTTTGTATGAATTTTGCCGATGAAAACTGGGAAGACTTCCGAGAACGAGTGCTGGGAAATGCCTACATGATTTGGCACGACGGAGGCATCGATGAATATGCCGCAGCAAAGGCTTTGGAAAAGGAAGATCCCGCACATGTCAAAGACATGCTGGAGCGCGGTCTTTTACTGGAAGACTATGTGGCGGTGGAGGGCATCAAGCTCATGAAGGGCGACGAATGGGTGAGTTTGGTTGAAAAAACCTTAGAAACGTCTCGGTTTCGACTTCGAATTGAGTTGGCTCAATACCTTCAAGCACGCTTCCCCGAACGAGATTATTCCCGCTACGTTGTGGATGTTTTACAAAGAAGTCCTGCCGCCTTTCGCGTGGATGCCGCGGTTGCGCTCAGGAATTTTTCTGTGCCTGAGGTTCTGGACTATTTGCTAGAGAGTGTGCGCCACGATCCAGAATTTTTAGTGCGCTTCAATGCAGGCGCGTCTTATCTCATCCTTCGAAAAATTGAGCCCGTTTCATTTTACGAACATGAGACGATTTTCAAGCTCATTAAAGAAGATGCCCCTGCGGAAGACTTGGCGAAGGCAGCTGATTTGCTGAAGGCACTTTGAGGCCTAAATCTCTGCGTGCTTGGATTTTTTGACGCGTTTCTTTTCTTCAATATCGAAAGCGCGGTCGATGAAGAGCACTCCGTCGAGGTGATCGATTTCGTGTTGGATGATGCGCGCGTTGAAGTGCTCGAGAACGAGGGTTTGCTCCTGTCCACGGATGGTTTTGTAGCGCAGCACAATGTGAGACGCGCGCGACACTTTTCCCCAAACTCCAGGGAGGCTCAAACATCCTTCTTCGCCGTCTTCGGTTTCTTCGGAACGTTCCACAATCACTGGGTTCACGATGGGGAAGACGATTTCGTTTTTTTCTCCTGGATTGAGCATCACAATGGCCATGCGAATGTTGCGTCCGCACTGAGGTGCCGCGATGCCCACGCCGTTTTCGGCGTGCATGGTTTTGGTCATTTTGTCTGCAAAGGCTTTGAGTTCGGCCGTGAACTGCGATACAGGTTTAGAAACCGTGCGCAGGATGGTGTTGTCGGTGCCTTTTTCTACTGGAATTGTCATTAGTGTGTTGCGTGAAAGTCGTTAGAGCCATTCAGGGCGTTAGCTGCCTGCCGGACCAACTCTTCGGTCACTCCGGTTCTAGCCATTTCAAGTTCTGCCTTGAGAGCAAGGTTTACTTCGACGCCTGTTTGTCCAACCATCATAGCAGCTTCTTTGTCGCTGAGAGCTCCGGTTACGACGTTGTCTCGGGCAAGGCGATGGTCCATATGGATGGGTTAGTGCTGCAATTTTAAACTAGCTTCAATGAATTCGTCTAGGTCTCCGCCGAGGACTTTGTCCACTTGGCTGGTTTCGTGGTTGGTGCGATGGTCTTTGACCATTTGGTAGGGCTGCAAAACGTAGGAGCGGATTTGGTTTCCCCATGAGTTTTTGAAGTGTTCGCCGGTGAGCTCTTGGATGGTTTTGAGGTGGTTTTGCTCTTGCATGGCAAGCAATTTGGACTTGAGCATGTTCAGCGCATTTTCGCGATTTTGAATCTGACTGCGTTCGGTTTGGCAGGTGACCACGAGCCCCGTGGGGATGTGGATGAGGCGCACGGCACTGGACACTTTGTTCACGTTTTGTCCGCCGGCTCCGCTGGCACGGATGAATTCCCAATCCAATTCGTCGTCGCGAATTTCGAGTTCGGCTTGTTCGATTTCAGGAGAAACGTCCACCATGGCAAAGGAGGTTTCGCGCGTGCCTTTGGCGTTGAAAGGGGAGATGCGCACCAAGCGATGAACGCCACGTTCGTGCTTGAGGGTGCCGTAAATGTAATCCCCTTCGACACGGAAGGACGCGGATTTGATGCCCGCGGTTTCGGCGGTGGAGAGATCGAGTTGAGTGGTTTTCCAACCTTTGTTTTCGCAGTAACGCAGGTACATGCGCATGAGCATTTCGGCCCAGTCTTGGGCGTCCACGCCACCGGTTCCTGCGTGAAAAGATAGGATGGCACTGGCGGTGTCGTAAGGTCCGGAGAGGTAGAGCTGAATGCTGAGTTGTTCGTTTTTGGCTTCGACTTCTTTGAGCGCTGCTCCCAATTGAGAAACGGCGGACTTATCTTCTTCGTCGGTCAGCTCGAGGAGTTCCACGAGGTCTTGAGCTTCACTCGCGAGTTTTTCCCAAGCCGAAATGGTGTTGCGGAGTAGGCCTGCTTCTTTTGAAACTTTTTGCGCTTTGGCTTGATCGGACCAAAAATCTGGAGCGGACATTTCTTCTTCTAAGGCTTGGAGCTTGAGTTTTTTAGCGGGCAAATCCAAATGCGCGACGGATTTTTTTACCTCGTCTTGAAGCGTATGAAGGCGGTCTTTGAGTTCTTGCATTGGATTTCCTTAAAGCCGTGGCATAGAATACCTGCGCGTATGACGACTGCAAAGAAAATCCTTGGGAACACCGTGATTCAGGTTGCTGGACGAGCGGTGATGGCCGTGACGAGCATTGGAATTTTGAAATCCGTGTCCCACTTTTTGAGTGTGGAAGGCTACGGGCAATACACGGCGGTTTATGAATTTTTGGCGTTTTTTGGAATCGCGGCGGACTTTGGTTTGTTCACGATTGGCGTGCGAGAAATGAGTAAGGGCGTGCGAGACCGCAGCTTTGTGGCGGGCAATATTTTTGGGATGCGTGTGGTGACCGCGGCCGTAGCCATGGCCATTGCGATTGTTGCCGCGTTTGTGATTCCGGCTTATTCGGGCACCTTCATTCCGGGAGGAATTGCGATCGCTGGGCTCGCCGTTTTCTTTTCGATTTTACAAGGAACCGCTTCCAGCGTTTTGCAGGTTGAACTCAAGATGCAGCACGCGACGGTGGCCTTGGTGCTAGGCAAAATGATTTCGTTCGGCTGGATGCTGGCGGTGATCTTTTATTTCTTCGTCGGCGAGCCCAACCAAACTTCTTTCAATCAGCTCATGATTGCGGGCTTGGTCGGGAATTTGTTCTCGTTTCTTTACACCTATTACTGCGCAAAACGTTACGCGAATCTGCTCCCTCGCTTTGAAAAAGAATACTGGAAGGAAATCTTTTTTGGCGCTTTCCCTTATGGCATTGCCTTGGTTTTGAACATGATCTACTTCCGCATCGACAGCATCATGATACTCTTCATCAAAGGGCCTCACGAGCTTGGATTTTATGGTCCAGCCATGCGCATTTTGGAGATCTTGAATGTGATTCCGGTCTTTTTTATGAACAGCGTTTTGCCCGTGCTCAGCCGCGCCATTGCGGAAACGGAAAAGTCCGTGGAGGAGGGTAAAAAGAAGGTGGAGCGGATTTTGCAACTCTGCATGAACTTCTTGTATATCGCGGGTTTGCCCATGGCGATTGGTTTGTATTTGCTCGCGTATCCCATCATTTTCATCATCACTCAGCCTGAGTTTTTGAGCCAGTTGGATAAGGGCATTTACGGGTCTGATGTTGCCCTTCAGGTTTTGTCGGTGGGGATGTGCATTTCGTTCAGCAGCAGTTTGTACAATTACTCGCTGGTGGCTTTGGGCAAACAGAGCAAATTGCTGTGGATCAACGGGGGCGCCGCCGTGTTCAACATTCTGCTCAACCTCTGGGCTATTCCACATTGGGGATTCCGTGGAGCTGCTTGGACCACGGTTGCGACTGAGGTTTTCATCCTTGTGGTGGCTGGGTGGACTGCGCGTCGCTTCCTTCGCTACAAAGTGGAGTGGGCGAATTTTGTTAAAATTTCAGTGGCAGGACTTGCGATGGGAGCCACGGTTTACTACTTGAAAGATCCCACTTACAACTTGTGGGGGATGCAAAATTTGAACGTGATTCTGCTCACGATTCTGGGCGCCTTGGTGTACATCGGGCTGCTCTTTGCGCTGAATGTTTTTCCTGAAGAAGTGAGGAAAAAGGTGCAGTTCTAGTTGCAATTTTAGCCTTTGCGGACGAGGCGTTGGAATTCGTCGCCACGATCTTCAAAACTCATGTGGAAGGCGTGAGGGGAGGCGGTGGAGAGCAGGCAGATTTCGCCGGCATTTGTGAGGCGGTAGCCGAGAGCAACGGCTTCTTTGAGGGAATTCGCTTCGTGCACGGTGAAGCCGGCGCGGGATTTTAAAATGCGTTTGCCGGTGTCGGGGAAGAGCACAATGTTGGGGATTTTGAGGCGGCGAAGCTCTTTTTCAAGTTCCGAAAATTCATACCCGCGATCTTCGCCGCCGAGGAAAATCGTGCCGATGGGCGCGAGGGGCGTGAGCGCCCTGAGCGCCTCGATGGTGGACTCTGGAGAGGTTGAAATGGCGTCGTCGTAAAAGGTGATGCCTTTGAAGGTCCCGACTTTTTCTAGACGATGACGCAAAGGTTTGAAGCTGAGCAGTGCTTTTTGCAGCTGGGTTTTGCTCGCTGGTTTTTTGCCGAGCAGCGTGCGAGCAGCCTCAGTCGCGGCAATGGCGGCAGCGAGATTGGACTCGTTGTGAGCGCCGAGCAAAGGCGAGCGACTGGGCGTCCATGACGAAAAGGGCAATGCCGCGGCTTTGGTTTCGGTGGGCCACTTTTTGAGCAGAGGATGCTTCGTGTTCACGACAAAAATTCCGCTGGAGTTTTGGTAGCGGATGAGGTTCTTTTTTGCGTCGTAGTACGCTTCCACTCCGCCATGATAATTCATGTGTTCGGGGAAGAGATTGGTCACCACCGCGAGGTCTGGTGAAGCGGCAAGTTCGTTTAATTGGTAACTGGAAAGTTCCAAAACGTAGAGGTCCGCGTTCGGTTTTTTGAGTAGGGCTTCGAGCATGGGCGCGCCGATGTTGCCGAGGAGTTGAGCTTTGACTCCTGTTTTTTGCAAAAGGTGAGCGATGAGGCTGGCGGTGGTGCTCTTGCCCTTGCTGCCTGTCACGCCCACAGTGGGCAAGCGATTTTCGGCAAAGAAAATTTGCGTCGCCGTGGCATAAGGAATCGTGACTTTTTCTTTGGGTAGCCCCGGCGTTTTGATGGCGAATTCGGCATCCTTTTGTTGGCTCAAATAGTTTGCGTTTTGCGCTTGATCCGCGATGAGGATTTTGAGTTTTGGATAGAATTTTTTGAGGTACTTTTCGCTGACTTGGCCTTCCTTTCCGTAGCCGAGGAGGAGCACATTTTTGAGGCCCAAAAATTTAAAGTGGGCGGGCAGGGTGGGCGCGTTTTGAATCTCAAATAAGTCGCTCGTGTCTTCTTTTGGGAAGGCTTTTTGCAGACGAGGCAAAAGCGCTTTGAGCACCTTTGTTTTGCCCCAATTTTTTTCAGCGTGACGCAAGGCCGTGCGGCTTTCTTGGTAGGTTCCAACGCAGTCAAAAGGCTTCATGTTTCCCAGCTCGCAAAGGTCTTCGAACATGGGGAGCAGCGCTTCATCGTCAAACAGGTTTTTGCCGAAAATTTTCGTGAGCTGGGCGGGCTTTAAAAAGGCCGCGAGCTCCGCAAACACAAAGGCGCATTTGGCGCATTCTCCGCACCAACGACTGCTGGGCCTATCCTTGCTGATTCTAAAACTTCGGTTGCAACTCGTGAAAATGGGGAAGTACTTGGGATGTTTCACAAATTCCTCCACCACGCGGATTTCGTACATGTGGCGAATCGCGGAAAAATAGGTCAGATCTGGTGTGAGATTCTGGCGAGTGTGCGCTTGCAAAAGACTTTCGAACTCGGCGGATTTGCTCCATTGATGATTGATTTCGGAGCCCAAATACTTCACGTTTCCAAAGTTGCTGCTGGCCTCGTTGCCGACCACCGTGTAGCGGTAGCCGTAAAGGGCGCCGGCAAAGAGTCCGACAAAAGCAAAGATGGCGGAGATGGGGATGTGCCCGTTGAGCGCACCCTCCATGGGCTTCAAAACTTTGGGGTCCAAATGGCGTCTCACGATCAGACTCTTGAGTCCCATTGCGGCGATCACTTCCTTTACAACAGGGGAATCTTTTTCGGTTTCGAGCACAAAGGCGGTGAGGGGCAGTTTGCGTTCCTTGAGCATTTCGCCGGCCACGATGGAATCCTTTCCGCCTCCAATTCCAAGCAAGGCTCGCTCCTGTGTGGGGAGGCGCAGAGGCTTGAATCCTCTCGCATTTTTTTTGGAAGGGAAGTGGATGAGGCCGCGGAAATCGATCTTATTGCGGAAGAAAAATTCGCCCAATCCTTTCTCGTAAATCGTTTGCCAAAAATTCGCTTCGTCTCGAGTCAGCGCATAGGGCATTTCGATTTTTTTGGGGCAGTAGAGTTTGTAATAACTGAGGCCCAAAACGAGGTGCAAATTCTTGAGCAACTCTTTGAGCAAAGCGGGTGGCAACTTTTGCGTTTTTTGCGCGGGGAAGCTCAGCGTTTCAGTGAAACTTTTGCTGGGTGCGTCACTGAAATGCAGTGCGTAGCTGAAAATCGCCTGTCTCTTCTCGAGTGAAAATCGTGCGGACTTGAATTCAAAGGCACTGGCTTTCATGCCTCAAGTCAACACGGGGCGGGCGCGGAAGTCAACTGATCTGGCTTGGGTATTTTCTAGCATTTTTGGGCGGAAGTGCTACAGTTGCTTATTCCTTTTCAATTTCATATGAACTTGGATAGCGATGAAAACTTTGGTTTCGAGGGAGAGACTCAGAATGGGCCGCCTCATTTTGCTTCAGCGGCAGATTTGCCCCACGGCATGATGGTGGATAGGGCCTACATCTGTTCCTGCCAGGACCGTGTGGATCGTCGGGTTTTGGTTCAGGCGCTTGTTGAACGACAGTGGGACGGACTGGACGATTTGCTTGAAGACTTGGCTGAGGCTTTTAGCCATGACCCCAGTTGGATTGAAGATGTGTGGGATTTGGTGATTTGCGCAAAAGGTTTGTGGGGCTGGGCTAAAGGCTTGGACCTTGGCACTTTGAATGGCTTTGCCATGCATCTCACAGAAGGCTCTTTTTCAGACCCACTCGTGCAAGGGTTCTTTCGGGAACTTTTGTCGTCGATTGAACGCCGAGCGGATGCAAATTTTTCGGCAGATGCACGTCTGCTGAGCTCTCGGGTTAAAGAGTTGTTCACCTTGTCTGAGCATTAGTCGTTCTTTCTGGACTTCTGGCGTTCAAATTGCTAAATTGTGTTAGAAAAAATTGGGGGAAGAAGACCTGTTTAATCGTAAAAAAAATTTCATGAGTAAAATCGACAAACTTTCAGAATGGCTTAGGACAGCGGTGCAAGGCGGCTCCAAAGCACCTTTAGCAACCCCGAAGGGGGAAGTTTTGGCGGCTCCCGTCAAAAAAGCTCGCCCTCACGACCAACGTCATGAGCACGCGGGGAACAATCCTCAGCCCAAGGCTGCGCACAAACCCAATCTTGCGATTCATCCCAAAGTGATGCGCATGATTCCCGTGGGAGGTCTTGAAGAAGTGGGGAAGAACTGCATGATCATTGAGTACGAACGCGACATTTTGATTGTGGACATGGGGTTCCAATTTCCTGATGACGAAATGTTTGGCGTGGATTACATCATTCCAGACATTCAATATCTCGTGGAGCGCAAGGATCGTATTCGAGGAATTTTGATCACGCATGCCCATTTGGATCACATTGGTGGATTGGCTTATGTGTTGCCCGACCTTGGATTCCCACCGGTGTTTGGATCTAAATTGTCGATTGGTCTCATCCAAAAACAACTCGAGGAACACAAGTTGCTCAAACAAACACGACTCAAAGTCGTGGACAATGAACAGGTTTATAATTTTGGAATGTTCAACGTGGAGTTTTTCCGCGTAAATCACTCCATCCCCGATTCGATGGGGATCTTCATCAAGAGTCCGGCTGGAAGCATTATTCATACTGGGGACTTTAAATTCGACTTCACTCCTGCCGACGGAATTGAGTGCGACATTCGTAAAATGAACGAGCTCGGAAAACGCGGTGTGGACATTTTGTTCGCCGACAGCACCAACGCCACCAAGCCCGGACACACCATTTCTGAACGAGTGGTGGCGGACAGTTTGGAAAAGGCGATTTCGGACGCGACAGGACGCATTGTGATCACGTGTTTTGCCTCTCTCATTGGACGCATTCAACAAATCATCGACTTTGCACAGGCCAACGGGCGCAAAGTGTTTTTGTCGGGAGGAAGTTTGGTTGCGAATGTCGAAATCAGTCACAAACTTGGATTCATTAAGTTCCATAAAGATCAACTCAAGGAGCTTAAAGAAGTGAATAAATTCGCCGACCGCGAGGTTTTGGTGCTCACCACGGGTGGGCAGGGAGAGCCGATGGCGGCGCTTTCTCGCATGGCGGGCGGCTCACATGCTCAGGTTAAAATCAAGCCCGGCGACACCGTTGTGGTTTCCTCATCTCCGATCATTGGGAATGAAAAATCCGTGGCGTTCTTGGTGGACGCGTTGGCTCGTTTGGGGGCCAATGTGGTGCACAACGGAATCATGGACGTGCACACTTCTGGGCACGGTCAACAGGAGGATTTGAAGCTCATGATGAGTCTTGTTCGTCCTCAACATTTGGTGCCGATTCACGGGAACTTTTACATGCGACGTGCGCACGGAAATTTGGGCCCACAGGTTGGAATCCCGGAGAAAAATGTGCACATGATGGACAACGGAACAGTGATCGAAATCCGCGATCATAAAGTAGAAATGAAGAGTGAAGACATCAAAGTTCGCTTTGTGGTGGTGGATGGAGAAATGCGCGGAGACTTGGGTTCACACGTGCTCAAAGAGCGCGAAATCATGGCTCAAAACGGAATGGTGAGCATCGTGATCAAAATCAGCAAAGGGAAGGCTGTGGGGACGCCTATAGTGGTGACTCGTGGCTTCTTCTACCAAAAGGAACAGCTTAAATTCATTCGGGATATTGAGAATGCGGCAAAGAATGCCGTGGAAAAACTCGCGTCTCGTGAAAAGCGCCGTTTGGAGATTGCGGACTTTGAAGGGGCTGTTCGTAGCGAGGTCGCTGGACTCATTTTGAGACGTTTTGACCGCCGCCCACTTATCAACACCACGGTCCTTGTTGCGTAAAATTTTGTGCAAAAGTGCCTAGTGAGTTTTGCACGGGTTTTTAAAGTTTTTGAGCGCCAGTCCTTATCGACTTGGCGTTTTGATTTTGCGATTCGTGTGCTTTTGGGCGGCGGTGTTCACAAGTTTTTAAGGTGTCTAAGCGTTTTCAACGAGTTTTGCACAATGTTTGTGTTTTTAAGGTTAAAGTTTTGCACATGACAGGCTAGAACTTAGCTGAAAATTTGATTGTTTTGCTTGGATTTTGTCCACTTTGGCAAGGGTCCACTATAGTCACTACAATTTATATTTATATATATCTAGTTAGTTCTTTTTCTTATAGACATGTGCATAAAAGTTTGCTTCACTTTTTGCGTTCACTTAGCCAAATTTCATGAAACTCAATTGTTCTCAAGCGGATCTTTCCTTAGCCCTTTCATTGGTGAATCGAGCGGTGAGTCCGAACAACACGTTACCGGTTTTGAATAACATTCTGATGAAAGCAGAAGGGAAGCGTTTGTTTTTGTCTGCGACCAATTTGGAAATTGCGATTTCAGCTTCATTTGAAGCCGAAGTGGAAAACGAAGGAACGCTGACAGTGCCCGCGAAAATTTTAAGTTCTTACGTTTCACTTTTGAACGACAAAGAAGTGGGACTTTCTGTGACTGGAGGAAACACCTTGCAGGTTCAAAGCAAAGGATCTACGACAAAAATGAAAGGAATTTCGAGTGAGGAATTCCCACTTTTGCCAAAATTGGACAAACCTGATGTGCTTAAATTCTCTGTTAAAACGATTTTAGATGCTTTGGAACAAGTGGTTTTTGCGGCTTCCACCAACATTTCTCGACCGGTTTTAACAGGTGTGTATTGGCAAGTGGCTGGCAAAGTCACAAAACTCGCTGCCACCGACAGTTACCGTTTGGGAGAAAAGACCTTGAACACTGAAAAAGACTGCGAAAAAGATCTTTCCTTCATCGTTCCTTCCAAGACGGCTCAAGAACTCATGAAGATTTTAAGCTCCACGACGGTTACTGAATTTGAGGCGTATGTCAGCAAAGGACAAGTGCTCTTCAAGGTGGATGGAGTGGAACTCATGTCTCGTTTGATTGAAGGAAACTTCCCTGATTATGAAAAGATTTTACCTAAAGAAATCAAAACGAAGGCGGTGCTTTTGACCGAAGATTTGATCTTGGGGCTCAAGAAAGTTTCTGTCATTGTTCGAGAAAACAGCAACAATGTTCGTCTGAAAGTTGGACGAGAAGGAGTGCAAATCGCCAGCGAAGAAACTCAAGTTGGACAAGGAAGTTCAGACATTGCTGCGCAAGTTTCAGGAGAACCCATTGAAACGGCGCTCAATGTTCAATATCTTTTGGACGTGCTCGCACACCTCGGAAGCAAGGAGGTGAATTTGGGCTTGAACGACGGTCTTTCCCCTGTTATGGTAACGCCGACCTCGGGAACGGACTATTTGCATATCATTATGCCGCTCAAGGTCTAAATTTAAAGTTTAGTTTTTTCGTAACTGACGTGAAAGATTGTAAACATCTGATCACGCTCTTCCCGCACGGACAGAACCTGCAGGTCATAGAGCAATTTCAAGATCAAGGCTATAGCTCGATTTCGGGCGCCGGAAATATTTCGTCGAAGGCTTTTTTGGTCGCCGATTTGATGCGCGAGGTGAAAGACTTGAGACAGATTTTGTGGTTGACCAGTGACTCTCAACACAAAGAAAACACACTTCGCGACTTGAGTTTGTGGGGCGACGTGCCGGCTTACGGTTTTGAACGTGAAGAAAATCCCATCCGACAAAGTTCGATTGAGCGCGAAAATAAGATCAAACAGATGGCATTTTTATCCTTGGTTTTGGATGAAAAGCGACCTGCCTTTTTTGTGATTCCTTACCGAGAACTTTTTGTGGTTTATCCAAACCCAGAAGTGATCAAGCGTGGGATTTTGCGCCTCAAGAAAAAAGACAAAGTGGACGCAGTGGACGTTTTTGAAGAATTGATTTCCATCGGTTACGAGGTTGCACTCGATGCCTATGTGGAAAAAGGACAGTACTTCCGTCATGGTGACGTGATGACGATTTGGCCGGTGAACATGGAAGCGCCGGTTCGCATGGAACTTGGTTTTGATGAGGTGGAAAAGATCTCACTCTTTGATCAACTCGAAAAGAAAGACCTTTCGGAAATCAAAGAAATTGAAGTGTATCCCATCGACGTTCCAGCGGGTGAAACGCCACTGCTCAGTTATTTTGGGCGCGGCTCCTTGGTTTTGGACGATGAGGTGGAATTCCCTGATGACGACAGTGAGGCTTTTGAAGCTGCAATGAAGACGCGCCTTCCCGAATCTCGTTATTTGGAGTTTCGCTCGTTCATGGAAGAGACGCCGTACCATCACCACCTGCACTATCTCTCCGTTTTGAAGTATTATGCGCCCCTCGATTTTGTGGCGGATTTGCGTGACAAACTGAGCAGCGATTGGACGGTGTTTTTGTTCACCAAACACCCTGAGCTTTACACGGGAATTTTCGACGAGAAAAAAATCCCATACTCCACCTACAAAAAAGGCGAATCCTTCACGGGGCGCCAAGTGGTGATTTTCCACGTGGATCAAGACGACATCTTTCCGGAAGCGTTCCAGAATCCTGGACTGCAATTCATGGTGGTTTCTGACCGTAACGTGGGAGGCTTTGGTGAGCAAGAAAAGCGCCCCGAAAGACAGAAGGTTTACACCGACTTTTTGACTGGACTCAAGCCTGGAGATTTTGTGGTTCACACCGATCACGGTATTGGACAATTCCTCGGTCTCGACAAGCGCACCATCGACCAAGTGACTCGTGAATATTTGAAAATTGGTTACGCCGAAAACGACAAATTGTTCGTTCCCATCGACCAAGCGGACAAGGTTTCAAAATTCATTGGAGCCGGAGATCGCGTGCCGAAACTCACTCGTCTTGGAAGCGCAGAGTGGACAACAATGCAAAGTCGCGTACGCAAAGAAACTGAGAAAATTGCGGCCGAACTTTTGCAACTTTACGCAGAGCGAGAAAGCGCTCAAGGCTTCATGTGTGAGGACGACACCACACGCATGATCCAGTTTGAAAAGAACTTTCAATACGAGCCAACTCCGGGTCAGCTCCGCGCCATCATCGACGTGAAGCGAGACATGGAACGCAAGAAGCCGATGGATCGACTCGTGTGTGGAGACGTGGGATTTGGAAAAACCGAAGTGGCGATGCGCGCTGCTTTCAAGGCGGTGGACAACGGAAAACAAGTGGCTGTTTTGGCGCCGATCACGATTCTTGTGGATCAACACTACAAGAGTTTTGTGAAACGCATGGAAGGCTTCGACATTCGTGTTGAAATGCTCAGCCGCTTTCGATCGCCAGCCGAGCAAAAGCAGATTTTGAAAAAGCTGGAGCGAGGCGAAATCGACATCATCATTGGGACGCATCGTTTGCTCCAAGACGATATCAAATTCAAAGATTTGGGACTTCTCATCATCGACGAAGAACAGCGTTTTGGGGTGAAACAAAAAGAACGACTCAAGGACTTCCGCAAAGAAGTGCACATTTTGACCATGACTGCGACACCGATCCCAAGAACGCTCAACATCAGTTTGCATGGACTTCGAGACATCACGACGATCACGACACCTCCTCCCGGACGTTTGCCCATTGTGACGGAAGTGCGACGGTATTCCTTGGCGCTGATCAAAGGGGCGGTGGAAAAAGAAATGGAACGCGGAGGACAAGTTTACTTTTTGCACAACCGCGTACAGACCATCGACGATATGGCGTCTAAGCTGCGATCCTTGCTGCCCAAGGCTCGCATTGTGGTTACGCACGGAAAACTCGCGCCAGACGAGCTGGAACGCCGAATCTTGGCCTTCAAGAACGGGGAGTACGACGTGCTCGTGAGCTCCACCATCATTGAAAACGGAATCGACCTTGCGAATGCCAACACGCTCATCGTGAACAATGCGGAACGCTTTGGACTTTCGCAACTTTATCAACTCCGCGGACGTGTGGGTCGTTCTCGCAAACAGGCCTACTCCTACTTTTTGTACCAAATGGAACGCTTGCCGCTCGACGCAAAAAAACGTCTCAAGGCGATTGTGGAGGCGAACGAACTTGGTGCTGGATTCCAAATTGCGATGAAGGATTTGGAGATTCGTGGGGCGGGAGATGTGCTGGGCGCCAACCAGTCCGGAGCCATTCAAGTGGTGGGAGTTTCGCACTTTGTGCGTATGCTCAATCAAGCGGTGGAAGACTTGAAGAAAGGCAAGAAAGTGAAGGAAAGAGAAACGGCGCTCAAGGATGTGACCATCGAAATTCCTCTGCCCGCGTATGTGCCCGACGAGTACATCGTCAGCTCCAAAGAAAAGATTTCTGTTTACCAAAAATTGGCCGGAGCAGACACCATCGAATACCTCACTGAACTTCGTGGCGAGCTCGTGGAAGATTACGGAAAAATGCCGGAAGAAGTTTCGAATTTGTTCCGCGTTTTGGAAATCAAAATGTTCGCGAAGAAGGCTGGCATTCTCAACGTGAAAGCCGAGAATGTGCACTCGACCGAAGATCGACAAATTGTTTTGCACATGTCTGAGGCCGTGCGCCCCGAAAACATCATGTCACTTTTGGAATACAACAACCGCTGGATCATCTCCGGAACCAAACTCAAAATCTCCTTCCAAAACTTGGGCGTGGCCTGGGTGGAAGAACTCAAAAAATGTCTCCTCGCCTTGGGCAAAAAAATGAAGAACGCGAACGGAAGCGTGGTGGAGAAATAGCGAAGAGACTAGGACGCTTTTTTTCCATTTTCTTCAATGGGAGGAGTGACCTTAGCTGTGAAGGTTGCGTCGGAGTCGAACTGGAAGTCGTCCGTGTCGTCCTTAAAAAAGGAGGAGTCAACGATGTCCTTGGGCTTTGTCAGTTGAGCCAGAGCACTCTGGCGCTCTTGTTCAGTCTGAGGTGCGTTTCGGAAATCCACAGGATGCCAAGCGCTGTCGGGGAGGAGGGCAGTTGTTACAGTCTTCCCATCCTTCAGCCTTAGGACGACGTTACCCGACTCCAATCCGGCAGAAACCGTATTAGCGAGCGCATCGTAAGGGTTGAAGCCTTGTGCTTGCAAGCCCTCTTGAAGGGTTGTTGAGGCGGCGGACACCGCCATGGGCCAGGCCTCAAAAAGATATTTTAGATCGCCGGACTCGCCAGCAAGTGCTTTGACGAGGGAGGCCGCTCTTTCGTTGGGTGATTCACTTGCCAATACGTCGCTGAGGGATCCGGACTTCACATCAATAATAGGCTTGTTGTCTCTGACAATGAGTGGCTCAACAGGGCTGCTACCTTCTTGAGAAGCGGTCTGGAGTTCATCCGAAAGAGGGTCATTGTGGTAGGTTCGGATTTCCACGTCAGAAATTGGCGCCACATTCACATCTTCTTTCTTGGGTAAGAACGCCAAATAGTCGTCCAAGTCTTCCGTGCTGGTTGCGGGTGCGTTTGAGTCTTCTTCTGGGGTTGGCGCTTGAACTTCTAATTTGGCGACGGGACTTTCTCCGCCAGATGCCTTCATCTCAAGGTATGTTTTGAGGTACACGGCATTTTGTTCTTGTGTGCCTTTGTATCCATAGGCATCCTTTGTTTCACTGAGCCCCGGCATGTTTTTCGGTTTATTCGCATTGAATGCCTCTACAAAACTTGGATTGCGTTTGATGAGGTTCATACGTCCCACAAAACTTGGGTCATCCCCTAATTTTTGTATAGCGTTGTAGAGTTGAACAGGCTCGCCCTTTTCCAAGCGGCGTTGGAGCTCTTTGGCTTTGTCGGGCGTGCTTTGTTCAGGACTGGTGTCCCTAGAGGATTCTACAGACATATGATTTTGGGTTAATCTTCATATTATAACATGAAAGGCGCCAAGTCGCAACAGAGGTCCGTTTGAACTATGTCGGACCGTTGGATCATTTCGGGAACCAAACTCAAAAAATGTCTACTTGCCTTTGGCAAGAAAATGAAAAACGCGAATGGAAGCGTGGTGGAAAAATAAAACTAACGTAATCCCAGAGACTGGCGGAAAAGCTTTACGGGAAGAAGTGAGTTTAACAAGGGCGTTTGATCAGCATATTGTCTGTTGAATTGAACGAAATCCACACCCTCCACGCCCATGGCTTGGCGATACGTGTCGTAGTTGTATTCGAGAGGTTTTGCAGTCAGGATGCCGCTATCAATAATCCGACTGTTGGTCCCAAAAGAGCTGACGTCTTGATTGGCAAATGAAATTGAGTCCACCCATGCTCTGCCACGAGAATCGAGGGCCATTCGCCATTCAATGGGATGACCGTCTAATGTTGCGGAGTAAACCCTAATGGCGACCTCACCCAGCAGTGAATGATTTCGTGTGTAGGTGGCGAGAGGAGGCTTGCTGAAATTGGGTATGAAGTTGGGCGGATACCGCAATGACTCTAGATACGAACGCATTTGTTGAGGCGAAACGGGAGATCCTTTTATGTTTCCTGGCTTGATAAAATTTGCGTCTCTAAGGCCAGGGCTCACGTACGATTCAACTTCGCGGACGTACACTTCAAGATTTGGATGTTTTTTCCCTGGGCCCATGTCAAAAAGCTCAGGAATTTTTGCGGGTTCTGCTTTGGCACGGGAAGCGCCTTCTTCTAAAGAATGTTCAAGCTCTGGAACAACGCGAGTTTCTTGAGTGTAATGGATTCCTTTTCCCTTAGAAAATATGCCTTCACTCACGCCTGGAGCAGAACGCCAAAACCCCGCGGACTCTGACTTGTAGAAAAATCGAGCCTGAAGTTTTCCCCACACCTCAACAAAACCCACGGTATAAAGCCGTCCGTCGGAAGCCCTATAGACTTCTGAGAGAAAAAAATTCTTCCCTTTGATCTCGAGAGCACGAGTTGGCGAGATCCCTGCGCGAAGTACGGTTTCTGCTTCGGGAGTGTAGCGTCTTGCCAAAAGCATTTCATCGAATCGGGTTTCCCACGCGGCTTTTGTTGGAGCCACTTCCGTTGCACTGCGTGGAGCGCTGGGAGCAGCGGTGGCCTTTAGGCTCGGGTTCATGTTCTCAACAAGGTCTTGAGTATAGAGATTTACTTCTCTGCGGTTATTGGAAACAACAATGTAGCTACCGTCTTCTGTTATGCCTGTGATTGCGCTTGGGCCAGTGGGAGTGTTGATGATTTTCTGTAGACGTCCTTGCGCCCGTGCACGTTCGCTTGCGGCAGACAATTTTTTTAAGTAGGCGGGTCCAAATTCACGAACGACGCCATCTGGAGTGACCACTTTAACCATTTTATTTGTTGGAGTGAGGGTCTCCAGAACTTTTCCCTCGCCAAATTCGGTAAAGACCGTTTGGCCAGCAGAATAAGACTCCGCTAATCCCAACCACTCTAAGATACGGTGAGGGGCGCCGCAAATGCCTTCTTCCATGAGAGTACGGCGCTCGTCGGGAGTGAAGCCAGCCTCGTCGAGGAGGCGAGCCTTTTTGAGGATGTCTGCTTTTGTGTAAGCGCCTTGCGCGTTTGCGCCAACTTCATGAGCGGCTAGAACGGCCGTTTTTTGGGCCTCGGTCAACTGCTTGCCCAAGAGTTCTGCCGCCTTTTCTAGGCGCGCTGGGTTTGAGAGGGCTGCGTTTGCGAGAAGGGTCGCTTTGGCGACATCTGTGAGGTCGGCGCCCGCTTCGGCGGAGCTCGGCGGAGGTGTCGCAAGCGGCGTTGATTTTGGAGTGACCTTGATGCCGATGGCTTTAAGGGCTTCGTCTACTTGAGCGTTGATCATTTCTTCACTGGGCACCACGCCAGCTTTCTTTGCCTCCGCGGTGAGACCTTTGCGAACGAGATCGCGCAGTCGAGCAGGGCCGCCCACTTTTTTTGCAATTTCATCACCCAGTTCCTGTAGTCCGGCCATGCCTTTTTGCTCAATGAGCTGGGTCACAGAGCGCCCCGTTGCTTCTTCAAAGCCATGAACGTAAGGTCCGGTAAAGGCGCACAGTAGACCCATGGCATAGGCAGCTTTTTCTCCGGCCACAGCATTTGCGGCCGTGGCATAAGCGCCGAATTTACCCAGCTCAAGCACAGCGTTCCCGAAGCCTAAGCCAAGTCGGGTGAGGCCATTCGCACGCTCTCCGGCCACCAGCACGCGTACTCCAGGCACGAGTTTTGCCAAGCGAGGATATTGGGTGACTACAATTTCAGCCGCCTTTCCTAAACGAGTTGCGCCGGCCCAAGCCCCAAGACTTCCGCTGACGGCGAGTAGTGCCAAATTGTCTAGGCGCAGGAAGACATCGCCGACGCTGGTGAAAGCTTTATACGTTTTTTGAGAAAGCGTTGGGAGTTCGGCGCTGGCTTTGGACACAAATTGCGAACTGGGGAATTTTGAAATCAAAGCATTGAAGTAGGGTGCGGCTTCTTCTCTTCCCACACGATGAACGAGATCCAGCCCTTTTTCGTAGAGGTATTGTGCCGTGTCCTCTGGGTCGGGAGCTTTGTTGACGATGGCGCTTCTTTCGAATAAACGCCCCTCAGGACTTCCGAGGAACGCACCGAATTCTGGATTGGAGGAGCCTTTGAGTTGGGCCCAAGCATCTCTTAATGACATTGCAGAGCTTCCGCGGGATTCACTGCCACGCATGGTTTTCAGCAGAGTCGCGAGGCCGCGCTCGACGCTGTTTTGGAGGGTCAAGTAGGACGTCATCAAGTCCAGATCAACCGTTTCTTTGGTGTCCACAGCGTCACCACCGGTGACTTTGCTTAGTCCGCCACTCACGCTGGCGATCAGGTTGTGTGGTTCAATGGCGTGTCCGTAGCCGGTCCATCCGGTATTCTCTTCTCGCAGAGTGCTCACTTTTTTGCTCAATGCGCTGTTTTCAGTTCGGATGCTGCTGAGGAGTCCGACCACGGCTTCCAATTCGGCACCTTGCTGCAGTTCCTCCGTTTGAAAGGCCGTATTTTCGCTTAAAGTTGCGGTCAAACCTTTGTCGTAGATCCTTTTTTTGTCTTGCGCATCCAACGTTTCGGTAAAAGAATCGAGGGTTAAAGCCAGTTCGGCATCCAAGGCCTTCATTTGATCAGGGGCGGCTTCTTGGAGCAGCTCTAAAACGCGTTGTGACTGAGCCTCTTTGATTGCGGCGGGCACTTTGCTCGCAGAGAGCTTTGCCTGAAAAGCATCCACTTTTTTCAAAAAAGTTTCCGTGTGAGCAGCTGCGTTAGCGTCAGCCGTGCCGTCCAGCATGTCGACCCGTTTTTGCTCAGCGTCAATGGCGTTCACTTCATGCATTCAGACTTTTGGCTAAATTGTCTTCCGCTGACGATTGATCTAAACCCCTAAAGAATCCTTCTTCGTCACGAAGATTTTGGGACTCTATTCGTGAAAGCTTCGACAGGTAAATTTTTGGGTTTTTGGAGACGGCCTCTTTCAAAATCCTCTTCTGCCCTTCTTGGTGCTGGAGGAGCGCTTTTTCAAGTGAAAGCAGTTGCTCGTCTGAGCAACGATCCATTGTTTTTAGGAACTTTTCCCGAAGTGGCGTGGGAAGCACGGCATTCGCCAACAATTTTTTGAGGGTAGCCTTTGGGGTCACGTTGATGAATTAATCCTTATATTGTACCATTTTTTGGCCTAACTAACAACGTGGGGGTTAGGCCCGGTGGGAGGAGGATGTTGACAAAAAACAAAAAAGCAGTAAGATTCAAACCTTTTGCTTTTTATTATGAGAGAAGACGCAGGCTATACCGATGGAGGAACCTCTGAAAAAGGGGTTTATCTTGTGACGGGCGTTGGCCCGGACCGTCCCAGTGTGGGAGGGTCAGTGGCGCTATCTTTAGCGGAACGTGGAAACCATGTGATCACGGTGGGAAGACAGCCTGGAATTTTTTTGGATGGAGGCAAACGATTCAATCCCAACGTATTGTCCAACATTCATCAAGCTACGGCGGATCTTTCTACTCCTGAGGGGCTGGACGCTGCTTATGGACAAATTGCAATGTACAGAAGGACGCTTGGGGTACCGCTTTCGGGCGTGGGCTTCATGTGTGGAACGGGTTATTTAGATGGTCAAGTGGACGAGGACCCCTCTTTGCGTGAAAAAATGAAAATGCTCAATGTGACTGGGCCAGAGCTCTTGGCGAACCGATTGTATTGGGATACCCATCTTAAAGAAGGCGCCCCCGTCGCTGCAATGAACGGACTTTTTGCGGCGCCGAACATTCGTGCTCTCGTGCTGAAAGGCACTCAAGAATTTGTAAGAACCAAAGATGAAATGAACGCCGCGCTTAGACGCTGGACTAGAACGTATGGGCGGCCTTACTTGCCGTTTTCGATTGGCGATGTGAGAGGCCCCATGCTGGAAGAAACCATTCACCGACGAGATGCTCAACTGGGTTGGTACACGGGACTTCCTGAAGATCAATACGCCAAGGGTGGAATTGGAGACCAAGTGGCAGAAGGGCTTACGAAGCCAGAACTTTACGCAGGCACAGAAGGGCCACTGTATCTCGGTAAAGCTGCGGATCTTGCCAAGGTTCCCGAGGGGCGGCTCCGAGTGGTTTTGCCCTTCCTTGTTGCGGCAAAGGCACCTGCGGTTTGTAAAGCATTTGGCATAACGCGAGAACAATTTGAAAAGACGGTGCGTTATCATCGAGATGAACGCACGCACGGAGATGAGTTCCGGTATTGGGTGTGCAACTTGGCGCTGCCTTTCATTCCTGAAACTTACGAAGATCGTTAGAGGCTTGACCTCATGGACGTGCACGTTTTTTTCCTGTAAACTTGTTTGGCTCTTTGAAAACGTGGGGATGTACAGGTTTCGACAAGAAGACTCGAAGTCCGAAGCTTGCGTTCAGGTGGTTGTCTGGTCCCACCTCTAATCCGTCCAGACAAATTCAAGTGCTAACCCACTTTCTAAACTTGCTGCTGCTCTCCGCATGGAAGAAGCTTCTGCTTTCTCTTTTGCTCGCGTAGCTGCATAGTTTATGACCGCCATTTAGCGCGGTCACGCCGACCCTCTGAGGCCCTGTGAGAGGTGTTCGGTGTCATACTCGGGGCTTAGGTTTGCGGGAGCTCGTGTTCCACTCGCAGGCTGAAAACTTGAAGACGCGTTGAGCTCGTTTTCGTCCGTCCTTTATTGGCTCAACGTACACAGGATGGACTATGAACGTAGAAAGTTTCGCATTTCCTTTTTGGACGCGGGTTCGATTCCCGCCATCTCCACCAAATTCGAAAAAGCGGCAGGCCGAGTGCCTGGCGGTTTTTTGATGTCTGCGTAGCAGACGGGCGGGTGAGAACCTCCGAAGGATCGGGGGCGTGAGGGAGCGAAGCGACCGCTTAGCGAGCTTGCGAGCGTCTTCCCGCCATCTCCACCAAACAACCTATTGATATTTTGTCAATATCCTGTTAAGCTTAGCTTTTATAAAGCTCTCATGGACAAGCCAAATAAAAAAAATGCAGGGGAAGTTGTTTCTGAAGAGCTAACCGTTAGGAGGCTGACAGCTTCTGATGCGGAAGACTACAACCGCCTTAGGCTGGAGGCCTTTCAAAAAAACCCGAGGAATTTTGCGCGTAGTTTTGACGAGGAGCGAGATAGGCCTTTGGAACAGGTGGCGGCACACCTTGCTCAAAACACTTGCATTGGAGTCTTTGAGGGCGACGACTTGGTGGGGAGCGTTACTTTGATGAAAGAGCATTTGGAAAAAATGAGCCATAAAGCGGACATTCGTGAAATGTACGTGGATGACACACGCCGAGGCCGAGGAATTGGAAAGCGTCTTTTACTGGCTCTCTTTGCTGAGGCTGAGGCTCAGGGGGTAGAAGAACTTGGCCTGACGGTGGGCAAAACCAATGAACCTGCAATACAACTTTATAAGTCCATGGGTTTTGTTGTGTGGGGTGAGGAAAGGGCAGGCCTAAAGTTGAAGGATGGCACGTCAGTGGACGAATACCATATGGCGAAAAAAATGGGTCCTGAATCTGCTGTCGACGCAGTGGAAGTTGGGCTTCAGGTCGATGCGAGTAGGGCTAGGTTTGGCGTTGCAACAGAAACTTTGACCTCTCGCACTTTTAAGCGGCGTTTCTTAGAGGCCTTTGCTGGGCGCGAAAACTACAATGAATCCTACATGCAAGATGCCATACTTTGTTTGCATGACATGATTTCTGCCGACCCCAGATGCGCTGAGCTGTGGGATGATGCTTGGGCAAGAGCAGGAGAGTCTTACAACGGAAGTGGTACGACTTTCGTCGAAAGCATGGTCACGAATTCTGGGCGGCATTTAAATGAAATTCTTACGAGGAGTACTTTCATGCATTTGGGAAGCGCTGCACAAGTGAGGCTCAATTTAGAGAGTACTCTTCGTGGAGACCGGTCTTTTTTGAGCGAAGTGGCTCGACAGATACGATCTGCTCTTGAAACGAAGATGTTTCAGAATGCGGCACGCGAGATCGCGCGCGAGCGGAACCGAAGGCTAGCGGCTGCTTTTGGGCTGCAGTCCGAGCATCAAATTATTCCGGCTCATCGCTTTCAGTTTCCCTATTACGGCGTTGTGACTCCTGAGCAGTTTAAGGCTTATATGAACGGAGACCGTTCAGAAAACGTCTTTGGTATTGGTGAATGGAAACATTCGGATTTGAGCAGAGGACAGATGCCAGTCTTCATGAGAGATCAGCAGGGGCCTCAACTTTAACCACCGCAATGTGACCAGTTTTGCAAGGATAGTTAACACAACCGAGGTTTATGACGCGGACGACCTCCTACCTGTACTCAAAGAGGAAGGGCGAGTGAGAATCTTTGCTCCGAAGGAGGAGGTCCCCGCTCTTCGAAGGGAAGTTAGACGCAGGCTGGAGGGGTTGGGTGCAATTATTAGTGTTGGCAGGGAAACTGAAGATGGAAGAAAGCCTCTGGTTGTTGTTCTGAAAAATGTGGACTAAAGTGCGGGGTCTTGCTTTATTGAAGTTCAGAGCCGTGAACCCAGGCGTAGTTGATCTTGGTTCCCGTGTTGCTTTCCTCAGTTAGTGCAGCTGAATACCAGCCTAATTCTACGCCCACGAGGTACCAATAATCTTGAACTCCGTTGTATGTTTCTTTGGTTCCTGTTCGCGCAAGAACTCCAGTAAAGCTATCTACGAAGCTTTCCACTTCACCGTTTGTGCACCCTTCAGCGCACATCTTAAATGTGTAGACAGGCGCGTCTGCGGATGGTTTCGATTTTGGGGTTGCGTCGGACTTGAGCGTGGCCTTGGAATTCACGATAACGACGGGATAAGAGTCAACGGTGCGGTCAGTTCCTGCAGCAACAGACGAACTCCTGTCCCAATAACGAGGTGTGCCGTCTGAGGCAAGGTAAACTGTAAAGTAGAGGTTGTCTTTAGATTCTCCCAAGCTCAAATTCCAGGCAATGCCTTGCTCAGAGGTCAATAGGACGTTATTGCCTTCGATGGTGTAAGTTCCCGTTTCTGGACCGTCTCCTTCACCAATCAAGGAAGCTGTATAAGCGCCCGCGTCGGTAAACTCAATATAGGCGCCAAGCGTAGCCAAAGGGCCCCAGTCACCTGAGACAAGGAGGTCTTGAGTGAGGGTCAAGGCTTCTTCGGTTGGTGTGGTGGATGGAGATTCAGAGGGCGGAACAACTGTGGAAGGGGCTGAGTTTGTTGAGCAGCTTGTCGCGAATACAAAAGCAGACAAGAAGAAGATTTTTTTGATGAGCATGGTGAGCTGATTAAGAAGCCGCACCAACACTAGCAGGCGATTGGGTGTGACGTCTATGCCGGTCAGGCTAGCCAACCCTGTCTTTTTGCTGTATAAGTTCCGCATGTCCCACTCAGATACCATTCTCAGTTTCGATTCTGTGTCGTTTGAATACGAGCACAACCGCCCGCTTTTGGACAAAGTGGATTTTAACGTGCGCGAAGGAACGAAGATCACGTTCATGGGGCAAAATGGAGCGGGCAAAAGCACGATTTTTAAGCTCATCAACCGAAGTTTGAAGCCAGTTTCTGGAGTGGTGAATGTGGTGCCCAAGCTCAGCATTGCGACTTCGCATCAAGTGATGCTCCCAGAAGATCGCGAACTTTCGGTGGAAGATTTTTTTCAAAAACGATTCAAAGAAAAACAGTACGACATTGGACGACGCATCGACGAAGTGCTCGAAATCGTGAACTTAAAAGCTCCGCACGATCGCATTGTGAAATCCTTTTCAGGAGGACAGCAGGCGCGTTTGCTTTTGGCCTCTGCGCTTATTCAAGATCCGGATCTTTTGCTCCTCGACGAGCCCACGAACAATCTGGATCCAGCGGGAATTCAGCACCTCACGGACTTCCTCATCGACTATCCAAAAACGGTGATTGTGATCTCGCATGATGCGGACTTTTTGAACGCTTTCACGCAAGGGGTTTTGTACCTCGATGTCTTCACCCACAAGGTGGAGCAATACGTGGGAAATTACTACGATGCGGTGGAAGCGATTGAGGCGCGACGTGAAAAAGAAAACATGAAGAATGCGCAAATGGCGAAGGGAATTTTGAAGAACAAAGAGCAGGCGAACGAGTTCGCGCACAAGGGGGGAAAGCTGCGTTTGGTTGCGAAAAAAATGCGAGACAAGGCGGAAGAAATGGAAGCGGCAATGGTGGACGTTCGTCGCGAAGACAAGACCATTCGTGAGTTCGACATCCCCGTGCAAGAAGATTTGTCGGGCGAAATTTTGAAGCTCACCGAGGTTTCGATCATCAAAAATCACAAGGCCACTCCTCGCAAAGTGGACGTGTCTCTTCGCAAAAAAGAGCACCTGCTTTTGAGCGGACCCAACGGAATTGGAAAGACGACTTTGCTCGAAAAAATTGCCTCCGGAAAATCCGAAGGAGCAACGATTGGGCGTGGAGTTCGCGTGGGTTATTACCGTCAAGATTTTTCAACGCTGAATTTTGATCACACCGTTCGCCAATCCCTTTTGGAGGTGATGCAGCCCAAGGAAGGTGAGCGTCCTGCGGAAGAACGAATGCGCATGGTGGCGGCTGGATTTTTGATCACGAAAGAATGGATCAACTCGAAGATTGGGACTTTGTCCGAAGGACAAAAAGGGCTCGTGGCTTTTGCACGACTTGTGCTCATGGAACCTGGACTTCTGATTTTGGATGAGCCCACGAACCACATCAACTTCCGTCATTTGCCGGTGATTGCGGCGGCGCTCGACAAGTACGAAGGTGCGATGATTTTGGTTTCGCATATTCCTGAATTTGTGTGGCAAGTGCGCATCGACCAGACGCTGGATTTGGATCGCTAAACCTTCACGAATGAGCTGGTTTGTTTACATGCTTCGCTGTGCGGATGGCACGCTTTATACGGGTTCCACAAATGACGTGGAGGCTCGTCTTCACGCACACAATTTTTTAAAAACGGGCGCCAAATACACAAGGGCGCGTCGTCCTGTGGAGTTGGTTTACAAAGAAGAAGTGGACAGTCGTGGAGCAGCGCAAAAACGAGAGGCGGAGATCAAGAAAATGAGCAGGGAGGAGAAGGTTGCCAAGATTGAATAACGGTGGTATCTTGCCGCGGCATAATTTTGACTAAATGGCCCTAAATAATCCAGATCATTACGAGGAGGTGACAGTTGTAGACCGTGCCGATGCAAATGCGACGGCAGGGAGAGTTTTTGACTTAGGTGGTGACAAGGTCGTTATCCTTCCGGAAGCCCCAAAAGGGCAACTGCGTGACATGGCTGGACGCCCTCTTTCTTCTGCGATGAATACACTGGCTTCTGAAGGGCAAGTCGTCCTTCGTGTGTGGCTTGATGAAGGCAGGACGCCCACTGTTGGCGAGATAACCGAGTTAGTCCGTGCTCAACTTGCGGCATTCGATGTCGTGAGCCCAGATTTGCAGGTGGATGTTCATCCAAAGACAGGCGCTGCACTTGTCGAAATCTCTAGATTACAAACTCCTGTTGCTGATCTTGAAGTGGCTGCGTAGCAGGCGGCTTGACTGATCCGCTTTAATGTGGGATAGTTCAGGCTCTTTTTCATTATGCCAAATTTGCCAAAAGCTCCGGGTGAAGACCTTCTAGAAGTGGGCGCAGGGGTAGCTGGCGGAAGTGCTGAAGAGGTTTTGGTTGTTAGGGATGATGCCGCGGACGCTGTTCGTGAAGCGTTGGAGGTTTCAGCTGCTGAGGCTGCTGCTTTTGCTGCAACTGAGCGTTATTGTGAGGGAGTTACAGGGCTTCGTGATCAGATGCAGGGGGCAAGTCCAGAGGATTTAGAGCGCGATGCTGGAGTTTTGTTCGAAGTCGCTTCGGGACTAACGCCACTCGCAAGGACTATTTTATCAGGTGCTTTTAGAGAGCATCCCGACCTTCTTCCCGCGGAACGCCTGGAGACGGCCAAGGACAGGGTTCGTGCGCTGCCTGAAGAGGAGCGCCGCCTGCGAGTCTTGGAGGCAAGAATGCTTGTTCATGATGCGAACAACGTGATGTCAGTGATCATGGGGGCATTGGAGCTCCTTGAAATGGGCAGAAATGTGCCTGAGCAGGTTGCCCGCATTCGACGTGCTTCACAAAAGCTTCAGGGGCTCATCTCTGTTCACGAAGAGCAAACTTTAAAGGACGTATTTGCCCTTTTAGAGCCCGGTGCATCTTTGCAGGTAGGAATTCCTTTCGAAGTTGTGGGAGACCTAGAGCTGCAGCCCACTCTTTCTGCACCCCGTTTGGCGCGCGTGCTCTACAATTTGATGACGAATGCCGCTTCTGCGAAGGCTAAGAAGGTGACTCTATATGTTCAGAAAAATGACGGAAAGATGGTCCTAACTGTTAAAGATGATGGGCCTGGATTTGGAGGAGTAGAGCCGATCAAAACGAGAGAAGAAGCGGATCGAACGGGGCACGGGAACGCACTTCAAATTGCGCTCCAATTTTGTGAATTGTCCGGTGGATCTTTGACTCACGGGGATTTGGATCAAGCTGGCGCTGAGTGGGTGATCGAGTTGCCACTCAAGAATTAGCCTAGAATCAATTTCTTTGTGATGCCGATTTTGCTCACGAAGTATTTGTCGTGGGAGATGATGACCATGGCGATTTCTTGATCTGCGAGGAAGCGCTCGAGGTCTTCGCGAAGGAAAATGTCGAGGTGGTTGGTGGGTTCGTCGAGCAAGAGAAGGTCGGGTCTGTTGGTGAGCAAGATGGCGAATTCGAGGCGGCGTTGTTGGCCGTAGCTGAGGGTTTTGATTTTGCTGTCCACGAACTCGGCAGGGAAGAGGAAGTTGGCGAGGACGCTGCGTCCGCTGCTGTATTCGATGCGAGTGTTGTTCCCGAATTCTTCGAGCACGGTTTTTTCGGGATCGAGTTTTGAGAACTGTCCGACCATGCCGATTTTGGTCCCGTTGCGAAGCGTGAGTTGGCCGTCGAAGGCTTTATCGGCGCCGCTCAAAATGTTGAGCAAGGTCGACTTGCCGGAGCCATTGGGGCCTTCGATGAGGATGCGGTCGCCTTGTTCGATTTTGAGGATCACGTTTTTGAGGAGCTCGCGCCCGTCGAAGGATTTGGAATTGAGTTTGAGGTTTAAAACTGTGCCGGCTTGGCCGGTGAGCACGGACTTCATTTTGACGCGAGGGTCGGGGACGGGCGCGGGAGGGGCTTTCTTTTCCATGCGCTCGAGGGCCTTCTTTTTTTGAGCCACGGTTGCGGTGAATTTGTACTTGGGGTGGTTGGCGTTTTCTGCGAGCCACTCTTCCAATTCGGTGACTTCACGCTGACTGAATTCGTGGTCTTGAAGGCGTTTTTGATAGCGTTCGTAACGTTGAACGAGGAATTGTTCGTAGGTGCCCGTGTAGACTTCGATGTTTTGTTCGGCGCTGATTTCCCAGATTTGATTGGCCACCGCGTTGATGAAGGCACGGTCGTGAGAAACGAAAGCCACGGTGCCACGGAAATCTTGAATGAAGCCGATGAGCCAATCCACCGTCGCCACGTCCAAATGGTTGGTGGGTTCGTCGAGCAGCAAAATGGTGGGTTCGAGCAAAAGAAGTTCCGCTATGGCGACTCGCACGCGCTGCCCTCCACTGAGACTTTTGAGGGTCTGATCCAAGAGTTCGGCAGGAAGTCCCACTTGCTCGAAAGCGATGTCGATTTGATAACTCATCCATTCCTCTTCGAGTTTGCTGAGCAGGTAGCCGCCCACGGTCACGGTTTCGTCAGGGAACTGAATGTCTTGGCGCAGGCAGGCAACGACTTCTTGTGAACAGCTGATGCTTCCATCCGAAGGCTCCAATTCGCCCAAGAGCAATTTGAGAAGCGTGGACTTGCCGCACCCGTTTTTTCCTACGATGGCGACCCGTTTTTGAGCCTTGCCGTCCAATGACAAATCTAGACCTTCGAAGAGGTGTCCTGAGGATGTTTCGTAGCCGAGGTTTTTCGCAATGAGCATTTTGGGTTTTAGCAGGCGCCACTATAGGGTAAGATGCTCCGCGGCTCAAGCAGATGCTTGACGACCTAACTCCATCCTATGATTCAGCTCTCCGAAAAGTCCTTCAAGAAGCTTATTCTTGCCTTGACCGTTTATTTAACATCTTTGTTTGCCGCCAACACTTTGGGGCTCAAAGTCATGCCCTTCTTGTTTGGAGGACACCTGTCGGTGGGAGTTTTTTCCTTCCCGATTGTGTTTTTGATGACGGATGTGATTGGAGAAGTGTATGGCAAGAAGACCGCTAAATTCTTCGTGTTGGCTGGATTTGTGAGCACGGCTTTGTTCATTGCGTATTCATTCTTGTCTTTGGCCATGCCTTGGTCCCCAGATGGAGAATGGGCAAAAGAGGGTTACAACTTGATGTTCGGAATGTCTGCACGCATTGCGGTGGCGTCACTCGTGGCGTTTTTGCTTGGTGAGTATCAGGACGTTTTGGCCTTCTTCTTTTTCAAGGACAAAATTGGAGGGAAGTTCTTTTGGCTCCGCTCCCTCCTTTCGAACATGTGGTCTCAAGCTTTTGACACCGTGCTCTTCATGATGATCGCGTTCTATGGGGTTTACGACAACGCAACGCTCGTGAGCATCATGGTTTCGTGGTGGAGCTACAAGGTGCTGATGGGATTCGCTTACACTCCGCTTTCTTACCTCGGCATCAAATTGCTGCGAGAGAAGCAGGCTTAGTTTTTTTGCAAAAAACTTTAAGACGTGAATCGGCTTTTGCTTGCAATCGCCAGTTTTAACCTGTAGTTTGAGCGTGCCTTTTTATGCAAAAAAAATATGAAAATTGCACTCATCTGTGGTGGCCCTTCGATGGAACGAGGAATCTCGCTCAACTCGGCACGCAGTGTTTTGAATCATTTGGAAGGGGATGGGATTGAGATTGTGCCCGTGTATTTTGACTACAAAAAAAGGCCTTATCATTTGCTCACATCGCAGCTGTATTCCAACACGCCTTCGGACTTTGATTTCAAATTGAGGGAGACGGCGAAGGCGCTCAGTCAGACGGCGCTGAAGGCGTTGCTCAAAAGTTGTGATTTGGCTTTCCCCGTCATGCACGGACAATTTGGTGAAGACGGAGGGATTCAGAAACTTTTGGAGCGATTTAAGGTTCCTTATGTGGGCGCGGACATCGAGGCTTGTAAACGGTGGGACAAGCACATCGCCAACGCGTTCATCCGTGAAAATGGATTTTATGCGCCTCCTTCGGCTTTGCTCAAGATCAATCAGGACGAGCAAAATAAGAAAATCATTGACCGGTTTTTTAAAGAGAACAAAGTGACGCGAGCCGTGGTGAAACCGGCGAGCGGCGGGTCTAGCATTGGCGTGTATTCGGTGGAAACGGCAGAGGAAGCGCTCGAAAAATCCAAGCTGCTGTTCAGTCGAAGATTGGACACACGCGTGGTGCTCGAACCGTTTTGCACAGGAACCGAGTTCACGGTGATCGTGCTGCAAAACCGATTCAACATGCCCGTTGCGATTCTGCCCACTGAGATTGAAACGGACTACGAAAAGAATCAGATCTTTGATTTTAGAAAGAAATATTTGCCCACTCGGCAGGTGCGCTATCACTGCCCTCCACGCTTCAGCAATGAAGACATTGAGCGCATTCAAGTGCAAGCGGAACAACTCTTTAAAATCATGGGCATGCGCGACTTCGCGCGTTTTGACGGATGGCTTTTGCCCGACGGAAAAATCTGGTTTTCGGATTTCAATCCCATCAGTGGAATGGAGCAAAACAGCTTCCTCTTTCAACAGACCTCTCGCATTGGATTCAGCCATCGAGATCTTTTGTATTACGTGGTGAAGCACGCGGCGACTCGTTATGGAATTGGGATGCCCGCAAAAAAAGAAGTGGCGCCGCAAAAGCGAAAGTCGGTGAATGTTTTGTTTGGAGGAAGTACTTCGGAGAGACAGGTTTCGGTGATGAGCGGAACCAATGCGTGGCTCAAACTCAGACGCAGTGAAAAATACGATCCCAAGCCTTACTTTTTGGATGTGAATGGAAATGTGTGGGATGTGCCTTATGCGCTGACTTTGAATCACACCACGGAAGAGATTTTGGAAAATTGTGAAGGCGCGGAAGAGGGCGAAAAACGCCTGCGTTTTTTGGAGGAGAAGGTGAAATTGCGCCTTGCCTTAGAAGAAGGGGATGCCACGGAACCGTTCTTCATTCCGCACAAAATCAGCTTGGACGAATTTGTGAAAAAGAGTGATTTTGTTTTGCTCGGACTTCACGGAGGCATTGGAGAGGATGGAACTTTGCAGGCCAAGCTCAGCAAGGCGGGCGTGAAATTCAATGGTCCGAATGCAGAGACTTCACGCGTGTGCATGGACAAGGCGGAAACGGGAAAACGACTTTTGGGTCTTGAAAAGGAAGGGATTTTTGTGGCGCCCAAGCAGACCGCGAGGGCGGAAGAATTTGCTTCATTCAAAGCGAAGGATTACGAAGCGTATTTCAAAACTTTGCAGAAGCGCTTGGGCGCCAAGACTTGCATCGTCAAACCTCAAGACGAAGGCTGCTCTTCGGGAATTGTGCGTTTGTTCACGGCCAAAGATTTACACAATTACATGAGCTTGGTTTTGGCCAATGCGACGCAAATTCCTCCTGGAACTTTTCTCAACCAAAGCACGCCCATTGAAATGCCGCTGCATCGAATGGAGAAACTTTTGTTCGAACAATTCATCGAGGTGGACACGGTCCGTGTGAAGGGAAATGCCTTGCAGTGGAAACGAAAAAAAGGATGGGTGGAGGTGACGGTGGGTGTTTTGCAAGACGGAAAAAACTTGCACGCGCTCAGCCCCAGCCTCACCGTTGCTGAGGGGGAAGTCTTGTCGGTGGAAGAAAAATTCCAAGGGGGGACGGGCGTGAACATGACTCCGCCACCCGAAAAGTATGTGCCTAAAAAAATCTTGGCTCGCGTCAAAAAATCAATTGAACGTGTGGGAGAAGTTTTGGGCATTGAGGGCTACAGCCGTTTGGACGCCTTCATCCAAGTCGACACGGGCGATTTGATCTTGATCGAGGTCAACACTTTGCCGGCGCTCACGCCTTCCACGGTGCTGTTCCATCAAGGTTTGGCGGAACACAAGCCTTTGTATCCGCTGGAACTTTTGGAGAAAATCATAGAGAATAAAGGCTACTGATGACTGAATTTCCCATTCCACTCAAACAGAAGTTTTTGGAAAAAGCTGAGAAGCTGCGTATTTTTCCTGATGACATCGACGAGCAATTCGTTCGAGGAAGTGGACACGGTGGACAGAAGGTGAACAAGACCAACAGTGCCGTGTGGCTCAAGCATCTTCCCACGGGAATTGAAGTGAAACTTCAGGACCATCGTGAGCTCATTGCCAACCGAATTGAAGGCTACAAGCTGCTCATTTTAAAGATTGAAGAAAAGATGCTGGGCAAGAAGTCCGACATGGCAAAAAAGCGTTTTAAAATCCGAAAACAGAAGGCGAGGCGCACACGCAAATCCAAAGAGAAGATGCTCGCCGACAAAGCGCATCGTTCGGAACTCAAAGGCACTCGTAACAAGGTTGAACTATGAGGAAGGATTACTCCGATGGTTTTTGGATTGAGGGTGCGGTGGGAAACAACGCGCTGTCTTTTGAACAGCGAGGTGCCTCGCCAAAACTTTGGGTGCCTTCTTTGATGGAGGGTTCGGTTGACGACGTGAAGCCTGGGACGGGAACCGTGTTTGAGGACTTTGATGAGTTCGATGTTTTGCAGTCCTGCGCGGGGCTCCAGAATTTGGTTAAAACAGAATTGGCGGGCGTTCCTGCTGTGATTGTGGACAACCACAACCACGTCTTTTACTTCTGGTTTGAAGCCCTTCAAAAAGGGCTTTTGAAGAAAGGAGCGACCTTGATTCATATCGATCAACATCGAGACATGCGTCGTCCAGAAAACTTGTATGAAGGGCAGGATTTGGAGGCTGTTTTTGACTACACGAATTTTCATTTGAATGTGGGGAACTACATTGTTCCCGCCCAAGAATGGGGCTTGGTGGGGGAAACGCAGTTCGTCACCAGCGAGGAAGCGCTTAAGGACTTGAGCTTTTCGGGGCGCGCGAACAAGATCTTGAACATCGACCTCGACTTTTTTGCACCGGAACTTTCGTACATCGACTTCGCTTTGGCGCGCCGCTTCCTCGCGGAGCACCTTCCTACAACCTCGCTGATCACTGTGGCGACGAGTCCTTTTTTCATTGAGCAGGAGCGGGCCATTCGAGTACTGAAGGAACTGTTTTCGCTCTGATTTTGTGTTATATTTCACACATGATGACTTGGCTTCGTAGAATCTTCGTTTTTGTTTTTGTGCTCCTAGCGCTTCGTTATCGCGCTTATCTTTTAGATACGGAGAGTCAGCTTTTATATGGGCTTTTACCTCTGTTTCTGGCGAGTTTTTTTCTTTTCGAAAAACCCCTCCGAGGCTTTCGATGGAGCGACGCTGTGTTGGCTGGGTTCTTGATTTTATTTGGAATCAGCACGGTCTTTGCTCAGCAGCCTTTCGGCTTTTTTGAGTTCACCACCTTTTATGTGGGGGCTTTGGTTTATTGGGCCGTTCGTACTGTTGATATTCCCAAATTACTTTTTAAGAAACTAGACTGGCAAGAAATCTTTGTTTTGGTTGGAGGTGCTTTCTCAGTCTTTGCCCTTGTGAATTTTTCTTTCTCGCCGACGGATCGTTTGAGTGGCTTTTTTCATGGTTATGAAAGCTACTCGTTCTATCCCAATGCGGCGGCCTTGTTTTTGCTCGCGATTCTGCCCTTCACGGTGAACCTCTGTTTGCACAAACAAAGGGCGTGGCATGGACTGCTTGTTTTGAATTCAGCGGCTTTTTTGCTCACGCTTTCACGCGGTGCCTATTTGGTGGTTTTGGCTTGCGTTGCCGTGGCGATTCTCTTTTCGTGGCGCAAATTCTTTAACAAAAAATCTCTCAAAAAGGCACTTTATTTGGGGCTGGCTTTTGTTTTTTCCTTGGGTTTTGCTTTGGGTCTCAATCAACTCAAAACAGATGGATTGGTGGTTTCGGAGCGGCTTTTGCTCAAGGATGACGCGGGCTTCGCCTCGGTCAGCGAACGTCTGGATTTTTGGAAGGGCGCTGTTCAAATGACTTTGGATCATCCTTGGACAGGAGTTGGGCCGGGAGGCTTTGCGGCTTATTATCCTGAGTATCAAACGAATTGGCTCGCGCTTTCGGACCATCCTCACAATGTGCTTTTGAAGCTTTCCAGTGAAACAGGAATTCCTGCCGCTGCCGCGTTCGCTTTGTTTTTGACGCTTATTTTGGGTGCAGCCTTGCGTCGTTTGTGGAAGAAACCCGAGGGCAGTACCGTGGCTTTGTTTTTGGCGGTGCTTGCGATGCTGCTGCACGACTTGATCGATTACAATCTCAACTTCAGCGTTTTGTCTGCACTGTTCTTTGTGCTCTTGGCCATTCTAGAAAACCAAAATCAGGATGAAAGCACTTCGCAAGAGACGCCGTGGCAGAACGGATTTTACTGGCTGACCGCACTTTCAATTGCGGTGAGTTTTATCGCTTTGTGGGAAGGGGCTGGCTTGGTGCAAGCGCAAAAAATGGTGGAGGCTTTTGAAGAGGACCCTTATGACGCAGCTGTTTTGAAGTATTTGGAGTGGCCTCCGCTTTTGCCTTTTGAAATGGCTCATTTTGAGCAGGAGGCGGATTTGGCGCAACAAGTGGGACTCGAAGCCACATCGAACAGTTATTTGGACTCTTTCCCTGAGTTTAAAAATTATCATCGCTGGTTGTATTTCAAAACCCAATTGGATCCGAGTTATGCGGATGAGCTCTTGGCCAGCAATCCTCGAAATGAATTGGAATACTACGCGCTGTACTATGACGCTCGTGAAAAAAACAGTGAAGACGCTCAAGCGATTGAGCTGCTCATTCAAAATTACACGCAACTCCTTTCCCAAAATGAACATCTGACGCTGCTCAGCAAGAACCCTCAATTCGCACAGGAGTTGTGCGGACTTTATCCGGAAGAATTGGACGAAACGTGCTCCGTTTTTGAAAATGTGTGGGTGCTGGAAATCTACAAATTCAATCAACGCTACGGCACCGAGCTTTCTATGAACTCCGAGCAACCATGAAACTTTTGATCGCGACCCGAAATCCAGGAAAGTTTGAAGAGATCCGAGTCATGCTCGCCGATTTGGAGCTTAAAGGTTTTGAATTTTGCTCTTTAGCCGATGTGGGGCTGGACGTGGAATGCGAAGAAACAGGAAGTGGTTTTGCGGAGAACGCCTTGCTCAAGGCGCATTTTTATTCCAAGTTGTCGGGGCTGCCCACTGTTTCAGACGACAGCGGTTTGGTCGTGGATGTTTTGAACGGAGAGCTCGGTGTTAAAACGAGGCGTTGGGGAGCAGGGGAGAAAGCCAGCGATGAGGAGTGGCTGGCTTATTTTATGGAACGTATGCGAAGCGAAGAAAACCGAGATGCGGAGTTTTTGTGTGCGGCGGCCTATGCAAATGGTGACGTTGAACACGTCTCTTTTGGCGAAACGCGAGGACGGATCACAGAGGAAATCGAAGCACCCGTCAAGCCCGGAATCCCTTTGTCGTCCGTGTTTTGTCCGCAGGGCTATGCTAAAGTCTACGCCGCACTGACTCCTCACGAAAAGAACGAGCTCAGTCATCGTGGCAAAGCTTTTGCCGCTTTAAAACTTTATTTGGAAACACTCCTCTAATAATGTTCAAACTTTACACTTACTCGACTTGTGGTTACTGCGAACGTGTTCGCAAAGCTTTTAAAGAAATTGGCGTGAAGTACCAAGAAATCGATGCCGATTATGGAACGGCTGGTTCGGAAGAACTCGTTCGTCTTGGAGGCAAACAGCAAGTTCCTTTTCTTGTGGACGAAGAAGCGGGTGTGTCTCTTTATGAATCCAATCAAATCATTGAATATGCTCGAAAACGTATTGCGTAGAATCGAAGCCGAAGATGCGGCGGAAACCGTTTGGATCGTTGGGCCTGAAACGGGACGCATGCTTCATTGGCTCATTCGTGTGGCTCAGCCCAAAGTCGTGCTCGAGATAGGCACCTCGGTGGGCTACAGCGCCCTTTGGATGGCCTCTGCGCTTGAGGCGAATGAAGAAGGCCAGCTCTGGACCATTGAGTCCCACAAAGAGCGCTACGCGCGAGCCCAGAAGAATATTGACGAAGCGGGACTCAGACACCGCATCCATTCTTTGAATGGGCACGCGCCCGAAATTTTCAAAACGGAAATCGATCTTCCTGAAGATTTGGATTTTGTGTTCATGGACGCAACCAAAATGGAGCATCCTTCGTATTTTGAAGCGATTTTTCCTCGCATTAAACCCGGATCTTTTTTGGTGGTGGACAATGTGATGTCTCACCGTACGGGGCAAATGCTGGAGTTCATCGAAAACCTTCATCGTGATCCACGCTTGAAGGTCGTCGAAATCCCTGTGGGGGACGGTTTATTGATAGCTAGGACGGAAGCGATTGAGGAGCTCTAAGATTCCTCCAGAACTTGAGCTTGAGCTGGAATCGGAGGGAGTCTCCCTCGTGGTGCTGCGTTCTACTTTGACTTGGATGGTGCTGGTTCCGGTGTAGCCGTATTGATCGATGGCTTTTGCGGTGATTTCAACAATGGTTCCGTCGCTCACGTTTGCAGCCAGACGAATGGTTCCTGTGTAAGGGGCTTCGTCTGCATGGTATTGAAGCGTTTCGCCCACGTAGTAAGAAACTTCTTTGAGTCCATTGCCCGCACTGGTCACTTCCACTTCCACGTCATGGAACTTTTCATTGCCGTCGATGCTGGAAAGACTGCTTGGGGAGACGATGCTGATCACGGGCGCGTTGGCGGCGGTTTCAGCATTGTGAATGTCGTCTGCGTATTCCGTTGGGGGAAGTTCAATTTCAGCTTTCTCAACTTTTCCGAGAGCCCAAGCGTCGATGTAAGACTGCCAGTTGCTCCACTCTTCTTTGTAAACTCGGAACATTTTCTCTTCCACTGCGTCTGCTGGAGAATACTCGGTTGCAAGTCGTCCGCTGACGGTTTCTACCTTCACTTTGCGATAGCAGTCGTCGGTTTTGGTGGGAACTGCGAAGCTTGCAAAGACTTCAGTGTAAATCATGTCTGAAGGGGTCAACTCGCTGGGCAAAGTTCCACACGCCCTGCTCACGGCCACCTCTTGGATGCCGGCGGGTCTTGGCCATGTCGTGGGTTCCAAACGATTGATGACTTTATTCATGTAACTCTTCCAGATTGGAGCGATGGTGTAATAGGCTTCTCCTGCGGAGTTCATGGGGGAACCGTCGGTGTTGCCGCTCCATCCAATCGTCACAAGGCTTGGTGTGTAGGCGGCGATCCATCCATTGTTGGCGTAGCCGGTTTCGTCATCGGTGGATGTACCGGTTTTAGCGGCGTTGTCGATGGCGCTCATGTAGACGTTTCCACCAATGTTCACGCTGGAATCGGAAAGGATGTCGTTGATGAGGTAGGCGACTTCAGGGTCGAGTACGTTGATCTTTTCTGTTTTGCTTTCATCCCATTGTTCAAGCACGGTGCCGTCGGTGGTCTCGATTTTTAGAATGGAGACGGGAGCCACTTTGTAGCCGTTGTTTGCGAATACGCCATAAGCTTCTGCGAATTCGAGAGGAGTCACGTTAGCGGCTCCGAGCGCCAAGGAACCGCCGAACACAGCGGAATCGTTCTGTTCAGAGATGGATTCCATTCCGAATTTTTCCACAAAGGGGATGAGTTTTTCTGCCTGTCCAGCGAGGAAATAGCCTTTGACGGCAGGAATATTCCTCGATTGGCCGAGTGCTTGGCGAATGGTCATGGGGCCAACGAAGGTTCCATCGAAGTTTTTTGGCGTCCAAGTGCCCCACGATGTGGACACGTCGTAAAGCACGGTGGCTGGTGTGTATTGGTTGAGGAAGGCGAGGGCATACACAAAGGGTTTGAAGGCAGATCCAGGTGCACGGTAGCTGGTGATCATGTTCACTTGGCCGTCGATTTCGGTGTCGAAGAATGATGCAGAACCCACCATGGCAAGAATCTGTCCTGTTTGAGGCTGCACGCTCACGAGGGCAGCATTTGTTGCGTTGTAATTTGTTTTGTTGCTCTCGATTTTTTCGGCGATGGCGTCTTCAGCTGCTTTTTGGAAGTCGGAATCGAGTGTGGTGTAGACACGAAGTCCTCCTTGTTCCACAAATTCTTTTCCGTATTTGTCTTCCAATTGTTGTTTGATCCACATCACAAAGTGAGCGGCAACAATGGTGTCTTTGTAGTCCGTGAAGGCCATGGTTTTGATTTCTTCCGTTGCAGCACTGGCTTCTTCTTCAGTGATCATTCCGAGGTCCACCATTTGCGCAAGCACGATGTCGCTACGACCTTTGATGTAAAAGCTGCTTCCGTCGGGAAGCGTGAAGGTTTGCCCCATGAGACCACGATCGAATTCGGAGTCTTCGAGGTCAGCCTCGCCTGTGATGCTGCGTCCTGCAAGGCTCTCTGCAGTCAGCTCAAAGTTCAAGGTGCTGTATTTGTGGGTGCCGTAAGGATTGTAATAAGATGGTGCATTGGGAACCCCTGCCAGTACTGCAGATTCCGCCAGAGTGAGCTCAGAAGCTTTTTTGCCGAAGTAACGTTCGGAGGCGAGTTCGATTCCGTAAGCATTGTTTCCGTAAGGAATTTCGTTCAAATACATGAGCAAAATGTCGTCCTTGCTGAACTTGAGTTCCAGCACAAAGGACATCATGATTTCACGGTATTTGCGGATGTAGCTCTTTTCCAAACTCAGATAACCGTTGCGCACGAATTGTTGAGTGATCGTGGACCCTCCACGTGGGGAACCGATTCCGATTTGTGCGAAGACGGCTTTGATGAGTCCTGGAATGTCCACTCCGAAGTGATGGTAGAACTGATCGTCTTCAATCGCCAAAGTGGCATCCACAAGTTGAGGCGAAATCTCTTCGAGCGTGTCCACCGTTTTACGGTTTTCTTCGCCGTGAATGGTGTAGAGCAAGTTTCCTTCTCGGTCGTAAATCAAGGTTGAGTCACGAGGCACTCCAGAAAGAGGATCGAACGTGAGGAGGAGAACCAAGAAATAGAGGAAAGAAATCACAAAGCCAAGAGCGGCGAGCCCGAGCGCAGCGAGGGCTCCATAACGCCAAGAGCGTGACCACTTCTTCATTTCGGGCTTGGGCTGTAAGTGAGCCCATCCTTTACGAATGTGTTTAACGGTCCATTCTTTAGCTTTTTTCATTGTTGATTTTTAAGGAATTAAGCGGCGCCGCGCACGCTTGCTCCAATCTTTTCTAGAGCGGCGAACACGGATTTTTGAAGGGTTTGGAATTCAGCATCCGTGAGCGTGCGCTCGTCGTGACGCAAGGTCACGCGGAAGCTGAGAGACTTGTGTCCTTCAGGAATGTTTTTGCCAGTATAAATGTCGAACAGTTCAATGCTTCGGAGCACTTTTTCTTTGTCAGCACTGCGGATTGCATCTTCGAGACTTTCCACCGTTTGACGGTCTTTGACCAAAACAGAAACATCAAAGTCCATGCCAGGGAATTTAGGCAAAGCCGTGAAGCGTTTTGCGGCAAGGCCAGCCGCCACGAGAGCAGAGAAATTGATGGAGAACAAAGACACGTTCATAGCAATGTCGAAGGCCTTCAAGGTTGCGGGATGAGCGCTGAAGAGCACGCCCACGGTTTTGCCACGAACCACTAGATCCAAAGATTTTTTGGGATGCGCGTAAGGCACAGGTTTTTTAGAAGGGAAGAGCTCGAACTTGTCCACGCCAAAGCGTTTCAAGAATTCTTCCAATGCTCCTTTTGCCGCATAGAAGGTTTCTGCTTTTTGAGCCACCGCCACGGTCACACGCTTGTGTTCTTCGGGCATGAAATGTCCGACTTCACGGTAGGTGTGTCCGATTTCAAAAATGCGGATCGAATCCTTTTCACGCGCGTTGTCCGCAATCACCGCCAAAAGGTTGGGAGTGAGCGTGGTGCGCATGTGCGTTTGATCATTGGACAAAGGATTCATCACACGGATGTGTTCGCTTTCGTCGAGACCACACTTTTCCATGCGATCTTTTCCGTAGAAGGAATACGTCATGACTTCGGTGAAGCCGAGGTTTCCTGCGAAAATGGCGCGTGCACGGTGCTTGAGTTCACGCTCAAGGTTTTCCATGGGCAAAGCCGTGGGGAGGCTTGGCAGAACCGGTGCGATTTTGTCGTAACCGTAGACGCGAGCCACTTCTTCCACCAAGTCTTCTTCGATGCTCACATCGCGAGTGGCACGGTGAGAAGGCACGGTGACTTTGAGTTTCTTTCCGTCTTTTGCAACGTCGAATTCGAGCGATTCAAGAATGCGAGTGATCTCAGAAGTTTCGATGTCCACGCCGATTTTGCTGCAGAGACG
>CAZROM010000001.1:0-9641 GCA_964601715.1 uncultured Candidatus Peribacteria bacterium | reverse complement strand
CCAGCGAGTCCAATCGCTTGATCGGCTCCGTTGGTGATGACGGGATCTTCGGCGCTCAGCACGTGTTCTCCTCCTTCTAAAGTGAGGAGCTTTTCATCTTTTTTGGCGAAACGAACACGGAGGGTGTCTCCGATGGTTTCACGGTCATAGGCGTGCATGGGTTGGCCGAGTTCGAGCATCACGTAGTTGGTGATGTCCACAACATTGTTGTGCGCGTTCATTCCTGCGGCTTGCAGACGAGATTTCATCCACTGAGGAGATTCTTCGATTTTGATTCCTGTCACAATGGCAGAAGAGAAACGAGGGCAAAGGGCTTTGTCTTGAATGTCCACGGTGGCCACCGTTTTTCCTTTGGCAGCGGGCACTTTGAGGAGCTTGTCTAAAGGGGAAAGTTTCTTGCCAAGAATGGCTGCGAGTTCACGAGCGATTCCATAATGCCCCCAAAGATCGGGACGATGAGTGAGCGATTTGTTGTCGATTTCGATGAGGGCTCCACTTTTGCCGAGGGCTTTGGCGAGGGGGGTTCCCGCTTTGAGCGTGCTGTTCAATTCACAAATGCGAACTTCGGTGCTGCCGGCTGGATTGTCGCTGGCGAGTCCAATTTCTTCGCCCGCACAGATCATTCCAAAACTCGCTTCGCCACGGATTTTTGTCTCGCTGAGTTGAACGGGTTCTCCTTCTCCGTGCCATTTGCACCAAGCTCCTGGGAGAGCTACGGCTACTTTGAGGCCTGCTTTTAAGTTTTGTCCGCCACACACAATCTGCACGGGTTCCTTTTGACCGATGTTGACTTGCACCAAATTGAGACGATCGGCGCCAGGATGTTTTTTGAGTTCCAAAACTTCACCCACGAGCATCTTGTCGTAGGGTTTTGCAAGGTCGAGCACTCCTTCCACTTCTGCCGTGTGACGAGTGAGCAGCTTGCCAATTTCTGCGGGGCTTTTGTCGCCGAGCTCCACAAAATCCGAAATCCAGTCGAGAGAAATGTTCATTTAGAATTGTTCGTTAAATCGCAAATCGCCACTTTGAAGGTGACGGATGTCGTCGATGCCGTAGCGCATCATCACAAGACGAGTGAGGCCGAAACCAAAAGCCCATCCTTGATATTCGTTGGGATCCACGCCACCGGCTCTCAGCACGTTGGGATGCACCATTCCGGCGCCCATGAATTCGATCCAACCACTGTGTTTGCACACGCGGCAGCCGGTTTCACCTCCACAGAAAGGGCAGGACATGTCCATTTCTAAGCCTGGTTCCACAAAAGGGAAGTAGCCAGGGCGGAAGCGCACAATCGTTTCGCGCTTGAAAAGGCGAGAAAGGAATTCTTGAAGCGTTCCTTTGAGGTGAGCGATGGAAATGTTTTTGTCGATGAGCAGGCCTTCCACTTGATCAAAAGTGTGTTCGTGGGAAGCGTCTGTGGCTTCATTGCGGAACACGCGTCCTGGAACAATGATGCGCAGAGGCGCACCGTACTTTTTCATGGCGCGGATTTGATTGGGCGAGGTTTGAGTTCGAAGCACGAGCTTGCCTTCCACGGGATCCGCTGCTTTGTCGATGAAGAAGGTGTCTTGCATGTCGCGAGCAGGGTGGTAAGAAGGAATGTTGAGCCCTTCAAAGTTGTAGAATTCACTTTCGATTTCGGGGCCATCGATGATCGAAAATCCCATCTGTTGGAAGATGGTTTCGACTTCGCGTTGCACTTGATTCAAAGGATGAATGTGACCGGCAGCGAATTTTTCACCAGGAGCGGTGAGGTCCAGCCAATCGTTTTCGAGAGCAGCGTCGATGGCGGCTCTTTCCAATTCATTTTTACGAGAAGTGAGCAAGGCATCGAGCTCCACTTTTAAATCGTTCACGGCTTTACCGAAGAGGCGTTTTTCGTCGTCGGGCAAATCTTTGAGGCCTTTTAAAAGTCCGGTGACTTGACCTGTTTTCCCCAGAAAATCTCGCTCCACTTCTTTGAGAGCGTCCACCGTTTTTGCTTCACGCAAGGCGGTCGCTGCTTTTTGACTGAGCTCCTTAAGAGAATCGTGCATAAAAAAAGTTTTGTGGCGCTATTCTAGCAGAGCAAAAGGGGAGTGTATAGACGCTGATCAGCGATAGTCCTTGAGCAGCATGATGTGGCCGAGTTTTTTTGTCTTCTCGTAGTATTTTTTGTCTGCCGTGAGAAAAATCTTGCCCTTATTTAAAGCTAGGGCGTGGTAGGAAGCATCGTAAAATGAAACGCCGGGATGTTTCTTGACGATGTCCATTGCTAGACTTGCTTGTTCTAACGTCAACATGGCCTGCATAAATCTGTAGTTTTGGAAGTGATTGAATACACTCGTGCCAGTTTTTGCGTCGAATTCTCTAGATAAGTAGCTCCCAATTTCCCAAAAAGTTAACGCTAGAATGGTCAATTTCGCATCTTCATTTTTATAGTCAACCCTCAAAGCCTCGGCCTGCTTAAGGTCCTCGGCTTCTTTCCCCGCCCATTTGATGAGCACGGAAGCGTCCACAATGTAGTCACCACTCTTTGCGTCCATAGCGAATTTTTTTAAGGAGCTCTTCATCACTTCCTATCTTTAGGTTTAGCTTTTCTTTCAACTTTGTCCCTTCGTCAAACGCTTTCTGTCTGCCAAATTGAATCAAAGCTTTCTCCATCGCTTCGTTTACGAAATCACTTCTTTCCCCCGCGGGGATGAGTGACTTCATTTGTTCTAATACGGTTATGTCCATCATGAAGTTCACCCTTTTTCTTGCCTCGGCTTTGTATTGCGTAATCTTCATGTGTAATTTTAGTGTGTATATATTTTACATACGCCCTCGCCCCTTTGTCAAAACAAAAGCCCCGCATTTCTACGAGGCTTTTTGATTGTGAAACGAGTTTCTAAAGAGAAGAGACTCGACTCCGTCGAGTGCTAACGAACGGCATCCTTGAGGGACTTACCAGCTTTGAAAGCAGGAAGAGTCATGGATGGGATCTTGATCTTCATGGAAGGGTTGCGAGGGTTCACTCCAGTGCGGGATGCGCGCTTGGAAACTCGGAAGGTTCCGAATCCCGTGAGGGTCACGCTTTGTCCCTTGGAGAGAGACTTAGTAACAGCTTCCAAAACTGCTTCAATTGCTTGAGTCGCAGCCTTTTTGGTGATGCCAGCTTCTTCAGCGGCAATATTGATTAAATCACCTTTAGTCATGGCGGTGGATTAGGTATAAATCCCGTCCATTATATGTCGCTTATGCTTTAAGACAAGCGAAAAAATGCGGTCCCCTTTGAAAGGGCTCGACAAATGATTCGTTTGCAATTTTCCGAGAAAGTTTTTATGGTGGTCGCACGCTAAGCCTCAATTATGGCCGTCAAAAATCTGGTGATCGTAGAATCTCCCGGAAAGATCCAAACCATTTCCAAGGTTTTGGGGTCTGACTTTACCGTCATGGCTTCCTTCGGACATGTGCGTGATTTGCCAAAGACCAAAATGGGAATCGACGTGAAGCACAATTTTGAACCGAGCTATTTGGTTTCTAAAGATAAAAAGAAAGTGGTGGACGGACTCAAGTCCAAGATCGGACCCAAGACAACCGTGTACATCGCAACTGACGAGGACCGCGAAGGGGAAGCGATTGGATGGCATTTAGTCGAGGCTTTGAATTTGAGCGATCGCAAAGATTTGAAGCGCATTGTTTTCCACGAAATCACCAAGCCCGCCATTTTGGAAGCGGTGTCTCATCCTCGCAGCATCGATAAACATTTGGTGGATGCGCAACAAGCGCGCCGCATTTTGGATCGGCTCGTGGGTTACGAACTCTCTCCTTTATTATGGAAGAAGATCAAATACGGACTTTCGGCTGGACGCGTGCAAAGCGTGGCCGTGCGACTTGTGGTGGAACGTGAACGTGAAATCCAAGCCTTTAAGTCGGAAGAATATTGGTCACTCATTGCAGAGCTCACGGCTGAAAAGGGCAAGGAAATGTTTGAGGCCAAGCTCACCAAATACAAAGGAAAGAACATAGAACTCAAAGACGAAGCTTCCACGAATAAAGTTTTGGAAGACGTGAAAGGCGGACATTTTGAAGTGAAAAATGTGGAAGCTAAAGATTTGACTCGCAATCCTGCGGCTCCGTTCACCACTTCGACTTTGCAACAAGAAGCGTCCCGCAAATTGGGATTCTCGGTGAAAAAGACGATGATGGTGGCTCAGCATCTTTATGAAGGAGTCGAGCTCGAAACCGGACATGAAGGGTTGATCACGTACATGCGTACCGACTCCGTGAATTTGTCGCCGCTCGCTTTGGCTCAAGCCAAAGAAGTGGTGAGTGCGCACTTTGGAAAACAATTTGCTCTCGAAACGCCACGACTTTATAAAGGAAAGAAAGGGGCTCAAGAAGCGCACGAAGCGATTCGTCCAACGGATTTGTCTCGTCGCCCTGAAGCACTTGTGAAGCATCTTTCTAAAGATGAACTTCGTCTTTACGAACTCATTTGGAAACGAACACTGGCCTGCCAAATGGCACCTGCGCTTTTGGAACAAGTCGGAGCCGACATCGATGTGAACGATTACACCTTCCGCGCAACCGGTCAGACGGTGAAATTTGCCGGATTCATGCAAGTGTACATGGAAGGTCACGACGATGAAGAAGAGGATTCTGAAGATGGAGAGAAACGACTGCCTCCTCTCACGGTGGGCGAGAAGCCGGTGCTCAAGCGCTTTGTTCCTGAGCAACATTTCACCAAGCCACCCGCACGTTACACGGAAGCGAGTTTGGTTAAAAAACTCGAAGCGGAAGGCATCGGACGACCATCCACCTATGCGCCCACGATTTCGACGGTGCAGGCCCGTGGCTACATTCAAGCGGAGAAAAAACAACTCATGCCCACGGACATTGGATTCTTGGTGAACGACTTTTTGGTGGAGCACTTCCCTAAAATCATGGATTACCAATTCACGGTGAAGATGGAAGACATGCTCGACGGAATTGAAGAGGGAGACGAGACTTGGCAATCTGAAATCCGTGAATTCTACGAGCCTTTCCACGACAGCGTTGAAGAAAAAATGAAGAGCATCAACAAGGCCGATGTGATCACCGAAAAAACCGACGAAATTTGCGACATGTGCGGTAAGCCCATGGAAATCAAATTTGGACGTTTTGGTAAATTCCTTTCGTGTACGAACTTCCCTGAATGTAAAAATGCCAAGCCCATTGAAGGGGCTGAGGCGGCGGCACCCGATCCAGAAAAAGAAAAGGCAATGGAAGAGATGAAGGCGAAGTATGCGGACGAAAAATGTGTGAATTGTGGCAAGCCCATGTTGCTCAAAAATGGTCGTTTCGGAATTTATTTGGCCTGCACCGATTACCCCACGTGTAAGACGTCGAAGCCCATCAAAGCGGAGCAAAAACTCATCGGCGTGAAGTGCCCTGAATGCAAGGAAGGCGATTTGGTGGAACGTCACACCAAGCGCGGAGGCAAGCCGTTCTATGGCTGTAACCGTTTCCCAAAATGTAAGTTTGCATTGTGGGACAAACCCACCAGCACCGAAAATGCAGCTGAGCTCAAAGCGGCAGCGAATGAAAAGTCCGAAGACAAGGTGAAAGCTCCTGCTAAAAAAGCGCCAAAAAAATCCAAGCCAAAATCCAAGAAGAAAGACTAGCGTTTTGACCTGATGTTTTGCTAAACTGCAATCATCCATTTTCACGCCCAAATGAAAAAAAACGCCCTTCTTGTTTTACTGCTGACGGTTTTAACCATCGTCGGTCTTAGTTTTTCGCAAGCTCAACGAGCTTCTGCATTGTATGAGGACACTCCCGATGATGGGGCCGGCTATGCTGCTACGGATCAATGTGGTTACGTCGAAGGGACTTCTACTCCTTATCACACATATTACATCGATGCGGATTCCATGGGGGATGCTTCACAAGCGTGTGCGGATTCAAGTGGGTATTTTTATGAATACGATTTCCCAACGTTTTCGCTTTATAGCGACAGAACATCGAAAGTCTATCTAAAGAATGGGTCAAAAACTTACACGGTTGATTTGGTGGACTCTGTTTCTGGCACTTATGAGGCAGTGGTGGATCAAACCACGGGGCGTTGGTCTGGTTATGGCTACATCACGGATGCAAGTTATACGGGCAATCGTTGGCTTTGGTTCGACTGGACTTGTGCGGGGACGGGTGGAGCTTGTTCCTCTGGACCTGTGAACAGTATTGCTTACCGCGTGAGGACGAATTTGGACACGGGTGCAATGAGTGGTTATGCGTGGAATGACACACTTGGATTCATCTCCTTCCGCAATTTGACTATGGAACTGGCCCCTCACGATGTTGTGATGTATGTGGATTTGTTGGCCAGTGATACGGAGCTTGGCCCAGATGATGTGGATTTGGACACTGCGCCTCTTGCAGATGCCTACGACTACTGGAGAATTCGAGTCCAATTCTTGGACACGACAACAGGCACTTTTTTGGATGAAAGCGATTTCAACGCTGGGTCTTTTGATTTAACCCCCAGTACCATTGGCGAGGTTTTCTTGAATCAAGTTGAAGACAGTGGAACTGCGACAGTTGTTTCAGCCGTGAACGAGAGTTTAGGATGTACGGACTCAACGGTGAGTTATTGTTCATTGACTGAATCGGATGGCTCATGGAGTGCTAATACCTTCATTTATTCAGGCGCTCCAACCTCCGACATGACTGGGTTGAATACCGACTCAGATGTTGGTATTGAAAATCATACGGATCGTGAAGGATGCCGTTGGATTTACCACGATCAATGGTATGAAGTGGATAACGACGCAGCGACGGCTTATCAATGTCCTTATGCCAGTAGCATTCCCTACGATCGGGATACGGTTTTCTACGATCGCTCTGCGCTTCGCAATATGATTGGGCTTGAAACTTTGGCGGTGGATTTTGCTTTTTCTTCGAGTCGAACCATGACGGTCAGTTCTGCGGATGGAGCCATTTCGAAGACGGATCACCCAACTTACGTGACCTACACCTATCAACCTGATTATACGGGGGATTTGGATGGGGATGGGATCAATGACGGAATTTATTTGAGCTTCAAGCCTCGTTATACGGCTACCAAATTTGTGGTGAACTATGATTCTACTGAATACACCCAAATTTCTACCGATGTTGCGGAGCCAATGACACTGAGCACGGTTGCAACTTTGAGGCCTACTTCTGATGCGTTCCAATACTTGTATCCTACAGAGGTAAAGCCACGTTTTGAGCTCAACTATCAATTGGAGGCGGAATCAAGCGTGACACCTTCCACGACAAACGATCTTTATTTCACGATCGACACCTCGGATGTTGGAGTCGTCCCTGATTGTGGACGTAGAACAGATGTTTTAGCAGCAGGAACGTATGGCACGAGCTACTCGATTCTTCCTCCTGCCTCGTTTGCGGTTGGCTACACGCAAAAAAATGTGGCCTGCCAAGGAACTGCTCCGACCACAACAACCACAACCAACACCCTCAGCAATCCGACCATTGAGCAATGGGTGTGTGACTCGGCGCCTAGCATGCGTTTCAACGATCCAGCTTGTTACTACACGGCGTATCTGAACATTGTCGATCGTCATGCTGCGGCTGAAGAAATGAAGGTTTTGGGAGCGATCAACTCTTTGCTCAATGATGAAACGGTGCTCACCAATACCGACGACATTTCCATTTTGGGAAGCACGGAAACCATCAAAATGCGCAACAAAATGTACTCCCAAATCGTTCGATACATGTTGGGCGAATCTGCCACGGGCGGAACCTTGAACTCTGCTATGGAGCCCAGTGCTGGACTCGTCGAGCTGATGAACCAACGTCTCGTTGTTGCAGAAGGAGATGTGCTGGTGGATGGCTCCACTGTGTGCAGCGATAAAACCTTGGTTGTGATTGGAGGAAATGTGTACATCAACGGCAATATCACAGGATGCCGTTTGGGAGTGATTGCCTTTGAAGACAATGGCGTTGGAGGAAACGTTTATGTCGCTCCGATCGTCACTGATTTGTACGCAAACTTCTTCATCGATGGGGCTTTGTACAGCTACAATGGCGTCTCTTCTTACACCGCAGAATCCGACTGGGCGAATGACGAAGCTCGCGTTAGCACCTTGCTCAATCAATTGTACTTGAATGGATCTTTGGTTTCACGAAACACTGTGAACGGGTCTTCTGATGCTGATGGAGACGGACTCTACGATCTAGGAGATGGAACGACGACGACGGATTACGATTTGGCTCGTGAGCACGATTTGAACATGCTTCGCCAATATCGCCTCTGCTATCCTTTGGATGCGTATGGAGTGCCCGACACTTCTGCCACACCTGTGGCCTGTGGGGAAGGTGAAAGCCTCTCTTCTGAGTACGGTGATCCCACGGATTACAGTTCCTTCATCTTGGAATACGCGCCCGCAGACAATCTGCCGGTGTTTCACACGTCAAGCGGCTTCTTCAACTGAGGAGCTGCTTAGTTGAAAAGAATAGTTCCGTAAACAAGCAAGCACGCTGCGATGAGCAGGGTGCTTGTTAGTGCAAAGCCCAAGGTGAGGTAAATGGTGCGTGTGCTTAGATAACGAAAATGAGCGGCGTGGCGCACGGCGAGCAAGGCGTAAAAGCCAAAGACGAGGAGCAGGAGCACCAGAATGATTCCGATGATGAGAGAGGTCATTTCCATGCTGAAATTGAGGCTTAGTTTTTATAAGGGGCACTCCACCATAAATCGATTTCGGGATACTTCACCAATTCTTCGAGCATCAAGTTCACGATCTCTTTGAGGCGAGTTTCGTTGGGCGCTTCAAAACGCAAAGTGAGGTTGGGGGAAGTGTTGCTGCAACGCACGGCGCCCCAAGAAAGTTTGTCAAAATTCACGCGCACTCCATCGAGCGTGATGCAGTCGTATTTTTGAACGAGGTTCTTTGTGATTTGATCCACGATTGCGAATTTTTTGTCGTCGGGGCAGGGGGATTTGAATTCGGGTGTGCAAGCGGTGACGGGCACGTCTTTGTAGAGTTCAGAGAAGGGCGCGTCGGTTTTGGACAAGAGTTCAAGGAGGCGCGCTCCGCCCAAAAAGGCGTCGTCGAAGCCGTAGTAGTTTTCTGCAAAAAAGAGGTGACCGCTGATCTCGCCGCCGAGGAGCGCGCCCTCCTCACGGAGCTTGGTTTCAATGAAGGAATGTCCGGTTTTTGCCATGAGCGGGATTCCACCGTGGCTCGCGATGTCGTCGATGACGACTTGTGAGGTTTTGGCATCGAACACGATTTTTGCGGCAGGATTTCGTTTGAGCAAATCGCGAGCCAACTGCAAAAGTAAAAGATCGGCGCTGTAGTGTTTTCCTTTCTCGTCGATGACACCGACGCGGTCGCCATCTCCATCAAAACCAAGACCCAAATCTGCGCCGGTTTCTTTCACGGCTTTGATCAAATCTTGCATGTTGGCGTACTCCTCAGGGTTGGCTTCGTGATTGGGAAAGTTTCCGTCCGGTGTGTTGAACAAACAGGTCACTTCGCAGCCCAAGGCTTCGAAGAGAGGTTTCACAAAATCGGCGGTGGCACCGTTGGCTGCGTCCAAAACCACTTTGAGGGGACGCTCGAGTTTAACGAGACTCACGAGTTTTTCTTTGTAGATGGGGAAGAGGTCCAACGTTTTGCTGGGGATTTTTTCAG